>CAYRUT010000008.1:1320-60195 GCA_964427545.1 uncultured Bifidobacterium sp. | reverse complement strand
CGCCGATAGCCTCGGTCAACGTGCCGAAGAACGTCGCCCTCGTCTCGTGTGAAGAGGCGCACGACCACGACTCCGATCTTCCGTTGTTGATCCGTGCATTCGGTGACCGAGGAATTGTTGCCGATGTCGTTGATTGGGACAACTCCACTGTCGACTGGTCACAGTATGTTGCGGCGGTTCTGCGTTCGCCGTGGGACTACCACCGTCGTCACGACGAATTCGTGCAGTGGCTCTCGATGGTCTCGACGGTGACCCGGTTGTTCAACCCCGCAGACATCGTTGCGTGGAACATCGACAAGACCTATCTGAAGGAACTCGTTGCGGCCGGCATTCCGGTGATCCCGACCACCTACGTGACGAATGCCGAGGACCTCGTGCTGGCGAACGACCTGATCAAGGGTGACGTCGTGGTGAAGCCGACGGTGAGTGCAGGTTCGAACAACACGGAACGGCACGTCGACTCACACACGACAGCGGCGGCACACATCACGTCGCTTCTCGATGCCGGGAAGGTTGCGATGGTGCAGCCCTACCAACGGTTCATCGACGAGCGCGGCGAGACCGGGATGCTGTACTTCAACGGGGCATTCAGTCATGCGTTCCGCAAAGGCGCCATTCTCGCCACCGGCGAGAACACCAAGAACGGTCTGTTCACCGAGGAAGACATCGGGCCACGAGATGCGTCGAGGGAGGAACTCGACCTCGGTGAGCAGGTGGTCGAGTTCATCCGCGAGAGGTTCGGCGAGCATCCCCTGTATGCGCGGGTCGACGTGGTGCGCGGGTCGGCCGGCATGCCGGTGGTGATGGAGGTCGAACTCGCCGAGCCGTCGCTGTTTCTGCACACCTCCCGTGACTCGGCGGCTCGTTTCGTGCAGGCTTTCCTCGCGCGATCGTGAACGCTTCTCCCGCGCACCGTCGGTGTCGGTAGGTTGAGAGACATGAGCGAACCAATGTCCCCCTCGGTCGGCCTCGCCGTCATCCACCTGTTCTGCAAGCCCTTCCCCGATTTCGACGGTGAGGCACTGGTGCAGGCAGTGAAGAACGCCGAGAACAACGGCGTCACCGTGGTGTCGGTGTCGATGCTCGGCCACAAGGCCGATTTCGCGGTCATGGGTCTCGCGGCCGACATGAGGGCACTCAGGGCGCTGCAGTCGGGCGTGCAACATGCCGGTGCAGAGGTGGTCGACAGTTACGTGTCACTCACCGAGGTCAGCGAGTACGCACAGGGCATGCCACAGGAGATGCTGAACGCACGTCTCTACCCGCAGTTGCCGCCCGCCGGGAAGAACGCGTGGTGCTTCTATCCGATGTCGAAGCGCCGCAACGAGGGCCAGAACTGGTTCACCCTCGAGTTCGCCAAGCGCAAGGAACTCATGGAAGAGCACGGCAAGAGCGGGCGCACCTTCGCCGGCCGCGTCATCCAGCTGGTCACCGGCTCTGCCGGCCTCGACGACTTCGAATGGGGGGTCACCCTGTTCGGTGTGCACCCCGACGACCTGAAGGAAGTCGTGTACACCATGCGGTACGACGAGGCATCGGCCGTGTACGCCGAGTTCGGTGCGTTCTACGTCGGCATGGTGACCCCGGTCGAGGAACTCATCAACGAGCTCTGAGATGGCTGTCGTGCTGCGCCTGCTCGTGGTGAACCTCGTGCGGGCAATCGCGCGGAGGTTGTCACGATGACTGAGTTGTTGTTCCTGCGCGACGCCTACCTCACGGAGTGCACCGCCACGGTGGTCGATGTGCGCGACAACGCCGTCGTGCTCGACCGCACTGTCTTCTATTACACAGGCGGCGGGCAGCCCCACGACACGGGCCTGCTCGACGGCCAACCGGTTGTCGACGTGCGCAAAGACGGCAACGAGGTGCTGCACGTTCTCGCCGACGGTGCGGTCGTGCCCGGGGTCGGTGCGACGGTGCAGTGCTCGATCGACTGGGACCGCAGGTTCCGGTTGATGCGCACCCACACCGCGATGCACGTGCTGTGCGGTGTCATCTGGAACGAATGGAAAGTGCCCGTCACGGGCGGGAACATGGAGCCGTTGTCCGCGCGGATGGATTTCGAGCTGCCCGAGGTGCCCGAGGGGTTCGCCCAACGTGTCGAGGCGCTGGTGAACGCGGCCGTCGCTGCCGACCACCCGATCGAGGTGTCGTTCCTGCCGCGCGACACGGCGGTGGAAGACGAGGACCTCATCAGGACGAAGGTGTCACTGATCCCGGCCAACGTGAGAGAGATCCGCGTGGTCGACATCGTGGGGCTCGACAAACAGGCCGACGGCGGCACGCACGTCTCGTCGACGCGTCACGTCGGCACCGTGCGCGTGGTCAAGATCGAGAACAAGGGGAAGGGCTTCAGACGCCTTCGCGTGCAGATTGCCGACTGATCAACGGTCGAGTTCGAACATGATCTTCATCACGCCCTCTTCGCGCGCGTCGAACATTCGGTAACCCTCCGCACCCTCCGACAGGTTCATGCGGTGCGTGAAGAGCCCGTCGCCTTTCACGCGGCCGCTCTGCAGCAGGGGAACCAGCGACTCCCACTGGGCGACGACGTTCGCGACGCCGGCGCGGACAGTGAGGTTGCGGTAGATGATGTCGCGCATCGGCACGGCCGTGTCGCCCTGGGGCAACCCGATGAACGATGCCGTGGCACCGTGGCGTGCGAGCGAGGGAACGAGGGCGATGGCGCCGCGCGCCCCCGACGCCTCGAAGACCGAGTCACACCCCGCGCCTTTCGTGTGCTCGCGGATCGAATCACGTGCGTCGTCGGGGTGCAGTGCGACGGCACCGAGTGATGCCGCGTGTCGGCGCCGTGTCTCGACGGGGTCGACGGCGAACACGGTCGCAGCACCGCGAGCAAACGCAAGCTCGATGCCGAGCAGACCGATGGGCCCGAGACCCACGATTGCCACGTGTGATCCCGGTGCAATGTCGGCACGGCCGACCCCGAAGTGTGCCGTGGCCAGCGCGTCGGTGAGCAGCACAGCCTGGTCGTCGCTGACGCCCTCCGGAATCTTCATCAACGTGACATCTGCGTTCGGCACCTGGGCAAACTCGGCCTGCCCGCCCTGCAGTCGTGTGCTGAGCCCGAACGCGGTGCTCTTTGCGCAGCGACCCACACGCGAGATGCACGCGCCGCACTCTCCGCACCCCGAACCGCCGGCGGCTATCACACGGTCGCCGACGGCGAAGCGGTGAACGTCGTTTCCCTTTGCCACGATCTCGCCGATGAACTCGTGCCCGACGCAGAACGGCTCGACCCCGGCGGAGTAATCGGTCTTGCCGATCTTGTCGCCGTGGTAGATGTGAAGGTCACTGCCGCAGATGCTGCAGTGGGTGACCCGCAGAATCACCGCGTGGTCGAACCGAAGCGACGGGTCGGCGTAGTCCTCGAAACGGATGTCGCGCGCGCCGTGGAACACCAGTGCCTTCATCGTTACCCCCTTGCGGTTCACCCTAGTGAGTGTCGCTCCCGAGCCGATTGCCCGGAACCGTGTCACCTACGATGACCCCGAGGGAAAAGGTGGTTTTCATGACCGGTGTCGTCGAGGAAGCGCGGGACTTCATTGCACAGAACTGGTCGCCCGGCATCGATCTCGCCGAGTGGCGCGAACTTGTGGTTGACAACCGTTGGGCGGCGCTTCGATGGCCCGTTGAATGGTTCGGTCGTGCGTTGTCCGACGACCAGGCCGAGGAAGTCGAGAGGGTCTTCAGCGAGGCGAAGGTTCCCGGGCCGGGGCAGGACAAGTGGAACCTCTGGGCGGGGACCCTCGTCGGGTTCGGCGGTGACGAACTGAGGCGCAGGTACGTGCGGGCTCTGCTGCTCGACGAAGTGGCGATGTGTCTCCTCTACAGCGAGCCCGGGGCAGGTTCTGATCTCGCGGGCATCCGCACGACAGCGGTCCGTGACGGTGACGAGTGGATCATCAACGGCCAGAAGGTCTGGACATCAGGGGCAAAGGATGCCGACATCGGCATGTTGATCGCCCGCACCGACTGGGACCAACCAAAACACAGGGGCATCTCGTTCTTCTGGTTCCCGATGAAGCAGCCCGGCGTCGAGGTGCGGCCCCTGCGCCAGGCAACCGGCGATGCACGTTTCAACGAGGTCTTCATCACCGACGCGCGTGTTCCCGACACCCATGTTCTCGGTGACCTCAACAAGGGGTGGTGGGTGCTGCAGTCGGCACTTGCGTACGAACGTGCGGCGATGGGTGTGTCGCGACGCGGTCCGAAGGGCCCCGGTGGCGCGACGTCAGCGGCACACGGTTCGATTCCGTCACCCGACATCTCGTTGGTGTCGCTGGCACGCGACATGGGGCGCTCCGGTGACCACGTCGTGCGCCAGGCGCTTGCGCGCCTCTACTGCATGCGCATGGTGAACGACTGGAACGGCGACCGTGCAAAGGCGGTCAGCGAGGCGGGAGGCTCTTCGCCGCTTGCATCGCTGGGCAAACTGGCGATGTCGGGGATACTGCACTATGCGGGCCGTGTGCAGGGCCACCTGCTCGGGGCAGAGGGCACTCTCGACGGTGACCAGTTCCCGCGCTCGCGCGACGCGAACTACTCGCAACTCAACGCGTACTTCACCTCGATCGGCGGTGGCACCGACCAGATCCAGCGCAACATCATCGGTGAGTTGATTCTCGGCCTCCCGAAGGAGCCGCAGACAGACCGCGAGGTGCCGTTCCGTCAGGTCCCCGCGGCGGCATCGCGCTAGTCGCGGGCCATCGTTGCGCGGCTCGTGCCGCTGAAATCGAGAACCTGGTCGGCATCGAGGTCGACAACGACCTTCGTGAGATGGCCGGTGAACTCGAACGGTGATTCGTAGAGGCTGACCGGGGTCCCGCGGTCGAGGCCGATGTCGAGACCCGACCACGAGATGAGAATCCAGAAGATGTTGTTCGTCGTCATCGTGCCGACGACGACGTCGTCGATGAACATCGTGAGGGTTCCCTCGTTGCCGTTGCGCTTCATGCGCACCCCGACGATGTGTCGACCGGGCGGAACCGGCCGGTCAGACCTCAGCATCTGGTGCGTGCCGCCGATGTTCAGGTCGTGCTCGAGGTGACCGTCACGCACGAAGAGGCTGTACCCGCTCGTCAGGTCACCGTGTGACACGAGCACACCCTCGCATCCCTCTTCAGGAACGTCGATGTACGCAGAGATCGTGTACGAACGGCTGCGCAGGTCGGGGGCAACGTCTGACGGAAGGTGGCCCATGCCCCGCCAGAACGTGAAGTTCGTGCGGCTGCCCGTGTGTCGTTCGGCGTTCTCCGCGAATCGCGGTGCGAAACGGTCGTCGAGGGGCAGCACCTTGTTCCGGTCGGCTTCATGCCACCACATGTCGATCATCGCGGCGAGCCGCTCCGGTTCGTCGCCTGCCCTGTCGTGGCACTCGTTGAAATCGGAGTCGAGGTGGTACAGCTCCCACACGTCGTCCTCGAACGGGGTTCCCATCTGGTGGAATGCGACGGCCTTCCAGCCGTCGACCACGATGCCGCGGTGGCCGAACATCTCGAAATACTGCGGGCCGCGGGCGACGCTCGCCCCGGGGTCGGTGATCAGGCGGGCAAACGACTCGCCCTCGATGGGCATCTGTTCGATGCCGTTGACAGACGACGGTGCCGCGAGACCGAGCATGTCGAGGATCGTCGGTGCGATGTCGACGGCATGGCAGAAGTTGTGCCGCAGACCCCCGGCATCGGGTACTGCCCCCGGCCACGCAAGAACGAACGGATCACGGATGCCGCCCGAGTGGGTGTTCTGCTTGTAGCGCTTCAGGGGAGTGTTTGCGGCCATCGCCCAGCCCCACGGGAAGTTGCTGTGCGTGTCGGGGCCGCCGATGTCGTCGATGCGCGCGATCTTCTCCTCGATCGCCTCGGGAATCAGGTTGAACGGCCCCATGGCGTTGATGAAACCGAACGGGCCGCCCTCCTGGCTGGCACCGTTGTCGCTCATCACCATGATGACGGTGTTGTCGAGTTGCCCCGACACCTCGAGCTGGTGGATGAGCCGTGCGAGGTGGTCGTCGAAGTGCTCGAGCATTGCCGCGTACGCGGCCATGAGCCGGATGAACAACGGCTTCTGTTCCGACGGGATGTCTTCCCAGGGGAAAACGAAATCGTTGCGCGGCGGCAGTTGCGTGCCGGGCGGCACGATGCCGAGTTCGATCTGCCGTGCGAGCCGGCGCTCGCGGCACGCATCCCAGCCGTCTTCGTAGTACGTCGCGCAACGGTCGATGTACTCGAGCGGTGCCTGGTGCGGTGCATGGCATGCCCCGGGCGCGAGCAGCATCATCCACGGTGATGTCGGTGCCCCCGCGATGTGTTCGGTGACGTAGGTGATGGCGTTGTCGATGAGATCCTCGGTGAGGTGGTAGCCGGTCCAGTACGTGCCCGGCGCTGTCACGTGCGAGTTGTCCCGCACCACCTCGGGGCTGTACTGGTCGGTCTCTGCATCGAGGAACCCGTAGAAGCGGTCGAACCCGCGGGCCAACGGCCACCCGTCGAACGGCCCCGTCGGCCCCGTCTCGGTGAGAGGGGTGACATGCCACTTGCCGACCATGTAGTTGCGGTAGCCGTGAGGGCGCAGCATCTCGGCGAGCGTTCCCGCTTCGTGCGCGATCTTCCCGCGGTAGCCGGGGTAACCGCTGTCGAAATTGGCGAGGCAACCCATTCCCACCGAGTGGTGGTTGCGGCCCGTGTGCAGGGCGGCACGCGTGGTGGAGCACATCGCGGTGGTGTGGAAACCGGAGAAGCGCAGACCACGCTGCGCGATCGAGTCGATCGTCGGCGTCTTGTTCTCCGACCCGTAGCACCCGAAATCGGCGAAGCCGACATCGTCGAGGAGCACCATGAGAATGTTCGGCTTTCCGGCTCCGCTGTCATGGGCGGGGAAATATGGTGTCGATTCGGCGAGGGTGCGCCCGATGCGTCCGGGGAAGTTCTCCGGCGTGGTCGGTGTGAATGTCATCGTCGCCTCCAGATGGTGTGTGGCGAGTGTACTTTCGCCCCTTCTCCGCAGTGATAATCAGGTGCGTTCACAGAACGACGACGGCGTCCAGGCCCTGGCGGAGACCGTGCTCTGCCGACACCCTGCGGTACGCAGGGTCGAGTGCATTCACCCCCATTGCCGTTTTCGCCTCGTCGTCGGTGGTGATGAACGACACCGTTGCCCCGCCCGCGCGGAGTTCTTCGATCTCATGCTCGATCAACGGTGTGACACCCTGGGACAACGGCGCGATGATGACCACCGTGTCGTGACCTGCTGCGAGGTGTGCGTTGGTGCTGGTGCGCAGGCCGCCGTCGTAGTAGGTCCTGCCGCCAACCGGAACGCACGGCCACACGCCCGGCACGGCACAACTCGAGGCGACTGCATCGACGAGCGAGACTCCAGACGCGCTGTCCCACGTCACGAACTCACCCGTGTGGGCATCGATGGCCGTGAGCACCAACGGTCGAGCAGGCCATTCGTGCGACGGCAGTCGCCATTCGATCACACGGCGGCGTTCGTCAACGGTCACCGTCGACGCGCCGAGAGCCAGTGTGCCGATCTCACGTCGTGTGTCGTCGGAAGACGTGCCCCCGAGTGCAAGCCCACCGAGAATCCGGCCCAGCAAATCGATGTCTATCTCGGGCGTGATCTCGCCGTGAACGTCGGCAATCTGCCTCTCGTACAGGGCGTCGAGGGTCAATGACGACAGCACCTGGGCACCGACGGTTGCACCGGCACTCGTGCCGATGATGGTGTCCGCCACCGCCACGCAGTCGTGGCCCGCACGTGCAAGGCCGAGAAGAACCCCGGTTTCCCAGGCGATCCCGGTGACCCCGCCACCGGCCAGAACCAACGCGACACTCATGAACCAATGTCTAGTTCACGCGGTCGCCGGGAACTTTGTTGCATGTTTGTTACGCGGTGGTTCCCGGCCGAGTCGCCTCCATACACTCGCCGGTGACTATGGGAAATTCCGTCGACGCGAACACTCTCGAGCCCTACTCGGCGGCCCTTCTCTCTGCTGTCGAGGCGGCCGCCCCCGCCTGGATCCGTCGCCGCGTCACCGAGATCGCGGGCAGCGACACCGTCGACGTGGAGGAAGTGGTTGCACGCGTGGTTGCCGACATGATCGACGGGCTGTCGGCGTTGCTGGCGAGAGATGTCGACGAACAGCGCGAGAACCCGCTGCACGTGCTGCGTCGCGCGACCCGCACTGCGTCGCGTGCCCTTCACGAAGCCGGTGTCGCGATGCCCGTGCGTGACGAGTTCGAGACGCGTGCAATGCCCGACGACGTGTTTGCCATCGGGCCGCTGACGTGGCGCGACCTGTCGGACGATGTGCACGACGCGGGGATCACCTGGGGTGCGTGGAAGGCGGCAACGGTTCTGTCTCGACGCCGCAGCGAAGGAAAACTGTCGTGACTGCGGGGGTCGTCAACACACGTGCTGACGTGATTGCCGACGGTTCGCTGCGCGGAACTCATCTCGCCCGGGCGCTCTCCGACGCAACCGACGCGTGGCTCGTCGAACTCTTCCGCACGGCCACGGCAGGCGTGAAGAAGGCCGACGACATCGTGTTGATGGCCGTGGGCGGTTATGGTCGCCGCGAACTTGCTCCGCAGAGCGACCTAGACGTGCTGCTCATCCACAGGGGAGTCAAAGACATCTCCGACATTGCATCGCGCATCTGGTACCCGGTGTGGGACGCGGGCGTGAAACTCGGGCATTCAGTGCGCACACCCAAGGAAACCCTGCAACTGTGTGCCACCGATCTCGACACGGCCACGTCGTTGGTCACCGCACGTGTCATCGCGGGAAATGTCGCGCTCGGTGACGACATCATCTCGGCGACGCGGGAGAGCTGGGCAAAGCGCGGTCGTGAATGGTTGGTCGAGCTGCACGCGCGGGTTCTCGAGCGGTACGCAAAAGACGGCGAGGTCGCGTTCCTTCTCGAGCCGAACCTGAAAGAGGGCATGGGTGGCCTGCGCGACATCCACGCTCTGCACTGGGCGGTCGAGGCGGGTCTCGACCTGCTGCCGGGAGACGCCGACCAACTTGCCCGGTGCAACGACGTGTTGATGAACGTTCGGGTGGCGCTGCACCGTCACAGCGGCAGGGCCGTCGAGGTGTTGCGTCTCGAGGACCAACGCCCCGTCGCGGGGCTGGCCGGTTTCGAGTCCGACGACGCGCTCATGGCGGCAGTTGCCGAGGTGGGCCGGCGTGTCGCGTGGATCGCCGACGAGGTGTGGGCGCGCCTCGACCCGCCGGCGAACCGTTCGGCAACACCCCAGCCGTTGGCACCCGGGGTGCAGTTGGTGAACGGCGAGATACACCTCACCGATGATGTCGACGCCGCGACAGACCCGACTCTCGTCATGCGCGTCGCCACTGCGGCGGCCCGTCTTCACGCCCGCATCGACCGTTCGTCGCTCGACCGGCTGGCGCAGCAACTTCCCGTCTGGCCTGACCCGTGGCCGGCAGGGGCGAGCGACGACGTCGTCGCGTTGTTGCTGGAGGGAGAAGCCGCGATCCCGGTGCTCGAGTCTCTCGACCAGCGAAATCTGCTGGTGCGGGTGCTGCCCGAATGGGAACCGGTGCGCAGCAAACCGCAGCGCAATGCTTTTCACCGCTACACCGTCGACCGACACCTGTGGCAGACGGTCGCGAACGCCAGCGCACTGGTGCACCGCGTGACGCGGCCCGACCTGCTGGTGCTCGGCGCGCTGTTCCATGACATCGGCAAGGGTTATCCCGGTGACCACACCGAGGTCGGCGTCGAGAAGTTCGCCGTCATCGGGCAGCGCATGGGCCTGTCGTCGGCAGACCAGGCGACCGTGTCGTCGCTGATCGAGCACCATCTTCTGCTTGCCGACACCGCAACCCGTCGCGACCTCTCCGACGACGCGACCATCTCCATGGTCGCTGCGAAGGTCGGTTCGGTTGTGACCCTCGATCTTCTCCATGCACTCACCGAGGCAGATTCGCTCGCCACCGGGCCGTCGGCCTGGAGCGAATGGAAGGCCGAGTTGATCAGCGTTCTCGTCGACCGCGTGCGTCACGTGCTCGGCGGGGGAGACGTCACCGAGGTGGTGTGGAGGCTGTTCCCCGACGCAGCAGTTCTCGAGTTGATGGCCACCGGTGACATCGCAATCCGCACGTTGCCCGACCGTGTCACCGTGGTCAGCCCCGACCGACCGGGAACCTTCAGCAAGGTGGCCGGGGTGCTGGCGCTGAGCGGTCTCGACGTGCTCGGTGCAGAGGCTCACTCCGACGAGCAGGGAATGGCCGCGTCCGAGTTCCGTGTCACCTCGCCCCACGGCGACATCGACTGGCCCGCGATCGAGTCGAACCTGCGGCTTGCACTTGCAGGTCGTCTCGCCCTCGAGTCGCGACTGGCAGACCGGGCCGCGAGCGCGCGACCGAAACGCGCACAGTCGGCTCTTGCGCCCGCCGAGCCCACCGTGCGATTCGACGATTCTGCATCGTCGAACGCGACCTTTCTCGAGGTGCGTGCACCCGACACAATCGGTGTCCTGCACCGCATCACGAAGGCGATCGCCGACCTCGGTCTCGACATCCGCCACGCGCGGGTGCTCACACTCGGCAACGAGGTCGTCGACTCGTTCTACGTGCGCGAGTCCGGCGGCGGGCGCATCACCGACGACGCCCACAAGCGGGAGATCTCGCGTGCGATTCTCTTCGCCCTCGCCGACCGTTGAGGAAACTGCCGGCACGACCCGGAACTAGGGTTCTTGCATGAGCGACGCCCAGCCACACGACTTCACCCGTGACCTCGTCAGGTGGAGCGAGACACTGGCGGCAATCGCGCGCACCGGCATGGGGTTCACCCAGAGTCTGTACGAGCGCGAGCGCTACGAAGAGGTGCTGAAGGTCGCTGCCGACATAAAAGGTGCCGCCGACGAGTCGCTCGAGATACGCCGTGAACAGGACCACTTCGTGCAGGAATGGATGGAATCGGTCGGCGAGGGCGTGCCCGGGTACGTGACACCGAAGGTCGCGATCGGTGCGATTGTCGGGAACGGTGACGGGAAACTGCTGCTGGTGAAGCGCAAGGAGAGCGGCGTGTGGCTGTACCCCACCGGGTGGGCCGACGTCGGGTACTCGCCCTCTGAGGTGGCGATGAAGGAAGTCGAGGAGGAAACCGGCATCATCGCCCGGCCGATGCAGCTTCTCGGTGTTGTCGACGGCATGCGCATGGGTTTCTCGCGCTTCGGCATGTACATGTTGCTGTTCCATCTGCAGGCCACCGGCGGCGAACTGAACCCGCACCCGCTCGAGACCGCCGACGTGGGATGGTTCGGGCCCGACGAACTGCCGACCCCGACGGCGGGCGCGCAGTGGTGGGGCAACATGGCGTTCGCGGCGATCAACGGCGAGGTCACGCCCGCGACGTTCGACGCGCCGCGCGACGAGATGTGGCGCGGCGGCTCAGCGGCGCACTAGTTCGAGTCTTGGTCGCGCAGGAACTGCTCGACCTCGTCGACGAGAGTGTCGATGTTCTCCTCGGCGTCGTCGTCTGAGTCGTCGTCCTCGAAGTCGAACTCGAGCTGGTTGGGGTTCTCGATGCCGAACGGGTCGTCGCCCATCGTCTCGAGGCGCTCGACGTACTCACGGAGGTCGTCGTCGTCTTCGATCATCTCCTCGACCTTGGCGTCGTAGGCCACGACCTGGTTGTGCAGAACGTGCAACGGCGACGGTGTGCCGATGATGCCGCAGGCGCGGGCGATGAGGGCATTCGCCGCCTTGGGCGACGGGATCTGCGACGCGATCGCCGGAACCGCCGCCCACAGTGATGCAGAGGGCAACGACGAGTGGGTGCATGCGTCGTGCACGACACTGATGATGCCGGTGGGCCCCTCGTAGCGCGACCGCTGCAGGTCGAAGCGTTCGATGGTGTGGGAATCGTTGGCTGTTCCCATGACCTGCACGTCGCTGCGGTGCGACACGTCGGCAAGCAGGGCACCGAGGGTCAGAACCATCGATGCGTCGAAACGGGCGGCCACGCCGACCACCTGTTCGGTGAAGAGGCGCCATTTGAGGCTCGGTTCGGGTCCGAGAACGAGGATCACGTCGGAGCCGGGCGTGCTTGCGTGCCACATGCTGACCTTCGGCCAGACGATGCTGCGCGTGACGCCGTCTTCGAGCCGCACAGACGGCCGGATCGTCGCAAAGTCGGTGAACTCTTCGGGGTCGATGTCGCACAACGGTTCGGCGTTCCACGCATCGATCAGGGTGCGCACCGCCGTGCTTGCGGCATCGGCTGCATCGTTCCATCCGCTGAAGGCGGCGATCATGGTGGGGCTCTGAAGTCGTGGATTCGACAACCAGCGGACATGATCTGATGCGGTCATTACCTCAGAAACCTACCGTGCCGGAAGGGTCAATGTGGCAAGGTGGAGGGGTGCCCGTCATCGTGGAGAAAGCCAGCGAAGTCACCGACGAACTCGTTGATGCGTTCCGGCACCTGGTTCCCCAGTTGTCGTCATCGAACGCACCGCCGACGCGTGAGGAACTGAGCGAAATCGTCGCTTCCCCCGCGAGCACCCTGTTCGTCGCACGGGTCGACGGCCGTGTCGTCGGTTCGCTCACACTCGTCATGTTCCGCATCCCCACCGGTCTGCGCGCGTGGATCGAAGACGTCGTTGTCGACGAGACGGCCCGCGGTCACGGCGCAGGGCAGGCACTGAACAACGCGGCTCTCGACGAGGCACGGTCATGCGGTGCCGTGACGGTCGATCTCACGTCGCGACCTTCCCGTGAGGCCGCCAACCGCCTGTACCGGAAACTGGGTTTCGTGCAGCGCGAGACGAACGTGTACCGCTACACGCTCTGAGACGTGTCGTGTGGCCGGGGGTTGGCCGTCACTGGTGCGAGTTCTCGAGGGCGTCCGAGAGACCTGCACGCTTCTTCAGTTGAACCTCGGGCAGCACGAGCGCGATGAAGAAACCGATGACCATGATGGCCACGCAGCACCAGTAGATGCGGCTGACACCGAGAGCGATGCCGTCGACGATCGCATCTCTCTGAACGGCCGGCAGCACCTTGATCTCCTGTGGTTCGCGGATGAGGTCCGCCACCTTGTCCGCGGCGATACCCGTGCGTTCGGGCACCTCGCTGCGGATGGTGGAGTTCAGGATCGTGCCGAAGATGGCGAGGCCGAGCGAGCCACCCAGCGACCGGAAGAACATGACGGTGGCCGTGGCGACACCGAGGTCGTGGAACTCGACACCGTTCTGGCTCGCAACCGAGGTCGACGAAAAGATCGACGCCGAACCGAATCCCATGACGATCATCGGGATGACGAGGGTTCCGTACTGTGTGCCGCCGTCGATCTGCGCCATCGCGAGCAGACCGACCGCCGACAGGGCGGCACCGATGATCGGGAAGGGTTTGTACCGGCCGGTCCTCGAGATGAGCCGGCCGATGCCGAAGGTCGCCATGGTGACACCGATCATCTGCGGGAGCGAGCGCAGACCCGAGTCGGTGGGCGAGAGGAACTGTGAGTCCTGGAAGAACAACGTGAGGAACGAACCCGAGCCGTACACCACGGTTCCCGCGGTCATGCCGATCATCGCACTGCGGAAAACGACCTTGTTCGAGAAGAGATGCAGCGGGATCATCGGTTCGCTCGCCTTGCTCTCGACGAAGACGAACGCAACGAGACCGAGGGCAGACAGTGCGAAGAGAACGAGAACGTGCTGGTCTGTCCAGCCGGTGCGCCCTTCCTCGAGACCGATCATGAGGCTGCCGATGCACACCGACAGCAGTGCCGCACCGGCATAGTCGAGCTTCGCCTCTTTCTTGTTGAACGGCAGCTTCAGTGCGAAGTGCGTGATCGTGCCGACGATCAACACCATCGGCACGTTGATCCAGAAGATCCATTTCCACGAGTAGTTGTCGATGATGAAGCCACCGACCAGCGGCCCGAGCAGAGCGGAACTGATGAAGGCGAGGGTGAAGTAGCCGATGTAGCGACCTCGGTCGCGCGGCGGGATGATGTCGCCGATGACGGCAAAGCTCAGTGCCTGGATGCCGCCGCCACCGAGACCCTGGAACGCGCGCGCCGCGATGAGCTGGCCCATCGAGTTCGCGAGACCGCACAACAACGACCCGACGAGAAACACGAACATGGTGATCTGGAAGATGCGGCGGCGGCCGTAGAGGTCGGACAGTTTGCCGAGAAGCGGGGTGGAGATGGCGGAAGTGACGATGTAGGCGGTGCCGACCCACGCAAAACTCTCGAACGACTCGAACTCACCGACGATCTTCGGCAGCGCGGTCGCGATGATCGACGTCTCCAGGTTGGCGAGCATCGTCGCGGTGGCGAGCGCTCCGAGCACGGCCACGAGGCGCAGGCGGGTGAAACCCGGTATCGATGATTCTTTCCCCATGTGGTTCACCGTAGTACCGGTGCCCGCATCGGGGGGTGGTCGGGAAAAGTGGGAAACTCGGTCATGCCCGACAGCACACCCCGAATCGTGACCGTGTTCCGCAACCGTCTGCGCCACGGTGTCGACGCGGCATACCAAGAACTTGCTCCGCACATCACGTCTCTCGCACGGTCGATGCCGGGTTTCGTCGACGCAAAGACGTTCAGCGCCCCCGACGGAGAGCGAGTCACCGTGGTGACTTTCGAGTCACGTGAACACCACGATGCATGGCGCGATCATCCCGAACATCTCGCTGCGCAACGACGCGGCGTCGACGAGTTCTACGAGACGTATTCGATCCAGGTCGCAGAGGTCACCTACTCGCGCCGGCACGGGCACACATGACGACGGCGCAGAACGAATGGCTGCGCCCGGTCGACGACGGGGGATTCCGCTGCTGGTGGGCGGGCGATGACACCCAGTACCAGAGGTACCACGACCACGAATGGGGCCGGCCGGTGGTCGACGACCGGAAACTCTTCGAGAAACTGTGTCTCGAGGGCTTCCAGTCGGGTCTGTCGTGGCTCACGATTCTTCGCAAGCGCGAGAACTTCCGTCGTGCGTTCAGGAACTTCGACATCGAGGTCGTTGCCCGCTTCGACGAGACCGATGTCGCACGTCTGCTCGGAGATGCGGGCATCGTGCGGCACCGGGGGAAGATCGAGGCGGTCATCAACAATGCGGCGTGTGCCTCCCGCATGCAGGGCGCGGGCGAGTCACTGACGGAGTACCTCTGGTCGTTTGCACCGGGCGCTCCGTTCGGCCGTGACGGCACGGCGGCCCATCCGTCGGGGATCCCTACGACGTCACCCTCTGCAGTCGCCCTCTCGAAAGACCTGAAAAAGCGTGGCTGGAAATTCGTCGGACCCACCACCGTGTATTCGTTCATGCAGTCGATGGGGCTGGTGAACGACCATGTCGAGGGCTGCCGGTTCCGCGATGAATGCGAACAGGAACGACTGATGGTGCACAGGGCGTAGTCTCGGGGACCATGAGCGAGAAAATCATCGACAGCCCCATCGCGTGGGTTGCCGATCACATCAAGACCTATGTCGATTCGAACGGCGAGCAGGGTCACGACTGGAACGGAACCCAGGTTCTGTTGCTGTCGACGAAGGGCCGCAAGTCGGGTGACACGCGTCGGTGTGCCCTCATCTACGGAAACGACGGCGACGACTACGTGATCGTGGCGTCGCGGGGTGGAGACCCGAACCACCCGCTGTGGTACCTGAACCTCGTCGCCGACCCGAACGTGACACTGCAGATCAAGGCCGATGTGTTCGCCGCAGTTGCGTCAGACGTGACTGATGCGGCGGAGTACGAGCGTCTGTGGCAACTCATGCTGACGCACTGGCCGCCGTATGCCGAATACCAGGCGAAGACGTCACGACGGATTCCCCTCGTGCGTCTGGCCCGCGCGAAGTAGCGGGTCACGAGCCCCGTGGGCTCATCAGAATCTCGGCATTCTGGCGGACCTGCCAGTCTTTGTCGGTGAGTGCCGCCTTCAGGGCCGCGTCGACCTCGTCGCCGCTGAACGGTGCGAGTGCCAGAACAGCGCGTCTGCGTACCGCCGGTTTGTCGTTGCAGGCTTTCAGGATTGCGGAGAGTCCGCGTTCGTCGCCGATCGAGCCGAGCGCGGCGGCACTCGCCTCGCGCACGACGGCCTCGGGGTGCGACCCGGCGGCTGTGACGAGCGCGGCAATGTCGTCGTCGGTCGGTGCAGGTCGTTCGCCGAGTGTCCACGCGGTCATCTCGGCAACGAACACGTCGGGGTCGTTCAGCAGGTGGTTGATCTGCACGTCGAACGCGACGGAAGTCTCGACGGCGGTGCGACGCACCTCGCTCGATGCGTCGGAGATGCCGGCCGAGACGTCGTCTGGGGTGAGACGTTGCATGCGGTGCAACGCACGCAGCGAACTCGCACGGACCG
Source organism: uncultured Bifidobacterium sp. (assembly GCA_964427545.1). GTDB lineage: Bacteria > Actinomycetota > Acidimicrobiia > Acidimicrobiales > Ilumatobacteraceae > UBA2093. Next base: position 43,818 of record CAYRUT010000008.1, on the reverse strand, counting down.
ATTCGTCGGGCGAGTCGAGACCGCCACGGGCGACCGACTCGTCGCCCTCGTAACCCGCCCTGATCACCGAGTACCTGTCGGGTGGCATCTCGTTCACTCAGTTGCCGAGAAGGCCGGACAGCAACTCGAGCGCAATCGCGGCGACGAAGGCCACGAGACATGCCACAAGGGCGCCCACGACCACCGCACCGCCACCTAGCCGCAGCACCGCATTGCGCTTTTCCGGGCGCCCGGGCTCCTGGTAGAGAGGTGTGGGTTTCTGGTCGACCCGAACGGGGATCGGCTTGCGTGGGGTGGCAGGCTTGAGTCTGTCGGCAATCCACAGCGCGACAATCGCAAGGGCGAAGGCCCACCCTGCCCGCAGTGCGGTCTCGGTGGATGTCAACATCAATGCGGAGAACTGGGAAGAACCATTCATGAGCGACGTCAGCGTACCCCCACCACCGACACCGGGAACATCGGTGCTCCGGACCGTGCGGTGGGTGCTGCCGGTGATCACGCTGTCGTGGACAATCCTGCTCTGCATCCTGGTGATGGCAGCTGTGCGCATCCAGCGTTGGGAACTTGCCCCCGGCGAGGCCATGGAAGTTTCGTCACGGATCGGGTTCTCCCCGGTGGCAGACGGCGAGACGGTGCCGAAGCGCTACGTGGCAGATGACGGAATCCGGTTCGTCACCGCGTACGGGGGGCAACTCTCGGTTCTCGATTCGGTTCTCGGGTGGCTCGACCCGTACGTGCAGGTGAACACCTACGAGGAACAGTTCGGCGACCGCACACCCTCGTCGTCGCGTCGTCTCGGGTACCAGGCGATGTTCGGTGCCAAGCAGGTTGCCGAGTACGTGGCCATGAAGAAGCTCGGACTCGATGCGCGTTTCACCGAGGGCGACATTGTCATCGAGGAGCTTGTGTGTGAAGGAGCACCGGAGAAGAACTCGGCCTGTGAGGTGCTCGAGATCGGCGAGACCATCATCGAGGTCAACGGCACGAAGACCCCCACGTTGTCGAAGTTGCTGGAGCTTCTCCCCACCTTGAAAATCGGGCAGGTCGTCGAGGTCACCGTGCTGCCGTACTCGGCGCCCGGCAGCACCGAATCACTCGCCCCGCAGACGCGCAGGGTGCAGATCATGGCGAGCCCCGACGACGCTGACCGCCCGATCATCGGGTTCGTACCCGCTGACACGCGGGTCGTGAACCTGCCGTTCGAGGTGAACATCTCGACTCCCGACATCGGCGGGCCGTCTGCAGGGCTCGCATTCACGCTGGCCCTGCTCGACGAACTGACCGAGGGTGACCTGATGGGCAACGGCCGCGTGGCGGCAACCGGGACAATCGACGAGACCGGCGCCGTGGGTGCGATCGGGGCGCTCGTTCAGAAAGCCGTCGCCGTGAGAGATGCGGGAGCCTCGTTGTTCTTTGTTCCCGCCGGGCAATCAGACGAAGAGGTGAGAGCCGCGAGAAAGGCGGCCGGGTCGTCGGTGCGCATCGTTCAGGTCGCCAGTCTCGACGAGGCCCTTCGCGCGTTGCGACGCAACGGGGGCGACCCCCTTCCCGCATCGATCAGCGGAGAAGGGTGACCCGGACCGGGCACAGCCTGTGGATAATGCCACCATCGGCCCTGTTCGGGGCCGTACTGTTGAGGTGTCATGGCTATTTCCTTTTCTCGCCCCGATCCCTCGTCGCCGGCTGCGGTGGGCTCTGCCTCTTTCCCCACGAACCGTCGCGGGTTCGACCAGGGCGAGGTCCGCGACTTCCTGCGGATGGTGTCGGCCGAGCTCGCCCGTCTGCAGGAGCGCGAACGCTTCCTCGAGAACGAACTGCGCACCCTGCAGACCCGTGGCATGTCGGCCCCCGGTCGCCTCGACGAAGAGACCGTCACCACTCTCCTCGGTGAGGAGGCGGCACGCGTCCTCTCGACTGCCCGCGACGCAAGCGTTCAGATCCGCGAGCGAGCAGAGGAGTCGGCGACACGTCTGGTGAAAGACGCAGCGGAAGACGCCGCACGCATCCGCGAGGCAGCGAACATCGAGGCATCACGCATCCGCGAGGACGCGGCGCACGATGCCGAGGCCGAGATCGAGATGGCCAAGCAACAGGGTCGCGACATGGTCAACGAAGCGCGCGCCTACCGCGAGAAGGTGCTGTCCGAGTTGTCGCGTCGACGCGATGCGGCCCGTGCGCAGATCGAGCAGTTGCTGCACGGCCGCGACCGGCTCATGAATGCTTTCGAGCGCGCACGTCTCGCGAGCGAAGATGTCATCGGAGGCCTTGCCGATGCGCACGACGAGCCCGAATTCATTGTCGATCTGACGCCGACGACCGGCCCGGTGCCGGTGGTCAACCCGCATCATCCTTCGGTCGGCGTGTTCAACGACGAGACTGCCGAGGAAACCGCGGCAAGCACCGACATTCATGCCGACGAGGTCGTGATCTTCGACCACGAAACCGCAGAAGTTGTCGGTCACGAGGAGCCCATGTCGATCGTCGAGGTCATCGACCACGAAGACATGGCCGACGTCAGCACGGTCGAGATCGTCGACGAGCCCGCGGTCACCGACCACCCGGTTCATGTCGTTGCCGACGAGCCCGTCGTCGCCGAACCCGAAACCGATGAAGAGTCGGAACAGACGAATGTGGTCTCTTTGTTCGGCCGCAACCGCAAGGGCCATGATCTTCCCGAGGTCGCGAACGACGCGGCACCGCTCGACGACACCACCCCTTCCGACGCACCGGCCGCCGGGAAGACACCGCGCACGCCGCCGGCGGGCGTCGATGACATCTTCGCAAAGTTGCGCGCCGGTTCGACCGAGGAGGTCGCGGCCAAGGCTGCCGAGAAGACCGTCGATGCACCGGCACCCCAGGCGAAGAAACCGGCAAAGCCGAAGGCACCGGTGATCACCGCAGATCCCGGTCGGTTCCTCGCCCGCAACGAGGCACTTGCGCCTCTTGTTGTCGCCATGGCCCGCAAACTGAAGCGTGTTCTTGCCGACGAGCAGAACGAGGTGCTGCAGCACCTGCGTCTGAAGCGTTCGTCGCTCGAGATGGACGCCTTCCTCGGTTCTGTCGGTGACCACTCCGCGCGGTACGCAACATCGGTCACCGAAGAAACCATGGCTGCTGCCGGCGCCGGGGCGAAGTCGGTGAAGTCTGCCGGGGGTTCGTCGAAGCGGGTCACCCAGAAGGCAATCGCGACGCATGTTGCGGCGAGCATTGCGGCGGGTCTGGTGGCAGGTTTCCGTGAGGACACTCGAATTGCGATCGGTGAGGCCGAGGGTGACCGTGAGATTCTCGCGAGCCTGATGCGCGACGTGTACCGCAAGTGGAAGATGGAACTCATCGACCGGCACGTCGACGACATCGCATGCTCTGCCTACAGCAAGGGCGGATTTCTCGCGATGGAGAACGGAAGCGCTCTCGGCTGGATGGTCGATCCGGATGCACCGTGTTGCAGCGAGTGTGAGGACAATTCACTCGCAGGTCTCGTGACGAAGGGCGATGAGTTCCCCACGGGTCATCAGTTGCCGCCGGCCCATCCGGGCTGCCGCTGTCTGGTTTGCCCTGTTCACGACTAGCGTCGTGAAGCGTGCGTAACTCTTCCGACCTTCCCCCCTCCGGTCCACAGTTTCGGATGCCGAAATTCGGCCGTCCGTCTCGCGGACGCATCCTGGTGTCGGTGCTCGTCGGGGCCGTGCTGCTCCTCATCTTCTCGGCGCGGGGTCTGGCTTCGTTCTATGTGAACGTGCTGTGGTTCGACAGTGTCGGTTACAGCGACGTGTACTGGGGCATCCTGCGCAGCAAGGTCGAACTCGCAGCCATCTTCACCGTCGGTTGTTTTGCCTTCCTGTGGCTGAACCTCATCGTTGCTGACAGAGTCGCACCGTTGTCGCTGCCGAACACGCCCGAAGACCAGACGGTGATGCGCATACGCGAGGCAACCGCCGGCAGCCGCGGGAAACTGCGCATCGCAATTGCCGTGCTGATCGGGGCGATGCTCGGTTTGCCGGCCAGCACGCAGTGGCAGGAATGGTTGATGTTCCGCAACCGGCAGGCCTTTGCCGACGGTGACCCGTTGTTCAAGGCCAACGTCGGTTTCTATGTGTTCCGTCTGCCGTTCGCGCAGTTCGTCGTGTCGTGGGCATTCGGTGCACTGGTGCTGGTCACCATCGTGGTGACCGCATTCCATTTCATCAACGGCAGCATCCGCCCGCAGGACCGTGTGCAGAGAGTCTCTCCGCAGGCGAAGGTGCACCTGTCTGCGCTGCTCGCGGGCATGGCGTTGCTGCGTGCGGCCAACTACTGGCTGTCGAAGTACGAACTCACGTCGTCCGAGCGCGGCGTGGTGCGTGGCGCGCTGTACACCGACGTGAAGGCACAGCTGCCCGCACTCAACCTGATGATTCTCGTGTCGCTCGCCGTCACCGCACTGCTGTTGTGGAACATCCGCCAGCGTGGTTGGCGCCTGCCCGCGATGGCTGTGGGTCTGTGGATCGTCGTTGCGCTCGTTGCAGGCAGCGTGTACCCGGCGGTGATCCAGCGGTTCGTCGTGCAGCCGAACGTGAGCACGCGCGAGATCCCGTACATCCAGCGCAACATCGCGGCCACCAAGAAGGCCCTCGGAATCGCGAACGTCGAGCGAGTCGACGCGTCGTTCGGTGACATCGGTACCGACGATGTCACCGCAGACGATGCCGCCCTTCGCGACGTGCGGCAGCTCGACCCGGTGCAGATGCGCGAACGCTTCGCGCTCGACCAGGGCCAGACCTCGTTCTACAGGGTCACAGACCTCGACGTCGACCGGTACGCGGTCGACGGGCGCATCCAGCAGGTTCTTGTTGCCTCGCGAGAACTGAACCCCGCCGGCATCCCGAACCGCACGTGGGTGTCACGCCACCTCATCTACACGCACGGGTGCGGGGTCATCGCCGCGCCGGCCAGCGTCGCGACCGACGACGGCCGTCCGTCGTACGTCGACCTGAAGGTCACGAAACCACAGATCTACTTCGGTGACCGGCTCGACGGGTACGCGGTCGTGAAGACGTCGCAACAGGAACAGGCGTGTCCTGATGCGAAGAAGCAGGCCTTCGCGGCCGATGCCGGCATCAAGATCAACGGGTTGCTGCGAAAGGTTGCGCTGGCCGTGAACTTCGGCGAGTTCAACCTGTTCGGCTCCAGTCTGATCACCAACGACTCACAGATCCTGCTCGAGCGCGACATTCGGTCACGTGTCGAGAAGATTGCCCCGTTCCTGCACTTCGACTCAGACCCCTACCCGGTGGTGGTCGACGGTGCGGTGCAGTGGGTGATCGATGCATTCACGACGACAAACAAGTACCCGTACGCACAGACGGCAAACGTGTCGCAGCTCAGCGCGGAGAGCGGGCTGAACCACTCGTTCAATTACGTGCGAAACAGCGTGAAAGCCGTGGTCGACGCGTACTCGGGCAAGGTGACCCTCTATGTGATGGACACCAAGGACCCCATCATCCGCATGTGGGCATCGGCATTCCCCGGCATGTTCGCCAAGAAGTCGCAGGTGCCCCCGGCCCTCGCCGCCCACTTCCGCTACCCGGAAGACCTCTTCCGCGTGCAGACCAACGTGTTCGGTCGCTACCAGTTCGACGACGCCACGTTGTTCTTCAACCGCGACGCCGCGTGGAGCGTTGCCCAGGCACCCGCCACGGAACCCGAGGGCGGCACGGCAACGGGTGGACTCACCACGGGGACTGCCGCAACAGCCGGGGTCGATTCGATCGATGCCTCCGACTCGTCACTGACGCGGTTCAGCCCGTACTACAGCATCTTCCACGCACCGGGAACAGAGTCTGACATCGGTGAGTTCTCGATGGTGCGGCCGTTCGTGCCGTTCTCGTCGGATGACAGCCGAAAGGAACTGCGTTCGTTGATGGTGGTGTCGAGCGACCCGAAGAACTACGGGAAGATCACGGTCTACGACGTGAAGTCACCGCTGCCTCCCGGCCCTGCGACGGTCGCTGCCGAGTTCGAGAGCGAGCCGACCATCTCCCAGACCATCACGCCGCTCGACCAACGGGGTTCGCGCGTGATGTACGGCGACCTGCAGTTCGTGCCCGTCGGCAAGGGCCTCGTGTACCTGCGGCCGATGTTCGTGCTGCCGAACGGTGAGGACTCGAAACAGATCTTCGTGCGCAAGGTGCTCGGTTCGTACAACGGTCGCTCGGTGATCGGCAACAGTCTCACCGACGTGATCGCACAGTTGTTCCCGGGCTTCTCGATGAATCTCGGCGACCGCGTCAACGGCGGTTCGTCGTCGGGGTCCACGTCGACGACCGTGCCGGGTTCGCCGACGACCACGGTTCCCGCGTCGAGCGCTTTGACCCCCGCGCAGATGTTGCAACAGGCAGAGCGACTCTTTGCCGAGGCCGACGCCGCACTGGCGAAGTCACCGCCTGATTTTGCGACGTACCAGTCGAAGACCCAGCAGGCGAGAGCCCTGGTTCAGAAGGCGCTGTCGGCCATCAAGTGACGGCGACTATCGCGGTCGCTTCAACAGTTGGTTCGCGAGGTCGGCGAGGTCCTGCCGGAACGTGATCTCGTAACGCGCCTGCTCGGTTGCGAGACGTATCTGCGCGGCCTTCAGTGCGTCGACAGCCTGTGAGGTCGCGTCATCATCGACCCGTTTCGACAGTTCGTCGATGTCGGAGCCGAGTTCGTGCAGCTGGCGTGACAGCTCGGCACCCATGCCGGTGATGCGGGTCTCAATGTCGCTCACTCTCTCGAGAACCTTTCGGTTGTGACCCGACTCTGTCTCGATGCGTTCGGCCTGTTCGTTCACGCGGGCCCGCAGTTCGCTCAGTTCTGTGACGAGGGCCTCGAGCCGGAGGCGGGTCTTTTTGGAGGAAGAGAACATCGAGCGGGAGGGCCTTGGCGGTTGTGTCAGAGACGTTGTCCTTGTACCGTAATACCCCTACTACGACGCGGGGTGGAGCAGCCCGGTAGCTCGTCGGGCTCATAACCCGAAGGTCGCAGGTTCAAATCCTGCCCCCGCCACCAAGAAAAGAATCCCGATCCCGCCAGAGCGAGGTCGGGATTTTTTGTTTTGGTTCGATCGAGTGGATGCGCGCTGTCAGCCCTCGCGGTCGAGCGACACGGCCATTCCCGGCAGCGACACCCACGGCTGACGGTCGACGCACCACACCTCGACTGCCGGCTTCACCTGCGACTTGTCGTCGAGAACGCCGGCTTTCACGGCGACAATGCCGTCGCGTTGTGCGAGTTCTGACACCACCGACGAGCCGCAGTTCGGGCAGAAGCGGCGGCGGACGTAGACCGCGTCACCGTTCTCGCCGCGTTCTTCGTACGTGCTGAGGGTGCCGTTGATGGTGAGTTGTGACTCGTGCATGATGAGGTTCACCGAGAACGCGCCGCCGCTCTGGCGTTGGCAGTGGTCGCAATGACACACCGCGGTCGCCACCGGGTCTCCCGTGAACTCGAACGTGACCGATCCGCACAAACAATGTCCTGATGCCATGTGGCGATGGTATCCCTTCGGTCGCCGGCGCTCTTCACCGGGACAACCAACCTCTGCACTTGCCGGATGGGGGATTCCGCCGTTCAAACTGCGAAAATGTGTCAATGACCATCCGCGGCGCCGCATTCATCGCGGGCATATACGAGCACCCGGGCAGGGAACTCCCGGACCACACGATCTGGGACATTCACACCGAGGTCGCCCTCGGCGCACTGGCCGACGCGGGTCTTTCGCTCGCAGACGTAGACGGGTTGTTCTGCGACGGCACGGCTGGTTTCGGTGTGCTCACGCTGTGCGATCATCTCGGCATCAGGCCGGCGTACGTCGACAACACGGAAACCGGTGGTTCCTCGTACCTTGCGCACGTCGGTCATGCCGCGGCTGCAATCGCCGCCGGCAAGTGTTCCGTCGCACTCGTGACCCTTGCGGGAAAGCCGCGCACGGGTTCCCCGGGGGTGAAGTGGGCTCCGGGTCCCGAACACGGCTTCGAGACCGTGTGGGGAATGGGAAGCGCAGTGCACAGTTACGCACTTGCCGCACAGCGGCACATGTTCGAGTTCGGCACCACATCGGAACAACTCGCCGAGATCAAGGTGGCCGCGAGCATTCACGCACAGCACAACCCCAATGCGTTGCTGCAGAACGTCGTCACCATCGACGAGGTGGTCAACTCGCCGATGGTGTCAGACCCGCTTCACCGACTCGATTGTTGCGTGGTCACAGACGGTGGCGGCGCACTCGTGGTGGTGTCGCCGGAGATCGCGAGGAAACTCGGCAGGACCAATGCAAAGGTGCTCGGCCACGGAGAAGCGGTGAAACACACGAACAACGGCCGCGTCGATCTCACCCACACAGGCGCCGTGTGGTCCGGGCCGCGTGCGTTCGAAGAGGCCGGGGTGTCGGTGAACGACATCGATTACGCCTCGATCTACGACAGCTTCACCATCACGGTGCTGCAGACAATCGAAGACCTCGGATTCTGTGAGAAGGGCAAGGGCGGTGAGTTCGTCGCAGACGGTGCACTGGTGGCGCCGTTCGGGCGACTGCCGTTCAACACCGACGGTGGTGGTCTGTGCAACAACCATCCGTCGAACCGTGGCGGCATCACGAAGGTCATCGAGGCAGTGCGCCAGTTGCGCGGCGAGGCTCACCCTGCAGTGCAGGTGCCCGATGTGCAGGTTGCGCTTGCCCACGGAACCGGCGGCAGCCTCGGCACGCGTCACGGATCGGTCACGTTGATTCTCGGACAGGAGGACGCATGAGTTCGTTGCCCACGCCCGCCCCGACGGTGACGACCACCACGAGGGCATTCTGGGAGGCCACCGCACGCGGAGAGTTCCTGTTGCAGCGATGCGACGCGTGCGATCTCGTGATCTGGTTCCCGCGCTCGCACTGCCCGGAATGCGCAACCACCGTGTTGCCGACGTTCCGGGCGTCCGGCAGGGGAGTCGTGTACAGCCACACGGTGATCCGCAAGGTCGGGAACGACTACAGAGGTGCCGTGCCGTTCGTGGTGGCGTACGTCGAACTCGACGAGGGGCCGCGCATCATGACGAACATCGTCGGGTGCGAGCCCGCCGATGTGTCGGTCGGCATGCGTGTCGAGATGGAGTTCCACGACACGGGCGAGGGAAACGCGTTGTACCGGTTCCGGCCGGCGGCGACTGCCTAGCGACTCGCCTCGAGTTGGTACATCGGCAGACCCCCGTGCGGGGTCCAGAGACCGGCACCGATCTGCACGAAGTGTTCGCCCAGGACCTTTCGGTACCACTGTGCGCTCCGCGTGAAGACCTGCATGTCGGTGCCTGACTCGTCGACGACGTTCTCGTAGTCCCACTTGGTGGGAAGTTCGAGGTACAGCACCCACCTGGTCGCGGCCGCCAGGTTCGCGACAGCCCCCGCAAAGTCGCGGTTGTCGAGGTACTGCAGCACGCTGTGGCAGATCACGAGGTCGGCTTTCGTGGGCGGTGACCACTCGACGATGCTGTGCAGTTCGTGTCCCCAGGTGCTGCATGCATGTTCGCTGACGTCGATCGACCGCACCGACACCTGCGGATGGTTCTCGCGGTACCAGTCGCGCCACATGCCGATTCCGGCTCCCACGTCGAGCACAGACTCGACGTCGACGCCCCACCACGCGCACATGTTGTGGACCGCCGTCGCAAGATGTGCGATGCGTGTCTCGTCGTGCGCTCCGTTCTTCCCGTAGAAGCGCGAGTAGTACGTGGCGTCGAATGTGGGCACTTCCGTACGCTAGGTCTTGCCGCCCGTCGACACCCAAACATCGACGGTCACGGTCTCAGCCGGTGACGCCGATGCCGCGGTCTGCCACTGCAGCGGTGTCATGGTGAACAGGTCGAGTGCCGCGTCGCGCGGCAGCGAGAGGGTGAACGTGATCCTGTCGGCCGCATCAGCACCCGGCGGTGGTGCGGCGCGGCGGGATTCTCGCTGTCTGACTGATTCGCTCTTTGTCGGTCGCATCTCCTCGAGATGCCGCGGGCCGGGTGTCACGGTGACCCAACGGCCACCGGGCAGGAGAACCCTGCGGAACTCGTCGAGCGAGTGCGGGGAGAACACCGAGAACACGGCCGTGCACGACTCCGCCAGCACCGGCAGGCGGTGGGCGGTGCCGACAACGAAGTCGCCGTCGGGGTGCAGTCTGCTCGCCATCTGCACCGCACGTTTCGAGATGTCGAGGCCGTTCTTGTGTTCTGCCGCAACGCGCGAGAGGTACCACCCTTCGCCGCACCCCACGTCGAGAACGTCGCCGTCCGTGTGGCCGAGTTCCTGCACGAGGGCGTCGGCAACCGGTGCGTACCAACCGCCGTTCAGGAATCGTCGACGCGCATCCAAAGATTCAGCTGTGTCTCCCGGTGTCGTCGACCTGGGGATGCGACCACCCGGGAGCAGATTCAGGTAACCCTCCCTGGCTCGGTCGAACGAGTGGTTGCCCGCGCACGTGACGACAGGGCCGCCCGCAGGGAACGGGGAACCACAGTGCGGGCAGCAGAAGATCACGGGAGAGCGAGTCGGTACACGCGTGCCGCCGTGCCGCTGAACAGTGCGTTCTTCTCGTCTTCCGTGAAACCGGCCGCGAACTTCTTCGCTGCGTTCCAGAACACGTGGTACGACAGCGAGAACCTGTCGACGGGGAAATTCGACTCGAACATGCAGCGCTCCGGCCCGAAGCACCCGATGGTGTGTTCGTACCACGGTGCCTGGGCACGCACGACGTCGTCTGACGTCGGCGGGGTCGCGTCGTTGTTCCAGCCGAACCCGTTGTCGGGCATTGCGAGGCCGCCGAGCTTTGCGACCACGTTCGGACACCCCGCGATCTCTGCGACGTCTTTTTTCCACTGTTCGAAGATCTCGTCGCGACGGTGCGCGTACGGGCCCACGCCGAGCGGTGTGGAGAAATGGTCGAGCACCATCGTGGTCTGTGGCACTGCACGGGCGAGCTCGAGGAACTCGCGCGCCTGGTAGTGGTACTGCCACGAGTCGTAGGTGAGACCACGCACCGACAGTGCCGCAACGCCACGGCGGAAGGCCGCGTCGGCGTACAGGTCTTTGGTTGCCCGTCCCGGAATGGTGAGTGCCTCGGGGTGCAGTGCGTGCGAGAGGGCGTCACGGATTCCCTTCAGGAGGTCACCGGCTGCCTCCCGGTGTGCGTCGAGAATCTCCTCGAGGTCGTCACGGCGCAGGTCGGCCCTGGCGACGATGCCCCCGATGATGTGCCGCGGGTCGCGGGCCGATTCGCCTGCAACGAAACGGGTCTCTCCTGTGCTCGCGAGGTGCACCGGCAGCTCGGGATCGTACGAGGCGCCGCATTCGACGAAGACCGTGCGCACGATGTTGTGGCCCGAGTCGATGTCGGCATGCAGATCGTCGAGCCCGTAGTTCAATCCGGCGCCGGCGGGCCACAGGTGATGATGGGGGTCGACGATCGGTCTGTCCGCGTCGATGATGTCTTCGCGGACTGAATCCAGCCACTCTTGTGATCCGGGTGTGTGCGGGGTCATTGGCACAGTCTTGCCCATCTGCCGTGGTGTGTCAGCAGGGACACGGCAAACTGAAGGGCGATGTTGACACCCCGACGACTCACTATCAGCGTGGCCGCACTGACTCTGGTCGTCGCGTTCTTCACCTGGCAGGTCGTCTCCTACGAATGGTTCGCCCGGGCCGACTACCGGGCGGTGGAGACCGCGCGCCGGCTCGTGCCCGACAAGGGCATCTTCCGCCACACCGTGAACTTCGGTCTGCGCGGGTTGATGCTCACGTTCTTCCTGCCGCTGCTGTCGTGGGTCTCGTGGCGCCGCCGGTCGTGGGCGCCCATCGTCGGGTTCGTCATCGTGCTCGTGTTCGAGACCGGCATGACCGGCGCGTTGAAGCTCGCAGTAGGTCGCGAGCTGCCGTGGCAGTCGTGGCCACTCATGGGCAGACTCGAGACCGGTGAACTCGGGTACCCGAGCGGCCACGCCACGAACGTGCCCGCACTGATCGGGTACGTGATCTGGTTCTTCACCGCACCGGGTTCGAGAAGTCGTCGCACCGGATGGGTGGTTCTCGCCGCGCTGACGGTGCTGGTCAACGTGTCGTCGTGGTTGATCCGCACGCACTGGCCCACTGACCTCTACGCAGGCAGCGCCATCGGGATGATCGCGTTGCTCAGCATCATCGCGTTCATGAACGCGTCGGGGCTCAGTCCCTGGGCCAGGTCTCGGCAAACGACAGAAGTTCGTCCCTGAAATCGGGGTGGCCGATGCGCGCGAGTGCGCGCGCCCGCTCGCGTATGGTGCGGCCCTCGAGTTCTGCGACGCCGAACTCCGTGATCACCACGTCGATCTGGTGGCGCGGGGTGCTCACCACACTGCCCGCGGGGAACTGCGGCAGGATGCGGCTCGTGAGTACCCCGTTGACTGTGCTGGTCGACGGGAGACAGATGAGACTGCGGCCCGAGAGGTTCAGACCGGGGCCGGCAACGAAGTCTTCGTGCCCGCCGACGCCGCTGAACTGCACGCCGTTGATGCTGTCGGCCATCACCTGACCGGAGAGGTCGACGGCCAGCGCACCGTTTATCGTGACCATGTCGCGGTTGCGCGAGATGATCTCGGGCGAGTTCACGATCTTCACCGGCAGAAAACGGACATCGTCGTTCTCGTGAAGCCAGGAGTACAGCTCGGGGATTCCGGCAGCAAAGGTGGTCGGGGAGAAACCGTCGAACTCGCTTCCCTTGTTGTTGGTGACCTTTCCGGCCTTGTGCAGGCGCATGAGGCCGGTGGTGAACATCTCGGAGTGAACACCGAAATCACCGAGGTCGCTGTCGGCGAGGAACGTCGCGATCTGGCTCGGGATGCCGCCGATGCCCGTCTGCAGTGTGCAGCCCGACCGGATGAACGTGAGAGCGTGCCGTGCGATGGTGAGTTCGGCGTCGGTGGCAGGGGCGTCGGCGAGGTTCAGGGGTTCGCGGTCAGTCTCGACGAGTGCGTCGATGTCGTCGACATGAATGCGGTGACCGTGCCCGGGCAGCACACCGAAGGTGCGGGGGAACTTCTCGCTGACCTCGACGATGACGAGACGGTCGGGGTCGGCGGCCGCACGGTGGAGTTCGTCGACGCTTGCTCCCGCGTGGAGCGACAGGCTCACCCACCCGTCGACGGGGGGAGCACCGGCAGTGGCCACGATGCGGGGCTTGAGCCACTCGAGAACCGGTTCGAAGCGCCGGAAGTCGGCAGGCACGTAGTCGATCGATGCGCCCGAATCACGGAGGAACCGTTCGGCCGGCCCGAAGAAACCGCTCTTGTAGTGCACACCCGGTGCGGCGAGCACCGCGTAGAGGTCGGGCATGAGGGCACCGAAGATCTGCAGGTCGACAAAATCGGTACGGGCACCGAGGGCGTGCATGAATCCGCCGGGCACGCCCGGGCCGAGCGGCACCGCCATCGAGTCGGTCGGTCGAACGAGCGCGACTGCGTCATCGACGGTCATCCGGGGCATGTGACCCATGGTACGCAGGTAGCCGTTCATCACCCACGCTGGCAGGCTCAAGGTGCATGCAGCGCGATCTTCTCGTCATTGGTGGTGGGCCCGCCGGAACCGCCGCGGCGATCACCGCCGCCCGGGCCGGGGCCAGCGTCACGTTGTTCGAGAAGGGTGCCCACGGGCGCGACAAGGTGTGCGGAGACGGTCTGACACCGCGTGCCATCGCGGCGCTCGACGACCTGCGCATCGATCACTCGGTGGCGCACCGCATCGACGGTCTGCGAATGATCGCCGGGAAAAAAGAACGCGAGTTGCTGTGGCCGTCGACGTCGCGCTTCCCGAACCACGGTGCGGTGTGGCCACGCCGGAAGTTCGACAACCACCTGCTCGATGTCGCGGTTGCCAGTGGTGTCGATGTCCGCTTCGGGTGCGAGGCACTGCCGTTGCTCGAGGGCGAACGGTGCGTGGGGGTCACCGTCGGCACCGACACGTACCGCGCCCCTTTCACCGTGCTGGCCGCCGGTGCACAGGGTCAGGCCGCACAGATGCTCGGTGCGGTGCGAGACCCGAACGAGACGTTCGGTCTCGCCATACGTGCGTATGCACCGACACCCCGTCACGCCGAACGCCACCTCGAGGCGTGTCTCAGTCTCAGCGACGAACACGGCACTGCGGTTCCCGGGTACGGGTGGATGTTCCCGGCGGGTGACGGAACAGTGAACATCGGGGTCGGTGCGCTGAGCACGATGAAGGGTTTCAAGAAACTGAATCTCAACACGTTGCTCGACCAGTACGCGGCGCTGGTGCGCGATTCGTGGCAACTGGGCGACTACGTCGAGAAGCCGCGCGCGTGGCGCCTGCCCATGAGCTGTGTGCGCCGGTCGGGGTCCGGCTGGGTCGCCGTCGGTGACGCCGCGGGCTTCGTGAACCCGATGAACGGTGAGGGAATCGACTACGGGCTCGAGTCGGGGATGCTCGCGGCGCAGAAGTACGTCGAGAACCCTGCTCTTGCGGCACAGGCATACGACAGGGAAGTCGGGGAACGGTTCGATTCGTTCCTGCGCACCGGCCGGCGTTTCAGTTTCATCATCGGACACCCGTGGATGCTGAAGCCGGGTCTGCGCATCGCCGTCGGCACCCAGAAGGCCGCCGACATCACGCTGGCGGTGATGGGCAACCTCATCGACTCGTCGACACCGGGCGCCGCAGGTCGGGTCATGAGAATCGCCGACACCACGTTGCGCATCGCCGACCCTCTGCTGCGTCGCACTCGGGCCAAGGCCTGAGCGGCGGGTAGGTTTGGGTTCATGAGCAAGCCAGTCGTCACGATTCCCGCCGGAAACCCGCCCACAGAACTCGTCGTCCACGACGATGTCGTCGGTGACGGCAAGGAAGCGACAAAGGGTGCGAACGTCGAGGTGCACTACGTGGGTGTCGCATGGAGCACCCAGAAGGAGTTCGACGCCTCGTGGAACCGTGGTGACACCTTCGAGTTCCGTCTCGGGGCCGGTCAGGTCATCTCGGGGTGGGACCAAGGCGTGGCAGGGATGAAAGTGGGCGGTCGGCGCACCCTCACGATCCCGCCGCAGCTCGGTTACGGCGACTACGGCGCCGGCGGTGTGATCAAGGGCGGAGAGACCCTCGTGTTCGTTGTCGACCTGTTGAACGTGAACTGAACATGAGCGAGATGAACTTCTTCACCGCCAATGCATCGCTCGCAGGTGTCGAGAAACTCGAGGTGCCGCAGCTGACTCTCATGTACCGCATCGAGATGGCGGGCGAACTCTTCTACAACAAACTCGCCGACCTGGTGAACAACGAGGAGGCGGCGTCTCTGTTGCGCAAGAACGCCGTCGAGGAGCGCGGTCACGCAAGGCGCCTCGCCCGCATGATCAGCATCAAGCTCGGCCACGAGTGGGTGCCGGGTGCCGATGTCGAGCAACTTCTCGATGTGCCGTTGCCGCCGTCGGTCGACCAGTCGATGTTCGCTGCAATCGTGAAGGGCGAACTCAACGGCGACGCGGGCTACCAGAAGTGGGCTGACGCCGAGGAGAACGAGGAAGTCGAACGTCTGCTGCGACTGAACGGCCGCGAGGAGACGATTCACGCGGGGCGGGCACAGCAGGTGTTCGACCTTCTGGGGGCCTGATCCACCGTGGTCGACGTCGTTGTGTATGACGGCGACTGCGGCATCTGCGAATGGTCGGCGAACTGGATCCGGCAGAACGTGCCGAACGTCAGCGTGAAGTCGCATCACGAGTACGGGGTGTCGTACCTGCCGTCAGTGTGGTTCGTGACATGGGCCGGTCGGCTCGAGGGCGCCGACGCGGTGTCGGAGATTCTGAAGCGGTCGACGCACGCGAACGGCCGTCGCCTCGGCACGGTCATCGGCCTGCCCGTCCTGCGGGTGGTGGCGAGAGGCGTCTATTTCGTGGTTGCGAAGAACCGTCGTCACATCTCGCGGCTGCTGGGTCTCAAGGCGTGCGCGGTTCCGCCGCGCTGACACCACGCACACCACGGCATGCGTGCACTCGTTGTTCATTGTCACCCTGTCGAGGGCAGTTTCTCCTCGGCTCTGCGTGACGCCGCAATCCGGGGGCTGAGCGCCGCCGGCCACCACGTCGATCTGGTCGATCTCGGTGCGCGCGGCTTCGACCCGGTGATGAAGACGCCCGAGTGGGAGTCGTACGTGGCGATGTCGGGCAGCATCCCCGACGAACTCGCCGACGACGTCGCGCTGGTGAGAGAGGCCGGCATCATCGTGTTCGTGTACCCGACATGGTGGTCGGCCGCCCCGGCACAGTTGAAGGGGTGGGTCGAGCGTGTGTTCATGCCGACCGTGGCGTTCTCGCTCGACGAACGCAACCGGGTGAGTCCCTCCCTCGGGAACCTGAGACGCATCGCCACCGTGACCACGTTCGGCTCGCCGCGTGCCTACACGGTGCTGATGAACGACAACGGCTCGCGGCTGCTGCGCCGCACCCTGCGGCTGGTTGCGGTGCACCGTGTGCGCACCGTTCGGCTCGCACTGTTCCGCATGGACCGCAGTACCGAACAGAGCCGGCGCCGGTTCGTGGCCCGGGTCGAGAAGAGAATGGCGCGGTTGTGAGGGCCCTTGTCGTTTTTGCGCATCCGTCGTCGCGTTCGTTCGTGGCCGCCCTGCGCGATTGCGTGCTGAACGAACTGACCCGGAACGGTCACGAGGTGAGACACCGCGATCTGTATGCAGAGGGTTTCTCGCCGGTGTTCACGGCGTACGAGCGTCTGAACCATGTGGGAGACCTCGAGTCGAAACTCGGGCATCTCCCGGAACTGCGCTCGCACGTCGACGACCTCCGCTGGTGCGACACGCTCGTGCTGGTGTACCCGACGTGGTGGTCTGCCCAGCCCGCCATTCTGAAGGGCTGGATCGACCGGGTCTTCATGAACCATGTGGCATGGGTGCTGCCCGACGGCGCGGCACGCATCTCGCCACTTCTCACCAACGTGCGGCGCCTCGTGGTGGTCACAACCCACGGGTCGTCGAAGACCGTGAATGCCGTGCAGGGCGAGTCGGGAAAGCGCATTGCGTTCCGGTCGATGAGGGCGATGTTCCACCCGAGAGTGCGCACACGATGGATCGCCGTGTACGGGCTCGACAAGTCGACAGACGACACCCGGGCTGCGGCGCTCAGGTCGGTGCAGAGACGCCTTCGCCGGGCATTTCGCTGACTTCTCGCATCAGAAATGCCCGCACGAGTGCGGTGAACCCGATGACACGGACCATTGTGGCCACGGTGACCGAATGGCGCACGTGTTCGATTCCGCTGGCGTGGACACCCGCGAGATACACGGCCGCCGTGATTGCCGTCAGCACAACGAGCAGTGTCGCGTCGCGGCGGGAACGCACCCACCTCACTGCTGTTCCGCACAGTGCACACAATGCCCAGAACTGCCACGAGCCGAACACGACACCGGGGATCATCGGCCCGTTCTCGAGAGGCAGGAAGTCGCCGTTCGGTGGGTTCAGGGCCGGGTCGAGAAGATCACGTGCATGCGCGAGGGAGTCACCCGGGTGGAGAGCCAGGTACAGCGCGAGTGTCCGCCAGCCGTCGTCTGCCAGCCAATCGGCCAGTTCCACCCCGCCGACTCTCATGAGAGCGGGCGGCTGCTGGCCCTCGGGCAGATCGACGACCGCGGCAACATCGGGCGGCAGGTCTCCCGCGTAGTCGTACCCGGTCGCGGTTCGCATGCCGGCAACATCGGGCATTCCACGGTCGACGAACCATTCGAAGCGACGGTCGTCGGAGATGACACGACTCGACACCACGGTGTACAGGTTGAGAAGAGACATGTTCGACGAGTTGCGCTGCTGGATCACCCCGAACAGCAGCATCGCAACTGCGACAGCACCGGCCACCGAGAACCGGCGGCCCCGCGACGACACGAACCTCACCAGGTGGGGAATGCAGACCGCAAGCACCACCAGCAGGTGTGTCGGCCGGGTGAACCCGCACAGGGCAATGCAGGCGAACCACACAACGGTGGAGAACCGTGTGGGGTTGTCCGACCTTGACAAGGTTGCGGCCACGGCGAGTACGGCGAAACTGATGCCGAGGGATTCAGAGAGGATCGCCGCGTCGTAGCGCACGACCTGGGGTGACAGCGAAAGAAGTGCCGTGGCAACGAGAACGAACCGTGGCCAGCGGGCCCGCCGCGCGAGCACCGACCCCAGCCACAGCCATGCAAGTACCCCGACGAGAACCTGAACGAGCACACGCCCGCTGTCGGGTCGGACCAACGCGTACACAGCAGTGACCGGCCACGGCCGGCCCGCATCTCCCGAGAGTGAAAACGATTCAAAGCCGACGGAATCGGGGAACCGAGCGGCAGTCGTTGCGAGCGACGCAGATCCGCGGGCGACTGCGAGAACGAGACCGACACACACGGTGAACCACGGTGCCCGAACGAGAAAGCCGAACCGCCCCACGAACGCAACGGTACTCGCATGTGAACCGATGACGGTCGTCTAGTACCGTCGTCAGGATGAAGACACTCCAGGTAGACGAACTCGGGACGCTCGACGCACTTCATCTGGTCGAACTGCCCGATGTGCCGCTTGCAGACGGTCACATCCGTATCGACATCCGAGCGTGCGGACTGAACTTCGTCGACTCGTTGATGATCGAGGGTCGGTACCAGATCAAGCCGCCGGTGCCGTTCCGGCCCGGGTCGGAGGTGGCGGCGGTCGTCACCGAGGTTGCATCCGATGTCACCTCCGTTGCTGTCGGTGACCGTGTGTTCGTGCCGATCGGCGTGGGTGGTTTCTCCGACACCGCAGTGGTGGCCGCATCGCGAGCGTTGCGAATCCCCGACAACATGACCGACGGCCAGGCGGCGACGTTCATGCAGAGTTACCTCACGGCGTGGTTTGCGTTCCATCAACGCGCCGACATCCGCGAGGGAGACACCATGCTGGTGCTCGGCGCGGGCGGTGGCATCGGTCTTGCGGCCGTCGACCTCGGTGTCGCGATGGGAGCACGGGTCATCGCGGCCGCCTCGTCAGAAGAGAAGAGGAAGCTCGCGATGGATGCGGGCGCGTTCGCAACCATCGACGTGCTCACAGAAGACGTGAAGCTCCGCGCGCGCGAACTTGCAGACGGGAAACTCGACCTGGTGTACGACCCTGTCGGCGGTGATCTCGCAGAACAGGCACTTCGGGCACTTGCCCCCGGGGGTCAGTTCATGGTGGTCGGGTTCGTCGCGGGCATCCCGAAACTGCCGGCAAACCTCGTGTTGCTCACCAACCGCACGCTGATCGGTGTCGACTGGGGCGCGTGGGTCGTGAAGAACCAGGCCGCGCACGGAAAGATGATTGTCGACGTGCTGAACGAGATCGGGAAGGGAACACTTCACCCCGTGGAGCCGGTGTCGTACCCGATGTCGCAGGCAGCCCAGGCGCTGCGCGACATGCAGAACCGCAAGATTGCGGGCAAGGTGGCGCTGGTTCCCGACTTCTCCTGAGCACCTACGGGGTGCACGTCGCGGTGCCGGCGTCGTAGGTGAGGTTGTCGACGGCACTCACGAAACCCCACGAGAACGACGTGGGCGTCAATGTCAACTGCACGACACCGTGGTCGGAGTTCAGCATGTACTGGCTGCCCGGCACCGCGGGGTCCATCGGGTACACCTGCGCGCCGCCGAGGCCCGAGATGATCAGGGGGGTTCCGTTCACCGCGGGCGCACCGGTTGCGTCGAGGGGCGCGAACCGCTCGTAATGATGGTCGTGTGCCGTCATCACCAGGTCGGCACCGTTGGCGACCGACGCCTCCCACAGATGACGGACAGTTGCCGTGGCGTACTTGCCGCTCGACACGAAGGGATGGTGCATCATCACCGCTGCACATTTCCCCTCGGTGCGTGCGCGCTGAAGTTCACGGGCAAGCCACTGTGTCTGGGCAGCAGTGGCGGAGCATCCGGAGTACAACTGACCCTGGCACCAGGAGTCGACGGCGATGATGCGCCATCCACCTGCGTCGGTTGTCCAGTACGACGGTGACATCTCGCCGAAGTACTGCACATACCCCGCAGCCCCGCTGGTGATGTACTCGTGGTTTCCTCTGACGGGGTACGTGATGTTCTTGAACGCACCCCATGTCATGCCGTAGAACGCCGTGAGGTCGGCGATGCTCGCCGCTTCGTACTGCAGGTCACCGAGTGCGATGACACCGTCGGGCGAGAGAGATGTGATCAGTTGTGCGGTCGATGTCTCCCCGCACTGGATGCCGGCGGGGCCGATTCCGTATGCCGCCCTCCGCAGGGCATTGCAGGCGATGTCACCGGCAACGATGAGACGGGCCGAGGAGTCGGAGCCGATCGGTTTCATGCGCACCCCGTTCGGCCACACGGCGGTACCGCTGCGGCGGAGCGTCACGCTCGAATCCCCGAGTTGGCCTGATGAGTTGAGACCCCAGCACCACAGCGACGAATTCACCGCCGATGTTCCGCAGGCATGTGAATCCCCGGTGGCGACAGACCCGAGAGGGCCCACCAACGGGTGCGGGTTCACCTTCTGCGCCGTGGCCCTGGCGATGTTGCTGCCGTTGCCGAGCTGACCGTACAGGTTGCGCCCCCAGCACCACGTGGTGCCGGCAGTGGTCTGCCCGCACACGAATTCGGTTCCTGCGTCGAGAGAGATGATGCCGGTGCGCGGTGATGTCACCGGGCGGAACCGTGACGCGCCCCACGTCGCGGACAACTGGCCGTAGTTGTTGCGCCCCCAGCACTGGGCCCGCTGGGCGACCGACACGATGCACGTGAATGCGTTGCCTGTCGACACAGATGTCGCGCGCACGACCGGTACGTAGGTCGGTGTCGTGCGGGCACCGGTCGTCGCCTGACCCAGCTGGTGGAAACGGTTCGCCCCCCAGCACCACACCGACTTGGTCGCCCTCACTGCGCAGGTGTGCAGCGCGCCGACGTCGGCAGAGACAACCTGCGAGATGCGTGACTGCACCGGCACCGCTGATGCGGTCGTGGTGCCGTTGCCGAGCTGGCCGTACTTGTTCGCGCCCCAGCACCACAGCGTGCGGTCGGTCTTCGTCGCACACACATGGTCGGGCGACACCGCGATCGACTGGGCATCGGTGAGGGGAACCTGCACGGGCGAGAGCACGGCCGTCTTCGTGATGACCGTCGGTGAGTTGACCGGGTCGGGAACCGTGTGCAACAGGCCCCAGCACCACACGGTGCGGTCAGTCGCGACGGCACAGGTTCGGTGACCACCTGCAGAGACACTGAGTGCGTTCGTCATCAGGCTGGGCGCGAAATAGACGGTTCTCGTCGTGGTGCCGTTGCCGAGCTGGCCGTGGGTGTTCGCGCCGGTGCACCACACGGTTCCCTCGCGCAGGTGGCACGAGTGCTCGGAGCCGAGCGTCAACGAGGTGATGGCCGGCGGGAGCACGACTCCCGGTACCTCGGGGTCCGCCGACTGCGCGATGCCCGAGGTTGCAGTCACTGCAGAGCCCGCGAGAAGCACGGTGAAGAGCAGTCGACGAACAGTGCGCATGGTTCACCCACGCTAACGAGACGGCCGTCGCGGGTGGCGTCAGGTGGTCTAGAGGGAGAAACGTCCGTACCCGGGCGCTGCCAACGGCCAGGGCTGCACTTTTTCGAGCATCTCGGCAAGGCCGAGCGCGAGTCCGTCTTCGAAACGCGGCGCGACGATCTGGAATCCCGTCGGGACACCGTGGTTGTCGAGACCCATGGGGACACTCACCGCAGGGTGCCCGGTGAAGTTGTTGTCGGGCGTGTTCAACGTGACCATCGGGTCGTCGGTGTTGCCCGCGTGTGTCGGCAACGGCCCCTCGGCGGGCCATGCACGCGCGTTCGCCGTGGGGGTGACGAGAACGGCACCGTCTTTCAGCAGGTCGTCGAAACGGGCCGACACTTCGTGGCGGAACCGCTGCGCCGCTATGTACTGGTCGAGCGTGACGGTCGAGCCGAACCTGAGTTGTTGTTGCACGTAGTCGGACATCTCCGACCAGCGGTGTTCCTCATGACGCAGGCTCTGGGCGAGTTCTGCCGTCGAGATCACGAACCAGTTCCAGATCGTGTCGTTGTTGCTCGGTGGGTCGACGCGTTCGACCGTGACACCGCTGCGCGCGATTGCGTCGAGAGTGCGTTCGAAATTCTCCTCGATCTCGGGGTCGACGTCAGAGCGGAACGTCCGGCACGCGAGAACCCTCGACGGCCGGGTCGGTTCGAGATTGATGCCGGTGCGCGGGACCGACAGAAAGTCACCCCGTGCGGCCCCGAGTGTCACCCGTGATTCGTAGACGACATCGGCCACCGTTGCGTTGGTCGCACCCTGGGTGGAGAACTCGATCCATCGCGGGAGGATGTTGCGCCCGATGGCCCCCATCGTCGGCTTGTATCCCACGAGACCGACTGCCGATGCGGGCCCGCGGACACTGCCGCCCCCGTCGCTCGTGGTTGCGAGCGGTGTGAGTCCGGCAGCGAGTGCCGCCGCCGAGCCGCCGCTCGAGCCACCCGGCGCCTTGTCTGTGTTCCACGGGTTCCTCGTCGCACCGAACACAGGGTTCGACGTGTACGCAGTGGCACCGAACTCGGGGCTGTTCGTGCGGCCGACCACGATCGCACCCGCAGCACGCAGTCGGTCGACCACCGTGTCGTCGGTGTCGTCGGCCGGGCCGTTCACGTACAGCCGCGAACCCGACGTTGTGACATGGCCTTTCACCCGTGCCATGTCTTTCACCAGCACGGGAAGGCCTGCGAGCGCGCCGGTGCGCGGGTGCGAGGCGGCAACGGCACGCGCCTCGTCGGCGTACACCGCGACGACCGCGTTCAGGTGTGCTGCCGCGTCGATGCGCCGCAGTGCCTCTTCCACCAGGTCGGCAGGGTTCAGTGAGCCGTTGCGTACACGTGACGACAGTTCTTCGAGCATGACGCGACACTAGTGAGCGGCGCGAGGGGTGACGTCAGGGGACCGGGACCCAGCGCCAGTCGAGGTTGCAGATGGAGGGATCGACGATCTCGAGAATGGAAAGACCGAGGACTGACGCCCGTGCCGAGAGGCCGGTCTCCGGCCTGATGCCGGCGTTCGGCGGGGCATCCTTGCTCGCGCGCAGTAACGCCTGTTGGTTCACGGTTGCGTAGGTGCCGAGTTGCTGGGCGATCGACGACGAATGCCGTGCGGCGATCAGGCATTCCAGGCGGAAACGTCGCCACTGGCTGTACGACGGCGCCATGTACTGCGTGAGGATCTCGGTGACCTTCGCCCGTTGGTCCCTTGCAGTGAAGACCTGCGACCAGCTCTTGCCGTCGTGTGCGAGTTGGGGCGGGAACAGCACCTCGAGGCAGTCGGCAACGAGCGAGTCCTTGTTCTCGTAGAGACCGTAGATCGCACCGACACTCACACCGGCCCGGCGCGCAATGCGTGACACGGTTGCCCGGTGCACACCCGAACGGGCAATCACGTACTCACTCGCAGAGATGAGAGCGTCGCGGATCTCGTCTCGGGTCGAGGGGAACACGTACGGCTGCGGTGCCTGCAGTGTTCCCGGTGACTTCGCGGGTTTCGATGCCGTGCGCACCGCGCGGGTGAACAACTCGAGCAGAGCCTGGGGATTGATGGCGCTTGCCTCGGTCGTTGCATAGACAGAGTTGAGCAGGGCGGCACCGAACAGCGTGGAGAGAGCCGACACCACCGCCTGGCGGTTGGCGCCGTCGGTCGCGGGCCCGACACCTCTGTCGTCGAGAAGTGCAGTGATGTCGCGCTGGATGACCTCACCGATCACCTCGTCACGGCGCGAGGCAACGATGATCTCCATCGCGCTTCCGATGTCGGGCACCGCATCGGGCCCGCTCGCCGACTCGAACAACCGGCACACTTCGGCGACGTGCGAGTCGTCGTTCGAGAGAACGCTCTCGATCAATGGTTCGAGAATCGCCGACAGCATCGGCCAGAAACTCTTCTCCCATGCCATCACCACGAGTTCGGACCTGTCGTCACAACGGGCGTAGATCGCCCCGCTCGAGAAACCGGCGTCTGCGGCGACTCTGGTGAGGGCCATCTGGTCGACACCGACGGTGCGCACTGCGCGTGCCGCACTGTGGGCCACTTTTGCATCGGTCTGGCGTGATTTCTCCGACTGGCGGGTGACAAGAGCCATGCACTCAGTGTTTCACAGTCGGTGACTGTTCACACAGGCGGAACTCAGTCGGGAAGCGACCAGTCGACAGGTTCTCTGCCCGCCGCGACCAGGGCCTCGTTCGCGCGACTGAACGGTGAACTGCCGAAGAACCCGTGACGCGCCGAGAGAGGCGACGGGTGCGCAGACTCGATGACGACATGGTGCCTGCCTGTGAGAAGCAGTCGCTTCTCCCGTGCGTGTCGACCCCAGAGAACGAACACCACTCGTTCGGGCAGATGGTCTATGTGCACCACTGCGGCATCGGTGAACGTCTCCCAACCGTGACCGGCATGCGATGCCGCCTCGCCTTCGCGCACCGTGAGTGTGGTGTTCAGCAACAGCACCCCCCGTTGCGCCCAGGCCGAGAGGTCACCATGGCGCGGCGGGAGCAGACCGAGGTCGTTTCGTCGCTCTGTGAAGATGTTGCGCAGTGACGGCGGTGGCGGAACCGGTCGCCGAACCGAGAACGCGAGTCCGTGGGCCTGACCGGGGCCGTGGTACGGGTCCTGTCCGACGATCACGACCTTGGTCGCGGAAAGAGGTGTGAGGTGAAACGCAGAGAACACTTCGCCTGCGGCAGGATGCACGACGTGGTGTGCACGTTCTGACTCGACGAACCGGCGCAACTGGTCGAAGTACGGCAGTCGCTCGTGATGTTCGATGAACTCGAGCCATCCGTTGTGCATGCAAGAGAGAGTAGGTGAGTTTCTTTCTTTGTTATCAGTCATAACAAAGAAAGAGTCACTTCCTGCTCTCGGTCATCATCGGTGCGGTGCCGACTTGCGAGAATGTGTGTCCCATGGACATCGCGCTCGCCATCGACATCGGCGGAACAAAATTCTCCGTCGGTCTCGTCACCCGTACCGGCGAACTCATCGACCGGGTCAACGTTCCGGTCGACAGAATCGGCAACGACGACGACCTGTTCGACGACCTCCGCGTCGCGATCGATGCCCAGGTCGACCGTGCGCGTGACCATCACGGCTTGACACCGACGGTCGTCGGGGTGGCGTCGGCGGGTCCGATCACGCGCAACGTCGAGACTGTCTCGCCCCTGAACATTCACCAATGGCGGAACTTCCCGCTGCGTGAGCGCCTGGTGTCCCACACGGGTCTTCCTGTCTTCGGCGACGGTGACGCAAAGGCGCTTGCACTGGCCGAGGGTTGGCTGGGGGCCGCCCGTGGCGTCGACAATTTCATGGCGATGGTCGTGTCGACCGGTGTCGGCGGCGGCATCGTGCTGAACGGCGAACTTCTCGAGGGGGAGACCGGCAACGCGGGCCATGTCGGACACGTCATCGTCGAGCCGAACGGCCGACGGTGCACCTGTGGCGGTCGCGGGTGTCTCGAGGCCGAGGCATCGGGCCCTGCCATCGAGGCCATCACGGGTCGCCCGCCGACCCAACCCACCTACGAGATCATGGTGCGCACGGGCCGGCTCGTCGGCCGGGGAGTGGCGTCGGTGTGCAACCTGCTCGACCTGAAACTCGTCTGTGTCGGTGGAAGCGTTGCCCTCGGGTTCGGTGCGACGTTCTTCACCTCTGCCCAGAAGACCCTCGACGAACTGTGCGGTCTCGAGTTCTCGCGCAACGCACGGATTGTCCCGGCACGACTCGCAGACGAGGGACCTCTCGTCGGCGCCTCGGCCGTCGGTTGGCGCGGTCTCAACCGAATGGCGAGTCTGTAGTCGTCAGCGAACCCACTGCAGCAGGTCGACCTGCACGCGGGTGAGTGGCTGCTGCACGTCGATCCATTCCCCGATGCTCGGGATCGGCCGGCCGCGCGCGACGAACAGCATGGTCGTGTGCATGTGCGGGTGCTCGAGCATGTTGAGTCGTTGGCGTTGGTAGTGGAACGGGCTGCGGCCGTCGGGCAACGGCAGCACCCCATGGGCCGTGCCGCACCCGACGAGCACGATCTCACCGGGACCGTCGACCTTGACCTGTCGGTATCCCGCACGCGATCCCGACTCGATGGGGTGGTGATCGACGATGTCGGCCGACAACTGCATCATCGACTTGTCGCCGTGCCAGAGACCGGTTCCGAGCCGGATGCGGAACTCCCTGCCCGGGTTGTCCTTCCGCAGCTTGTCGTACAGCACCGCATCGACATGACTGATGTACACCGGCACGGATGGGTCGAGATGGGGGAGCCACGCCTCGATCTCCTTCACGTGAGCAACGGCGTCGCCCTCGAGCGGCAGGTGAACGGAGAAACCGCGCACGGTGCAGCGGGCGTTCGCGATGTCGTCGAGCAGCGACCGCAGGTTCTCGGGAGTCGTTCCGTACCTCGTCATCGACGACTGGACCTTGACGATGACGTCGCCGCTCCAGCCGGCGGTGTTCAGGGCAACGACATGATGGGGCGAGCCGACCGTCAGAACTGTGTTCATGGGGAGATTCTTCGGTGGCGGCGTGAGAGTGGGGGTGAGAACGATCGGAGTCACGTTCGACGGAATGTCACGCACCTCGAACACGGTGCCGACGGCGACCTCGTTCGAGAGTTGACCGGCGAGCGGCATGAGGTTCCACCGACGGAATCCGTATCCGTTGCCCTTCACGACGGGCACAAGTCCCGGGTGCCGCCGGGCGACGCCCTGCACGTGCTGCAGCCACTTGGCTTCGTGCACTGCGAGGCGGATCGTCACGCCTTTGACCGTAGCCGCAACGCCGACCCCGTGATTGTCGGCAGAAGACAACGCACCGACCGCAGTCGCACCGCACCGGCCCACACACCTGCCCCGTAGGAGAGAGCGTCGAGCATGCGCAGCCCCACGTAGCCGAAGACCCGTTGCGGTTTGTGGCGCACGAGTCCGTAGATGGCGGGCACGAGGAGACTCGCGAACAACGCGAAACCCGGGGAGAACACGAACAAACCGACGACGAGGAACAACGGCCACCACACCCGCGCGACCGCCGATGCCGTGAGTCTGATGGTCGACATGAGGCCGAGCGACGTGATGCGGACCCGGTCGCGGTACGGCAGACGCGAACGGTGCAGCGTGAGCAGGTACCAGACGTACACGAACGGCAGCAGCGGCAGGAAGATCCACGCGTACCCGAGCAGCAACGCGAGTGCGGGCACGAGCATCACGATGTTCGCCCGCAGCGGTGTCGCCGCAGAACCGTGCCGTGCCGCGAGAGCCGCCGCACTCGACCCGTACGCGAACCGTTGCCTGACGAGTTCGCGCACCGTGAACCGCGTCTCGTGTTCGCACGAGATCGTGGGTTCGTAGCGGCACAGGTGACCCTCGGCCGCGACACGCCACACGAAGTCGACGTCTTCACCGATGCGCATCGACTCGTCGAAACCGCCGACCGCGCGGACGATGTCGGTGCGGCACACGAGAACGGTGGCAGGCACGTACGACACGCGCGACAGCGGACGCACGAGCGTCGGGTGCGCACCCAGATCGAGCGGTGAGTGATGGGCCTCGTACTCGCCGGTGAGCCGACCGTTGTCGGTGCTGCGGATGCGGGGGGCGACAAGAGCGACACGCCGGTCGTTCATCTGGGTGGCGAGTCGCTGCAGGTCGTCGCATCTCGGTGACGAGTCGTCGTCGACGAAGGCCACGAACGGTGTGGTGACCTGTGCCAGGCCCGTGTTGCGTGCGGCACCGGGCCCCTTGTTCGTGTCGTGCCGGATCACGGTCGCATCGGGCAGCACGATGGGCTCGACACAACAGTCGTCGACGACGATGACCCGCAGCGGCTGCAGTGTCCGGACCAACCGGGCAAGCCGGTCGAAGTCGCGGCTTTCGGTGATGTACGACGGTATGACAACGGTGAGTTGGTCGGCGGGCACGGGGATGTGCCACAGCGGGTGTGCCGCACCGGCTGCCACGAGTCGGTCGGTGAGTTGTTCGTGACCCTCTGTCAGAAGGTCGTTGTTCTGCACGAGCGAGACGATGTCAGCGCCGGCGTCGGTGACCGAGAAGAAAGTGAGGGGCGAACCGGCGATCAGTTGGCGGCCGTCGCGTGAGCGGAACCACATGTGGTCGGGTCGCAGACGGATACTCATCGCCGAACATTCAACCACTCGACGGCGCGTTCGGTCAGATGGTTCGTGAACGACTCCAGGTATGCGGTCATGACCTGTTCGCCGTGTTCGGCGGAGGCAAGTGAGGGCCGCCCGAGAACACCCGACGACGAGGTCGCTCTGACCCCCTTCGCACGCAGGTCGTCGACGCTGATTTCTGTGTCCGAGTCGGGAGGTATCCGGTCGAGCCGCACGTGTGATGCATCGAGGTGCAGCATCAACGAGGTCTCGGTGCGACCGGCGTGCATGTCGCCTCCCCGGTACGCAGGCAGCGACCACACCGAATGGCGGACACTCTCGTGACCGAGCGCCGACGCGATCGCGTGCAGTGCGTCTGCGTTGCCGCCGTGCCCGTTCGCGATCACCACGCCGGCAGCCCAGGCAGACGCCGAACGACCCACCGCGACCACGGCGTCTGCGAGTGCGGCTGTGCCCGTGCTGAGACCACCCGCAAACCCGGCGTGTTCGTCGCTCGCCGTGATGGGCATCGTCGGTGCCACGACGAAGAGATCGCCGTGCGGGTGCGACTGCACCGTACGCGTGACGACTGCGTCGATGATGATCGAGTCCGTGTCGAGCGGCAGGTGCGGGCCGTGTTGTTCCCACGATCCGAGGGGAAGGATGACGATGACGTCACGCCCCTCGATGTCGGCCGAGGTGAGGCGACCCGGTTCAGTCATGGTTCGTGGCAGCCGCGCGGTGCCGCAGGTACCTGATGAGCTCGAGAACCGCGGTCGCGGCGAGAGCGAGCGAGAACGCGACCAGGAACGCAATCGTGTGGTTGTCCTGGAACGTGCGGCCGCCGACGAAACCGAGCATCGTTGCGTAGGTTCCCCAGATTCCCGCCGCGATGCCCGACCACTTCATGAACCATTTCTTCGACTGGCCGGTGATCCCGCACGTGAGAGTGACGATGGTGCGGCCGCCGGGAATGAACCGTGCGGTGATGAGCAACTCGCCACCGCGGGTCTCGATCTGTTTGTGGGCCCACTGCAACCGCTGGCGACCCTTGTTGTTCTTGTTGTAGCGACGCTGCAGTCTCTCCGAGAAGAAGACGCCGATGTGGTAGCTGAAGTTGTCCCCCGTGAACGCGCCGGCGGCGGCGAACACGATGACGAGAGACCAGTGGAGGTCCTGGAGTCCGGCACTGACACCACCGATGATCACCATCGTCTCGCTGGGCACGATCGGCAGGATCGAGTCGAGAAATGCGATCGAGAGTATGACGACGTAGAACCAGGGAGAGCCCGAATAGTCCTTCAACCAGTCGAAGAAGCTGTTGGCAAAATCGAGCATGGATCAGCCGCGTGCACCGGAGACCGGCGGCTCGCTGCCTGTGATCAGGCGCTTGATGTTCGAGAGGTGCCTGATCTCGATGAGGGCACCGAGCCCGACGAAGGCGATGATCTCCCAACCGGGCTTGTCGGTGAGCGCGATGAGCGCGATCACAAGCGGAACGATCACGATCGACGCGAGCGAGGCCTTCTTGGTGATCTTCATGATGGCCACCCATGTGACTGCTGCGATCACCATGACCAACGGGTGGAGCACGAGCAGCACGCCCGCACCCGTTGCGATGCCCTTGCCGCCCTTGAAGTTGCGCGTGACCGGGAAGATGTGCCCGACGATTGCCGCAGCCCCGCACAGGTAGGCGCTCGGCCGGTTCCCGATCATCACGACCGTGGGGATCACGCCCTTGGCGGCGTCGAGGGCGAACACGATGATGCCGTACCTCCACCCGATGGCGCGCGCAACGTTGCTGGCCCCCGGGTTCCCCGAGCCGAAGGTCGTGATGTCGATTCCCTTCGCACGCGCGACAACTATCGCACTGGGCAGCATTCCGAGGGCATAACCGGCCACCAACCCGAGAACGAGGTTCACCACGTTCATGCGTTCACCTTCGCTCTCGCAGGCTTCGAGTGGTCCATCGAGGGGCGCGGGATGATGCTCACCGGGGTCGAGGCGAGGTATTCCTCTCCGTCACCGCCGACGCACTCCGGGTCCGGTCCGTCGAGCGGGATTCCGGTGAAGAACTTTGCGGCCATGCACCCGCCCTGGCACGAATCGAACGAACCGCACGAGGCACATGCACCCGCACTCTGGGGTTGGCGCAGTTCGGTGAAAAGGTCTGACGCGCGCCACACCCTGGTGAAACCACCGTCGTCGAGCACGGAGCCCGCCTTGAACTGGTCGTGGATGACGAACGGGCACGCATACACGTCGCCCAGCGGGTCGATGAGACACACGACGCGCCCGGCGCCGCACATGTTGAGACCCGGAAGCGACTCGCCGAAAGCGTTCAGGTGGAAGAACGAGTCACCGGTGAGAACGTTCTCGCCGTGGGCCATCAACCAGTCGTAGATCTCGCGCTGCTGGGCATTCGTCGGGTGCAGCTCGTTCCATGTGTCGGCACCGCGACCGGCGGGGCGGAGTCTCGTGATGCGCAGCTGTGCACCGAACGAGTCGGCGAGTGCCTTGAACTCGTCGAGTTGCCGCACGTTGTGCCGCGTGACCACCACGGAGATCTTGAACTGGCCGAAGCCTGCGTCGCGCAGGTTCTCCATCGCCCGGATGGCCGTGTCGAACGAGCCTTCACCGCGCACTGCATCGTTGGTGGCCGCATCGGTGCCGTCGAGGCTGATCTGGATGTCGAGGTAGTCGAGGGCGGCAAGACGCTCTGCGTTCTTCCGGTCGATGAACGCACCGTTCGTCGAGAACTTCACCCCGATCCCGTTGGCGATCGAATGCTCGAGAATCTCGAAGAAGTCGCGCCGCACCATCGGCTCGCCCCCGCCGATGTTGATGTAGAACACCTGCAGGTCGCGCAGCTCGTCGAGCACGGCCTTGGCCTGCTCTGTGGAGAGTTCCCGGGGGTCACGCTGGCCGCTGCTCGACAGGCAGTGCACACACTCGAGGTTGCACGCGTAGGTGAGTTCCCACGTGAGACAGATGGGGGCATCGAGCCCCGACTTCATCTGTTCGACCAACGACTCAGCGGACACGCACGATCTCCGATGTGGTGAGCGACGACAGTGCCTTCACGAACGACGGCCACCGCGCCTCGTCGACTCCCTCTGCAGCCAGCGCATCACGGAGAGTGGGATGGTCTGACATGCAGCGCACCACCCGCACGATGTCGGGGTGGCGCAGGAAGACGAGTCGTCTGTTGCCGTAGTGGTAGGCGAGGGCGCCGAAAGGTTCGGGCCGCAGTGCGACCTGCGGGTGCATCTCGCACGCCGACTCGAGTGTCAATGCCATGGTGGCGTGGGGGCAACGATGCTCAGTAGACGCCGCACATGCCGTCGATCGAGATCTCCTCCACGAGGAGCTCTTCGGCGACGACGTTCTCGGTGGTCTCGGCCTGGTCGGCGACGATGTCCTGCGGGGTGTCTTGTTCCATGCCACGACAGTACCCGCCGCGAGCCCCACTAGAGAAGGTTGGGGCGGGGTGGTTATTCTCGGAGACATCCGCCGGGCCCTCCGGCGGCAACGACAAGGGGAACTTCGATGAAGACCAAGGCTGCTGTTCTGTGGGAAGTGAATGCCCCGTGGAGTGTCGAAGAGATCGAACTCGATGCTCCCGGCCCCGGCGAGGTACTCGTCAAGATCGCCGCCTCCGGCATGTGCCACTCGGATGAGCACCTCGCAACCGGTGACCTCCCGTTCGCACTTCCCATCGTCGGTGGTCACGAAGGCGCCGGCGTTGTCGAACAGGTGGGCGAGGGAGTCAGCTGGCTGGCGCCCGGCGACCATGTGGTGTTCGGGTTCATTCCGTCGTGCGGCAGGTGCCCCAGTTGCTCGACCGGTCACCAGAACCTGTGCGACCTCGGTGCACTGATGGGCCTCGGAAAGCAGATCTCAGACGGAACCTCCCGTCACCACGCACAGGGCCAGGACCTCACTCTCATGTGCATGCTCGGCACCTTCGCGCACCACACGGTGGTCAACGAGGCGTCGTGCATCAAGATCGAGAAGGACGTCCCCCTCGACAAGGCATGTCTGCTCGGGTGCGGTGTCGTCACCGGGTGGGGCTCGGCTGTGTACGCCGCCGACGTCGCGGTGGGTGACACCGTCGTTGTCGTCGGAGTCGGCGGAATCGGGGCGAACGCGATCCAGGGCGCAAAGCTCGCAGGTGCGAAGCGCATCGTCGCCGTCGACCCCGTCGAGTTCAAGCGCGAGAAGGCCATGGAGTTCGGCGCGACGCACACTGCGGCGTCGATGACAGAGGCTCTTCCGTTGCTGCAGGACATCACGTGGGGAACCATGGCGAACAAGGTCATCATGACGATGGGCGTCGGCGACGGCCAGGTCATGGGCGAGGCGATGGCACTCGCATCGAAGCGCGGCCGTGTCGTGGTCACCAACATCCACCCGGCCTTCGAGACCGGCGGCGCCAACATGAGCCTGCTCGACCTCACGCTGATGGAGAAGCAGGTCGTCGGTTCGTTGTTCGGCTCGGGGAACCCGCGCGCTGACATCCCGAAGTTGCTCGGCCTGTACCGGGAGGGTCTGCTCGATCTCGACGGACTCGTCACGAAGACGTACCCGCTCGAGGGGATCAACGAGGGATACCAGGACATGCGCGACGGCAAGAACATCCGTGGCGTGCTGATCTACGAATAACAGTCGCTCAAGAAGTCATTCACACAGGGGGAAACAGAAATGAAGTCACGTGCAGCAGTTCTCTACGGGTTGAACCAACCGTGGGTCGTCGAAGAGATCGAAGTCGACGAGCCCAAGGCAAACGAGGTTCTCGTCAACTGGAAGGTTGCCGGTATGTGCCACTCGGACGAGCACTTCGTCACGGGTGACATGGTGCCACCCAAGGAGTTCCTCGCGATGATGGGTGTCGACGACTTCTTCCCGTTCGTCGGTGGCCACGAAGGTGCCGGTGTCGTGGTGAAATGCGGCCCCGGTGTCACCTCGTTGCAGCCCGGTGACCATGTGTCGGCAAGTTTCGTGCCGTCGTGCGGGCGGTGCCGTTACTGCTCGACCGGCCGTCAGAACCTCTGCAACATGGGGGCAGGGACCCTGACCGGGGGCATGATCACCGACGGCACGCACCGTCACTTCGTGAAGGACGGCCGGCCCGTGAAGCTGATGGCGAAACTGGGCACGTTCTCCGAGTACGCGACGGTCGCAGAGGCCTCGCTGATCAAGGTCGAGAAGGATCTTCCGCTCGACTGCGTCGCGCTGGTCTCCTGTGGCGTTGCCACCGGCTGGGGTTCTGCCACCAACCGTGCCGACACACAACCCGGAGACACCGTTGTGGTCGTCGGCATCGGCGGAATCGGCATCAACGCGGTGCAGGGTGCGCGCATGGCGGGCGCAAAGCGCATCATCGCGATCGACCCGGTCGAGTTCAAGCGCGAGAAGGCCATGGAGATGGGTGCGACCCACACCTTTGCGTCGATGACCGAGGCGATCCCCCACATCAACGAGTTGACGTGGGGCGAGATGGCCGACCGCGTCATCATGACCCCGGGCGTTCTGCACGGCGACATGATGGGTGAGGGAATGGCAATGGTCGGCAAGGGCGGCACGTGCGTCGTCACGGCAATCTCACCGATGCAGGAGACGTCGGCCGACATCAACCTTTTCCAGCTTGCGATGTGGAACAAGGAAGTGAAGGGAACCATCTTCGGCAGCCTCAACCCGCGTGCAGACATCCCGCGTCTGCTCGACATGTACCGGGTGGGCGACCTGAAGCTCGAGGAACTCATCACACGTCGTTACACCCTGGACGAGATCAACGAGGGATACCAGGCGATGCGCGACGGCGTGAACATCCGCGGCGTCATCGTGAATGACTGACTCGACCGCACTCCGGGAGTCGCTCTCCGCGCATGTGGTGGGCAGGCGGCGGGAACTCGAGCTGGTGTTGGCGGCGCTGGCCGCCGACCGTCACGTGTTGCTCGAGGGGCCGCCGGGAACAGGCAAGTCGACGGTGCTGCGCGCCGTCGCACAGGGTCTCGGCATCGGGTTCGAGTTCGTCGAGGGCAACGCAGAACTGACCCCGGCGCGACTCGTGGGTCACTTCGACCCCGCGCGCGTTCTCAACGAGGGTTACGACCCGTCTGTGTTCGTCGACGGCCCGCTCGTCAGCGCTCTGCGTGACGGTTCGCTGCTGTACGTCGAGGAGATCAACCGCATCCCGGAGGAAACGCTGAACGTGTTGATCACGGTGATGAGCGAGGGCGAACTGAACGTGCCGCGTCTCGGCCGGGTCGTTGCTGCCGCCGGTTTCCGTCTGGTCGCGGCGATGAACCCGTTCGACGCAGTGGGTACCGCCCGCATCTCGGGTGCCGTGTACGACCGTGTGTGCCGCATCTCGATGTCGTACCAGACGGCAGAGGAAGAACTCTCGATCGTGCAGCGCAACGTCGACCCGTCGACAAGCATCGCCTGGCTCGAGAAGGCAGTGTCGGTGGTGCGCCGGACCCGTTCGCACGTCGACCTGCGCGTCGGCTCGTCGGTGCGGGGTGCTGTCGATTTCGCCAGGGTTGCGGTGTCTCTCGCCGACATCCGGGGGACATCGATCGAGAACCCGAGCGTCGGGCTCGACGCCGCGCTCGTTGCACTCTCGGGTCGTGTGCGCGTGCGCGAGGGAAGCGTGCGGTCACCCGAGGAGATCGTCACCGAGATCTGGCAGGACGTCTTCGGCCGTGTCGAAGGAGACGGGTCCGAGGGAAAAGGTGGAGCCCCGACGAGCCGGGGCACGACCTCCCTCTGACAAAAGAAGGCGAGGCGGCCGACCAGGCCGTTGCCGAGGCAGGGAAGCGAACCACGTCGCGACGTGACCTGTCGCGCAACGAGAACTTCGAACAGATCTCGCCCGAGGTCGGTGAACTCGACGAGGCTGCGCTCGACGAGGCGATGCAGAACAGCCCCGACGAGACTCTCGGTTTGCTCGCCGACCTCACGGGTGCGACCGACCCGAAACTGCGCGACCTTGCCCGGCGTCTTGCCGGCCGCTTGATGCTCGAGATGGGCAACCGGGGCCGTCCGAAACCGCGCGGCATCGGCAAGATGACCGAACAGCCGTACCGACCCGATGCCGGTGACATCGACATCGACGCGAGTCTCGAGGCGATCACCGAGTCGCGCCGTGGCCACGCCATCGACCCGGAGCGCCTGCGTGTGCGTGGCTGGAACAAACCCGGCACAGCGTTCTGTCTGTTGCTCGATCGCAGCGGTTCGATGGGTGGTCAACCGTTGGCGACGAATGCCGTGGCGACTGCCGCCATCGCGGGCCGCAACCCCGACGACTACAGCGTCATCGCATTCGGGAAAGACGTCGTGGTGACGAAGAGCCAGGACGTCGCCAAGTCGAGCGAACGTGTCATCAACGACGTGTTGACGCTGCGCGGCCACGGCACGACAGACCTGGCCGGTGCGCTGCTGGCGGCGAGACAGCAACTGTCTCGTTCGCGTGCGGGGCGTCGTGTGGCGATTCTTCTGTCGGACTGCCGCGCAACGGTCGAGGGCGACGCCGAGAATGCGGCCCACGGGATGGACGAACTGATCGTGATCGCGCCCGAGGGTGATCACGACGAGGCGACGGCATTTGCCGCACGCGTCGGTGCGCGCATCGCATTGGT
This sequence comes from uncultured Bifidobacterium sp., assembly GCA_964427545.1. Lineage (GTDB taxonomy): Bacteria > Actinomycetota > Acidimicrobiia > Acidimicrobiales > Ilumatobacteraceae > UBA2093. The sequence continues at coordinate 8,002 of CAYRUT010000008.1, read as the reverse complement.
GGGCGGGCCGAGCGAGATTCCCGAGGTGCTGGCCCGGGTTCTCGAGCCGATCGCCTAGGCGTCAGTACTGACAGTTGGCATCGTTCGGGGGAACGACGCCGCGGGTGCTCTGCTCGATCGCCACCGACGGCACTGTTGTCGACGTCGTGGACGCCGGCGCTTTCGTCGTCTGTGTCGGTTTCGTCGTCGTGGTGGTGGCGCCAAGGGCAGCGAGTGTCGTCGTGGTGACGGCGGTGTTGGTTGCGGGGGCCGCACCCGTGATGGTGGTCTTCAGGCTCGCCTTGCCCTGGAAGACCGCGAGAATCTTGCGCGAGGTGTCACCCTCGAGATCGGGAACGATCACCGACATGTCATCGATCATCTGGCCCGTGCCCGGCATGGTGTAGCTGCCCATGGTCTCGGTGTTGAAGTTCTTCATCGCCTGGCCGAGCTGGAGAACAGTGAGCGGCGTCAGTCTGTCGTCGGTGATGATGTTCTTGAGCGCAGCATTCAGGATTCCCGAGGCCACGCGGGGATTCGTCTTGGCCTTCTCCAGCGACTTTCGGATCACGCGCTTCATGAAGTCCTGCTGTCTGCTGATGCGCCCCCAGTCGGCCGTGCCGTCTGACGTCCATTTCATTGTCTTCGGGTTGAACCACCTGTAGTGACGCGACCGCAGGTAGGCGAGTGCGTGGTCGCCCTGGAACGTGTAGCACACGCGTGCACGGAGCACCTTGAAACCGGTCTTGTAGTCCTGGGCCTTGTAGGTGAACGGCACCCGTACCCCGCCCACTGCATCGACGATCGATGCGAACGCACAGAAGTCGATGTTGATGTAGTGGTCGATCGTTATGCCGAAGTTCTCCTTGATGTTGCGGATCAGGCGGTTCGGGTTCTTCTTCTCGAAATTGGCGTTGATGCGGTTGCTGCGGTTCGAGCCCGCCTGCTTCACCCACATGTCACGCGGGAACGAAAGGATTGCCGCCTGGTTGTCCGTGGGGTTGACACGCACCACCATCAGCGAGTCGGTGCGCTCTCCGTAGCCGGCCCTGTTGCTGAACCCGCCGTAGAACGGTGAGTCCTTGCTGATGCACGCGTTGTTGTCAGAGCCCGTGATGAGGAAGTTCTTCGCGGTGCGGTCGCCCTCGGGCAGGTCGAGATTGCCGTCTCCCTCTGTCGCGGTGTCGATGGTGACCACCTGTCGGTTGCCGAGTTTCCAGTTGGCGTACAGCAGACCGCTGCCGGCAAGGATCGTGACGGCCGCCAGCCCGATGTTGAAGAACAAGAAGGCGCGTTGTCGTGCGGTGTGCCTGCGGCGGACGGGGGAGTCTGTCATGCGTGCTCTACCGTAGTTGTGCGGTCGCCCCCGGGCAGGTCGCTCGTGTGCGGTCGCTACGGTGAAACCGCAGCGAGCGTGACCGAGACACTGATGTCGGTTGCCTCTTCGTCGGGCGTGGCCGACCACGAAGCGACCGACCCGGCGTCGGCGATGTCTGCCCACCCCGCGGTGAGAACGTCGATCTGTGCCTGTGTCGCCGTGACGGCAACGTGCTCGACGAGGGCCTTCTGGCTGACCTTCGCCTCGGTCTTCGCGCGGCGGATCTCGCCGAGCACGTGGCACACCGTGTCGAGATACGACTCGCCGTGGATGGTGAAGCCTTCCTCGCGCCACACGTCACCCCTCGTGGGCCACGGTGCGCGGTGAACCGACCCGGGTTGCCACCACCGCCATACCTCTTCTGTCGCGAAGGGAAGAATCGGTGCAAACAGTCTGTGCAGTGCCGACAGTGCACGCCGCAATGCGACGCGTGCCGACAGTGCACCTTCGTCTCCGTGTGTCGCGTACGCGCGTGTCTTCACCAGTTCCACGTAGTCGTCACAGAACCACCAGAAGAATGATTCGGTGCGCTCGAGTGCACGTGCGTAGTCGTAGTTCTCGAATGCCGTCGTTGCATCGTCGATGACTGTCGCCAGCTTCTGCAGCATTGCCATGTCGACCGGGTGGGTCGGTGGGAGAGTCTCATCTGCGTCGCCGAAGCCGAGCACGAACTTGCTCACGTTCAGCAACTTGGTCGCAAGCTTGCGCCCGACCTTCATCTGGTCCTCGCTGAACGCGGTGTCGATGCCGGGCCGTGCCCCTGCAGCCCAGTAGCGCACGGCGTCACTGCCGTACTTGTCGAACAGGTCGACGGGGGTCACGACGTTGCCCTTCGACTTCGACATCTTCTTGCGGTCGGGGTCGAGAATCCATCCCGACAGTGCGGCGTTGCCCCACGGGGCCTGACCGTGCTCGAAGTGCGAGCGCACCATCGTGGAGAACAACCACGTGCGGATGATGTCGTGACCCTGCGGCCTGACGTCGAACGGGAACACACGTGCGAAGAGGTCGGGGTTGTCCTCCCACTGTCCGGCAATCTGCGGAGTGAGTGACGAGGTGGCCCATGTGTCCATCACATCGGGGTCACCGACGAAACCGTGCGCCTGTCCGCGTTGAGACGCATCGAACCCGGGCGGAACATCGGTGCTGGGGTCGACCGGCAACTGTGATTCGTCGGGCACGATCGGCGAGTCGTACACAATGTCGCCGTTCGCGTCGAGCGGGTACCAGACGGGGACCGGCACACCGAAGTAACGCTGACGGCTGATCAGCCAGTCGCCGTTCAGGCCCTCGACCCAGTTCGAGTAGCGGTGTCGCATGTGGTCGGGGTGCCATGTGAGCCCCGCACCGCGTGCGAGCAGCCCGTCCCGGAGTTGTCCGTCGCGCCCGCCGTTGCGGATGTACCACTGTCGACTCGTCACTATCTCGAGGGGCCGGTCACCCTTTTCGTAGAACTTCACGGGATGCGTGATCGCCCGTGGTTCGCCGATCATCTCGCCCGATGACGCCAGCATCTCGGCGACGGCGGTCTGTGCCTGCTTGGCCGACTTGCCGGCAAGCGCCGCATAGTTCGCGAGGCCCTGTTCGTCGGTGAGACCGTTCGGTGCCTCTGCCACGATGCGACCGTCGCGACCGATGATGGGGCGCATCTGAAGTTGCAGTTCGCGCCACCAGGTCACGTCGGTGAGGTCGCCGAACGTGCAGCACATCGCAATGCCGGTTCCCTTGTCGATCTGGGCGAGCGGGTGCGCGAGCACGGGCACCTCGACGCCGAACAACGGCGTGCGCACGGTGGTGCCGAAGAGCGGCTCGTAGCGGTCGTCGTCGGGATGTGCAACGAGAGCCACACACGCCGCGAGCAGCTCGGGCCGTGTGGTGTCGATGAGAATGTCGCCGCTGCCGTCTGACTTGTGGAACGCGAGGGTGTGGTACGCACCCGGGCGGTCGCGGTCCTCGAGTTCGGCCTGTGCAACTGCCGTCTTGAAGTCGACATCCCACAGGGTGGGCGCTTCCTGCGTGTACGCCTCGCCACGGGCGAGATTGCGCAGGAACGCGCGTTGACTCGCACGCCGCGAGCGTTCGTCGATCGTCGTGTAGAGCAGTGACCAGTCGACCGACAGGCCGAGACGTCGGAAGAGGTCCTCGAAGACCTTCTCGTCCTCGGCGGTGAGTTCCTCGCACAACTCGATGAAGTTGGGCCGTGACACCGGCACCGGCTTGTGGTCCTTCGGCGGGTCACCCCTGAACGGGGGAGTCAGGTCCGGGTCGTACGGAACGGAGGAGTCGCACGACACACCGAAGAAGTTCTGCACGCGACGTTCGGTCGGCAGGCCGTTGTCGTCCCAGCCCATCGGGTAGAAGACGCTCTTGCCGCGCATGCGCCAGAACCGGGCCACCGTGTCGGTGTGGGTGTACGAGAACACATGTCCCATGTGCAGCGACCCGCTCACCGTGGGGGGAGGGGTGTCGATCGCAAAGACGTTGTCCCGAGTCGCCGATCGGTCGAATGCGTAGGTTCCCTCTGATTCCCACGTCTGGATCCACCCGGATTCGATGTGGTCGAGAGAAGGCTTATCGGGCACAGCGGACATAGGTCTTAAATCGTAGGCTTGTCAGAGTGCTGAACCTCTACGACACCGCCACGAAGAGCGTGCGCCCCCTCGCTCTTCGCAATCCCGGCACGGTCAGCATCTACCTGTGCGGGCCCACTGTCTACGGCCCGCCGCACCTCGGGCACGGTCGCGCCACCCTGGTGTACGACATTCTCCGGCGATACCTGACGTACCGGGGCCTCGAAGTGCGGTTGGTGTCGAACATCACCGACATCGACGACAAGATCATCGACCGGGCGAACCGCGAGAACCGCCCGTGGAACGAGATCACGGCAAAGTGCGAGAGCGTGTGGTTCGACGCGATGGGCAGGCTGGGAGTGTTGCCACCCACCGACATACCCCACGCGACCGAGTACGTGCAGCAGATGGTCGACATGATCGCGACTCTCATCTCGCGCGATGCTGCGTATGTCACCGACGACGGTGCGTACCTCAGCATCGCGGCGGTTCCTGATTACGGCCTGTTGGCACACCAGAGCGTCGACGACATGCTGAGCGGCGGCGGTGACCGCGAGGTGTTCGGTGCAGGGAACAAACGCCACCCTGCTGACTTCGCGTTGTGGAAGTTCTCCAAACCCGGCGAGCCGTCGTGGCCGTCGCCGTGGGGTGACGGTCGACCCGGTTGGCACAGCGAATGCGTCGTGATGAGTCTCGAGCTTCTGGGCGAGGGGTTCGACCTGCACTGCGGCGGTGCGGACCTGCGCTTTCCGCACCACGAGAACGAACGTGCTCAGTCCGTGGCGCTCGGAAAGAGGTTCGCGAACCACTGGATGCACAACGGTTTCGTCGTCGATCTCGAGGGAGAGAAGATGTCGAAGAGCCTCGGCAACGTCACGAACCTTCTCGACCTTCTCGACCAGTACGACGCGCGCGCGTACCGCATGTTGCTGCTGCAGACCCACTACCGCTCGCCGGTGCGGGTCGGCCAGGAGAACATCGACAGTTCGGTTGCCGCGCTCTCCGGCCTCGACGCATTCGCGTCGCGCACGGCGTCGTTGCCCGCAGTTGCTCCCGACAGTGACACAGTCGGCCGCTTCGTCGCCCTGATGGACAACGATCTCGACACACCGGGTGCGATGGCCCTGGTGTTCGACACGGTGCGCAGGGCGAACACCGCAGTCGACGCGGGCGATGTGCAGACAGCTGCGTCGTTGCGTGCGGCCGCGCTGGAGATGCTGTCGGCACTCGGCATCGACCTGGCGTCGGGCGACGACATCGACGAAGACATGATGCAGAGGGCACGCGATCTTGATGCCGCACGTGGTGCGAAGGATTTTGCGACGGCCGATGCGATCAGGGACGAGTTGCAGGCAGCGGGATATGTCGTCGAGACCTCCAAAGAGGGAACGCGCATACGCCGTGGCTAGAACCGAACGAACCCCCATGCCGGCCGGCTTCTGGCCAATCTGGACCACAGTCGCTCTCGATCTCGTCGGGTTCGGAATCGTCATCCCGATTCTCGGTCGCTACGCAGAGAGATTCGGTGCAAGCGGCCTCGAGGTCGGCCTGATGTTCGCCACTTTTTCCCTCGCCCAGATGGTGTTCGCCCCGGTTCTCGGCCGTCTCTCCGACAAGGTGGGGCGCAAGCCGGTCATCGTGTTGTCCCTGGTGGGCACTGCCATCGGCAGTGTCGTGACCGGGGCAGCGGGTGCACTCTGGATGCTGTTTCTCGGGCGGGCAATCGACGGCGCATCGGGTGCGAGCGTGGCTGTTGCGCAGGGAGCAATAGCAGACATTGCACCACCGGAGGACCGCGCGCGGTTGCTCGGTTTGTTGGGTGCCGCTTTCGGTGTCGGATTCGTGGTGGGGCCCGTGCTGGGCGGTCTCTCTGCACTCGGCGGGCCACATGTGCCTTTCTACGTTGCGGGTGCACTCGCAGGGGCAAACGCAATTGCCGCCTACGTCAGACTTCCCGAGACCCGGCCGCAACCGGAAGAGAAGCAGCCTGAGGTGTCGACCGCGATCGAACTGCCGGCTGTGTTGCGGCGTCTCGCACTCGTCTTGTTCCTGGGCACGGTGAGCTTTGCGGGGTTCGAAGCGACGTTCTCGTTGTTCGGTGCGCGTCGTTTCGACCTCACCGAAGGTTCGAATGCAATGGTGCTGTTGTTCGTCGGTGTCGTGATGGTGATTGTTCAGGGCGCCTTGATCGGGTTTCTCACGACGACATTCGGATCGCGGCGGTTGATGAGATTCGGCCTCGTCGGTGTTGCAGCTGGGCTGTTCGGTCTTGCGTTTGCCACCACATGGGTGGTTCTGTTCGCGATGTTGTTTCTCATTGCGTTCGGCCAGGGCCTCTTCGGGCCGTCGAGTGGTGCTCTCACTACCGAACTTGCACCCCCGGAACGTCGCGGCGAGATTCTCGGTTACCAGCAGAGTGCGAGTGCCCTCGGGCGGGTGTTGGGCCCCGTTCTCGGAGGCGCGTTGTTTGATGCACGGGGAGTCGGAGCACCCTACGTGGTCAGTGCGGCGTTGATGGCGTGTGCGCTCGTCGTGGTGTGGGGCGTGACGCGGCCCGTGCTCACCCCAACGACGTGACCATGAAACCCATGGCAGTGAGCATCACAGCGTTCGACGAGATCATTGCCGTCAACAGCTTCCACGACTGATTGCGGAACCCACGTTCCATCTCGGCCCGCAATACAGCCATTTCGGTCTTGAGTTCGGTGCGTAGTTCGGCCATTTCGGTCTTGAGTTCGGTGCGTAGTTCGGCCAT
>CAYRUT010000008.1:0-1220 GCA_964427545.1 uncultured Bifidobacterium sp. | reverse complement strand
AGTTCGGCCATTTCCTCGCGCAACACGACTCGACTCAGCTCGAGGTCGTCTTTCGAGGCGAGATGAGACCAGCCGGCGGGCGGAAGATGCTCCATCAGAATGTCCCCCTCTCTGTCTCCGAGAACTTGACGGACCTTGTTGTGCAATGCAAAGCGATCGCTCTCTGAATCCAACGGTATCTCCCTTGTGTTCGGCGGTGATACCTGCATGTGGGCGGGTCAACCGGAACCCTGGCATCTCTGGAAGTTGCGTGAACAGACTTCACTTTTGTGGGGGATCACCTACCCGGCAGTAACTTGGTCGCATGTCAGAGTTTTCCCTCCACCTCTCCGATGACCAGCTCCAGATCAAGGACTGGATCCACGAGTTCGCCAAAGACGTCATGCGCCCCGCCGCCCAGGAATGGGATGACCGGGAGGAGTTCCCGTGGCCCGTCGTGCAGGAGGCCGCAAAGATCGGACTGTACGGCATCGACTTCATCATGAGCTCGATGAGCGACCCGAGCGGTCTCACGCTGCCGGTTGCCATCGAAGAGATCTTCTGGGGTGATGCGGGTCTCGGCATGGCCATCATGGGAACCGGTCTTGCCGCCGCGGGCATCTCGGGCAACGGCACCCCGGAACAGGTCATCGAGTGGGTGCCCCAGTGTTACGGCACCGCCGACGACGTCAAACTCGGCGCGTTCTGTGTGAGCGAACCCGACGCAGGTTCCGACGTGTCGTCGTTGCGCACACGCGCGGTGTATGACGAGGCAACCGACGAGTGGGTACTCAACGGAACCAAGGCGTGGATCACCAACGGCGGCATCGCCGATGTGCACGTCGTGGTTGCCGCGGTCGACCCGTCACTGAAGGGTCGCGGGCAGGCATCGTTCGTCGTGCCGCCGGGGACCAAGGGTCTCTCGCAGGGCCAGAAGTACAAGAAGCACGGCATCAAGGCCTCGCACACTGCCGAGGTAGTTCTCGACGACGTGCGCATTCCCGGTCGCTGTCTGCTGGGTGGCAAGGAGAAGCTCGACGCAAAGCTCGCCCGTGCACGTGAAGCAGGTCGCACGGGCGAGGCACAGCCTGCCATGAAGACCTTCGAGGCAACGCGCCCCGCAGTGGGCGCGCAGGCGCTCGGTATCGCGCGCGCCGCGTACGAGATCGCGCTTGATTATGCGAAAGAGCGCACGGCGTTCGGCAAGCCGATCATCATGAACCAGGCGATCGCGTTCAAGC
>CAYRUT010000007.1:55400-60777 GCA_964427545.1 uncultured Bifidobacterium sp. | reverse complement strand
CTTAGCGGGACTTCGAGAGAAGGAACGAAAGAATTGCGCGCGTTGCGTCGAGATTCGGGTAGGGAGTGCCAACGTACGAAGAAGAACCAGCCGACTGCGCCGCATGTCCCATCCATGCATGTGACGCATTCTTGACCGTCACGAACCGAACTTCAGTGTTTGATCTGCAGCCCGTCCATGAGAGCGCAGTCACATCTGTGTTGCTGGCCACCAGCGACACAGGAGAAGAGACATTGCAGCCGTTGATCCCTGCCATTGCATCGACAGAACCGCGTGCAGATGCAAAGACCGTGGTTGAGAGGCCGGATCCCTTGCCGCCGCCAATCGGCATATTTGTGTCAGTTGTTCCGTGCAGATGGAAGACCGAGACACTGTTCGTCGGTTGGCAACCGGTAACGATGTTGCTGCCTGCCTGCAGTCCGACGGCAACGATGACACCCGAGAGATCGCAGGCAAGTTTGTACGAGAGAATGCCACCGTTCGAGTGCCCCATGGCGTAGACCCGTCCTGGGTCGATGGGCATGGTCGTTCTCAGTTGGGCAACGAGATCACGGATGAATGCGACATCATCCACCGCCTGGGTCGCAGCCGGTCCGCAGCAGTATCCGCCGTTCCATGTCTGGAATCCGGTTCCGTCGGGCTGGTTTCCTATGCCGTCGGGATAAACGGCAATGAATTTGTTTGACTGGGCAAATCCGTTGAGGCCGGAGTTTGCGGCGAATTGAGACGATGTGCCGAGTCCCCCGTGAAGTGCGATCACAAGCGGGACTGCGGAACCCACCGGCAGTCCGGCGGGAACATAGGTTCGGTATCGACGTGTTCTCCCGTCGGATGTCGTGAGGGTTCCTTCTGACGACGTACCAGTTGCATCAACGGATGACGCAACGCCGGAGTACGGGTCAAAGGCCGCCGGCGCGGGTGATGTCGGGACAATCCTGAAGGTCTTTCTGACGGTGCGGGAGGAGTATGGCCGCTTTGCAGCGATCTTCACAGTGACCTCGCATTTTCCGGATGTCTTCGTCTTGATTCTCGATTTCGAGAGAGAACAGTTGCCTCTCACTGACCAGATCTGCTTGCCCTTCGAGTTGGTGGTGAGAAGAGTCGATGTCTTTGTGGACAATGACGGTCGCAATGTTGAGACTTTCCATCTAACCGTCGGTCTCGCCGCCGCCGATGCACCGCCCGTCATTGCCGTGGGGGACGACCAAGCGGCAATGGCGAGAAGAGCGACCACGGCTACAAGAACGAATCGTCGGCCCGGCCTCATCGTCGCTCCGGCTCGTTCGAAAGTGCGGACAGAGAAGCCTCCACCGAGATGACATGCAGTTCCGTTGCTCTTGAGATGGAGACAGCCCCGCTGGCGCACAGGCCAGCCATTGCAGAAAGTCCCGTGAGATGGCTCGTTGCAAGAGCAAGTGAATCATTGGCGTCAAGCCGGAAGAAACGCCTGTAGACAGCGGCCCATCTGTTGACTCCTGAATCCCAGATCCGTCGGCGGGTCTTTTCGACGAGGGGAGAGAGGTTTGCCCCGGTCACAAGTGCACGCATTGCCGCACCGTGTGTCACGGATGTGTGAAGGTAGGAGGCTGTTGCGTTCCTGATGATCGTCGAGAAGTCGTCTGTCATGTCCGCCGGTGCATCCTCGGTGCGGAGACGAGCCTCGTGGCGTTCCAGGAGAGCAATGATGAGTGCTTCGCGGTTGTCGAAGTGGGAATACACCACCGGCCTGGTGACGCCCGCAGCACTGGCCAGCGTGTCCATCCGCAGCGCATCCGACCCGCTGCCTTCGAGAAGAGACTCGGCGACGTCAAGAAGCTGTCGCCGACGCTCTTGCGGCTGTGTTCGCGGGGCGCGAACACGTTGGGTATTCGGGGTCTTGACGGTCGACGTTTTCGGCACGGTGTCACCGTAACCTACACTGTGTAGTTATGCAAGGGGGAACGAGAACTGAACGCCGGAACCTTCACTGAGTCGACCCTTCTCGATGTCGTCAGCGACGACGGGAGCGCAGGGTTCATGATGCGCATCGCACGGCATGTCGACGAAGGCGTCGCCTGGTTGTGGCTGGTCACGTACGGGCCGGAAGGGGTGCACGGATTCGTCGACGACGAGCTTCATCTCAGTTCGACCCGGACTCCGGACGATGGAAGCACAGCGCGATACGAGGTGAACCTCCCGAGGACGCACGGTTCAGCCGGATGGATCATTCGCACCGGCTCGGCCTCACGCATCGATGGCGGGAAGTGTGAGATACGGGTGAACGGTCACCACATGTCAGAAGTCCCCCGCGGTCCAGGCTTGACGCCGATGGCAGTGTCGGCATCGTTCTCTCCATTGTTCGATGCTGCCGGCAGCAATCTGTCGGGCCGTACCGAGTCGGCAGTGCGAGTCGAAGCAGACATCGAGATCGGCGGGAAGTCATATTCCGTCAGCGGGCTCGGGCAGTTTCATGAGCAACTGCAAGATGCTCCGCGATTTGACACTCCGTTCACCTATGTCTCGTTGAGATCGACGGAAGTTGCTCTTGTGGCACTGCGTGGTCCCCGCGCGGGCGGCGGTGTTCTCCTCAGCCGCCCAGCCGCAGAGCCTTTCGTGGGCTTCAGGATCTCGGCGCATGATCCCGCAGTTCCGCTCGCAGTGCGCAGTTTCGACTGTGGTGCAGCAGATGACGGAACCCCAGTGGCGACGGGCTCGGTCACCCCGATCGTGACCTATTCGGTACCCATCCTCGGTGGACGACGACCGAGCGCAGTGGTCACCGGAAACATCAACGACACTTACGTCTCGGGCTTCGTGAACGACTGGACTCCGCCAATCTGAAGCAGGCCTTGCACTTCACTAACCTCGGGACATGTCCGAAACTGTCGTATATCGCGCGCGACGGATCATCACAATGGACGAAGCTCAACCTTCGGTCGAGGCAATCGCAGTCCGAGACGGCCGATTCGTCGCGGTCGGTGCCCTGGAGGAAGTGATACAGGCGGTGGGGCCTGAACACGTCGTGTCGGACAGGTTCTCGGACAAAGTCATCGTGCCCGGGCTGATCGATCAGCATCTGCATCCGATGCTCGGAGCGACCACGCTCACGACTGAGATCATCGCCCCGGAGGACTGGAATCTTCCCCGTCGGCCGCAGCGTGCGGCACGGACGCCCAGCGAGTACGACGGTCGTCTTCGGGAGGCACATCATGGTCTCGCACCCGGTGAGTGGCTGTTCACGTGGGGGTGGCACCGACTGTGGCATGGCGAACTTGATCGTCGGCGTCTGGATGCCCTGGTGGGCGACAGGCCGACTGCGGTGTGGCAGCGGTCGTGTCACGAATGGATCCTCAACACAGCAGCGCTCGCAGAAATCGGCCTGACCGAGGAGATGACCCGGAATCAGGGGATTGGGAGCGAGCAACTTGACTTCGAGCGTGGTCACTTCTGGGAGAACGGTTGGATGATCATTCTCGCCAAGTATCTGATGCCCGTCTTCATGACGCCGGAACGGTTCCGGGTGGGGCTCTCTCAGATGGTCGAGTACCTGCACATGAACGGTGTGACGGCCATCAACGAGCCCGGCATCTACTGGCGCAACGAACCTTGGGAGTTGTACCAGGAGATTCTCGGTCATCCCGCTGTTCCATTCGAGAGTACCTTCCTCGTGGAGGGGCGCACGCAGCCTGTTCGCGGTCTCGGCCCGTCTGAGTTCGTGCCGGATGCACAGAAACAAGTGGAACGAGGTCGCGGGGGCAAGGTGCGTGTTCTTGATCGGCACGTGAAGCTGTTCTGCGACGGCGCGATCATCTCTCAGCTGATGCAGATGAAGGAGCCGTATCTCGACAGCGAGGGCAGACCGGACCCGCATCACCATGGTGAGTGGATGATGGAGCCCGGGGAACTCAAGACGGTTTTCGATGCCTACTGGGATGAGGGCTGGCAGATCCACATTCACGTGAACGGCGACCTGGGGCTGGAGGTGCTTCTCGACGTCATCGAAGACGCTCAACTCCGCACGCCCCGCACAGACCACCGGACCGTCATCGTCCACTTTGCGAACTCCACCGAGGAACAGGTCGACCGGATTGCCCGTCTCGGTGCCATTGTGTCGGCCAACCCGTACTACCCGGTCGGTTTCGCGGACAAGTACAGCGAGTGGGGCCTGGGTCCGGAGCGTGCTGACGCGATGGTGAGGTCGGCCTCGGTGCTGCAACGTGGTGTCCCTCTCTCTTTCCACTCGGACCTGCCGATGTGCCCGGCGGACCCGATGCTCATGGCATCGTTCGCAGTCAACCGTGTGACGCCATCGGGCAGGGTGGCGGGCCCGGAGCAACGCATTGGCCTTCATGATGCTTTGCGTGCGGTGACCATCGAGGCCGCGTACTCCTGGAACCGCGAGGACGAACTCGGTTCGATTGAAGTCGGAAAGATCGCGAACCTGACGGTTCTGGATGACGACCCCTATGAGGCTGACAGTCTTCGAATCGGGGAGATCGCGATCCGCACCACCATGTTCGAGGGTCGCGTCTTTGATGTCGACCCCGGGCTAGTTGCACAACGTTGCTCGGCCTCTAGCGCGGATGATGATGCGCACGACGCCGTCAACGACATTGGACACGACCACGGGTGCGGCTGTGAGGTTGCGGCGTTCATCGTTGAACACATGACCACTCATGGTTGGGCCGCCTGACCTGATTCTTGGGTTTTGAAAACCCGGGGTGGAGCGGTCGCCGATGTGAAACGGTCAGTGAGATAATCAAAAAATGTCAAGTGATCTGGACTCATGTGCCGGTCCAAAGTGCGGATAATCCGCTTGCTAACTTCTGTCGAATGAATGATCAATTCATCGTGAAGCCGGTTGGTGTCGTCCGAAGTTCGCGTTCGCAGCCAGACGATGACTACTGGGATGCCGAAACCGCCACCATCGAGTTGTTGGAACCATTTGGTGAACGGGCTGTCGCGGGGTTGGAGACGTTCAGCCATTGCATTGTTCTCTACGTCTTCGACAGGGCATCGTGGGACGAATCCAGAATGTCTCGCCGGCCGAGGGGGAATCCCGACTGGCCCGAAGTCGGAATCTTTGCTCAGAGAGCCAAGGACAGACCCAATCAACTCGGTGTCACGGTGTGTCGCATTCTCTCCGTTGAGGGAAAGTCTCTCCGAGTGGCAGGGCTCGACGCCATTGACGGCACACCGGTAGTGGACATCAAACCGTGGATGGTCGAGTTCGGGCCGAGGGGAGAAGTCTCGCAACCGGAGTGGGCAAGCGAACTCATGAAGGATTACTGGTAGCGAACGGGCTCGGGCGGCACGTGCCCACGTATGATTCGCACCGCCGAGAGATGAGGAGATGGCAATGCCCAGGTACATCGTCTATTTCAACCAGCAGTGGGTG
>CAYRUT010000007.1:0-55300 GCA_964427545.1 uncultured Bifidobacterium sp. | reverse complement strand
AGATGAGGAGATGGCAATGCCCAGGTACATCGTCTATTTCAACCAGCAGTGGGTGGGTGATCACCCGGCGGAGTGGTACGACTCGCGCGGAATCCTTGCGCGTGCCGTGGTTGCCGAGATGGAAGATGCAGGGGTGCTGGTGTTCGCTGGTGGACTCGAGGAAGAGATCGAACTGGCAATCGGAGCCGACGAGAACGGCAACATCGGCGGACCGATCACAACCACAGGCGAGTTCGTCGGGGGTCTCACCATCATTGATGTCGCATCTGATGCTGATGCTCAGATGTGGGGTGCGAAGATCGCTGTGGCGTGTGGCTGGCCCCAGGAAATCCGGAAATTCAAGGGATGACCGGTCCGGTCTGGTTCACTTGAGTCATGGCCGAGAAAAAGGTGACCGGACCCGCGTCGTATTTTCCGTCAATTGAGAAGAAATACGGGAAGCCGATCTCGCACTGGAAATCGCTGCTGAAGAAAATGAAGTCAGCAAAACACTCGGAGATGGTTGCCATGCTCAAGGCCGACCATGGAATGGGTCACGGACACGCAAACGCGATAGTTGCCCACTTCAGGGCAGAAGAAGGTCTCTAGGGTCGCAGGTCGGCCACGATGATGCGCGACATCTGCATCATCGCCCTGAACGCATAGTCACTGTCGTACCCGTCGAGACCCTTCAGCGCGCGGTCGAGGGCAACCGGGATGATCTGCCAGCTGACACCCCACTTGTCTTTGCACCAACCACACATGCTCTCCTCGCCACCGTTCTCGACGATGGTGTCCCAGATTCGGTCGACATCTTCCTGGGTCTCGCACATCACCTGGAAACTCACCGCCTCACTGTGGGTGAACTGGGGTCCGCCGTTCAGACCTGCGAACGGTTGTCCGAACAACTCGAATTCCACCGTAAGCACCGAGCCGCTCGGCTGGAACTCGGTGTCGGCCTGGTAGTAACTCACCTCGCCCATGCGCGAGCCCGGAAAGAGGTTCACGTAGAACTCGGCCGCCTCGAGGGCGGCGTTATCGAACCAGAGGTAGGTGGTCATCGATGTGGCGGCCATGGCACGACGCTATCTGTCGGGTTGGTTCCCCTTCGCGGAACAATTGATGGCCGGGCATTGTGTCCTGGCGCCGGGTATTGCGTAGTTTTTTCGCATGGCTTCGATCAACAAGGGCAGGTATTCGGCAGACACCGGCGCAGAGGGCAAAGTGATGTTTCTGACGGCAAGATGCAGCAACCAGACGGCACCTCAGCGTCTCACCGGTGACCAGAACGACACACCACCCGTCGAGCCCTACTGATCATGAACGAGATCAATGTCGAAAAGTCGCTGGCGAGGGTCTCAGAGATTGACGGCGCAGAAACTTTCATTGCCTTGCGCAGCGTTCTTGCCCTCGACCCCGATGCACTCGCGCGCACGCAGAAGGTTGCGGCCGGCGACGGCATTCTCGCGGGCATACCCGTACTGGTGAAAGACAACATCGAAGCCGAGGGTCTGCCATGCACCGCAGGTTCCACGGCGTTGATGAACGTTCCGGTGCGCGGCGATTCTCCGGTTGCAGCACGGTTGCGCCGCGCTGGTGCGGTCATCATCGGTGCGGCGAACCTGTCGGAATGGGCCAACATCCGCAGCACTCGCTCGAGCAGCGGCTGGTCGGCGGTCGGCGGTCTCGTCGCGAATCCGTGGGCTCTCGACCGCAGTGCAGGCGGTTCGTCGTCGGGAAGCGGCGCTGCCGTTGCGGCGGGAATCGTGCCGATGGCCGTCGGCACCGAGACAGACGGGTCGATCACCTGCCCGGCCGCCCTGAACGGTGTTGTCGGCATCAAACCGACTGTCGGTTACGTACCAACCGAGGGAATCGTGCCGGTGAGCGGCAGCCAGGACACGCCGGGGCCGTTGGCCCGCACGGTCGACGACGCAGAGAGAATGCTCGCCGTGCTGGCAGACGACATGTCTCTGATGTCGCGCAGTCGGTCGGTCGATGTGGGGGCCCTGTCTGTCGGGGTGGTCGATGTGTGGCGCACGGGGCACGTGGGTACCGATGCGCTGTTCGACGAGGCGATGCAGCATGTGAGAAAACTCTCGTCGAAGGTGTCTGCGTCGAAGATGGTGGCGACGCCCGACAGTGTCCACACAGACGAGTACACGGTTCTCGTGCACGAGCTTCGTTCCGATCTCGACGCGTATCTCGCGGGCAGAGCCGCTCACGGCGGGCCACGGTCGCTGGTCGACGTGGTGCAGTTCAACACCGACAATGCCGGCGTCGAACTCGTGCACTTCGGTCAGGAGATCTTCGAGATGGCGGCGGCGTCATCGGGTCGCACCGCAGAAGAGTACGTGGCGGCGCGGAAACGCAACCTCGCATGGGTGCACGAGCATCTCGATGCTGCACTGTCAGAGCACGATGTTCTCGTTTCGCCCGCATACATGCCCGCATGGAAGACAGACTTTGCCCTCGGTCACCCTCCCGCCGGTGGCGCGGTGACCTCACCCGCCGCAATCGGCGGTCTGCCGATCGTCACGATCCCGATGGGACTGGTGGCGGGTCTGCCGGTGGGCCTCTCGCTGGTGGGGGCGAAGAATTCCGAGCACCTTCTGATTGCAATGGCACGGGAGATCGAGAGTTCACTGGGACTTTCCACCGACGCAGCGTGGCGACCTCTGTTCACGCAACCCGCTCGTGGCTGAACAGCCGGGGTGCACTGTTCGCATCAGTGAATAGAGCCGATATTCCCCAACCCACAGGCGTCAACCAGTGGTGGCTACCGTGTGTCTCATGACCGACAACACCACACCGGACCCCGAGGCACTCGAGGACATTCTCGTCAGCGAGGCGTCGGCTCCGTCGGCGAACTCGATTCGTGTCGAGAATGTGCGTGCCGAGAACGCGGTTGCCGCCAAGTACTGGGGCGGCGTGCAGTACCGCATCATTGTGACGTTCCTGCTGTTCACGGTGTGCTGGGTGGGGGTGATCGTTCTCGGAGTGAACGGAGTGCTCCCGTTGTGGCAGTGCCTCATTCTCAACAGCGTGTTCGCCTCGACTTTCTACATGCCGATGCACGAAGCAGCCCACAAGAACATCTGGGGCAAGGTGTCGAGAGGGCGACGCCTCGAAGAAGTCATCGGCTCTCTGAGCTCGATCCCGACCGGCATACAGTTCTCTGCCCACCGCTCGAGCCACATGCGTCACCACGCGTACACGAACGACCCGGCGCGTGACCCCGACCACTTCACCGACGGCAAATTGAGCGAACTTCCGGTGAAGTTCTACGGAATGACGATGCTGTACTCGTTCCTTCCCTTCTTTGCGTTGATCAGCCCGCTGAGGGTGTTGCTGCCGAAGCCACTGCGCGAGGTGTTGGCCGACCGCAACGGCGACCCTCGCGACGGCAAGGTTCAGCTTCGCTTCTGGTTGCTGAGCACCATCGTGTTGGTGGCGTGTTTCGCCACCGGGCACGGCCTGGAGGCGTTGTTGCTGTGGTGGTTGCCGGCACGGTTGCAGCTGTGCTGGTTGATGTTCATCTTCGCGTGGTACCCGCACCACCCGGCCAACGAGACGAGTCGCTACCGACACACACGCGTCGCGGTCTTCCCGGGGTCGGGCATGCTCATCCGCGGGCATGACTACCACGCCATGCACCACCTGTACCCGCGCGTGCCGCACTACAGACTCAAGGCACTGTGGAACGAACTCGCCGACGACCTGGTGCCGCGCGGTGTTCGGGCAGAAGGTTCTGCAAAGAACGCCACCCGCGCAGTGGTGTGGTGATCACGCCCGCAGCCCCGGGCGGTTGTCGCGTCAATTAGTTTGTGTCGGTGGACATCGCCCGGCGACACGCAACACTCGACGATGTTCCGCGGGTGTGCACCACGTTCGCACGCTCGTTCTGGGACGACCCCGTCATGCGGTGGTTGTTCCCCGACGACGACGTGTTCCGCGACGGCACCGTCATGAGGGACTTCTTCCGGCGTCTCGTGACCCACGGTCACAGCCATGTCACGCCCGACATCGTCGCGTTCGCGATGTGGATACCGCCGGGAAGGCCCGAGGTCGAGGTGGAGCCGACGTCGACAGCGGT
This sequence comes from uncultured Bifidobacterium sp., assembly GCA_964427545.1. GTDB lineage: Bacteria > Actinomycetota > Acidimicrobiia > Acidimicrobiales > Ilumatobacteraceae > UBA2093. Next base: position 51,225 of record CAYRUT010000007.1, on the reverse strand, counting down.
CCCTCCGCCGGATCTCCTGGCGAAGTTCGTCGCACTGCGCGCTGCGCTTGCCGAGAACACGCCCGACGAACTGCACTGGTACCTGCAGATGGTGGGAACCCACCCCGACTGGCAACGCCAGGGCCTCGGTTCGGTGTTGATCCGCGACGGAATCGAGCGCGCCCGCCGTGACGGGCTGCCGGTGTATCTCGAGACCGAGACGGCGGAGAACGTCGCCTACTACCGGCACCTCGGGTTCGAGGTGCGCAGCGAGTGGGACGTGGCGGAGGACGGCCCGCACATGTGGGGAATGTTGCACCCAGCCCGCTGAAAATCCCCGCTGAAAATCACGGTCGTTCGAATTGCCGACCGTCATACAGTGGCACCATGGCGAACAACAATCCGGAGCACGAACCTTCGAGCCGACGCACCACGGTCCGGCGTGGGGCCAAGCGGGCCAGGTACGACCTCGAAGAGGTCAGGGGCATTCTCCGCGACGGTTTTGTTGCACATGTGGGCGTGATGACCGATGAGGGTCCGCTTGTGCTGCCGATGATCTACGGCATAACCGAAGACACCATGTACCTGCACGGCGCTCTCGCCAATTCTCTCCTGAAAGCCGGTGCTGATGCCGAAGTGTGTGCAACCGTCACGATTGTCGACGGCCTGGTGTTCGCGAAGACGCCGTTCAACAGTTCGATGAACTACCGCAGTGTGGTGGTGCGGGGCCGCGCACGCGTCGTCACTGATCCGCACGAACATCTGGCGGCGCTGCAGATCATGACCGACCACGTGGTTCCCAACTGGGAGATCTTCCGCACACCGTCTGACAGTGAGATCCGTTCGACCCGGGTCATCGCGCTTCCGCTCGACGAGATGTCGGGCAAGGTCCGGTCTGGTGGGGCCGTGAACGAACCCGAGGACACTGACGCGCCGTTCTGGAGCGGTCATGTGCCGCTGAGGGCGGTTTTCGGTGAGCCGATTGCGAATGACGATGCGATCGGTGATGTCCCTGATGTCATCGCGGGTCTGACGGGTCGTGACGCCCACCGACGCAACTGAGCCGCGAGCCTGCCCGGTTACAGCCCGAGAACATCCGTGGCGATGAGGTCGACGTTTGCGTCGAAATGGTCGCGGGGGTTCGGGAGAACGTTGTCGAGCTGGCCGTACACCTCGAGGCTGATCGCACCGATCAGGTTCATCCACGCAGAGAGACCCGCGCGCATGTGTCTGTCGGAGATGTCGTGGCCGAGTCTCTTGCGGAGGCTGGCGTACTGGCGCCCCAGGTTCCTCGCGACAGGGGAGTCGTTGGCGGGCTTGACCCCCGCGGACTGGATGTCGGAGAGAAGTTGCAGCAGCACGCTGGTGTAGCGCTGTGCAGGGCCGATGGTGTCGTCGGGGGCCACATAGCCGGGCACCGGGGTGCCGAAGACGAGACCGAAGTCAGACGGGTGGGCGAGTGCCCATCTGCGCAGTGACTGCGAGACGGCGCACCATCTGCCGCGCAGGTCGCCCCGCGACACACGTGCATCTGCACGTTCCACAACCTTGCCGATCTCGTCGTAGGTGTCGATGATGAGGTCGGTCAGCAACTGGTCGCGGGTGTCGTAGTAGCGGTACAACGCCGACGACGCGACGCCGATGTCGCGCGCAACAGCCCGCAACGAAAGGTTTGAGGCGCCCTCTGCCGCAATCTGGGCGCGGGCAAGCCTCTTGATCTCGCTGATCATCTCGGCTCTTTGCTGGGCTCTCACACCGGTCACGACCCAAGCCTAGTGATGCCAGCGCAGAAATGTGAGCAGTGCTCTTGTTTATCTGGCCACCTCTCAGTAATGTGAGCAGTGCTCACATTGTGTGGGCGCAGAATCAAAGGGGAGATCATGGGTCGTCATGTCGTTCTGGGTGCGGGGCCGGTGGGTCGCGCAGTGGTCGGTGCACTGAAGTCGCGGGGCATCGATGCAGTGGTGGTCAGCAGGTCGGGAACCGAGATTCCGGGCGCAGTTGCGACGGTCTGCGACGTGCGGGATGTTGCTGCACTGTCGAAAGTGCTGTCGGGTGCCGATGCGGTGTACCAGGCAAGTCAGCCCGAGTACCACCGGTGGCCGGAGGAGTTCCCTGCACTGCAGACCGGCATCGTGAAGGCCGTGCAGTCGGCCGATGCAGTGCTGGTAGCGGTCGAGAATCTCTACGGGTACGGCCCGGTGACCGGCCCGTTGACCGAGACTCTCCCGCTGGTCGCAACCGGTCGCAAGGGCAAGACGCGGGCCGACATGTGGCGTGCACTCGAGAACGAGTCACGGGCCGGACGACTGAAGGCAACCGCCGGTCGTTCGTCTGACTTCTTCGGTCCGCATGTGTTCGGATCACAAGTGGGCGACAGATTCTTCCCGCCCTTGTTGAAGGGAAAAAAGGCCGAAGTCTTCGGTGACCCCAAGGCAATGCACAGTTACACATCGGTGGTCGACTTCGGCGAGGCCCTGGTACGTCTCGCTCTTGACGAAAGATCGTTGGGCCGGGCGTGGCACGTACCGAACGCCCCCGCAGTGACCAATGCGGAGTTTCTCCGTCTTGCTGCGAAATGTGCAGGGGTCGAACCGAAGTCGGTGCGCCGTGGCCGAATGGCGCTGAAGATGGCCGGTCTCTTCATTCCTCCCGCACGGGAGATTCCCGAGATCCTGTACGAGTTCGAGGAAAACTTTGTTGTCGACCATTCTGCGTATGCATCACTCTTCGGTGATCACGCGACACCACTGGAAGAGTCTCTCGCGGCGACCATCGAGTGGTGGCGGAGCCAGCCCGGCCACTGAATGGTCAGAACCGTTCGGGTCGCGCCACGATCGCCGGTGTGATCCACGCAATCACCGCGTACCTGTCGAAGTACTTCTGGGCGAGCATCTCGAGAATGGCCAGTGCAACCTTCTCGGTGACCACCGACTCGAGACGGATGCTCGGCCCGTTCAGGTCGAGTGTGTTCTTTCCCGTGACACCTTCCCCTCGCACGTGGCTGGCCGAGTACCCCTTGGCTCCGCATTTCTTGATGTCATCGATCAGTTTCTGCTCGACGACCGCCTCGGCCACGATGGTGATGAGCTGTCTCTCGGCGGTGTTCATCGGGGTCTCCTTCACGTGAGCGCGTTTGCCATTGCAATGTAGGCGGGAATGCCGACGGTGAGATTGAACGGGAAGGTGATGCCGAGCGATGCGGTCACGTACAGCCCCGGGCTCGCCTTGGGCAGCGCGATTCGCACCGCTGCCGGCGCCGCGATGTACGAGGCGCTGCCGGCAAGAGTGGCCATCACGGCGACACCGCCGGTGGAGAGCCCTGCGGCGGCACCTGCGAGCGCCCCGAGGAACCCGTTAGCGAGAGGAATCACGATGCCGAGCACGACGAGCCGGACCCCTGCCTGTCTGATGTCACGGAGTCGTTCTGCGGCGATCGCACCGAGTTCGATGAGAAAGAGTGTGAGAGCACCGGAGAACAGCCCGACGAAGAGGGGGTCGGTCGGCGCGAGACGTTCGGCTCCCACGACACCTCCGATCACCATGCCGACGAGCAGGAGGGCGATGCTTCGGCCCCGCACCACCTCGGCGAGAGCCTCTTTCCACGACGAACCACCGCTCTCCCTGCGCGAGAGGAACAACGCAACCACGATGCCGATGATCTCCAGCACGGCGAGCAGGCCCGCCATGAAGCCCTCGTACGTCATGTCTCGGCTCTCGAGAGAGGCAATCACGACGGTGAAGGTCACCGCCGAGACCGAGCCGTAGTGAGCCGCCAGGGCAGCAGAGTCGATCACATTCAGTCGGCCGGCAACACGCATGAGAATGAACGCAACCAGAGGCGTGATGATGCCGAGAACCAACGCGGCGATCAGGGGTTTCCACACGTCGTCAATCGACGTCGCTGAGAGAGCGCGCCCGCCCTTGATTCCGATGGCCAACAGGAGGAACGTCGAGAGGATGGGGTACAGCGATTCGGGCAGACGCACCTCGAACCGCAGCAGCGTCGCGAGCAACGCCGCAACGAACGCGATCACGGGTGCTGTGAGCAGGTTGTCGGCAAGGGTCGCGGCGATCATCTGCGCACCTTCGTGGTCTTCAGCAACGGCGCGATGACTTCCTTGATGTGGTGGTGCGACTCGAGCGGGTGCCGCAGCGGACGTTCGAGGTTGATGTCGTAGACGTTGTTGCGGCCGACGCGTGTCACCGTGAGATAGCCGGCGTCGGAGAGTTCGTGGATGATGCGCACCACGGTGCGCTCCTGGATGCCGACAAGATCGGCAATCTCGCTGACCCGCACCTCAGGGTTCCTTGCGACACAGATCAGAACGTGTGCATGGTTCGAGAGGAATGTCCACGCGGTCTCGGGCTTCTGGGCTGATTTCCGGGGCACAAAATACATGATATGCAAATCATGTATTAAAAATCAACTTTATGAGGCGAGAACCCCGGCAAAGACCTGCCAGGCCAGCAGTGACTTGGCGATGAAACTGAGGCGGATGTACCAGCGTTCGCCGTGAAGGTAGTCGGCCCACTTGCCCTCGGCCTTGTACTGCTTCCACTGCACGAGGGCGAAACAGTTGAACAGAACGAACAGCGACACGATGATGCCGTAGACGAACCCGGGGATCGACGCCTCGGGCGGTGCCTTCGGGGAGAACACGTTGATCACGATCACGACCCAGGGGACTGCACCGGCGATGCAGCCGAACCAGAACGGCAACATGTCGCCGTCACCGGGGGCGGTGTAGCGCTCCTGCAGCCAGCCGAAGAGGATCATGCTGGCGTTGACCGCAAAGGCGGCGAGCAGCCCCACGTAGTCGGCGACCCCGTTCAGTTGCAGGATCACCACGATCATGACCGACGACGACAGCGAGTACTCGACCCAGCGGTACATGTTGATGTGGTTGCGGAGGCCGTCGACGTAGCGGGGGAAGACCCGCGGCGATGCGACGAAGAAGTGGAAGAAAGCGGAGAGACCCATGAAGATCGCAACCATCATGCCGATGTTGAGATTGAACAGGGTGAGTGCGTCGGTGTACTCGCCGAGACCGGGGGCGTTGCGCAGGTAGGTGGCATTCACCGGCAGGGCGGTGTCGTTCGAGAGAAGGATGATGACAACGAGTGACACAAGGTGCAGCAGCCCGGCTCTCACATTGAGTCTCTTCAGGTCGGCGAATTGGTTGTCCATGACCATCTGAACATCGACCATGAGGTCTTTATTCCGCGCTTCGGTGTATCTCGGGGAGCAAGTCGAAGTACAGAGTCACAATCGGCGTGTGATCCTCGATCACCAACCCCTCGGCACCCCAGAATTCTCTGTGGCTCTTGCGGAAATCGGCCGCGTTCTGGTCGCCCTCTGCTTCGGCCAGGGCGAACTCATCGGGTACGTCGACAAACGGGAGTATCTCGACGCGCGTGACACGGAGTGTCCCGACATGACGGCCGTCGTTGTCGATCATCGCGAGCAGCTCGCCGGGATGCTCGACGGGTTCGCCCTCTTCTTCGTAATCCGACAGGAGCCCTGCGGTGGCACGCTTGTTGCCGTGAAGCACGAAGTTGACGAGGCGCGAACGTGACTCGCCCTCGTGCCCGAATTCGATCGTCCGCAGACCGTCAACCCTCGGGAACATCCGGCGCTACCTCGAATCCTTCATCTCGGTGAGGCGGGCGCGCACGAGGGCGTGAAGCAGTGTCGGCTGCACCGCCCAGTCGAGTGGCACCTGGAATGTCTTCTTGTTGACGACGAGATTCTTCAGCTTCGTCGAGTTCTTCTCGATTGCCTCTCCGCTGAAGGGGTTGACCGTGATGTGGTTCTTCGACGCGGACAGCCCCAGCACGTACCCGTCTTCGTTTCGCAGGATCGGCTGGTTCCACGCGATGACCAGTTCGAGACCGGGGAACTTCGTCTGCACGGCGGAGAAGATGTTCTTCATCGTCGAGGCGGTCTTCTTTTCGAGGTTCGCGAAGTAGGCGGTCGGTGTCGCATGGCGCTTCGAGGTGGTCGAACCCCGCACGTACATGACCAGTGCGTTGGCGTGGGCCTGGCTGAACCCGTGCTCCTCGCGGAGATAGGCGATCTGCTCGGGATACTTGCGGTCGCCGAGGTCGGTGAGCCGCGTGATCCACGCAGCAATCGGGCCGCCGTGCTTCTTCTCGATCGCCGGGAAGAACCTCGACCGGTCGCCGTCGCTCGTTGCCATCGGGATAACCCTAGATGAGAGCACGCCACGGGGGCTCAACTACGGTGAGGACATGAACGTTGTCGATGCCGTGTACAAGAGAATCTCCGTCCGCCAGTTCACCGACCAACCGGTCGAACATGATGTCCTCCGCCAGTTGGTCGTCGACGCCTCGCGCGCACCGAGCGGCGGAAACGTGCAACCGTGGCGCATCTACCTGCTCGAAGGAGACGCAACCAACCGACTGCGTGATCTCATTGCGTCGAACCCCCCGGTGGGCGAACCCGAGTACGACATCTACCCGGCGGGGCTCACCGAGCCCTACCGCACGAACCGGTTCGCACTCGGCGAGCAGATGTACGAAAAGCTCGGCATCCCGCGCGAGGACAAGCCGGGTCGTCTGCGGCAGATGGCGAAGAACATGCAGTTCTTCGACGCTCCTGCGGCGATGTTCTGTTTCGTCGACCGCCAGATGGGTGCGCCTCAGTGGTCTGATCTCGGCATGTTCCTCCAGACGTTCATGTTGCTCGCGACGGAACGGGGTCTGGGCACATGCGCACAGGAGTACTGGTCGATCCAGCACAAGGCAGTGCGTGAGTTCTGCGGTGCGCCCGACAACGAGTTGTTGTTCTGCGGAATGGCGATCGGATACACCGACGAAACGGCCCCGGTGAACACGCTGGTGTCCGAACGCATGCCGTTCGACGACTTCGCAAGATTCGTACCGTAGTCACCGGCCACAGGTAGTGGTGTCACCGCATCGGGAGACATCTGGTTCGTAGCGTTCCGGTGCATGGACCGAGAACGCGACACACCTCCTGCATCCGGGTTCGATGACCACCTCGACCGCTCGCGGCGCACACACGGACGCTTTCGCAACGGAATCTCGGTCGTGGCCGCTGTCGCCGTGGCCGCTCTGTTGCTTCATGGTTGCGACTCCGACGGAACAGGCTTTGCATGGCTCGGTGGTTCACACGTAGGGCCGACCGGCGTGCAGGGTGAACGCGGTGCACAAGGAGCGCAGGGTGTGCCCGGAGAACAGGGAGACCCGGGGCCCACTGGCCTGATGGGCGCACAAGGACTGCGTGGACTGGTGGGCCCGCGTGGGTTCCGCGGTATGGCGGGTCTCAACGGAATCAATGGTCTCAACGGCACAAATGGCACCAATGGCACCAACGGAGTCAATGGAGTCAATGGAGTCAACGGAGCGGTTGGTCCCGTTGGGCCGACCGGCGCAACTGGTGCCACAGGGCCACAGGGTCCGGCAGGCACGAGCGGGCTCGGCGATTCCGGTTCGTTCTGGGATGTGACCACGCAAGGCGACGACGGCCCGGGCGGATACTTGCCGGACACTGCGTACGAGATGCTCATCGGCCAGGCCGACACTGCGAACAACCAGGGTGTCTCCATCGCGAACGGATCGCGCATCTCATTCGTGAACGACGGCGTGTACAACATCGCGTTCTCTGCCCAGATCTCGAGGAGCCAGGGGGGGACATCGAGCAACGTCTCCATCTGGTTGCGCCGGAACGGGGTCGACGTGCCCGATTCGACGACCGATCTCACGTTGCAGGCCAATTCGCTCCGGTACGTGGCGGCGTGGAACTTCTTTGTTCCCGTCACCTGCACCACGACGTGTGACTACTACGAACTGATGTGGTCGGCAGAGAGTGAGCACACCGCACTCGTCTACCTGCCGCCCCAGACGGCCCCCGTGAGACCGGCGATTCCGTCGATCATCGTGACCGTGAACCAGGTGAGATGAGTTCGCTACTGTTCACGTGGTGAGCAGAGTCAATGACGTTCTCATGGTTCCCTCGTTGGGCCGGCCTGCAACAGACTTCGACAACCTGGCGGGGCAGTTGCGACACGCAGGCTTCGCACCGCACCTCGTCGAGCCTGCCGACAGTTTCCCCGGTGAGCCGACCCTTCATGACCTGGCGACAGAGGTGATGAACAGGCCGGAGGTGCAGAAACTCGACCGGTTCCACCTCGTCGGTCACGCGTTCGGCAACAGACTGTCGCGCTGCATCACGGCCGACAACCCCGGTCGGGTTGCCTCGTTGACACTCCTTGCCGCGGGCGGTCTCGTCGAGCCGCAGCCACACATCTGGCGTGCACTTGCCGCGTGTTTCGACCTCTCGTTGCCCCCTGCGGAACATCTCGACAACGTGCGCACTGCGTTCTTTGCCGAGGGGAACGATGCGTCAGTCTGGTCGGGCGGGTGGCTGCCCGCGATCATGCAGTACCAGCGGGCGGCGGTGCAGCGGACCCCGCGCGACGACTGGTGGGCGGCCCAGGTCGAGAGGGTGCTGGTGGTGCAGGGTCTGGATGATGCCGTCGCACCGGTGGAGAACGGCCGGCGTTATCGCGACGAATCTGCGCCGCATGCACACCTGGTCGAGATTGCGGGTGCGGGCCATGCGATGCTGCCCGAGCAACCCGGGCAGATCGCGCACGCTGTCACTGCTTTCTTGACTGAGTCGTCGACGCTGTAGTCGGCTGCGAGAAAGCAGACACGATCTCCGATGCGACCGACCGCACCGGTCTCTGCTCGCGACGTGCTGTCGACCTGATCTCGCTGAATGCCCTGGCCACGTCGGTCTGCCGCTGCGCCGCGAGGATTCCCTTTGCCTGCTCGATGACGACGCGGCTGTCGAGGGCCCCCTGCAGCTGTGCAACAAGGCTCTGTGCCTGGTGCAACCGGTGCGTCTGGTCCATCGCCGTCGCAACGGTGTCGGCAATGCTCTGCAGCAGTGTCATGTCGGCTTCGGTCAACGAGCGGCCGTCGGTGCCCGACAGGTGAATGACCCCGAGCGCGGAGCCACGCACCCGCAACGGGAAGGCATAGTCGTGCCGCATGATGTTCATGTCGCCCGAGATCGCCAGTTCGGTGTGGAGGCTGCGCAGGGCCCTTACCGCAGTCGCAGGCAACGGGTGGGTCGAGGAATCGACACGACCGCGCAGGCCGACAACGGTGTCGAGCTGGTGCCCCTCGCCGAGAATCGCTACCAGGCCGTCGTCGAGCCCGGACGCGTCGAGGCAGTAGTCCAACAAGGTGGAGAGCCCGTCGTGGTCCACCGTCTCGCTGAACACGTCGATCATGTCGGCGAACATCTCGGCGAGGGTGTGTGGATTGCTGACGAAACTCATGTTGTGCCTCTCTGTCGGGGAGTCAATGAGACAGGAAAACACGCGTGGTCACACGCTGAATGAGTACCGAATGTGGGGGCTACCGCGGAAGCGGCAGCGCCGACGCCTGCGAGATGTAGCGCGCGTAGATGTCGGCACGACGCTCGAACTCACGCAACGAGATGCCGTAGGTGTATCTGAACGACTCGAGGAAATCGCCGGAGTCGCCGATGTGTGCGTACAGGTCGATGATCTTCGGGATGCCGCCGTACTTGGCGATCAGCAGTTCCACTGCTGCGGCACCACTGAGGTACTCGCAGCCCGATGCGAAGTCTGAGTTCGTGCGGAACTCCGTGAGCCTGATGCCGCACACGTTCGGCCAGTTCGCGAACTTGCGCAGCCTTATCACGTGGAAGTCGAGATACCTGTAGCGACTGCCCTCGGCCTTCGCACGCGCGAGCCCGCTGATCACCTCTGCCAGACCCTCGCGGAACCACGCAGGTTCGTTGTCCGGCACGAAACCCTGGCTCAGCCTGTTGCGCGCGACGTGTGTCCACTCGTGCGAGAGACCGGAGAGGTTGCGGTCGACCACGAGGTACGACAGTGCCGAGAGACCCGGTTCTCTCCGTGCTTCCATCTGTGCTGTGATCGGTTGCGCCGCGCTCCGCAGAAACAGGTAACCGGTCAGGTTGATGACGATGACGCTCCTGTTGCAGATCGTCGCCCCCATGAGATAGATGCCGTTCGATGTCGCGAGCGACGGCTTGCACCCGAACTGGTCAACCTGCTGCTGGATGAACTTCTGGGTGCGTCCGATGATGACGACGATCTGAACCGTTCCGGCATTGACCGGAACGGAGAGAAACGCACGAGCCCGGTGGAAGGCTTCGATTGCGAGTGCGATGGTGGGTGAACCTGCGACAGACGGTTCTATTCGCCAGTTGAGAAGGTTCGTCGGTGGCGGGCTTGCTGATTCCCACGTGTCGACGATGTTCTGCATGCGCCGGATGATGTCGACCTCCGACTGCGACAGGCGGACACGGATGCGACCCGGTGAATAGCCGTACGTGGGGCGAATGCTCACGATACGAGTCGGCCGCAGTGAAGCAGGATTGGTCACCCCGTCGGGAACTCCGCGTGCAGCCGCGTTGGCACCCGTCGTGACGAGCAGTGTCAAAACGGCGAGAAGCGAGACGACACGAACTTTCATGCAATGAACCTAAGACACACGGTCGACGTTGTGTGGAGTAGTCATGTCCCGCGCACGCGAGACAATTCGGCAGGACATTCATCTCTTGTCTTCGCAACCCTGCGTCGTTACATTCGCCGTACTCAACGTTCGCGTTGCAGTTGCAGCCCAGGAATTCGGTTGTATCGACAATCACGAGTGAGACCCGGGACCATCGGTTGATCTTCCGTCCAGGAATGGGAAATCAATGTCTACGACAAGTGTCAGTCAGCTTCCACGGTTCGGGAAAGGGGGAACAAGAAAGATGTTGATGCAGGCAACCGCACTCTTCGTGCTTGCGATCTCCGTAGTTCTCGTCGCCAAGTGGGATTCGCCTCTCGAGGCAGCCGTCAAACCGTCAGCATCGCTCGAGCAGTGCGCCAACCTCGGCACTACGTGCGACACCGCGAATGCCGCCGAGTGGCAGAACGGGAACCTCAACGAGACCCATTCGGACTACGCAGAGGGTGAGTCGATCCCGTACCGCTCGATCTTTGAGAATCTCTCGGTCGGCGAGACCTACCGGATCGACCTCGAGTGGGACTCCACGGCGACGGGTCACCATGCAATCGACTACATCACGTCGTTCGACCGAACGGAGCCGACCGCCGACCCGTGCGCGGGGGAGACGTGCTCCGCCACGGTGAACACGCTGCCGATACCGCCCGACACCAGGGTGGCCACCGCGGGCGTGACCCAGGTGCCGTCGCAGGCGATCACGGCCTACGGGGCCTCGTTCCCGGCGGGTGGTGCCACTGTTGCCAACACCGGGAATCTCTGTGCCACGGCGACCTGCACGATCGCGGCCAACCCCAGCACGTACTCGTTCAACGGAACGTTCGAATCGAGCAGCCAGACCGGGACGAGCGTGTATTTCACGGCGGCGTCGACCACCGTGGTGCTCGCATGGGGCGGCCACATTGCGTCGCGGGCGGACTGGGGCCCCGGGAAATCGGCGTCTGCCATCTCGGGTTCTCCGTACCACATGCGTCTGCTCGATCTCGCGTGCTCGAATGTCAGCAACTGCGGTTCGGGAAACATGGACCGGTCTCTCAGCAGTGCCGCTGTCACCGCCCCGTCGTCCATCACCGTCGTGAAACAGGCGACACCCGAAGGGGAGACGCAGTTCTCGTTCGTCGGCACGCCGTCGCCCCTGACGAGCTTCACGTTGACCGACGACGGAACCGCCGCCAACACACGCGTGTTCAGCGGAATCACCTCGTTCACCACCTACACCATCACGGAGACGGTGCCGGGCGGATGGGACCTGGACAGTGCGAGTTGCTCTGTCGTGAACCCGTCGACCGGTTCGACATCGGTGAACGGGGCCACCGCCACGGTCAACCTCGGCGAGGGCGAAGACGTCACCTGCACTTTCCTCAACTCCCCGACACCTGCCCCGGCGATCTCGTTGACCAAGACCGCCGACATCGAGAACTACTCGGGTGCGGGCCAGTTGATCACGTACACGTACGTGATCCGCAACACGGGCAACGTGCCGATCGGGCCCGTGCAGTTCACTGTCGACGACGACAAGATCAACTCGGGTGACCCCTTCGCGTGCGGTGCGGCCGGCACGACTCTGGCGGTCGACGCGACGGTGCAGTGCACCGCGGTGTACACGACCCAGACGGGTGACATCGACGGCGTTGTCACCAACAACGCGTTCGCGGCAGCCGGCGAGATCGTCTCGGGCGTGCGCCAGGTGACCGTGCCGTTCGTGTCGACGACGACCACGACGACGACTGTCCCCGTGCCGGCGATCTCCCTGGCGAAGTCGGCCGATGCGGCGAGCTACTCGGGTGCGGGCCAGTTGATCACGTACACGTACGTGATCCGCAACACGGGCAACGTGCCGATCGGGCCCGTGCAGTTCACTGTCGACGACGACAAGATCAACTCGGGTGACCCCTTCGCGTGCGGTGCGGCCGGCACGACTCTGGCGGTCGACGCGACGGTGCAGTGCACCGCGGTGTACACGACCCAGACGGGTGACATCGACGGCGTAGTCACCAACACCGCCTTCGCCGCCGCGGGCGAACTTCTCTCTGCCCCCCGCCAGGTGACAGTGCCCTACGTCGGCATCACGACCACGACGGTCGTGACCACCACGACGACCCTTGCCCCGACGACCACGACCATCGCCCCGACCACGACACCCGCGCCGACGACGACGGTCCCTGTCGAACTGCAGGTCGTGACACCTGACAACCCGACCGGCACCGAAGACGTTCTCGACGTGCTCTTTCCCGAGGCACTGCCCGGCACGGGAGTGCGGGTCGGGTGGCTGAGCATCATCGCGGGGCTCGCCCTTCTCGTCGGGCTCGGCTCGATGACCATCTCAACCAACCGTCGCACCCGTCGACGCACAGGAGGCAAATGAAAATGGAATCACTGATGACCCAGCAACAGATTGCGGCGAACACGCTGCGGATCTCACCGCTGCACCCGTCTGTGGGGAAGCCGCCGTCGTTCGCGGTGCTCAGCACGTACCCACCGACCCAATGCGGTCTGGCGACGTTCGCGGCAGCCCTCACGAACGGTCTCCGCGACGTCGGTGTCGGCCGCATCGGGGTGGTGCCGGTGCTCGATGATCCGCTCCGGGTCGACGGCCCCGAGATCGTCGCGACGTTGAGAAACGGAAACGTGCAGTCACGTGTCGATGCGGCGCGGGTCATCAATTCGTTCGACGTGCTGCTGGTGCAGCACGAATTCGGGATCTTCGGCGGGCCCGAGGGGTCGGAGATCCTCGAGTTGCTCGAGGACATCCACATCCCGGTGGTGGTCACGATGCACACCGTGCCGCTCGAGCCGTCGTTGCTGCAACGGGCGGTGTTCGAGGCACTGATGGAACGAGCCGATGTCCTCGTTGCGATGACACAGGTGGCGCACGACCGTTGCCTCATGACGTTCCCGGTCGACCCGGCAAAGGTCGTGACCGTGCCGCACGGTGCGACGGTGCCGCGGTACGTGAAGATGCCGCCGGTGTTCACGACGTCGCTTCTGACGTGGGGGCTCATCGGCCCCGGCAAGGGGATCGAGTGGGTCATCGATGCCATCGCCATGCTTCCTGACCTCAAGGACTCGCTTCACTACACGGTCGCCGGGCAGACGCACCCGAAGGTGCGCGCCAACGAGGGCGAGAAATACCGCAACTCGCTGGTGGCCAGGGCGAAGGCACTGGGTCTTTCGTCGGTGGTGACATTCGACGACTCGTACCGCTCGCTCGATTCGTTGCTCGACCTCGTTGCGGGTTCGACGTGCGTCGTGCTTCCGTACGATTCGGGCGACCAGATCACGTCGGGAGTCCTGGTCGACGCCCTCTCCGTGGGGCGACCGGTGATAGCCACCGAGTTTCCCCATGCGCGCGAGCTTCTGTCGGACGGTGCGGGTCTGGTGGTGCCGCATCGTGACCCGGTGACTCTCGCCCAGGCGATCCGCAGGGTTGCGACCGACCGCGAGTTTGTCGACGGCATGGTCGAGCACACGCTGCCGATCGCGAGGGAACACCAGTGGTCTTCCGTGGCGGCGAGATACGTCGACCTCGGTGTGCAGGTCTCGAACGCGGGACGGGTGTGGTGACCGTGGCCATCCAGGACCGACAACGCACGACCGGGTTCCGGCACGTGATGCGACTCACCGACGACCGCGGGATTCTCGAGCATGCCGAGGGTCCGCACCCCCGGTTCCACATGGGCTACTGCACCGACGACAATGCCCGGCTGTTGATCGTCAGTGTGCGCGACCGCGGAGCCGCCACCGAGACCGCCGGGCTCGCGCGGATCGCTGCGAGGTTTCTGTTTGATGCCCAGAGGTCCGACGGCTGCGTGCACAATCGACTGAGCTTCGACAGGGTGTGGACCGATGCCCCGAACACCGACGACTGCTGGGGGCGCACGCTGTGGGCACTCGGCGAGGCGGTGCAGAAGTCGGCCGACACCGAACTCCAGAACCGTTGCTACGAGTCGTTCGTCATCGGTGCCGGTGCGCGGTCGGACTCTCTGCGGTCGATGTGTTTTGCTGCTCTCGGAGCCGCGAACCTGCTCGCGGAGGACGAACGGAACACCGAGGCGCGGTACCTCTTGCATGATGCACGGGCGATGTTCGCGTTCAACCCCGACGGTCGCGGGCGGTGGAGATGGCCCGAACCGAGGTTGACCTACGCGAATGCCGCCGTACCCGAGGCAATGATCGCCTGCGGTGTCGCTCTCGGCGACGACACCCTCGCACAGCGCGGAATCGGGCTGCTCGACTGGTTGGTGCACGTCGAGACCCGTGACGACCATCTTTCGGTGACGCCGGCAGGGGGAAGGGGGCCGCATGACGTCTCGCCGATGTTCGACCAACAGGCGATCGAGGTCGCGGCGATCGCTGATGCGGCGATCCGTGCGGGAGACGTCACCGGGCATCCGTGCTGGGACGACGTTGTCGACATGGCAGGCAACTGGTTTCTCGGCAACAACGACGCAGGTGTGCCGATGTTCGATCTCGAGACAGGGGGTGGCTACGACGGTCTCCACCCCGACAGGCCGAACCTGAACCAGGGTGCCGAGTCGACCCTCGCCATGATCTCCACGATGCAGCACCGATCCGCAATGTGGCTCGTGTGATACTGCGCCCTCACCACGACCCGTTGGTGCGGCGTCTGACGCACAGATTGGTGCCGGACAACACACGGGTGATCTCCCGCATGTTCGTCCCCGGCCAGGAGGATTTCGGGTCGTCGCAGTCACGTGCGATGCAGGTGCTCGACCGCATCATCGCACTCAGCGAGGACGAGGTGAAGGCATCGCTCGACGACGTGTACAACAGGTTCGTCGAGCGCCACGAGGACCTCACGAAGGAACTCGAGAACCATGCACACAAGATGGCGAGCCGGGTGCAACCGGGGTTGATTCTCTCCGACGAGCGATGGCGACTGATCGGCGCGGTGTTCACCCACGAGTTCGCGATCGAGTCGTCGGCCCTCACCAACCCGTCGATCATCATGCACCCGGACCAGAGCGGGGTGGAAGAGGGGTCGATGCGCTTCGTGATGAGTGTGCGGGGCATCGGTGAGGGGCATCGCTCGTCCATCGGGTTCCGCTCGGGGGTGGTCAGCCCCGCCGGCGAGATCGACATCGACATCCCGGGTGAGCATCCGACCATCGGGACCCACTGGGAACCGATGCTGCAGCAGAACAACTTCCGCGGTCTGCTCGAGGAGTTCGACGACATGGGGGAGAACGCGCGGTTCATCCTCAGTCAACTCGGCGAGACGTTCACCCTTGCCGAACTGAACGACGTCCTCTTCCGGTTCATGAGCGACCAGGAGTCATTCCGCAACGCCGACCTGACGGTGCACCATTTCCGCATGATCGCCGAGCGGAACTACTGCGTGACGTTCTCGTCCGAGCAGGACGTCTCCGAGCGCATCCTCTGGCCCGTGTCGTATGCCGAGTGGCGCGGCATGGAAGACGCCCGTTTCGTGCGGTTCACCGAGGACGACGGTTCGGTGACCCACTACGCGACCTACACGGCCTTCGACGGGGTCGGGATCTCGCAGCAACTGCTGCGCACAGACGATTTTCTGGCCTTCGAGACGCACCCGCTCGCCGGGTCGGCGGCAAAGGGAAAGGGAATGGCTTTCTTCCCGCGAAGGATCGGCGGCATGTACGCGGCGATGTCGCGCGCCGACCACGAGACGAACTCGGTCTCGTTCTCCGATCATCTCGATTACTGGCACGCATCGATGACCGTGCAGATTCCGTCGCGGCCGTGGGAGCTGATCCAGATGGGGAATGCCGGGTCTCCCATCGAGACCGAGGCCGGCTGGCTGCTCATCACTCACGCTGTCGGCCCGATGCGCACGTACTGCCTGAGCGTGTCGTTGCTCGACCTCGACGACCCGTCACGGGTGATCGGGGTTCTCGACGAGCCGTTGATCAGCCCGCAAGACGACGAACGCGACGGCTACGTGCCGAACGTCGTGTACTCGTGCGGTGCGATGCTGCACGGTCATCATCTGGTGATTCCCTACGGCATCTCTGACCACAGCATCGGGTTCGCCGTCGCGGGCGTGCCCGAACTGCTGTCGAGGCTGGTCGAATAGCAGAAGGGCCGGGGTGAGATCACCCCGGCCCTTCTGTCTGAACGTTGTGGCGCGCGTCAGCCCTGGATGAGGCCGCCGACGAGTTGCAGCGGGAACTCGGCACCGTCGGCCGCGTTGATCGCGAAGATGAACAGGGCACCGCCGGCCATCGAGATGTTCTTCAGGAAACCGATCATCTCCTGCTGCTTCGATGCCTCGTCTGCCTTCCAGAAGTCGTGCATCTTGACTGCCATCAGAACGAGAAGCACCGACAGCGCGAGAGCGCCGATGTCGGTCCACACGCCGAGGATGACCGAGAGGCCACCCAGCAACATGACGACGCCAGAGAGTTGCACCGACAGTTTCGGCATCGGCACCTTCTTGAACTGGGCGTAACCGGTCATTGCGTCGGCCTGCTTGAGGTGGTTGATCCCTGATCCGAGGAACATGAATGCAAAGAGCACGCGGGCCACGAGGAGGACAATGTCCATGGTGAGTCTCACTTTCTGTGTAGGTAGTTGAGGACACAACCATATCACGATATAGTTGCGGGGGCAATCATTCCCGACACCCCGATAGGTTCACTGCATGGCGACACGATGGCTCACCCCCGCCGAGATGGCGGCCTGGCGCACGTTCATCGAGACCACCGGCGACCTGATGAAGGCCATCGAGAGGGACCTCGCGCCGTTCGGGCTCGACCGTGGCGACTACCAGTTGCTGGCCATGCTCTCCGAGGCGCCCGACCACCGGCTGCGCATGTCTGATCTCGCCGACAGCCTGCGGTTGACGCGAAGCGGTCTCACCCGGCGCATGGAGGGTGTGCTGAAGAAGAAGCTGGTCGTGCGTGTGCAGTCAGACCACGACGGTCGTGTCGCCTACGCCAGCCTGACCCCGAAGGGTTTCGAGCTGCTGAAGACCGCGGCGCCCCTGCACCTCGAGAGCGTGCGGCGGCTCATGATCGACCTGCTGACGCCGACCGAGATCAGGTCGTTCGCGTCGGCGTTCGGCAAGATCTCGCAGAATCTCGCCCGCGAGCAGGGCTAACCCGCGAGGGCGGCCTTGGCTGCCTCGAGGCCTGCCACCAGAGCAGCACGTTCACCGTCGCTGAGCACCGAGTAGGCGGGCTCACAGATTGCGTCGGTCAGAGTCTCTGCCTGGGCCATCTTCGCCTTCACCGCATCGTCGATGACGGGCATGTCGTCTTCCGGGTAACCGAACTGCTTCCACATGTCGGGGCGCTTGAAGGCGTGCGCGACCTTGCCGTCGATGCCCACCGCACGCAACGCCACCAGGTGGGCGCTTCCGCGGAACTCGCGCAGGACGGCGATGAGCTGCATCGCACGCCCGGCCGCGTCGCTCGCGAGAGTCTCGGTGCGGATCGCGGCGTACAGGCCCAGGCCCTCGGGGTTGGCCGCGTTGTTGACCTTGTCCATCGCGGCGACGAACGCGTCGAGGTTCGCGATGCCTGCGAATTTTGCGCGTCCGAGGTTCGCGGCGGCCTCCATGTGCGCGGCGCCGGCCCGGCGCGGTGCGCACTTTGCGCATGCTGCATCCCACACGCTCTTGATGAGTGCAGGGCTGAAGTAGCCGAATGCGGCAGCGACGGCGAGACCGTCGGTGTCACCGAGCTGGCCGCCGCGACCCTGCACGTAGAACTCCATGCCACCGAGGCCGAGTTCCTTGCCGAGCGCCGCAGTCTCGGGGATGAAGTAGAAGGCAGAGCCGAGGGCCCCGATGGTCGGACAGACGGTGTCGAGAAGTTCTTTGTTGTTCACAATGGGGCAGAGTAACGAACATCATCCGACCTACAGTCATCGGAATGGGTTCTGCGTCCGGAGTTGCACGGTCACGCCTGGCCCGCGCCGCTCCGGGCCTCTTTGTTGCCTTGTGGAGCACGGGTTTCGTCGTCGCCCGGTACGGCACCAGGGACGCCGGCCCGCTCACGTTTCTCGCCGTGCGCACCGCGATCGCCGCAGGGTTGTTGCTCGTCGTCGCCCGGCTCGCCGGAGAGGCCCGGTTGACGTGGCCGCAGGTGCGCACCCAGGCGGTGGTCGGCGTGGGCATCCACGCGATGTACCTGGGCGGGGTGTTCGTGGCCATCGACCACGGACTTCCCTCGGGCGTCAGTGCACTCATCGCCGCGCTGCACCCGGTGGTCACCACTGTTCTCGGGCGCCTGCTGCTGAACGAGCACCTCACGACGCGCCGCGTCACCGGGGTGCTGCTCGGTTGTGCGGGCGTTGTTGCCGTCGTGGTCGAACGCGGTGTGTCGTCTGACGACGGGGTGCGCACGTCGGCCCTCGTGGCGATGGCAATCGCGGTCATCGGAATGTCGGCAGGGACCCTCGTCCAGCGTGCGACGTCGACGACGGTTCCACTGCTCGGCGGCACGGCATGGCAGTACGTGTCGACGACCGTGATTCTCGGGGTGGGTGCCGTGGCGGTCGAGGGATGGGAGTTCACGGTGACCACACGCAGCATGCTGTCGCTCGCATGGGCGGTCGGTGTTCTTTCGCTGGCGGCGATACTGATCATGCTGTGGTTGCTTCAGCGTCAGGCGGCGTCACAGGTGAGCAGTCTGTTCTTTCTCACACCGGCGTTGTCGACGGTGGAAGGGGCGCTTCTCTTCGGCGAGCGTCTCGGTGTTCTGTCGCTGACCGGGCTGGTGGTGGCAATCATCGGGGTGTGGTTGACCACCTCGACGCGTTGACCTGTTTCTCGACAGAGGTCTCGACAGTGGTCTATTTCTCGACAGAGGTGAGATCGGGCCCGACGACGATCTCTCCCGAGAAGTGCTCGGCGGCCATTGCGCGCCATTCGTCTTCCTGGCCGGGCTGTATCGCCGGGACGTAGTGCGTCAACACGAGAGTCTTCACGTTGCATTTGGTTGCGGTCTGTGCGGCCTGTTGCACCGTCGAGTGGTAGTCGAGAATGTCGAGAAAACGCTCTCCGGTGGGGACGAGCGGTGCGAAGGTGCGCACGAGGTCCTCTCGCAGCACCGTCTGCACGTAGAAGTCGGCATCTCGGCACATGTCGTAGAGGCCGTCGCAGGGAATCGTGTCGCCTGCGAGTGCCGCCACGACACCGTCGTGCGAGAAGCGGAACCCGATGGTGGGCGCAACGGGGCGGTGGTCGGTGGCGTGCACCGAGATGCCCACCTCGCCGACCGAGACTGACGCACCGGGCTCCAGTTCGTGCACCTCGACCGCCATGCCGCCGCCCGCACGGAGATCGTCGTGGTGCGCCATGCGGTACCCCTCGTCTTGCGAGAGCATGGCGATGATGCCGTCGACCATTTTTCTCGTGCCGACGGGGCCGTAGACCGGCAACGGTGTCGCCGCGGGTGATGCGATCCACCGCGTGGTGATGATGTCGTTCAGGTCACAGATGTGGTCGCTGTGCAGGTGCGTGAGGAAGACGGCCGACACGAGAGGGGGCGGGCACATCGCGCCGACCAACCGCATGATCACACCGCGGCCGGCATCGACCACGATGTTCTGGCCACCGGCCTGCACGAGCGTCGAGGGGCCCGCACACGTTGCGCTGGGGAGCGGGCTGCCGGTTCCGAGAAGGGTGACTTTCATGACCGCAACCTAGTCGGGTGCCGTGCGGGTCGTGCCGAACACGCCCCATTATTCGCGCTGCGCCGTCAGCGTGCGCGTGGCTTGAAGATCTCGCGCACCAGAGGCTCGAAGTGCGACAGCGGTGCGCTCTTGTAGTCGGCGTCGAACGCGGGGGAGTCGTACTTTGCGCAGAACTCCTCGGTGTACTCGAAGTACTCGTGCCCGCGGAACTGTTCGCGTGCGTTGCGGTCGAGGCCGATGTAGTGCCAGAAGTAGTACCCCTGGAAGATGCCGTGGTTCTTCACCATCCACCAGTTCTTCTCTGCGACGAACGGCTTCAGGATGCCGGCGGCGATGTCGGGATGGTTGAAGGGTGCGAGGTTGTCGCCGATGTCGTGGATGAGCGCACACACGATGTACTCGGCGTCACGGCCGTCTTTCTCGGCGCGTGTCGCGGTCTGCAGGCAGTGCTCGAGGCGGTTGACGGGGAAACCGCCGTGGTCTGCCTCGAGGTACTGCAGCTGTTCGAGAACACGGTCGGCGACCATCGACTGTGTGTCCTGCAGGCACACCATGATGTTCTGCCATTCTTCCTGCGTCGATTCCTGGAAGGACTTGAATGTTGCGCGTTCCATGGTGTTTCCCCCGTGCAGTGACCCTGGGAGAAAGTTACTACCCCGGACAGGCTTTGTCAGCGGCGAGAACGCACGACCGACACGACGGAACCGAGGGCCATGTTCTCGAACACCCACTTGGCGTCTGAGACCCTCATGCGGATGCAGCCGTGTGACGAGGGTGCAAGACCGAGGGGCGTGTAGTGGGGCACCTCGCCGGACTTCGTGACGGTGTACGGGATGCCGTGGAACCCGATGTTGCCGCCCCTGCGGCCGACGGTGAAGCGGGTCATGTACCGCATCCGTTCGCGGGGGTTCGGTGCGTAGAAGGTCTTCTCCGATTTCGAGAAGACGGTGAAGATGCCGGTGGGTGTCTGGTCGTCGACCCCGGTGGAGACCGGCACGGTGGCAATGAGGCGCCGGTTCGAGTTGTAGAAGTACGCGCGCTGCTCGTCGAGAACCACGCGGGCGTAGACAATGTTGACGCGCGTGCGTTCGGCGCGTGCGACCGGCACCGTTGCGGCGGGTGCCGTGGTGGTGACCACCGGACCCGGCGTCGAGTCGTCGGACGCGCGAACGACCCCGACCGGGGCAACCAGACCGAGCAAGACGACAACCGTGACGATGCGAGCAATGTTCTTCATCGTGCGGTTCAGGCTAACTGCGCAGGGTTGTGCGGTGTTGGCAATGAGGTGTGGTCTATGCAGAGGCTGCCTCGAGAGCCTCTGCGAGGGTGTTCCACGACAGTACGGCGCACTTGATGCGCACGGGGAACTTCACCACGCCCTGCAGTGCCTCGAGATCGCCGAGCGGGGCCGACGTGTCGGGTTCTGCACCGTCGTCGTCGATCGACATCATGTGCTTGAAACGCGAGATCAACGCGCGAACGTCGGCAACGGGCTTGCCCTTGACCGCCGCACTCATCATCGACGCAGAACTCTGGCTGATCGAGCAACCCTGCCCACCGATCTTGATGTCGGTGACGGTGCCGTCGCTGACCAGCAGGTACACCTCGATCTCGTCGCCGCACAGCGGGTTGTGGCCCTCGGTGCGCACTGCCGGCGGCTCGAGAGAGCCGCGGTTGCGCGGGCTCTTGTAGTGGTCGAGGATGATTTCTCGGTAGAGGTCTTCAAGTCCTGGCATGGTGGGGTCTCCGAACTGGTCGCTTTCAGGCTAGAGGGTGAAGAAGTCGCCCGCCTCGGTCAGGGCATCGCACAGCGCATCGACTTCGTCTGTCGTGTTGTAGAGGTAGAAGCTCGCCCGCGCAGTTGCATTCGCACCGAGCAGACGCATGAGCGGCTTCGCGCAGTGGTGTCCGGCGCGCACGCACACGTTGTGCTGGTCGAGCACCTGACTGATGTCGTGGGGGTGCACGTCGCGGTAGGCGAAGCTGATCGTCGCGCCGCGCACCTCGACGTTGCGGCTTCCGTGGATGACGATGTCGTCGCCGAAGCGCTCGGTGAGTGTGTCGAGTGCGTACCGGGTGATGTCGATCTCGTGCTGACGCACGTTGTTCATGCCCAGTGCAGTCAGATAGTCGACGGCGGCTGCCAGCCCGATTGCCTCGATGATCGGCTGGGTGCCCGCCTCGAACTTCGCGGGGAGTTCCGCGCAGGTGAAACCCTCGAGTCTCACGTCGGAGATCATGTTGCCCCCGCCGAGGAACGGCGGCATCGCGTCGAGCAGTTCCTCGCGGCCCCAGAGCATTCCGATGCCGGTGGGGCCGACCATCTTGTGGCTGCTGAATGCGAGGAAATCGGCGTCCCATGCCTGCACGTCGGTGGCCATGTGCGGCACCGACTGGCACCCGTCGACCAACGCGAGCGCGCCGTGTCGGTGGGCCGCGGCCACGAGTTCCCTGACCGGGTTGATCGTGCCGAGAACGTTCGACATGGCGGTGAACGAGAACATCTTCGCGCCGTCGAGAAGAGCGTCGATGCCCGTCAGGTCGAGAAGGCCGTCTGCGGTCAGCGGAACCCACCGGATCGTGAAACCGCGTTCGGCGGCGAGCATCTGCCACGGAACGATGTTCGCGTGGTGCTCCATGTGCGTGAGCACGACGACGTCGCCCGACGACAGGTTCGCCGAACCCCACGCGCGGGCAACCAGGTTGAGCGCCTCGGTTGCGTTCTTCGTGAAGACGACCTCGGCAGGGTTCCTTGCGTTGATGAACCGGGCGACCTTCGCACGTGCGCCCTCGTAGAGATCGGTCGCCTGTGCGGCGAGGTGGTACGCGCTGCGGTTGGTGGGGCCGTACGCATGCTGCATGAAACCGGACATCGCGTCGATGACGCACTGGGGCTTCTGCGACGAGTTAGCCGAATCGAGATACACCAACGGCCGACCGTTGATCATCTCTGACAGAACGGGGAAGTCCTGCCGGATCCGGGTGACATCGAGCGACATGGTGACTAGGCCCTGTACGCCTCGTAGCCGTTCTTCTCGAGCTCTGCGGCGAGTTCCATGCCGCCCGATTTCACGATTCGCCCGTCGATCATGATGTGCACGTGGTCGGGCTGCAGCTCGTCGAGCAGACGCTGGTAGTGGGTGATGAGGAGAATGCCGAGGTTCGGTCTGTCGGCGCGCACCTCGCGGATGCCCTTGGCGACGATGCGCAGCGCGTCGATGTCGAGACCCGAGTCGGTCTCGTCGAGGACGGCGAACTCCGGTTCGAGAAGGGCCATCTGCATGATCTCGTTGCGCTTCTTCTCGCCGCCCGAGAACCCCTCGTTGAGATAGCGGTCGACGAAAGACGAGTCCATGCCGAGACGCTTCATCCAGTCCATCGCGGACAACCGCAGCTCGAGCACAGACAGGTCGATGCCTTTGCGTGCCGACAACGCCTGGCGCAGGAACTGGATCACCGAGACGCCGGCGATCTCCTGCGGGTACTGGAAGGCGAGGAACATGCCGGCCTTCGCGCGGATGTCGGTCGACCAGTCAGTGATGTTCTCGCCGTTGAAGAACATGTCGCCGCCGGTGACTTCGTACTCGGGCGATGCAAGCAGCGTGCTGGCGAGAGTCGACTTGCCGCAACCGTTCGGGCCCATGATGGCGTGCACCTCGCCCGCCCGGATCGACAGCGACACCCCTTTCAGGATCTCGTCGGGGTTCTCGGCATCGTCAGAAACGGGCCGGGCATGCAGGTCGGAGATGCGGAAAAGTTCGCTCACGGGCCCAAGTCTAGAAGGGGAATCAGAATTACCACTATGGGCGTAGTGGAAACTAAGCGCTTGCCAGAGCCTTCCAGAGAGCGCGGTAGCCGGGGTGTTCGAGGCGGGCGTCGAGGTAGTTCGCCTCGTGGAGCATGCGGTGGTACTCGGGCAGGTGGCGGAACGGCACGCCGGCGTCGACGTGGTGGGCCATGTGGAACCCGATGTTGTACGGCACCAGCATGAACCGTGCGAATCGGCCCTGACGCACAGAGTGAGTGGTGAAGCGACGGTCGTCGTCTTCGCGCATGCCGCCGTGCTCGGCGATCGAGCGCAGTCGGTTGATCACGCGCCACACCGTGAGGTACGGCGCGACCCAGAACACCGGGTACATCCACCAGTGTCCGCTGACGACGAAGGCAGAAACGATGACGGCCTGCACGCCGAGCATCTTCCACAGAGTGAGCCGCACACGGTCGTCGGGCGAACGCAACCCGCGCATCTGTTGGCGCAGCAGTTTGAGCCCCGTGCGGCCTGTCGCGTCGCGGACCAGTTTTCGGCGCAGGCTCGCGCGCGTGACCGGGTAGTTCGCGTACAACGGCACGTCGGGCTCGTTCGGTCCGAACTCACGCTTGTGGTGCGCCATGTGCACGCGACGGTAGGCCTGGGTGCTGGTGAGCTGTGCATACCCGAGAAGCCAGTTGCCGGTGAAGTCGTTGAGACCCTTGTGGGCGAACAGCAGCCTGTGTGCCGCCTCGTGCATGAGCGATGCGAACTGTGCGTGTGCGCGGCCCATGAGAACGAACGTCACGACCCACAACAGAATGCTGTCGACGCGCAGCGACACCCACAGCAACGCGATGTTCTGGGCGTAGAGAAACACGACCGACCACGCATTCCTGAACGACGGAATGCGACGCAGCCGTGCGCGGTCGTCGGGTGACAGCCGGCCGTCGTGCGTGATGTGCCGGGTGTCGTGTGCCGTCGGCAGAGCCGCGGGCACCATGCCACCGAGCACGGGCGCGCTACCAGCCACGGGCGACCCATTCGCCGAGGTGCGGACGCTCGGCGGCGATGCAGGTGTCGACTCCGTGACCGGGCAGCACCACCGTGTTGCCGGGAAAGGTGAACAGACGCGAATCGATCGACTGGATGATGGTGTCGAAACTGCCGCCGGGAAAATGAGTCGCACCGGGGCCACCGGGAAAGAGCGTGTCGCCGGTGAAGAGAAGCGGGGCGTCGTGCACCTTGAACGACACCGAGCCCGGGGTGTGTCCGGGGTTGTGGATCGCATGAAGTCTCAGTCGCCCGACCTCGATGACGTCGTCGTCGTTCACGAACACGTCGTAGCCGACGTCTTTCAGCATGCCCGCATCGTCGGACATCACCGCGACCTCGTAGCCGGCCTCGCGCATCGCCGGCACCGCCTGGATGTGGTCGTGGTGACCGTGGGTCTCTAGAACCCGGCGCACGCCGAGCGCGCGGCACAGGTCGAGAAGCCGCTCGTGTTCGTTTGCGGCATCGATCAGCACTGCATCGCCGGTGTGCTTGCAACGAACCACGAACACGTTGTTCGCGTACGGACCCACGACGACGCGGTGAACCTCGAGGTTGTGGTCGAAGTAGTGGAGTGTGCCGAGGGTGCCCGCCATGTCTTCAGCCTGACACAACATCGAACCCGAATGACAGGGCGACGGGGATCTGTGCGGCGTCGAATGTCACGAACCGGGTACGGCCGGGCAGGCGGGCTGCGGCCGACAGATGCAGTGCGGTCGAGAACCCGACGGGCTGTTGCTGGCACAGGGCAGTTGCGTCGTCGAGCAGTGCCTGGTCGATCGGGACCACGTGCAGGAAGTCCCATGTATGACGCACCATGTCCTCGAGGTGACGCACCAGAACGGGCTCGTCTGACAGGCGCGACGCCGCCGACAGCGACTCACCGAGCGCATGCGCGCACGCTGCCCAGGTGGTGTCGTCGTTCAGTGCATCGAGCACGACACGGCGCGAACTGCCCTCGACGTGCAGCGACAGCAGTGCACTCGCGTCGAGAAAAACGCTCACGATCGCACCTCTCTCACGGCTCGGTCGACGCGGGCGCCGGAGGTGAGCAGCAAGGGGTCACCCGGCACCCAGTCGCCCCGGCGTCGGGGTGGCACGACCGCGCCCCGTGCCACCAGGTCCGGGAGCGTGACGCCATCGAGGCTGCCTCCGAGCGGGCTCAGTTGGGCCACCGGTGCGCCGTCGACGGTGACAACCACCCGTTCACCCTGCTGGGCGCGTCGCAGGTATGTCGACAGTGCGGCACGTAGTTCCCGAACTCCGATGTGGGCCATGATCCAAGCGTAGCGCGGTGTGTACACGGGCGTACACACCCCGAGTAGCAACTGACCGTCAGGCACAGCAGACTGATTCACATGAATTTTGCATTTAGTGAAGAACAGGAAGAACTCCGCAAGATGGTGCGCTCGTTCCTCGAGAACAAGTCATCTGAAGAGGCAGTTCGCGAACAGATGGAGACCGTGAACGGTTTCGATTCGGCCGTGTGGTCACAGATGGCCGGTGAGATGGCGCTGCAGGGCCTTGCGATCCCCGAAGAATTCGGTGGCCAGGGCTACAGCTTCATCGAGCTCGGCGTCGTGCTCGAAGAGATGGGACGTGCACTGTTGTGCGCACCGTTCTTCTCGAGCGTCGTGCTCGCGGCGAACACCCTTCTGCTCTCCGGAGACGACGCGGCGAAGAAGGCGTACCTGCCCGGCATCGCAAGCGGCGAGACGATCGCGACCCTCGCAACCACCGAGCCCTCGGGTCGTTGGGACGAGGCCGGCATCACCATCGAGGCCAAGGGATCGGGTTCTGATTTCACCATCAGCGGCACCAAGAGCTTCGTGCTCGACGGTCACACCGCGAACCTGATCATCGTCGCGGCGCGCACCGGCAAGGGTGTCAGCCTCTTCGCAGTAGACGGCAACGCATCGGGTCTCACCCGCACTGCTCTCTCGACGATGGACC
Organism: uncultured Bifidobacterium sp.; assembly: GCA_964427545.1. Classification (GTDB taxonomy): domain Bacteria; phylum Actinomycetota; class Acidimicrobiia; order Acidimicrobiales; family Ilumatobacteraceae; genus UBA2093. Next base: position 24,293 of record CAYRUT010000007.1, on the reverse strand, counting down.
AGACCCGCAAGCAGGCCAAGCTCGAGTTCAACAACACTCCTGCGAAGTTGATCGGCACCGAAGGCAAGGGTGGCGAAGTGCTCGGCAAGGTCATGGACCTCGCAGCAGTCGCTCTCGCGGCCGAGCAGGTCGGCGGCGCACAGAAGGTGCTCGAGATGGCCGTGCAGTACGCAAAGGACCGCATCCAGTTCGGCCGCCCCATCGGTTCGTTCCAGGCGATCAAGCACAAGTGTGCAGACATGCTGCTCGAGGTCGAGTCGGCGAAGTCGGCTGCCTACTACGGCATGTGGTGCGCGGCAGAGATGAACGAGGAACTGCCCTCGGTTGCATCGCTCGCCAAGGCCTACTGCTCCGAGGCGTACTTCCACTCGGCAGCCGAGAACATCCAGATCCACGGCGGTATCGGTTTCACCTGGGAGCACCCGGCACACCTGTACTTCAAGCGTGCGAAGTCGAGCGAGCTGATCTTCGGCGATCCGACCTACCACCGCGAGCTTCTCGCACAGCGCATCGGGATCTGATCCCGGTTCACTGACCACTCTCGAGAGAGCCCGGGCCGAGTGCCCGGGCTCTTCTCTTTGTGCCGTTCGGTCGCGTGTGTCGGTTGCTCTACTGTTCACGCATGCCGCGCACCGTTCTCGCTCAGATCTCCGACCCGCACATCCCCGGACCAGGCGACGAACTGTTCGCGGGCTCTGACCCGGTCGGCAACCTCACCAAGGCGATACGGCATGCCGCGCGACGAAGCGCCGCGATCGTGATCAGCGGCGACTGTGTGGCGAGAAAGGGAACCGAGAACGAGTACCGCGGGCTGTCGGCTGCCCTCGAGTCTGCAGGCTCTGCCGTGTCGTTGTGTGCCGGCAACCACGACGAATCGATGCGTCTGCAGTCGATGTTCTCACTGCCGTCGCGAAACGGTCGACTCGATTACCTGACCGAACTGCCCGAGGGGCGGTTGGTCGTGCTCGATTCCTCGCGGGCGGGCCGTGAGGACGGCGCCCTCGACCGCGACCAACTCGAGTGGCTCGACTCGGTGCTCGACGACGGCAAGCCCGCGGTCGTGGCGATGCACCACCCGTGTTTTGCCATCGGGGGCCCCGCGCTCGACTCGGTGCGGCTCGACAACGGGTCGATCACCGGTCTCGCCGACGTTGTGTCGCGTCACCATGTGCTGGCGGTCGTGAGCGGGCACGCGCACATGACGTTCTCTGCGCCGTTCGCCGGCACTGTCGCCTACATCTGCCCGTCGGTTGCCTACGAGTTCGCGTTCAGTGGCCGCAATCTCGTCTACCGGCCAGGTCTTCCCCAGTACATGGAGTACTCGTGGGGTCCGGGCGGTGCCGGTTTCATGGCCAAGGTTGTGACGGTTGCCGACGACGATGACTGGCTGTTGATGGAGGCGTTCTAGCCCCCCGTCGTAGGCTCACGGTATGCCCGCAATCACCGTTGTCTTCGTCGTCGTGTCGGTCATCAGTGTCTTCGTGATCGCGGCGGTGGTGGTCGGGCGCGAGGCCCGTCGTCTCGACGCAGTCGCACCGCGAGTGGTCTACGAGATCGACTTCGCCGTCGACTGGGTGGCCGCCGCGGTGCCGGCAGAGACACAGGCCAGGCTCACACTCGACGAACTCCGTGAGTTGTTGCTGGGTCATCTCAACTGGCTGGCCGAGCGGAACCTGGTGCCGCAAGACGTGATCGACCGTCGGCAGCACATCGACACGCCGTTGGTGGTCGACGAGATGCATCTCGCCGCGTTCCTGCTCGATGAAGCCGTCAAGCGTGGTGTGCAGCTGCTCGACGATGTCGACGTGGTGCACGTGCTCGACGCACACAACGCCTATTTCGCCGCGATCGGTGCGGTGGGCCCCAAGGCCGACTCGGTCTAGATCATCATGTTGAACTGGCTCACCACACGGTGGGCGAGTTCGGCGTCGCCGCTGATCGAGATGGTGGTGGCGAGCTCTTCCGCGGTGGCGCGACCCATCGCGAGCTGGGCGAAGGTGTCGCTGTCCATGCCGATCTCGCACAGTGCGCCGGCGGGAACCTCGGCCACGACCTGTGCGCGACCCTCGACGACCGTGGTGGCCACGGTGCGGCTGACGGCACCGGTGATGCGGATGACAACGGTGCCACCCTCGGGTGTGGCGGCACGCTTGCCGACCACGATGGGGATCGTGCGGATCAGCCTGTCGATGGTGTGCTCGGCGGCGGGCCCGCCCTGGTTGCCCGGCTTGTTCACCGCACGGCGCATGTCTTGTTCGTGGGCCCAGCAGTCGAGAACACGGATGTGCAGGAAGTCGGCCAGTGTTCCCGGCCCGGTGGGCGTCATTGATTCCTGCGCGAAGTAGGCATCGTCTGCCGACCGCAGGGTGGAGAGGCGCAGGTCCATGACGGTGCGCCATTCGTCGAGCACCTCGGCACCCGTGCGGGCACGGCGAAGGTCGACGTCGTCTTCGTTCATGTCACCGATCGGGTTCCTCACGTGCGACTTGTCGCCGGCCGTGTGCTGCGGGCGCGCAAGACCCTGCAGTGACGACTCGGTGCCGACGATGTGCGAGAGATTGTCCTGCACGGTCCACTTCGGCAACTGAGACGCGGTCTTCCATTCGGCCTCGGTGAGTGTCGAGCAGAACTCGGTCATCGAGCGCCATGTCTGTTCGAGTGTGTCGATCGTCTGTGTGGGGATCATCTCTTGCTCCTCAGCGTGCGGGGTTCTGAATCGTGCGCCACTGGCGCGCCTCGAGGTACGGGGTGAAGATACGCCCGATCATCTGCATGTCGGCGTCGGTCTTCGGGGTCTTCATCTCGAACAGTCCGGGAAAACGTGCGTAACCGACCGTGAGGTCCCACAGTTCCTTCGCGCGCTCGCCCGTGGGGGCAGGCAGCACCACCGGGCCGAACACGGCGCGGCCGCCAGGAACCGTGATGATGGGCACGCCGAAACCGGCGAGTTCCGACACCGCATGTTCGTGGTCTGCGCGCACGTCGTCGCTCGTCGTCGGGTCGGCGAGTGCGTCGTCCCATGCGTTCTCCGGGAGGCCGGCCTCGCGCAGCAGTTCGAGTGCGATGTCCCGGTCGTAGTGGCGGCGTCCGTCGACGTGCAGAGTCCGCCCGCACACCTCGTAGAAGGCGCCGCACCAGTCGTTGTTCTGCCGGCGCAACCACGCAGCGACGCGCATGGGTGTCCATCCGTAGGCAAACTCGCGTTCCCAGGGGTGGGGCTTGCCGTCCTCGCGGTTGACCTCCTCGAGGCTGAAGAACCGCCACGTGATGTCGAAGCCGACCTGACGCTGTGCCTCGCGGATCCACACCGATGTCTGGTATGCGTACGGGCACATGATGTCGAAGAAGAACTCGACAGAGGTGACCGGTTCGTGTGTTGTCATGCCCCGAAAGTTAGTGCGCCGTTCGTGGCGGCGGGTCAGTGGGCGACTACCGTTGGGGGACATGGAACGCCCCACACGGTTTGAACACACTCGATTCCTCGGTGACAAGCGCACCCAACTGGTGTACGACCTCGACGAATGGACCGATGAAGACATCATCAACGAGATCGTGAACGAGGGCGTGGGCCTGTGTTTCGGGCCCGACACGCTGGCCGAGGCGCGCAACCGCGGGTACACCCTCGCCACTGCCGGTGCGTCGCGCCGTCACCGCAAGCCTCGCGCGTAGGGGGCCGTGGTGAGCGGGGCAATGAACGGCACATTCCGTTCCGGCTCTCTCACGTTGAACCGCTATCTCGCCGTGCCGAGCGGCCACCAGCCGCAACTGCCGGGCGTCATCATGTGCCACGGTTTCCCGATCGGCCCGCTCGATGCCCGCCAGTCTGCCGTCACGTTCCCGCAACTCATGGACCGTGTCGCGAACGATCTCGGCTGGGCGGCGTTGACGTTCACCTTCCGCGGGTGCGGCGAGAGCGACGGCGATTTCTCGATGCAGGGCTGGGTCGATGACCTTCGCGCAGCCATCGATCATCTCGAGGAGACCGTCGCCCCGCAGGGAATCTGGCTCGTCGGCACCAACACGGGCGGTGCACTCGCGCTCTGCGTGGCGGCCGACGACCCGCGGGTGCGCGGGTGTGCACTGCTCGGCGCACGAGCCGACTTCGACGACTGGGCCGGCCAGCCCCGTCGTTTCCTCGAGCATGCCAAGGAGATCGGTGCGATCCGCTCGCAGGGATTCCCCCGCGCGTTCGACGAATGGAGCCGGGAACTGCGTCGGTTCAGGCCCGTCGATGCGGCACACCGTTTCGCGCCTCGACCGCTGTTGGTGATGCACGGCGAGGACGACGAGAGCGTGCCCGTCGCCGACTCGCGCGAACTCGCGCGGTCACACGGAACCGCAGAACTGCGCATCGTTCCCGGTGCGGGACACCGACTGCGTCACGACCCGCGCGCCATCGCGGTGTTGCTCGGCTGGCTCGACCGTCAGCGTGCGCTTCTGATGTGACTAACTGTCGTGCCCGTGCGGGTGCGACGAGTGCCATGCCCACGCACTCGCGATGATGTCGTCGAGAGTCCTGGTCGGCGACCAGCCGAACAACTGCTGGATGCGCGTGGTGTCGGCGTAGCACTCGGCCGGGTCGCCGTCGCGCCGGCCGACAACGGTGAACGGAACCTTCCGCCCGGTGACCCGTTCGGTGGCGTGGATGATCTGCATCACGCTGGTGCCGAAACCGGTGCCCACGTTGCAGGTGACGCTGTCGCCGCCCGAACGAAGATGCTCGAGGGCGGCCACGTGCGCGACGGCGAGATCCTCGACGTGGATGTAGTCGCGCACACCCGTGCCGTCGGGGGTGGGGAAGTCGTCGCCGAACACCGAGAGGGTGTCGGCCCCGCCCATGACGGCCCTCATCACATGCGGAATCAGGTTCTGGGAGAAGCGCCAGTCCTCGCCGAGCGTCGCGTCTGACGCGGCACCGGCCGCATTGAAGTACCGGAGTGCGACGTGCCGCATGCTGCCCGTGCGTGAGTACCACCCGAGGGTCTTTTCGATCATCAGCTTGGTCTCGGCATAGACGCTCTCGCAGCGCGGTTCTGCGTTTTCGGTGACGGGAACCGAGTCCGGCGTGCCGTAGATGCCGGCAGTCGACGAGAACACCACGCGGTTGACGCCTGCCCGGGTCAGGGCCTCGAACAGTCTCTGCGAACCCGTGACGTTGTTGGTGAAGTACTTCGAGGGGTTCTGCATCGATTCGCCGACCGCCTTGTACGCGGCAAAGTGCACCACTTCGTCGACACCGTGCTCGCGGCAGATTCGCCCGACAAGATCTGCATCGGCGATGTCGCCCTGCACGAACGGTGCGTCTCCCACCGCCTTGCGGTGGCCGTTCTCGAGTGTGTCGAGCACCACCACGGAACGACCCGTCGACCGGATGAGTCTCGTGGTGATCGATCCGATGTAGCCGGCGCCACCGGTGATGAGGGTCGTCACGGTTTCTTCTTCGTTGCCGGCTTCTTTGTCGCCGGCTTTTTGGTCGCGGTCTTCTTCGCGACGGTCTTCTTGGCAGCCAGGGGTCGCGACTGTTTGTCACGGTCGGCGGCTTTTTCTGCCTTCTTCCATGCACGCACCTTCAACAACGTCTCGGGTGACGTGATGTCGGCGACGGTGCGCGGGTTCCTGTCGCTGAAGACCCCCGCGGCCTTTTTCCAGCCGTCGGGTGCGATGTCGAAACGCTTGGCCAGAAGGGCGATGAAGATCTGTGCCTTCTCCTCGCCGTAACCGGGGAGCCTGCGCAACCGCTCGAAGAGAACCTGTGCGTCGGTCACGTCTTTCCAGATGTTCTCGCCCTTGTTGCGGTAGTCGCCCGCGATGATGGCACACATGCCCTGGATGCGCTGGGCCATCGCCTTGGGGAAACGGTGGATGGCCGGCTTGTCGAGACACACCTGCAGGAACGCATCGGGATCCATCTCTGCGATGCGGCGTGGGTCGAGGTGCCCGAGCCGTTGCTTGAGAGTGAAGGCTCCGTTGAAGGCCCATTCCATCGGCACCTGCTGGTCGAGCAGCATGCCGATCAACAGCGCGGTGCCGTTCGAGTTCAGCAGGGCGTCGGAGTCGGGATTTCCGGTGATGTAGAGGGTGCCCATGGTCAGTCTCTCGTGAGTCCGTTCTCTGCTTCGGGGTTGATGCCGAGATCAATGATTGCCTGTGCGACGGTCGCGCGCGTGACACCGTGACGGCCGACAAGTGTCGACAGCACCGCGACCACCACGTGTTCTGCGTCGGTCTCGAAGAAACGTCGCAACGCCTCACGCGTGTCGCTGCGGCCCATTCCGTCTGTGCCGAGCGCCAGGAACGTGCGGTTCGGCACGAACGATGCGATCTGTTCGGGAACAGTGCGCATGAAATCTGTGACCGCGACAACCGGCGTGTCGGGCCCGCCCAGCAATGCGGCGACACGCGATGTGCGGGGCGACTGCGTCGGGTGCAGTCTGTTCCAGCGCTCGACCTCGATGGCATCGTCGCGCAGCGACTTGTACGACGTCGCCGACCACAGGTCGACGTGGATTCCGAACGAATCACGCAGAATGTCTGCGGCTCGCCGGGCTGCCGAGAATGCGGTGCCCGAGAACAGCACCGTTGCCTGTGCCGGTTGTGCCGCGGGCTCGTACAGGTACAGGCCGTTGATGATGTCGTCGGTCGAGACGTGCGCGGGCCGCGCCGGCATGGGGATGTTCTCGTTGTAGAGGGTCACGTAATAGAAGACGTCGGCGGGCTTCGGGCCGTACATCTCGTTGATGCCGTGTTCGATGACGGCGGCCATCTCGTAGGCGAATGCAGGGTCGTAGGCACGGCACGGCGGCACGGTGCCCGCGAGAACGAGGCTGTGGCCGTCTTGGTGCTGGAGACCCTCGCCGTTGAGTGTGGTGCGGCCCGCGGTGGCACCCATGAGAAAACCGCGGGTGCGCGAGTCGGCCGCCTGCCAGATGAGGTCGCCGACGCGCTGGAACCCGAACATCGAGTAGAAGGTGTAGAACGGAACCATCGGGACACCGCGCGTCGAGTAGCTGGTGCCCGCGGCGATGAAGCTGCTCATCGCGCCCGCCTCGGTGATTCCCTCCTCGAGAATCTGGCCCTGTGCGGACTCTGCGTACGAGAGCAGGAGGTCGTGGTCGACCGGCTCGTATTTCTGGCCCTGCGACGCGTAGATGCGCACCTCGCGGAACAGCGAGTCCATGCCGAAGGTTCGTGCCTCGTCGGGGATGATCGGCACGACCCGCGAACCGAAGTCGTCATCACGAACGAGGTTGCGCAGCAACCGCGTGAATGCCATCGTCGTGCTGACGGCCTGTTCGCCCGAACCGTTCGCGAATTCGGCAAAGGCAGCAGCGGAGGGCAGAGCGAGCGGGCGTCGTGTCCATTCGATGCGCTTCGGCAGCGAGCCGTCGAGCGCGCGCCGGCGCTCGACCATGTACTGGTGTTCGATCGAGTCGGGCGACGGCCGGAAGTACGGGGGTTCGTCTGCCTCGAGCATCGAATCGGGGATCTCTTCCTGCAGATAGAGGCGGTCGCGCAGCAGTCGCAACTGTTCCACGTTCATCTTCTTGATCTGGTGCGTTGCGTTGCGGGCCTCGATCTGGGGGCCGAGTGTCCAGCCCTTGATGGTCTTGCAGAGAATCGCGGTTGGCCGGCCCGAGCCCAGGTTGTCGCTCGCAGCCTTGTAGGCCGCATAGAGCTTGCGGTAGTCGTGGCCGCCACGCGGCAGGTTGACGAGGTCGTCGTCGGAGAGATGGGCGACCATCTGGCGCAGGCGCGGGTCAGGCCCGAAGAAGTTCTCGCGGATGTAGGCGCCGTTCTCCACGGAGAGCCGTTGGAACTCGCCGTCGACGGTCGAGTTGAGTTTGTTCAGCAACACACCGTCGACGTCGCGTGCGAGAAGGTCGTCCCACTTCGACCCGAGGATCACCTTGATCACGTTCCAGCCCGCGCCGCGGAAGACGGCCTCGAGTTCCTGGATGATCTTTCCGTTGCCGCGCACCGGACCGTCGAGCCGCTGCAGGTTGCAGTTGACGACGAACACGAGGTTGTCGAGTTGCTCGCGCGCCGCCAGCGAGATCGAACCGAGTGTCTCCGGCTCGTCGGTCTCGCCGTCGCCGATGAACGCCCACACGCGGCTTCCCGACGTGTCGTCGATGTGGCGGTTGCTGAGATAACGGTTGAAGCGCGCGTGGTACAGGGCGGTGATGGGACCGAGACCCATTGACACGGTCGGGTACTCCCAGAAGTCGGGCATGAGACGGGGGTGCGGGTAGCTCGACAGACCACGGCCGCCGCGACCGATCTCGCGACGGAAGTGGTCGAGGTCGTCTTCCGAGAGCCGACCCTCGAGGAAGGCGCGTGCGTAGATGCCCGGCGCCGCGTGGCCCTGGATGTACACGTGGTCACCGGGCAGCCCGTCGTCCTTGCCGCGGAAGAAATGGTTGAAGCCGATCTCGTAGAGGCTGGCCGAGCTCGCGAACGTCGACAGGTGACCGCCGATGCCCTCGGAGTCCTGGTTCGCGCGCGTGACCATCACCGCGGCGTTCCACCGCACGTAGGCACGGATTCTTCGTTCGATGTGTTCGTCACCGGGGAACCACGGTTCGTTCTCGCGCGGGATCGTGTTGACGTAGGGCGTCGACACGGTGGCGGGAAAACTGACCTGAGACTGTTGCGCCCGTTCGAGAAGCCGCGACAGCAGGTACCGCGCGCGGTTCTTTCCGTGCACCTCGACGACCGCATCGAGTGACTCGAGCCATTCCTGCGTCTCGCCAGGATCTGTGTCGGGCAACTGGTGAACGGAGCCGTCGAAGATCACGGTTCCATTCTCGCACCATTTGCGGCAAATGCCCGTCGTGGCCTTCTGCATGGTGAACAATCGAGGAGATGGAACACGCCGACGACGCCCTCGACGCCCTCGACGTCTTGGTCATCTACACCGACGGGGCATGTTCGGGGAACCCGGGCCCCGGAGGGTGGGCATGGGCAGTGTCGCCGGGGGGAGTCGAGCATGCGACCGGGGGCGAGGCACACACCACGAACCAGCGCATGGAGATTCTCGCGGCGTTCGAGGCCGTGAGACGGTTTCGTGATGATCCGAGGCGCATCGTGATTGTGTCCGATTCCACATACGTCGTGAAGTGCTTCACCGACGGCTGGTGGAGGGGGTGGCTCCAGCGCGGGTGGAAGAACTCGCAGCGTCAGCCGGTGGCGAACCGTGACCTCTGGGAACCCTTTCTCGACCTGGTGAACACGCGGGGCAACGTGGATTTTTCATGGGTGAAGGGCCACAGCGGTGACCCCATGAACGACCTCGTCGACTCGCTCGCGGTGGCCGCCGCGCAGGATTTCCTCTAGCCCGCCCGGGCTGGGTGGAGAGCGCCGTCGGTGCGTAGCCTGACGGAATGGATATTTCAGGCGTCAGCGCAATTGTCACTGGTGGTGCATCGGGAATCGGTGCAGCCTCCGTTCGTCTCCTCGCCAAGGGCGGGGCAAAGGTCGTCATTGCCGACCTTGACCGGCAGAAAGAGCAGGGCGAGGCCCTCGCGAAGGAAGTCGGCAACGCGGTGTTCTGCGCCGTCGACGTCACCAACACCGACGAGATCATCAACGCGGTCGAGATGGCCAAGTCGATGGGGCCGTTGCGTGTCCTCGTGAACTCGGCCGGCATCGGCTGGGCACAGCGCACCATCGGCAAAGACGGAACCTACGAGTCGGCAGCGAACATCGAGGCGTTCAAGCGCGTGATTGCGATCAACCTCATCGGCACGTTCGATGCGATCCGCATTGCGGCAACCGCGATGAGCCAGACCGAGCCGCTCGAGGACGGCGAGCGCGGTGCGATCGTCAACATCGCGTCTGTCGCTGCGTTCGACGGCCAGATCGGCCAGAACGCGTACTCGGCGTCGAAGGGCGGAGTCGTCGGCATGACCCTCCCCGTCGCACGCGACCTCGCCGCAGTGGGCGTGCGCGTGAACACCGTGGCACCGGGTCTCATCGACACCCCGATCTACGGCACCGGTGACCAGAGCGAGGCCTTCAAGGCACAGTTGCAGAAGGGCGTCCTCTTCCCGCAGAAGCTGGGCAAGCCCGAGCAGCTCGCATCGATGGTGCTCGAGTGCATCACCAACAGCTACATGAATGCCGAAACCATCAGAGTCGACGGCGGCATTCGCATGCCACCCAAGTGAGCATCGTCTTCCACGACGATCCGTTCACGCCGTTCGACCGGCACCCATCTTCTGGCAAGACCCCGGGCACCAGCCCGGGGTCTCGTCGTTCCGTCGCCATCCCCGGCGGGTTCCTGCCCGTTGCGGGTGACGCAGCGAGACTGCGGGTCGGTGCGCGGCCGCTCGACACCGGCCAGTGGGTGTCCGACATCGACGACGACTGGCCCCCGACAAGGGTGATGAAACTCTCGCTGCTGCACGAGAGACCGGACGAAGTAATTGCGTGTCTCGCCGGTGCAGAAGAAGCGTGCGACGAGGTTGCCGCAGGTGTGCTCGGATCTCTCGGGCTGCCGCCGGCGACGGACACCGGTCTCGACGCGTTGATCGATGCAGCCCTGCACGTCGCCGACGACCTGTGCGTGCTGATGCCCGGAGACGACGGTCTGCCGCGTCTGGCTGCCGCGGTGCTGTGCTCGCCGAACCGTTGGAGACTCGCGGAGAAGATCGGCGGCACGATGGCACAGATACACGGCCCGGTTGCGCGGTACGACAGCGACCTCGACTCGCCGGTGAACGCGATGTTGATGCGACTGTCGGCCGACCGGCCCGTCTGGCGCATCAACTGGGGCATCGCGAACCACCCGTCGCTTTTCCAACCTGATGTTCCGCCGGCGACACCCGGCATCGACCCGGCCGACATGTGGTTCCGGGTCGAGTGGCAGACACTGCGTCGTCTCCCCGTGACAGGGGGGATCCTGTTCACGATCCGCACCTACGTCGAGAAGATGTCCGATTTCATGGCACGCGACTACGCGGTGGTGCACGGGATCGCCGATCTGGTGAACAAGATCCCCGACAACGTCGCCGCCTACAAGAGCATCGCGCCGTACCGCGACGCGTTGTTCGCCTACCTCGAGACGCGCTGACCCGTCAGGTCGTGTAGTCGGCGTTGATGCGCACGTAACCGTCGGTGAGGTCGCAGCCCCACACCGTGGCGGATGCAGACCCCGTGTTCAGCGACACGTGGATCACCACGTCGTCGCCGCGCATGTAGTCACTCAACTGACGCAGTCCCGACTCGTCGACGCGGGTGGGGTACACCTCCTGGGTGCCGAACCGGATGGTGACGGTGTCCTGGTCGATGTCGGTGTACTCGCTGCACTTGCCGATGGCCATCGCCACGCGTCCCCAGTTGGGGTCGGCACCGTGGACTGCGGTCTTCACGAGCGGTGAGTTCACGATCGACTTCGCGACCGTGCGTGCCTGCATCTCGTCGCGTGCGGCATCGACGCGCACCTCGATGAGGGTCTCGGCACCCTCGCCGTCGCGGGCGATCTTCTTCGTGAGATCGAGCAGCACCGATTCGAGTGCGGTCTCGAAACGTGCGGGGTCGACCTCGCCGGCGGTTCCGCTGGCGAGAACGACCGCGGTGTCGCTGGTCGATGTGTCGGTGTCGACCGAGACGCAGTTCAGGGTGCGGTCGATGACGGCACGGAAGACGGAATCGAGTGTGACCGGGTCGATGCGCGCGTCGGTGAACACCATCGCGATGAGGGTCGCCATGTCCGGCTCGATCATGCCGACGCCCTTTGCCACACCGACGACACGCGCCGGGGAACCCTCGATGTTGCTCTCGGACACCTTGTGCACGGTGTCTGTCGTCATGATCCCGCGTGCGACTTCCTCTGCGTCGTTCGACGGCAGTTGCGCCGGCAACGCGTCGAGCCCCGCACGCAGCCTCTCGATGGGGTACACGCGGCCGATGACACCCGTCGAGGCGATGAACACCTGCGCCGGGTCGAGACCGAGCCTCCGGGCGACTCGCTCGGTGACCTCGCGTGCGTGCTCGAGCCCGACCGGGCCGTTCGCGACGTTTGCGTTCTTCGAGATGACCACCATCGCACGGGTGTTGCCCGTGTTGTTCTCGCGCGACACGAGAACCGACGGACCGGCAAAGAGACTCTGGGTGAACACCCCTGCCGAAGTGGTGCCGGGGGCACCGACCACCACCGTGAGGTCGTTCGTGTCGTCCTTGATGCCGACATTGGTGACGTACGAGTTGAATCCGGTGGGAAGCGAGATGGTCACGGCATACGGGTTTAGCACCACCCGGCACCGTTTCACGGTTTAGATTTGCCCTGTGCGCACCCTTGTCGTGAACGGAACCGTGGTGAACGCCGACGGCCGGGCCGCTGCCGACGTTGCGTGCGAGAACGGGCGCATCACCCGCGTTGCCCCGCACGGCACCATCGTCGCGGGCCCCGACGATGTGGTGGTCGATGCGGCCGGTTGTCTGGTGGTGCCCGGCGGTGTCGATGCGCACGTGCACATGCAGCTCGACACGGGCCCGACGGTCTCGTCGGACACCTTCGAGTCGGGCAGCATCGCCGCGGCGCACGGCGGCACCACCACGATCGTCGACTTCGCCGAGCAGCGTGCCGGCGGGAACGTGCTCGAGGCCTTCGAATCACGACTCGCCGAGGCAGAGGGGCAGTGCGTCGTCGACTGGGGTCTGCACCAGGTGCTCGGCGGCGTGAACGAGCAGGCTCTCGTCGACACGCGCTCACTGGTCGAGCGCGAGGGGGTCGCGTCGATCAAGTTGTTCATGGCGTATCCCGGTCGCCTGTTCTCCGACGACGGCCAACTTCTGCGTGCGCTGCAGATGTGTGCCGACACGGGGATGATGGCGATGGTGCACGCAGAGAACGGTCTCGCGATCGACGTGCTGGTCGAACAGGCGGTCGCCGCCGGGAACATCACCCCCGATTTCCATTCGCGCACACGCCCCCCCGAACTCGAGGCAGAGGCCGTGCACCGTGCGGCGGTGCTCGCACGCGTGGCGGGCAACGCGCCGTTGTACGTGGTGCACCTGTCGAGTTCGCACGCGTTGCGCGAGGTCGTCGAGGCGCGGTCGCGCGGCACGAACATCTTCGCCGAGACATGCCCGCAGTACCTGCACCTCTCACTCGAGGACCATCTCGGCAGGGGGTGGCCGGACGGTGCGGCATACATCTGCTCGACACCGTTGCGGTCGAAGCACGAGCACCATCACGCCGACCTGTGGGAGGGTCTGCGCGTCGATCAGCTCGCCGTCGTGAGCACCGACCACTGCCCGTTCTGCCTGCGCGAGCAGAAGTTGATGAACGGGCAGTCGTTCAACGTGGTTCCGAACGGCATCGGCGGTGTCGAGCACCGGATGGACCTCGTGTACCAAGGCGTCGTCGCCGGCCACATCAGCACCGAACGGTGGGTCGAGGTCTGCGCGACCGCGCCCGCCCGTCTCTTCGGTCTTGCCCGGAAAGGCGTTCTCGCCGAGGGCTTCGATGCCGACATCGTCGTGTACGACCCCGCCGTGCGCCACACGCTCGGGGTGGAGACGCACCACATGAACCTCGACCACTCGGCCTACGAGGGAATGCAGGTCACCGGAAAGGTTCGCACCGTGCTGTCGCGCGGCGAGATCATCGTGCGTGACAACGAGTTCGTCGGCGCCAGGGGCCGCGGACGTTACGTGCGCCGCGACGTGTCACCCCACGTTCGCTAGTTCGAGAAGCGCGCCACCAGGTTGTCGAGTGTCTTCTCGATCGACTTGCCGTTGTTCTCGACGGCGTTCATCAACTTGAGGAACAGGGGACTGCGGTTCGTGTTCCAGTCGAACTGTTCGGTGACCTTCGTTCCGCCGTCGACAGGTTCGAGGACGTAACGCCAGACGTGCCCGCCGAAGTGGCGCCAGCCGATGAGCCGCCCCTCCTCGAACTCGACAACGGTGTTCGTCATCCGGTACGGCAGCACGATGCGCATGTTCATGCCGAACTGCGACCCGAGGGCGAGTCGGGCCGGAGCGTCGATGCGCGCCTCTTTCACCGATCCGGACCCGTCGATCTCGCTGTGACGACGCGGGTCGGCGAGCAGGTCGAAGATCTCCTGTGCCGGCGCGGGAACGACGACCGATCGCGACACGATCTTGGCCGGGTCTGATCTCTTCTCTGTGTTCATGATGTTGCTCTCACTTTCTCTGCGACGATCTCCGCAGTTCTTCGCCCCGAAAACATGGCTCCCTGTATGGAACCGGTGTCGCGGTGGTCTCCGCACACGAACAACCCGTCACCGAGGGACACCTTCTTCTTGGGGGAGAAGGGGGTGTCCTGTGCGGGCTGGCCGTGGGGAATTCTGTAGGTGCGCAGGTGGCGCCATTCGTCTGTTGCGGCGCCCCACCACGACCTGAGCTGGGTGCGTGCGGCGGCCTCGAGGTCGCCCTCGCACACGCCCGGCATCGCGGCAGCGACCAGATGCTGGCCGTGCGGGGCGTATCTCGGCGACACGTTCGACATGACCGCAACGTTCAGCACGGGGCCCTCGCCGTGCCCGTCGAGCACCACGTAGGCGCCCTTCACGGGCGGCGCTGGTGCCGCGAAGTACACGCACCCGGCCGGGCGTGAACTGACCTCTGGCAGACCGAGCAGTCGCGACGCCACGGGCCCCTCTGTCGCGACCACGATGTTGTCTGCGGTGACCGTGTGTCCGTTCTCGAGTGTGACACGGCCGGGCGCCACCGATGCGACGGGTGAGTTCAGTGCGAGGCGTGTCGTCGAGAGCGAACGGGCGAGTTGACCGCTGATCTCGCCCATTCCGTCGGCCGGCACGGCGGAGTCACCCGTGGCGAGGGTGCGGAAGATGACATCGAACATGCGTCGCGACGTGGTGAGCGTCGGGTCGAGCTGGATGCCGCCGACGAGCGGCGTGAAGAAGCGGTCGATGATCCGTGACGAAAAGCCCATCTCACGCAGGGCATCGACCGTCGGTTTGTCGTCGCCGCGCATCAGGTCGCGCGCGTCGGCACGGGTGAGGCGCGCACGGTACGCCGCGATGCGCATCTTGTCCCCGAGGGTGCCGATGGGGGCGGTCGACGTGGAGAGCAGGGTGGCCGGGCGTCTGAAGGGGTCTCCGACGACGTGTCCTTTTCCCTTGCGCCACACCACCGCGCCGGGTTCGAACGTGCGCAGGTCGAGCGCCGGTATGTCGAGGTGCCGGTGAATCTCGGGGTACGACGTCAACAACACCTGGAACCCGCGGTCGAGAACGAAACCGTCGACCTTGTCGCTGCGCACACGCCCGCCGACGCCGTCGGAGGCCTCGAGCAGCAGAGGGGAGATGCCATGTTGTTCGAGAACCTTCGCGGCGACGAGACCCGCAAGCCCGGCACCGATGATGACGACGTCGGTCGAGTCGGGAAGCGGGAGCGATGTCACTTCTTCAACAGGGCAGACAGTGCGACGTCGAGTGTCTGGTGCTGGAACACGAAACCGTCGCGGGTGAGCGCGCCCGGGATCACGCGCTGTCCGGTGAACAACAACGCGTTCGCGAGTTCACCGCCGAGCAGCAGCTTCGGGCCGAACGACGGAATCGGCAGCACCGTCGGCCGCGAGAGTGCGCGGCCCAGTTCCTTGGTGAACTGTGCGTTGGTGACCGGCTCGGGTGCCGTGAGGTTGACAGCCCCCGACAGTTGCGAGGTGAGCAGGTGGATGATGGCTCGGACCTCGTCGGTGATGCTGATCCAGCTCTGCCAGTGCCTGCCGTTGCCGAACTTGCCGCCTGCGCCGAGTTTGAAGATGGGCAACTGCTTCTTGAGTGCACCGCCGTCGCGTGACAGCACGATGCCGGTGCGCAGGTACACCGTGCGGATGCCGGCCGCGCGTGCCGGTTCGGCGGCTGCTTCCCACTGCTTGCACACGTCGGCGAGAAAACCGTCGCCGAGCGATGCGTTCTCGTCGAGACTCTCGTCGCCGCGCACGCCGTAGATGCCGATGGCAGAACCGGAGAGGAACACGCGCGGCTTGACCGGCAACGCGGCCATCGTCGTGGCGAGCAGCGCAGTCGACTTGGTGCGGCTGTCGAGGATCTCGCGCTTGTAGTCGTCTGTCCAGCGCTTGTCACCGATGCCCGCCCCTGCCAGGTGCACGACTGCATCGACGCCGTCGAACGCCGACGGCGAGAGTTCTCCCGATGCCGGGTTCCACTGAACCTCGTTCGCCGACCGCGGCGCACGGCGCACGGCGGCCACGACGGTGTGACCCTGGGCGAGCAGTTCCGTCGACAGGGCACGGCCGATGAGGCCCGAGGCCCCTGTGATGAGAATCTTCATATGCAAGCACAACCAGATTGCGGGGTCAGTTGTTCCACCGCCGGCGGTGACCTACGACCCTTTTCGGCCGAAAGCCCCTTCGCCGTAGGGTGACAGGCGACATGAGCACACGAAAACTCATCCTGACCGCACTCGTCTGTGGCCTCGCCATCATGCTGGCCGGGGGCTTCAAGTTGTTCCAGGTCGCCACCGACGACGTCGAGGCCGTGGTGCTCGGTCTCGGTGCAGAGCAGACTCTCGGCGACATGGTGGTGTCGGTGACCGCCGTCGACCAACGTGACGACGGCACATTTGTCACCGTCTCGATGCGCGGCGTCGAGGGAGCCGACGGATTCGAGGGATGGAAACTGCTGGCCAACGGCCGGCTGAACGACCCGTTGCCGCCCGACGGTGCGTCCGAGTGCGTGACGAAGGTGTCGCAGTACACCACCTGCGTGGTGCCGTTCGTCGCGTCTGTCGGTTCGTCTGTGACCGTTGCCTACCAGCGTGCCGACGCCCAATCTCAGTGGGCTCCCTAGGTCAAACGGCTACCGTAGAGGGTGCTGGATACAACGGCGTGTCCACACTGATTGGAGAACCCCATGGCTGACCAGTTCGACCTCATCATCATTGGTGGAGGACCTGGTGGCTACGCGGCGGCGTTCTACGGTGCATCGGCGGGACTGAATGTCGCCCTCGTCGAGAAAGACACGATCGGCGGCACCTGCCTGAACCGTGGGTGCATCCCGGCGAAGGCGTTTCTCGAGACGGCCGCCGCGAGGCGCCACGCCGAACACGCACCCGATTTCGGCATAGCGGTCACGGTCGGCACCACCGACTTTGCCGTCGCACAGGCACGCAAGCAGAAGATCGTCGACGGGCTCGTGAAGGGTCTCACCGGTCTGACCAAGGCGAAGAAGGTCACCTACCTGGTGGGCAAGGGTTCGTTGAACGCAGACAAGTCGGTCACCGTGACCGCTGCCGACGGAACAACCACACAGTTGAACGGTGCGAGCGTGATCCTCGCGGCCGGTTCGATTCCGCGCATCATCCCCGGTTTCGAGCCCGGTGGTCCGATCATGACCTCTGACGAGGTTCTGATGCTCGACCACATCCCGCCGCGCATCGCGGTGATCGGCGGGGGCGCCATCGGCTGTGAGTTCGCATCGACCTTCGCCGACCTCGGGTCGCAGGTCACGATCCTCGAGGGGCTGCCGAAGATCCTTCCCGGTCTCGACTCCGATCTCGCGAACGTGGTCGTGCGCGCGTTCCAGAAGAAGAAGATCGACATCAAGACCGGTGTGTCGGTGTCGAAGCACACGCCGACCGGTTCTGGTTCGACCGTGCTGTCGTTCGGCGAGGGCGAGACGCTAGAGGTCGACGCCGTGATCGTGTCGGTCGGGCGCCGGCCGTTCCCCGACCAGTTGGGTCTCGCCAACACGAGTGTCGCCGTCAGCGACCGCGGCTTCGTCGATGTCGATGCGTACTGCCGCACCTCGGTCGACGGTGTGTGGGCGATCGGCGACCTCATCAACACCCCGCAGCTCGCCCACGTGGCCTATGCCGAGGCGATTCTCGTGGTGAAGCAGATTCTCGGCGAGGCAGTCGTGCCGGTCGACTACGACCGGGTGCCGTGGGCGATCTACTGCAGCCCCGAAGTGGCGTGGGCGGGCCCCGGCGAAGAGGCTGCCAGGGCCGCGGGTCACGATGTCGTGGTGTCGAAGCACCAGTTCCGCGCGAACAGTCGCGCACAGATTCTCGGCGAACTCGACGGACTCGTGAAGATCATCGCGAAGAAGAATGCCGACGGCACCGCGGGCCAGGTTCTCGGTGTGCACATGGTGGGGCCGTGGGTGACCGAGCAGTTGTCGGGCGGGTACCTCGCGGTGAACTGGGAGGCGAGCGTCGACGAGATCGCCCACTTCATACAGCCTCACCCGAGCCTCTCGGAACTCTTCGGTGAAACAGTCATGGCCCTCACCGGTCGCACCATCAACTCGTAGACAGGTTTCAAGGGACACATCACATGGCAGAGATCACACTTCCCCAACTCGGCGAGACCGTCACCGAAGGCACCATCACGCGCTGGTTCAAGAAGGTGGGCGAGGCGGTCGCCGCCGACGAACCGTTGTTCGAGGTGTCGACAGACAAGGTCGACACCGAAGTGCCGTCTCCGATTGCCGGTGTTCTCACCGAGATCCGCGTCGCCGAGGGAGACACCGTTGCCGTGGGCACGGTGATCGCGGTTGTCGGCGAGGGTGCCGCTGCACCTGCACCTGCACCTGCTGCGCCGGAACCTGCGCCTGCGCCTGCACCGGTCGCTGCTCCTGCTCCTGCACCTGCGCCGGCTCCTGCACCGGTCGCTGCTCCTGCTCCGGTTGCTGCGCCGCCTGCACCCGCACCGATTCCGGCGTCGCTTGCGCCTGCGGCGTCGGGCACCGAGGGAATCGTGCTGTCACCTGTCGTGCGCAAGTTGATCTCGGAGAACGGACTCGATGTCTCGCGCATCGCGGGCACCGGCCCCGGCGGACGCATCACCCGAGACGACGTGATTGCCGTGATCGAGAGCGGAACCGGCCGCGCAGTGCCGTCTGCCCCGGCCCCGGTTGCTGCGTCACCTGCCCCGGCTGCGCCGCGCGCGTCTGCACCGCGTGTCGTTGCGGGTGCACGCGACGAGGTCGTGTCGTTGTCGAAGATCCGCCAGGCCACGGGTGCCCACATGCTGATGAGCAAGGGCGCCAGCCCGCACGCGTTCAGTGTGGTCGAGGTCGACTTCGCGAACGTAGAGGCCACGAGGTCGCGTGCCAAGGGCGATTTCAAGGCGACCGAGGGATTCAGTCTCACCTATCTCCCGTTCATCGCGCGTGCCGTCGTCGATGCACTGGTCGAGTTCCCCCATCTCAATGCATCGATGGGTGACAACGAACTGGTCGTGCACCGTTACGTCGATCTCGGCATCGCCGTCGATCTCGATTTCCAGGGTCTCATCGTGCCGGTGGTGCGCGACGCCGAGGGCAAGCGCATGCGTGCCATCGCGCGAGAGATCAACGACCTCGCCACGCGCGCCCGCAGCCGCCGTCTCGGCCCCGACGAGATCTCCGGCGGAACGTTCACCATCACGAACAACGGCTCGGCCGGATCGGTGCTGACGATGCCGATCATCAACCAACCGCAGGTGGCGATTCTCTCCACCGACGCGATCGTGAAAAAGCCCGTCGTCGTCGAGGTTCCCGGTGGCGGCGACAGCATCGCGATTCATCCGGTGGGCAACCTCGCGATGGCATGGGACCACCGTGCATTCGACGGGGCGTACGCTGCGGGCTTCCTCGTGAAGGTGAAGTCGATTCTCGAGACTCGTGACTGGTCTTCTGAGGTCTAGAAGAGCCGACCCATGGAAGAGAACGTCGGGTTGACCAACTCTTCGGCACAACTGCGGGTCAGGTGGCTCGGCACCGTGCCGTACGGAGAGGCGCTCGCGGTGCAGGAGTCGATGTTCCGCAACGGACGCGGGCAGTCGTTGCTGCTGATGGAACACCCGCATGTGTTCACTTACGGTCCGTCTGCAGAGCTCGACAAGAACCTGAAATGCGACCCTGCACAGGTGGGTGCCGACTTCGTGAAGGTGAAACGTGGTGGCGACATCACGTACCACGGGCCCGGGCAGCTCGTGGGGTACCCGGTTCTCTCGCTGGCACCGAAGCACGGCACCGACGGACCCGCCGACTCGGTTGCCCACGTGCGGTCGGTCGAACAGGTGATCATCAACTCGCTGCGCGAGGTGGGGGTCACGACTGCGGACCGTTTCGAGGGATACCCCGGTGTGTGGGTCGACGTGCACACCGACAGCCCCCGCAAGATCTGTGCGATCGGCGTGAGAGTGGGCCGCCGCCGCACCATGCACGGATTCGCGGTGAACGTGTCGACCGACCTCGAGTACATGACCCGCAACATCGTTCCCTGCGGCATCTCCGAGTACCCGGTCACGTCGCTGCGTGCCGAGGGGATCGACATCTCGATGGCCGACTTTGTCGATGTCGTCGCTCGTCACGCGGCTGACATGTGGGCGAACGGCGGCATCGAACGCCAGGACGTGGCGTGGAAACACACGCCGGACGACCTGTCGGCGTTCTCGCGCGGCGAGGGAGCAGGCCAGCCCGTGCGTTTGATGAGCCGGTTGGCGCGCGCAGGGGTCGAGGATGCGATACCGCTGTCAGAGCGCAAGCCTGACTGGATCCGCCCGCACGTGCACCACGGCGAGGAGGTGCTGTCGCTGAAGAAGACCCTGCGCGATCTCTCGCTGGTGACCGTGTGCGAAGAGGCGGGGTGCCCGAACCTGTCGGAATGCTGGAGCGACGGCACGGCCACGTTCATGGTGCTCGGTGAGCGGTGCACCCGCGCATGCGGATTCTGCCTTGTCGACACGCGCAAGCCCGACGCTCCCGATGTGTCCGAGCCGGAACATGTCGCCGAGGCAGTCGCGCGCATGGGGCTCAGGTTCGCCGTGCTGACGATGGTGGCGAGAGACGATCTCGACGACGAGGGAATGGCGCACGTCGCCGAGTGCGTGCGTGCGATCCGCGACCGCGACGCCTCTGTCCGGGTCGAGACGTTGATCTCCGACGCGCGCGGCACCGCATCACTCGACCTGTTGATCGATGCACGGCCAGACGTGTTCAACCACAACGTCGAGACGGTGCCGCGACTGCAACGCGCCGTGCGCCCGAGCGCGGGGTATGCGCGCAGCCTGTCGGTGCTCGCCCGTGGCAAGGCGGCCGGTCTCACCGTGAAGTCGGGTCTCATCGTCGGGATGGGCGAGACCGACGACGAGGTGCTCGGTGTGCTCGCCGACCTGGCCGACATCGGCGTCGACATCGTGACGATCGGTCAGTACCTGCGGCCCACCACGAACCATCTGCCCGTTGCCCGCTGGGTCGAGCCGCACGTGTTCGACTCGTACAAGCGGGCCGGAGAGTCGTTCGGCATCGGCCACGTGGAGTCGAGCCCGCTGACCCGGTCGAGTTACCACGCCCGGGAGTCCGCCGAGCACGCGGTTCCTGTCACAATTGGGTCACGATGAACAGCCACCTCGACCCACGCACCTACCGTGAACGCCTCGACCGGGCGCGCGCCGAGATGAAGGCGCGAGGGGTCGACGCGATGATTCTCTCCCTCGGCCACGACATGCCGTATCTCATGGGGTACCTCGCGATGCCGCTCGAGAGACTCACCATGCTGGTGATCCCGCAACAGGGTGATGCATCGCTGATCATCCCGCGGCTCGAGGCGCCACGGGTGCACGAGATGAGCGACGTGTTCACGATGGTTCCGTGGAACGAGACCGAGGACCCCGTCGCGATTGCGCACCGTCTGCTCGGCACGGCACAGACCATCGCTGTCGGAGATCAGATGTGGTCGCGTTTCCTCGTCGACCTGCTGGTGCACAGGCCGCACGCGAGATACGTCCGCAGCGTCACGGTGATGGAGGCCCTGCGCTCGCGCAAGGACGCAGCCGAGATCGCCGCACTGGTGGCAGCCGGCGCGGCGGCCGACCGCGTCGCCGCACAGTTGCAGGGCGGAGACATCCCGCTCGTCGGTCGCACCGAGGCAGAGGTGTCTGCCGACATCTCCGCGCGGCTGATCGCCGAGGGCCACCAGAAGGTGAACTTCGCGATCGTTGCGGCGGGGGAGAACGCGGCGAGCCCGCACCACCATGCAGGCGACCGCGTGATCCGTCACGGTGAGATCGTGCTCTGCGACTTCGGCGGCACGATGAACGGCTACTGCAGCGACATCACCCGTTGCGTGCATCTCGGCGAACCCCCCAGCGAGATCCGCGACGCGTACGACGTGCTGATGAAGGCCCAGTCGGCAGGGGTCGGCGCGGGGGTCATCGGTTCGTCGTGCGAGAACGTCGACGCCGTGACACGCGCGATCATCGATGCTGCCGGGTACGGCGAGTACTTCGTGCACCGCACCGGTCACGGAATCGGGATGGAAGAGCACGAGGACCCCTACATGGTGTCGGGAAACACCACGCCGATCGCCGCGGGTCACGCCTACAGCGTCGAGCCCGGCATCTATGTCCCCGGCAGGTGGGGCATGCGGCTCGAGGACATCGTGGTGGCCACCGACACGGGCCCGGTCGCCGTGAACCACGCGAACCACGAACTGGTCGTGCTCGACCGATAGGGCCGGTGCCCCCGTGCCATAGGGTTGGGGCAGACACGGACACCGGGAGGCACATCGATGGCGCGTGACGCAGCACTGGACCTTGCAATCGTGGGCGGCACGGTCGTCGACGGAACCGGTGCGAAGCCGTTCCGTGCAGACGTGGGTGTGGCAGGCGGAAAGGTCGTCGAGGTGGGGCAGTTGTCCGCGTCGGCGGCGCAGACGATCGACGCGACAGACCTCGTGGTGTCACCGGGGTTCATCGACCTTCACACGCACTACGACGCGCAGGCGTTCTGGGACTCCACCCTGAGCCCGTCGCCCATGCACGGTGTCACCACGGTGATCGGCGGCAACTGTGGTTTCACCATCGCGCCGTTGACGCCGCAGGACGGCGACTATCTCATGCGCATGCTCGCGCGTGTCGAGGGAATGCCGCTCGAGGCACTCGCCGAGGGCGTTCCGTGGAACTGGTCGACCACCGGGGAGTACCTCGATGCCCTCGACGGAACGTTGCTGCCGAACGCCGGGTTCCTCGTCGGCCACAGCGCACTGCGTCGAGTGGTGATGCACGACGATGCGAACACCCGCGAGGCCACGCCCGACGAGGTCGACCGCATGGTTGCCCTGTTGCGCGCGGGACTGAAGGCCGGCGCGATGGGCTTTTCGTCGACCTGGTCGTCGAGCCACAACGACCACACCGGGGTGCCCGTGCCGTCGCGCCACGCATCGCGCGATGAGTTGCTCGCTCTGTGCGCCGAGGTGCGAAACCACGAGGGAACGACACTCGAGTTCATTCCTGCAGTCGGTCAGTTCTCGCAGGAGACGTTCGAGTTGATGGGTGACATGAGTGCGGCAGCCAACCGGCCGTTGAACTGGAACCTGCTCCAGGTGTATGCCCAGAACTGGGACCTGGTTCAGCACCAGCTCAGCGGGTTCGACGTCGCCGCGAAGCGGGGCGGTCACGTGCTCGCGCTCACCCTGCCCGACACGTTCCGGCTGCGACTCAATTTCCGCAGCGGTTTCATTCTCGACATTCTGAACGGCTGGGATTCGCTGATGGCGTTGCCGCCGGACGAGAAACTCGCCATGCTGCGTGACCCGGCCGGGCGCGCGAGAATGGATGAACTTGCACAACTCACCGAGGGGCCGACCAGGTCGATCGGCAACTGGGGCGGGTACCAGTTGCTGCAGACCTTCACCGACAGATGGAAGCCGTACGAGGGCCGCATCATCGGGGACATCGCCGCAGAGGTCGGCGTGACTCCCTGGAACCTGTTGTGTGACATCGTCATCGACGACAACCTGAACACCGTGATCGCGAACCAGGACCGCGGTCAGGACCGCGAGACGTGGGAGCGTCGGGTGCAGGTGTGGCGCGACCATCGTGCCGTGGTCGGTGCGAGCGATGCCGGTGCGCATCTTGACATGATCGACAGTTACGCGTTCTGCACCACGATGCTTGCGCGTGCGGTGCGCGAGCACGAACTGATGCCCCTCGAAGAGGCCGTGTACCACCTCACCGACCGGCCCGCGCGTCTCTACGGTCTGAAGAACCGCGGCCGCATCGCGCAGGGCTGGGCCGCCGACATCACCGTGTTCGACCCGTCGACAATCGGGCCGGGGCCCGCCGAGATGCGTTTCGATCTTCCTGCAGGTGCGGGCCGTGTGTACGGGGAGTCGGTCGGTGTCGAGCATGTCATCGTGAACGGTGTGCCGGCCGTGCGCAACAACGACGCCCTGGCTGTTCGCCCCGGGACCTTGCTTCGCTCTGGACGCGACACCGAAACCGTGACAGCACAGTGATCAAACTCGACGCGGCAACAGTTCTCCTGCAGTGGGCCACGGGCGGTCTC
>CAYRUT010000006.1:0-61492 GCA_964427545.1 uncultured Bifidobacterium sp. | reverse complement strand
TTCGCCGCCGACAGTTTCTCCGACATCAAGTACGAGTTCCCCGGCCGCGAATAGGGGGTTGCCGTCGAGGCAGATGCCGCGGTGTTCCTTGCGGTCAGCGGTGGTGCGAACTGAGTATCTCTGCCACCGTGGCAGTGATGTCTTCGGCCGTCGCACCGGGAGTGAGAATCGCGGTCACGCCCGCCTCGTGCAGCTTCGGGATGTCACGGTCGGGAACAATGCCGCCGACCATCACCGGAATGTCGAGATCGCGTTCCCTCAGTTTCTCCACCACCCTGGGCGCGAGGGTCATGTGGGCACCCGACAGCATCGACAACCCGATGAGGTCGACGTCTTCCTGTTCTGCCGCCGCAGCGATGGTGTCGGGTGTCTGGAACAGGCCCGTGTAGATCACCTCGTACCCGGCATCGCGGAGAATGCGTGCAACGACCTTGACACCGCGGTCGTGACCGTCGAGCCCCACCTTCGCGACGAGAATGCGTGCGGGCACGGTGGTCATCGGGCTGACAACCGCTTCATATGGTGGGCACCTCGACGTGGCGGCCGAAGACCCTGCCCATCGTGCTCATCATTTCCCCCACGGTGACATAGGCGTGTGACGCCTCGATGAGTGTCGGCATCAGGTTGACGGTGGGGTCGGCTGCCTCGTTCTCTAGACGCGCGAGCATGTCGGCCACGCGGTTGGTGTCACGGCCCGCGCGCACCGACTCGAGGCGTTGCCGTTGGCGGCGCTCGTCGTCGTTCGTGATCTCGAGAGTGTCGATCTGCTGTTCGTCGTTGCCCTCGGTGAACCTGTTGACGCCGACCACGATCCGTTCCCCGGCGCCGAGCTTCTTCTCCAGTTGGTACGCAGAGTCGGCGATGCGGCCCTGGAAGTAGTTCTCTTCGATGCCGGTGATGCATCCCTCGAGCATCGAGCCGTGCCCTAGTTCGCGAATCCGGGCAAATATTTCCTCTGCCTGTCGTTCGATCTCGTCGGTGAGTTCCTCGACGAAGTACGAACCGCCCAGCGGGTCGGCCACGTGTGCGACGTTCGTCTCGTGGGCGATGACCTGCTGGGTGCGCAACGCGATGCGGGCCGCCTTCTCGGTCGGCAGCGCGAGTGCCTCGTCCATCGAGTTCGTGTGAAGGCTCTGTGTGCCGCCGAGAACCCCCGCGAGAGCCTCGATGGCGGTACGCACGATGTTGACCTCGGGTTGCTGTGCGGTCAGCGACACGCCAGCCGTCTGGGTGTGGAAGCGCAACTGCATCGAGCGCTCGGATGTTGCGCCGTAGGTGTCGCGCATCCAGCGCGCCCAGATGCGCCGCGCCGCGCGGTACTTGGCGATCTCTTCGAAGAAGTCGATGTGTGCGTTGAAGAAGAACGAGAGGCGCGGTGCAAACGAATCGACCGGCAGTCCCGCCTGCAGGGCAAGTTCGACATAGGCGAAACCGTTGGCGAGGGTGAATGCGAGTTCCTCGACGGCGGTCGAGCCCGCCTCGCGAATGTGGTACCCCGAGATCGACAACGAGTGCCATTTCGGCATCTCGGCAGACGTGAATGCGATCGTGTCGCGCACGAGCCGCATTCCCTGGCGCGGGGGGAACACGAACTCTTTCTGCGCCTGGTACTCCTTCAAGATGTCGTTCTGCAACGTGCCGCCCAGCATCTTTCGTGCGATGCCCCGTTTCTCGGCGCCGGCGACGAACATCGCAAAGATGACTGCAGCAGGTGAGTTGATCGTCATCGACGTGGTGATCGTGCCGAGGTCGATGCCCGCGTAGAGATCCTCCATGTCGGCGAGTGTGTCGATCGCGGTGCCGCACCGGCCGACCTCTCCCTCGGACATCGGGTCGTCGGAATCGAGACCGAGAAGCGTGGGCATGTCGAATGCCGTCGACAGCCCGTCGCCACCCGCGTTCAGGATCTGTTTGAAGCGCAGGTTGGTGTCGACGGCGGTGCCGAAGCCGGCGAACATGCGCATGGTCCACAGCTTCGACCGGTACATCGAGGCATACGGGCCGCGCGTGTAGGGAAAGACCCCCGGGAATTCGCCGTCTGACGGGCCGTAGACGGCCTGCAGGGGGATGCCGGACATGGTCTCGTGGGCATCGTGTTGGGGTGGAGTCTTCCCGAACTCGTGCTCCCAGATCTCTCTGTTTGTCGCCACCGCTCACACCGTACTTCGGTCTGGGGCAGCCAAGCCCGAGCGCCACCTAAAGAGTCTCTGTCTGTTCGTGGTATGTTTCCCGTGTGGGGCCAGCCTTGATCTGTAGTCGCATCGGCAGGGCCTTCTTGGTCATTGGGATGTTCGCCGTCGCGACCGCGGTGGCCACCGTGAGCCCCGGGCATTCTGCATCTGCGGTCACGTCGGGCATCGTCACCAGCGATCTCGCCCTCAATCTCGACCCGAATCTCAACAGTTCGTACCCGGGTTCGGGCACGACCGTGACCGACCTGAGCGGGGCAGGTCGCAACGGGACCATCCAGGGAAACCCGTTGCCGACGTTCAACAGTGTCGGGCCCAAGTCGTTCGAGTTCACGAGAACATGGGTGTCGAACACCGCCAGTGCCGCCGGAAAGATCTCTGTCGCGGGAACCTTCCT
Organism: uncultured Bifidobacterium sp.; assembly: GCA_964427545.1. Lineage (GTDB taxonomy): Bacteria > Actinomycetota > Acidimicrobiia > Acidimicrobiales > Ilumatobacteraceae > UBA2093. The sequence goes on along the minus strand of CAYRUT010000006.1, from coordinate 58,906 downwards.
GCGGGACGACTTCAGTCTTCAGACGTGGATCAAGACCGACCAGGTCGGCTATTCCACCGCCCACTACACGACGATGTACATCATGGCTTCGGAATGCGGCGGAGGCGCCAATGACTGGGGTCTCGGTGTCAACAACACCGGGAAGCTTGCGTTCGGGGCAGGTCCGTCAGACGTGACCATCGCGACTTCTGATGCAGTCAACACCAACACGTGGACGAACGTCGCCGCAACGCGAGACAAGACCACTGGCGCAATCAGGCTGTACATCAACGGTGTGCTGAAGGGAAGCGGAACCAGCAACTCCGGAAACTCGCTGACATGCTCGGCCGACGGCAAGACCTGGATCGGCAACGGCCAGGATGCCCCGGCGTGGAGTTTCGGCGGCCACATCGGGTCTGTGCTCGCGTACACCGGCGTACTGAGTGCGGCCGACGTTCTCGCGAACTACAACGCGACTGTCGACACTTACAACCCCGTCACGTACACCATCACGTACGACGCGAACGGGGCGACGTCAGGTTCTCCGCCGGCGAACGCCACGTACACGACCGGTGGTTCTCCAACAACTGTTGCCTCGAACTCGGGCGTGCTGGCACGGTCGAACTACACGTTTGCCGGCTGGAACACGTCGTCGGATGGGTCCGGCACAACTTATGTGCCTGGAGTCGACTCATACTCGTCGAGGGCGAACGTGACCCTCTTTGCGATGTGGACGCCGGTTCCCACGACCACCACCACCACCACGACTTCGACCTCGGTCCCTCCGGCGGCAGTGATCGACATCCAGGTGCCCTCTTCCTCGTCGACCCCGCCACAGACGGTTTCCGTGGCGAGCAGTATCCCCACGCAGACCAGCACTCCGGTGACACCAACGTCGTCAACCACATCGACGCTTGCACCGGTCAAGAACCTCGTGCCACCACCAGATATCCCGAAGGTGCTGCCGGGCGAGTCGGCGCTCGACATCGACGGCAAGCCGACCAAGGTGGAGCTGACCCGGGAAAACAACCAGTTGGTGGTGAAGTCGGGGCCGTTGAATGCGGCGCTGTCCGGTCTTGACGGGAATGGTGAGACCCGAGCGCTCGATGACGACGGCAATCTGCGTCTCGCGGGCGGCGATGTGGTGAAACTCAACATGGGTGGATTCAAACCCGGCTCTGTCGTCAATGTCTGGCTGTTCTCGACCCCGAGAAGGCTGGGGGAGGCAAAAGTCGATTCAGCAGGAAAGATGTCGGCGTCTTTCACCATTCCCGATGACATTGAGTCTGGCCCGCATCGTGTTGCGATCACGGCGCAACTGCCGGACGGAAAATCAGCCACTTTCACGCTGGGCATCGTCGTGGGCGGGCCGAAGGAGGCCTCGACATTGACCCAAGTTCTGATTGCGGTTCCCATTGCGATCGCCGTGGGTCTCGGGTTCATCGTGCCGAATCAACTGCGCCGTCGTCGGCGAAAGCTAACCCTTTAGATCAGAAGACAAATCGCTTGTCCGGATTCTGAGGGGCAGTATTCCTTCTGCGGTCACGCCCTACTAGCCTGACGGATGGTGATGCAGGTGTGTCGGTGAGTTTTGCACCACATTTCGCACCATCCCCGCTCCCGTAGCTCAGTGGATAGAGCATCGGTTTCCTAAACCGTGAGCGCAGGTTCGATCCCTGCCGGGGGCACCAGGTTCTGCTCTTCTTCAGTGAGGGTCTGCCGCATCCCACGGCACAGAACCCGACAACCAATGGGTGATTTTCTCCTCTTGGTCGTTCTTGTGCAGGTGTCGAGGGGGAGTCGCAAAGGTGGCATACGGCTTGCACCGCAGAACGACCCGCCCTTCCTCCTTGACCATCGCTTCGACAAACGGTCGAGCTTCTTCGTCTAGTGCCTGACCGGACATGCGACCGGCAACCGCCATTGCGACCTCGGTCGTCAAGGCAAGATCCGAATCGACAGTTGCGTCGCAGAACACGGTGAGATAGCCCATCGGCCATTTCTCATCGAGCACCAGCAGGCTCACTTTGCCGAGTCTCTCGACGGCTTTGGCTTTTGCTCGTGCCCCCATCGTTGCGACCAGGAGTTCATCTTCATCGGTCGGTATGTAATACACAATCGACTGCGCCGGGCCATCGTTTCTGCGGGCGTAGGAAAGTACACAGGTGCGGTGGGTCGTGACGAAGAGTCGCCGTTCCGACGGCAGCATGTCGCGATCGGTCGGCAACTCGAATGGGCTGGTTGACAGCGGAAGCAATGCCATGCTGGGTACTTTCGGTTGGGACTTCAGTGACACTAATTGGGTGTTCAGAGCGCTGGTTTCCTGACCCGCAGGTCGCGGGCTTGATCGCTGCCGGGGCGGCAGCATTCGAGAAGTTTTTTACTAGAAGAACGGTATAAAAAAGTTCGCGACCTGCTAAATTTGAGCCGTGGCGGAGAACCTCAACTTTCTTTGGCGTGCATTGGCACCGGTGAAGCGGGCACTTGTCGCTCCCGTGACACTTCTTCTACTGGCGAGTGCCGTTGTTGTCCTCGCCCCCAGTTCGGGAGAATCTCGCGAGGCCGACGCGGTGAGTGCGTCGCCGTCATTGGTATGTGCCGCGTCGACATGTACGTGGACCTTCCCGTACACCGGCGACTATTACGAGTGGACTGTCCCGGCGGGAGTGTCGCAAGTGGGATTCGACGTCTATGGCGCACAGGGCGGAGACGGCGGAACATCTGGAAGCCTCCGAGGCAACGGTGGACTCGGTGGTCGCGTCCAGGGAAAGTTGACCGTGACCCCCAGCAGCGTGCTTCGCATCTATGTGGGCGGTAAGGGAACCAATCATTCTCTGAGTGGATCCGGTGGATTCAATGGTGGCGGATCAACGTCGGCCACGAGCGACGACAACAGACGTCCGGGCGCCGGCGGAGGCGCCACTGACATTCGAACGAGTTCGACACTTCAGTCCCGCGTAGTTGTTGCTGGTGGTGGCGGTGGTGCAAGCGGTTGGATGATTGCCAACGGGGGTGCCGGTGGTGGGCTCACAGGCCAGGCCGGCCAGGGACCATTCCACTGCAGTGGATTCGGTGGAGGAGGCACCCAGTCAGCGGGTGGTGCGGCCTCGTCATGTGGTTCCGGTTCCACCGCGGGTTCGTTGGGACTCGGCGGAAACGGAAAAGGATGGTCGCACGGCGGTGGCGGTGGCGGTGGCGGTTACTACGGCGGTGGCGGCGCAGTCATTGACACAGGAGGCGGCGGTTCGTCGTACACGAGCCCAACGCTCGCAACCGAGGTTGTTCACACCCAGGGGTCACGCACAGGCAACGGCCTCGTGGTTCTCACCATGCTCCGGCCCGGAGTGAGCTCTTTTGCTGCGACAGTGTCCTCGCCGTCGAACCAGTCGTCGAGCCTCACCTACAACCTCCAGTTCAGCGAGAATGTCAGCGGTCTCGATCAGTCGGAGATCACGCTGTCAGGCACAAGCACAGGTTGGTCAATTTCTTCGTTCTCCGGGTCAGGCGCCTCGTACACGGTCGGTCTCACTGGCACGAACGTGACAACCGGTTCGGTGATTCTTACCGTGGCCCAGGATGCAGTTACATCCGATGTCACTGGTCAGACCGGACCGGGCACTGCTACCGCATCGACAACGATGGACATCGATGTCGACCCGCCGGGCGCATCAGTGTCGTCTGCACCTTCGTCTCCCGCAGCTGCAATGTCGTTGACGTTCGGTCTGGCCTTTACCGAGTCAGTCTCGGGTATAGCCGCGGGTGACTTCTCGAATGCGGGTTCTGCGCAGGGCTGCGTGTTCACACCGTCGGCTGCATCGGGTTCGTCGGTGAACGTCGTGGTGACCCAGTGCCAGGAAGGCACACTGCAGTTGAAACTGGCGGCGAACGGCGTGGCCGACCCCGCGGGGAACACCGGCCCGACATCTGATGTGACATCGTCGGTGATCACGTTGGCTGCGTCGCCGTTGAGTGTGACTGCGGGTACCAAGACGGCGAACTTTGGTGGTTCGTGGACTGATTCGTACACCCAGACCGGTTTGTTGGGTTCTGATGCGGTCACTGTGTCGTACTCGTATTCGGGCACGACGAATGTCGGTGTTTCTTATGGTCCGTCGGCAACAAAGCCGACGCAGGCTGGTTCTTATTCGATCATACCGACTGTCACTTACGGCGGGTCGAACGCGAACAGGTATGCCTTGACGGTGACGAACGGTTCGCTGACTATCAACCGAGTCGCGCAGTCTGCGTTGACGGTGTCGTCGACCTCGGTTGCCTACGGTGCGACTCTGTCGTTGACCACGACCGGCGGCAGCGGCACGGGTGCGGTGACATGGACCGTGGTGTCGGGTACGTGCACAGTTGCGGGGGCGTCGTTGACGCCGGGCAATGCCGGTTCTGCGTGTGTGGTGAAGGCGACGAAGGCCCAGGACAACAACTACACCGAGGTCACCTCTGCCGACACGACAATCACAATCGGTCGTGCGTCGCAGGCTGCGTTGACGGTGTCGACCACCCAGACCGCCTACGGCCAGGATCTTGTTCTCGGGACATCGGGTGGCAGCGGCACCGGTGCGGTGACATGGACCGTGGTGTCGGGCACGTGCACGATCGTCGGTGCGTTGTTGACCCCCGGTGACGCGGGGTCGGCGTGTGTGATCAAGGCGACAAAAGCCCAGGACACCAACTACCTGGTGGCGAACTCGTCGAACACCACGATCACGATAAACAAGGCATCACAGAACGGGTTCTCGATCACCAGTGCATCGGCGTTCACCACGGGTCAGTCGTTGTCGTTGACGGCGTCGGGTGGTCAGTCCGGTGGTGCGGTGTCGTGGCAGGTGACCGCAGGCGTGTGTTCGTTGTCGGGTTCGACCCTGACGGCTAACCGTGGCGGGATCACCTGCACAGTCGAGGCGACCCGCGCCGCGAGCGGCAACTATTTCGCTGCGACCGACACGATGGTGATCACGGTCGACAAGATCGTGCAGGTGTTGACGTTCCAGTCGACGCCTCCGTCTTCGACCCTGGTGGGCGGCACCTACACCGTCTCGGTCACGAGTGACGCGTCGTTGGCGCCGACGCTGACGGTGGCGAATGCGTCGGCCCAGGTGTGTTCGATCTCTGCCGGTGTGGTCACTTTCACTGCAGTCGGTACGTGCACGATCAACGCGACGCAGGCCGGCAACGACGTGTATGCGGCGGCGTCTGCGTCGCAGCAGATCACGGTGACACCGGTTCCGACCACCACGACGTCGACTGTCGCCCCGGTGAACGGTTCTTCTGGTGGCGTGGGTTCGCCGACCACGTCGGTGGCGCCGATGCCACCGGCGTCGTCAACGACGAGCACCACATCGACAACAACCACCACGACCACCACGACGATTCCGTCTGACGACCCGAGCGTTGTCGAGATGGAAGCAGGCGAGGCGACGGCACTGGTGCAGGGCAAGCGTGTGAAGGTCAAGGTCGAGACCCTGAACGGACAGATCGTGATGCGCCTGCCGAACAACGTGACGGTCAAGTTCGGCCCACCACCGGGGTCGGCGTCGGGCGCTGCGATCAATGCCGACGGTGAACTCGCCGCCTACACCAACGACACAATCCAGATGCAGGCCGAAGGGTTTGATGCCGGGTCGACCTATGTGGTGACGATGTATTCCGATCCGGTCGAACTGGGCCGTGGTGTGGTCGCCTCGAACGGCGGTGTCACAAAGATCGTCACGGTGCCGAAAGATGCCAAGGCTGGTGACCACACGATGGTGATCGAAGGAGTCGGCCCTGACGCAGAGGTTGTGACGGTGTCGATGGGGTTCAAGGTGTTGGACCGTTCGAGCAACACGGTTGCCGCGGTGATCTCGATCTCGTTGGCGATTCTGCTGGCGTTGTTGGGCGGTCGCCCGCTCTGGCGCCGCCGCAGGACCGCCCGCGCCTAGTGCTCCGTCGCGGCGCGGCAGCGAAACGTCATCGGAATCAGTGAACCTGTGAGGGAAGCAAGAAGATTCTCTAAGTCGAGGGCTGTAGGTCTGTTGCCTGACGGGTTCTCGACTGTCACACTGGCCCGTCGGTGGTGAATGTGTCGCGAGCCGGGCGGACCACCACCGTGTAGGTGTGCTCTAGTGCATCGTTTCGGTGGTTCGACTGTGCGGCCGCTCGCTCAGGGTCAGCGACCATCGCAAGGAACGCCCGCAGCGACGGGTAGGCCACGAATCTCACTTGGTCCCACTCACGACCGTCGCCCATGATGGTGCCCTCGACGTTGAACATCGCCACCGGGCCGCCCCCGTACTTCTTAACGAGCCTTCCCGCGGCCTGCTGGTATTGGGCCATTCCCGATGAGAGGCCGCCGGGGGCAAATTTCATCATGTGGATGACCACGACCGGGCCGTCGTCCTCGGTCGGCGCGTGTTCGAGTGATGACCATGTCGATGGGTCGGGTCGCATTCCTTCTGCGATGTCAAATGGTTGACACCCGGTGATGATGGTCGACTCCATGCCTGCGCGCTTGTGGATGAGAAGCTCGCGGAAATCGTCGCGGGTCTGCATCTGCAGAAACGCCTTGCGGGTGGGGTAACGCACCACGCCGATGCGGTCCCATTTCGGCGGGTTGGGGTCGAGTTGCATCGTGACGTCACCGAGGAACGGCACCGTCGCACCGATGTCGACGAGAACCGCGATGGGCATGTACAGGTCATCTGCCTCGCGCCCTGTCAGCCCCCGCGAACCATCGGCGTAGGCCGCCTCGGCCCTGTAGTGCATGAAGTTGACCATCCACACCGGGCCGTCGTCTGCCGGTGTCATCGAGAGAATGCGTTTCGCATACTCACGTCCTTCGACGTTGAATCCGTTCAGGTTTGGTTCCATCACGCTCGCATCGGCCCGCGATGTGGGTCTAGTTCGACCTCACTGCGCCTCAGATTCCCGTCGGCGTACGACGACCGGAATCAGCAAGCCGACCAGGACAGCCAGGGCGATCACGATGCCGACCACGATCGAGATACCCGAGCCGGAGTCCTCAGCGCCGGCAATGAGCCCGATCGCGACAACAGTGTCCTCGCCCATCTCTGATTTCGACTTCAGAACCAGACGGTGGTCACCGGCTTCGAGATCACCGGGAACATCAAAGGTTGCTGATGCGGACCCTTTTGCATTCGTCTTCACCGTTCCGAGGAACGATGGGGTGGAGAACATCCATGCATTCAATTCTTCGTTGGGGCCGAAACCGGAGGCGCTGACGACCAATTGATCTGTGTCGGTAACCCTGAGATTCCCGTCGGAGTCGAGGGAGATCTTGTTCCCGTCCTCGTCCACGCCTGACACCGTCACGTCGACCCCTGACCCAGAGATCTTCAGGGAGTTGTCGACCCGTTCGACCTTCAACTCGGCGACGCTTCCGTTCACCGAGAGCTTGGCCGAACTCGGTGCTGCCTCGGGCGCGTCAGGGGCGGTTTCCTCTGGGTTGGAGGTTGATGCACGTGGAGGAAGCGTTGTTGTCGTTGTCGTCGTTGTCGATTTAGCGACCGAAGTCGTCGACCCGTTCGACCCGACAGCATCACCGTCTCCGCTTGTGACTGTCGTCGAGGTCGACGACTGACCCGGCGCAGTGGTGGCCGGTGCTGTGGTCGAGGAACTCGGCGGAACCGTGGTGGTTGTGGTGGTTGTAGTAGTAGTCGTCGTCGTAGTCGTTGTGGTGGTCGAGGAAGTCGTCGTGGTGACGGCTTGGCCAACCTGGTACTTGTACATGTCGCTGAAGCGCCATCCGCTTGAGATCAGAGTCTGTCCGTCATCTGACAGAGTGATGCTCGCTGACCATTGGTGGTTGATCGCAACACGAGTTGCGCGAACTCCGGTCGCCATGTCGTACACGTCGAGCACCTCCGGCCACAGGCCACCCTGGTTCTGGTAAATCAAGTAACCAAGGCCGCGCGTGTGGTCGACGACGAACGGTGTCGGCCCAAGAACGTTTCCAAGGCTTCCGTGACCGAGGTATGTGCTCCAGAGTTTGTTCGGAGTGCCGCCGAGGTTGTTCCATGCAGAGAAAACACCGTTGTTCGAGGCGACATAGAGAGTTGTGCCGGTGCTGTTGATGCCGAGGAAAGATGGACCGTCGGCAGTTGTCGCACCAGCGCTCGTCTGCACATTCAACGTGTTGTCAACGGTTCCCGAGGGAATTGCGATACGTGTGACTGGGGTGCCGGCACTCGTTACCTGGCCCCAGATCGACGATGCGTAGACATAGTTGCCCGTTGGGCTCATGACAAGACGAATCAGGGGGTTGCCGTTGTTGGTCACACTCGTGACCGAGTAGTCAGACAGTTTGATGATCTGTACCGACGTTCCGGCATCGCTCCACTGGCTTGCGCACGATACGACCAGGTATTGATCGTTCGGGGTCAAGACCATGTTGCGCATGCCTCGGGCACCCTGCGAGCAGACCGCAGTTATCGGGGTCGAGACAGCACCTGTAGCAATGGTGACGCGTGAGATCGTGTTGTCCCATGCGTTCATCACCCACGCGTACGTTCCTGTCGAGTCAATGTCGATCTCGTTCGGTTCCGCACCGACCGCAACTGTTCGGATTCGGGTTCCGGTGTTGATGTCGATGATGCGGACTCGCGCCTGCTTGTTCTCGCCAAGGACGATGTAGTTGCCGTCGGGCGTGATGTCGGCTCCCCACACGCCAACGTTGTTGGGGTTCGGAAGCGACGAGTCCTGGTAGTTCCAGCTGGCCACCTGGACAGGGTCGAGGTACGTCGTGGCGGTTGCACCGCTCACGCTCATGGCAACAACGCCGGCGAGGGCTGACGCGGTAACAAGCGCGTTGGCGGCAAACGTTCTGATGGATCTCATTGGGACTCCCAAACTAGTCAGCGACTGTTCGCAAGTCTGCTCCATGGGAAGAGGGAAAAGCAAGTCAGAGGGCGTCTGGGGTCAGCAGTTTCGCGAGGGTTCTCAGTTGCTTGCGCACCATCACGCCGTCACCGATTCCCAGCAGGTGCTCGAGCACCCGCCCGCCCGGAATGTTCACCCGGATGCGCACGCGGGTCACGAGCCGGGTCCCACCGGGGGCTTCGCGAAGTTCGTAGGCAAGCGTGAAGCACAGACGACTTTTCGATGTCGACCCGACGGGTGTGCGAAGCACGAACGCGTGCGGTGGCTCGACGACGGCCGCCTCGAACGAGACCGGCCCGCCCGGCACGAGCGAGCCGGTCATGATGTTCTGCCACTCGTCGTGCACCCGATCGGCGCTGCGTCGGCCGAGGTTGTCGAGTATGTCGTAGCTGTACCAACCGGCACGGCCGAACCCCATCTGACGGAGCCAGGGGAACACCCCGGATGGCGGGGCACCAAGCGTGATGCAGCGGGTGGCGACGACCCGGGCATCGGCGCACAGATCGTCACCGGCCACCGGCCCGGTGGTTTCTGCCGGCGTCGCGCCCCAGTTCTGCAGGATCATGCGGGGGAGTCAGCGTTCGTGCGCGGCCACACAAGGGCGAGAATCCACACGGCCGTCACCCCCCGTGCGGTCCAGGCGAGAGTGCGCACGAGGTTTGCTGTCATCAGGCGGTCGTGGACAGTGGCGTCGAAACCGTCCATGAGGTCGCCGTGTGCGGGGGCCGACCACACGCCGCTGATGACCAGCACGACGGCCATTGCGGCGGCACCGATCGCAACAGGCAGGCGCAGACGTGCCGCCCCTGCGGCAAACGCGGCCCAGATCAACGCGAGCAGGGTGAGGCCCTCGGTGAGCCAGGGCAACAGCAGGAGTTTGCCGATGCGGTCAACGTGTGCCGCCTGGAAACTCTCGTACGTCGCCGGGCCGACCTCGGAGAACAGCGGGTAATGCACGGTGTGGATGGTCCAGATCATGCCGACCATGAACAACGTGGCCGCCACATGGGCGATGACGACCGAACGAAGGGTCGTTGAAGACAGTTTCACGCCACGACGCTATCGCTGGGCGACGACGGCAGGGCGGTGGTGCCTAGCCGGCGAACTTCGGTGAACTCTTCGACGTCGCGGTCTTGGTGCCCGACTTGCACGAGGTCGTCATCGACAACTTCGTGTTCTTCTTCGCACCCGCAGACTTCAGTTTCTTCACTGCGCTGCTCGAGATGGTGTACGTGGCGTCGCCGGTGACCGAGATCTTCGGTGACCCGAGCGTGACCGTGGTGCGCTTGTAGGTGACTGTCACCTTGCACGTTGCCCCGGGCGACGATGTGAGGCGGACCTGGGTTCCTGACTTCACGGTGAGGGTTCCGCCGGCTGCCGGCGCCGACTTCACCGAATGACGGCCCTTCACGAGGTTGAGTTTCATCTCGTCGGTGTTGGCCGCCAGCATCGGCCGCAGCGCCTGCTTGCGCAGGGAAGCAGCCCCGGCCGTGGCGAGCAGACTGTCGATCGCCGCCAGTTTGAACGAGTCGTTGAACGAGTAGGTGCCCGAGCCCGCAGCCTCGGCAAGCTTTCCGCTGCCGCCCGACACTGCAACTGTTGCGTTGCTGAGCCCGACGGGGATGCATGTTGCGGTGGTCTGGTTGGCACACGACGCATTGTTGGTGGGGTCTCCCACACTGAGGGTTCCCGCCACAGTGCCGGCAATGCCGTTGCCGGCACCGAAGGTGAGGCCCATCGTGCAGTTGAAGTTGACGGTGCCGGTCGAGCCCTGGCCCGTGATGCGCGCCTTTCCGGCGACCAGTCCACCGAAGCTCGCACCCACCGTGACGCTGATGGTCGGTGTCGTTGTGGTGGCCCTGCACTTCAACGTCAGGTTTCCGGCGGTGCCGATGTCGGCCGGCATTGCGGGGGCCGAGATGGTGCCTGTGACAGTGATTTCAGATGTGGGCACCGTGACCTCTGATGTGCAGTTCGCGTCGACGTCTGCATCGGAGTCAGCGATGATGTTGCGCAGTTTCATGCCGTCGACGAACGGGTTCGCCGTGGGGTTGATGATTGATCCCTGCGACGTTTCCGAAGTTCCAGACACCGAGGTCACTGTGCACGAGATCGAACCCGCGTTCATGATGGGCGTGATGAACTGTGACCAGTTGATGTCGGGGGTGATGTCGCCGGCGCCTGTGGGGAGCGTCGGCAGGGCCGAGACCGACGCCGGGGCGAAGATGCCGACGGTGGCCACACCGAGACAAAGGGACAGAAGTACGCGCACTCGTTTCATGTGCGTGAAATTAACAGGATTTGCCACCCGGCGGAACAGAGAGGGATGCCTCCCCGGCGCGCGGGGGTACCCTCGAAGGGTGCACCAGCCCCGCGACATCGTGTTCGAGCCCGATGCCATCACGGCATTGACCGAGATTCTCGGCATCATGGCCGACCAGATCATGGGCGAAACCTCCAACACGCGGTGGGAGATCACGCGTCTCGCCGAACTCGAGGCACGCCTCATGGCACCGGCCCCCGGCGACCCTGTCACCATCGGCATAGACGACGCGGCACTGCTTCTCGACGGAATGGCGTTCACCGAGGTGATGTCGATCGAGTTCCCGTGGTTCGAGATGGTGCAGTGGACATCAGACTTCGTCACCGCCGAGTTGCGACAGCACTGGACCGACGACGAATGGCGTGACTTCTCCGCTCGTGCGTGATTGCTCGATGGATACGCTTCTCGCATGACCGAACCGCAACGCGATCTCCCGCCCGGGTACCAGCACCAGCTTGATCTCGGGTACGTGTTCGGGGGTCTCTCCACGTTTGCCCAGCGACCGTTCGTTCCCGATGTGGCGCAACTCGCGAAATGGCAGCCCGATGTCGCGGTGATGGGCGCCCCGTTCGACCTGGGCACCACCAACAGGCCGGGGGCGCGGTTCGGCCCGAAAGGTGTGCGCACGAGCGCCTACGAACCGGGCACGTTCCATCTCGACCTCGGCATCGAGATCTTCGACCATCTCGAGGTGGTCGATGCGGGCGACGCGTTCTGCCCGCACGGCCGTGTCGAGCAGAGTCTCGACAACGTGAAGAACAAGGTCGCAGAGATCGTGAATCTCGGGATCACCCCGGTCGTCATCGGCGGCGACCACACCATCACGTGGCCGGCGGCGACGGCGGTTGCCGAGAAGTTCGGATTCGGACGTGTCGGCATGGTGCATTTCGACGCACATGCCGACACCGCCGACACCATCGACGGCAACCTCGCCAGTCACGGAACGCCGATGCGTCGTCTCATCGAGAGCGGGGCGATCCCCGCGAAGAACTTCGTGCAGATCGGGCTGCGTGGCTACTGGCCCGGTCAGGCCGTGTGGGACTGGATGCGCGACCAGGGCATGACCTGGCACATGATGCACGAGGTGCACGAACGGGGTCTCGATGCAGTGCTCACCGATGCCATCGCCGTCGCGATGAACGGCGTCGATCACCTGTACGTCAGCATCGACATCGACTCACTCGACCCTGCCTACGCGCCCGGAACCGGCACACCCGAACCGGGTGGTCTGTCGAGCGTCGACATGCTGCGCGCGGTGAGGCGACTCGCCATCGAGACCCCGATGGTCGGTTTCGACGTGATGGAGGTGTCGCCCCCGTACGACCACGCCGACTGCACCGTCAACGTCGCCCACCGTCTCATCATGGAGGTGCTCGCCGGTCTCGCGTGGAAGAAGAGTCGTTGAGCGAGCGGCATCCGCACCACCGTCGCCTCGGCGGTCGCGGCTATTTCCACCGGTTGGGCCCGGGGCTCGTCACCGGCGCAGCCGACGATGACCCCTCAGGAATCGCCACCTATTCGCAGGTCGGTGCGAGGTTCGGCTTCACCCTGTTGTGGTCGACGTTCGCGGCACTGCCGCTTGCCATCGCCGTGCAGGAGGCCACTGCACGGCTGGGTCTGGTGACCGGCAAGGGTCTTGCCGCACTCATCAAGGAACAGTTCCCCCGTTGGGTGCTGTACGCAGCGTTGGTGCTGGTGGTCGGTGCGAATTCGTTCAACATCGGGGCAGACCTCGGGTCGATGGCCGAGGCATTCAGGCTGTTGGTGCCGTTGCCGCAGATGGTGCTTGTCGTGGTGTTCGGCTGCTTCATCTCGGTCATCGAGATCGTGCTGCCGTACCACCGGTACTCGCGTGTGCTGCGCTGGCTGTGCGTGTCGTTGCTGTCGTACGTGGTCGTGCTGTTCATCGCCGACGTCGCGTGGTCTGATGTCGCCCGCGAACTGGTGTCGCCGTCGATGTCGTTCGACAAGGTGACCGTCGCCGCACTCATCGCGCTGTTCGGCACCACGATCTCTCCGTATCTCTTCTTCTGGCAGACGAGCGAGGAGGTCGAGGAACGTCACGACGGTCACCGGTTGTCGGGGCCGACGTCGCAGCACGTGCGGGCAATGAGGGGCGACGTCATCGGTGGAATGTCGTCGGGCGTGCTCGTGATGTTCGCGATCATGGTCACGTCGGCGGCAACTCTCGGCTCGGCGGGGATAACCGACATCTCGACCGCAGAACAGGCGGCGATGGCACTCGAGCCACTCGCGGGCACCTCGGCGAAGTACCTCTTTGCTCTCGGCATCATCGGTACGGGTCTGCTGGCGGTTCCGGTGCTGGCGGGTTCCACCTCGTACGCGATCGCAGAGACCTTCGGTTGGCGTGAGGGTCTCAGTCTCAAGATGTCGCAGGCCAAGGCGTTTTACCTGGTGATCACGGCATCGATCGTCGCGGGAATGGCGATGAACCTCGCCGGTCTCGACCCTGTGCGGGCCCTGTACTGGTCGGCAATTTTGAACGGGATCGCCGCACCCCCTCTCATCGCGATGATCTGGGTTCTCTCGCGGCGACGGCAGGTGCTCGGTGAGAACGTGAGCGGCAGGGTGTCGTCGACGCTCGTCGGTCTTGCCGCCGTCACGAGTGCGATGTTGCCGCTGCTGTACTTTGTGGCGCGATGATCCGCATCGACACGTCGCCCCTGCGCACCAACCGTGACTTCCGCAATCTGTGGCTGTCCGGGGTGATCACCGGCCTCGGTTCGTACGCCACGTACGTGTCGATGCCGTACCAGGTCGCCGACATCACGGGTTCGTACGTGGCGGTGGGCATTCTCGGTCTCACCGAGGTGCTGCCGCTGATCGTGTTCGGTCTGTGGGGCGGGGTCATTGCAGACCGCTTCGACCGCCGCACCGTGGTGGCAGTCACCGAAGTGGTGCTGCTGGCGCTCACGTTGGTGCTGCTGGTGAACTCTCGCCTCGACAACCCGCAGGTGTGGCTGGTCTATCTGGTCTCCGCGCTGTTCGCGGCCGTCGACGGCATCCAGCGGCCCAGCCTCGATGCGATGCTGCCGAGGGTGGTGTCTGTCGACGAACTGCCCGCCGCGAGTGCGCTGCGGTCGTTGCGGGGGAACATCGCCCACATCGCGGGTCCTGCTCTCGGCGGCATCCTCATCGCCGTCGGCGGCGTCGCAATCGCCTACTCGTTCGACGCGCTCACATTCGTCGCCAGTGTGTGGTTTCTGTTCCGCATCTCGCGCATCCCGAGCCAGCGCGAGGTGTTCGAGCACCCGCTGCGCGAACTGCGGCTGGCCTTCTCCTACCTGCGCACCCGTCGCGACATCATCGGCACGTACCTCGCCGACACGATTGCGATGGTGTGCACGTTCCCGTTCGCACTGTTTCCCTTCATCGTGAAGGAATACGACGCACCGTGGGCTCTCGGTTTCCTCTACTCGTCGCTCGCCGTCGGCAGCCTGGTCGCCACGGCGACGTCGGGGTGGACATCCCGTGTGCACCGCCACGGCAAGGCCGTGGTGATCTCGGCGGCGGCATGGGGTGCCGCAATCTGTGCGGCGGGCTTCGTCAAGAACGTCTGGTGGGTGCTGTTTTTCCTCGTGGTTGCCGGCGCGGCCGACATGATGAGCGGTCTCTTCCGGTCGTTGATCTGGGACCTCACGATTCCCGACGACCTGCGCGGCCGCATGGCCGGTCTCGAGTTGCTGTCGTACGGCGTCGGACCCCAACTGGGGCAGGTGCGATCGACACTGACTGCGCGCTTCACCTCGATCCAGTCGAGTCTCGTCATCGGGGGTGCCGTGTGTGCAGGGTCGATGGGTGTCCTGCGCTCTGCAATGCCGTCGTTGTGGAACTTCGACGCACGCGCGTCACGCCGCGTGCCGTCGGCTCACGATGCGTGATCGCACAATGGCTTTGCGAGGCGCAACTGTGCGACCCCGGCGGGGTTGCTGAGTGCCTGCAGGGCGAGGTCGTAGTCGGGAATCTCCCACACGTCGCCGTCGTCGGTGATCATCACGAACCGTTCGAGACGCGCGAGGAAGGTTCTGTCGTGGCTGACCGCGATCACGGTGCCCTCGAAACCGTCGAGAGCACGTTCGAGTGCCTCTGACGACTCGATGTCGAGGTTGTCTGTCGGTTCGTCGAGCAGCAGCACGTTGTGGCCGGCGAGTTCGAGGCTGAGAATCTCCAGACGTGCCTTCTGGCCCCCCGAGAGTGTCTGGAACTCCTGGCGCGCGTTGTTGCGCAGGCCGTATCGGGCGAGAGCGGCCATCGAGCGTTGTTCGTCGACCAACCTGTCACGCACGATGTCGATGCACTCGCGCCCCCTGAACTCGGGTCGGTCGTTGATCTGGGTGAACATGCCGACAGAGGTCCTCGGCCCGAACGTGATTGTCCCCTCGAGGTCGTGTTGCTTCCCGTGCAGGGCATTCAACAGGTGCGTCTTGCCGGTTCCGTTCGGGCCGATGAGACCGACGCGTTCGCCGAAGTGCACCTCGTCGGTGAAGGGAAGAAACAGGCCGCCGATCGACACCGACTCGCACCGCACCACCCGTCGTGCCGAGTCGGCACCGGTGAACCGCACGTAGATCTGCTGGTCGGGCACCGGCGGGGGAGGCGGGCCGGCCTTCACGAATTTCTCCCACCGGGTCTCGGCGGCGTTCGCCTTGGTTGCGTTCTTGAAGTTCTGGGCCGCCCGCTGCTTCATGATCTTCATGTGATGGAAGAGGCGCCGTTCCTCGTCGTTCCAGCGCTTCAGGTCGTCGCCGAGCAGTTCCTGTCGTTTCTGGCGAGCCTCGGGGAACGTCGCGTACGAACCGCCGTGCACCCAGCACCCCGAGCCCTCGACGGCGATGATCTTGGTGGCGACACGCTCGAGCAACGTGCGGTCGTGACTCACCATGAGAATGGTGCTCTTGCACGCCTTGATCTGTTCCTCGAGCCACGCCCGGGTCGGGATGTCGAGGTAGTTGTCGGGTTCGTCGAGCAACAGAACGTCTGCGCCGCTGTTGAGCAGAACATCGAGCACGAGACGCTTGCGCTCGCCACCCGACAGTTCGCCCACCTTCCGTGTGGAGAAATCGGTGACGGGGGTCTTCACGCTGCGTTGTGCCGATGCCGCCCACTGTGCCTCGAGGTCGTAGCCGCCGAGGTCGCCCCAGTCGCCGAGTGCCTCTGCGTACGCCATGCCGTCGTCGTCACCAGCCATCATCGCCTTCTCTGCGGCGAACAATCGTCGCCCGGCCTCGCGCAGTGCGGTGGGTGCGACAGCGATCAGCATGTCGCGCAGTGCGTCGTCTGGCCGGCTCATGCCGACGTCTTGTGTCATCTGCAGGAAAGTGCCGCCGATGCTGAACTCGCCGTCGTCGGGTTCGTACTCGCCGGTGAGGATCCTGAGGATCGTGCTCTTGCCGACCCCGTTCGGGCCGACGAGAGCGGCACACTCACCGTCTGCCACACCGAAACTCACGTCGAAGAAGAGTTGCTCGGCGCCCGGCGGTGAGTACGCGAGTTCGGAAACGACGACGGTGCCCACGGGTTCAGTCTTCCAACTCTGTCGTGTATTCCAGCCATTCGTTCTCGAGTCGCTCGATGTCGCTCTGCACCGAGGCGAGTTCGCTGCCGAGCGACGCGAGGGCCCCGTGGTCGTCACCGCTCGTCTGCATGGCCGAGAGAATCTCGCCCTGACGCTGCGATTTCTTCGCCAGGTCTTTCTCGGTCTTGTCGATGAGACGCCGGAGGGTGCTGGCGGAACGCTTCGTGCGGACCTTCTGCCTGGTCGCCGGTGGTTTCTGTGCAGTTTCGGCGCGGGGGGCCGTCGCGCGGGCACTGCGCATCTTCAACCATGCGTCGACACCACCCACGAGCAGAGACGCGCCCCCGTCTCCGTCGAGGGAGAGGATCTCCTCGACGGTGCGGTCGATGAACGCGCGGTCGTGGCTCACCACCACCACGATTCCCGGCCAGTCGTCGAGGTAGTCCTCGAGTGCGCGGAGCGTGTCGAGATCGAGATCGTTGGTCGGCTCGTCGAGAAGCAGCACGTTCGGTTGTTCGATGAGGGTGAGCAGCAACTGCAGCCTGCGTCGCTCGCCACCCGACAGGGTGCCGACGGGCGCGAACTGTGCATCGCCGTCGAACCAGAACTGCTTCATCAACTGCAGGTCCTCGAGCGACGGGTTGCCCTTGTCGCCGGCAACCGCGTCACGCACGCGTTTCCCGAGGTCGAGGTCGCGGCCGAGCTGGTCGTAGTAGCCCACCTGCACTGTGCGGCCCGTGTCGATGTGTCCGAGCGTGGGCTGCAGCCTGCCCGCGATCAGGTCGAGCAGCGTGCTCTTGCCGGCTCCGTTCGGCCCGACAATGCCGAGCCGGTCGCCCGGTTCGAGAGCGTGCGAGAACGGCCTGAGAACCTGTGTCCCGTCGGGCCACGAGAACCCGACGCCGTGGAACTCGACGCCTTTCGAACCGAGCCTCTTGCTGCCGAGATCGAGACCCAGTTCTCCCTGGCGAGCCGGCGCGTCGGGGCGGCGGGCGATCAGCGCCTCGGCTGCGGCGATGCGTGCCTTCGGTTTTGCGGTTCGCGCAGGTGCGCCGCGGCGCAGCCACGCAAGTTCCTTGCGCGCGGCGTTGCGTCGCACCTGTTCTGCCGTCGCGGCGTTCTCTTCCCGTTCTGCGCGGGCCGCGAGGTACGCGGCGTACCCCGACCCCGCGTTGATGCCCTGGGGAACATGCACGTAGCCGTGCCCGCGGTCGAGTTCGAGCACACGCGTGGTGACCCTGTCGAGAACATGACGGTCGTGGGTGACCATGATCAACCCGCCGGTGAATTTCGCCAGCCATTCCTCGAGGAACGCGATGGCATCGAGGTCGAGGTGGTTGGTCGGCTCGTCGAGAACGAGACAGTCCCACTCGCCGGCCAGCAACTGTGCGAGTGCCACGCGTTTCTGCTGGCCGCCCGACAACTCGGCGGTGTCGGCACCGGCCATGGCGCCCATGCCCAACTTGTCGAGCATGGCCTCGGCCTGCCATGTGCCGCCGACGGCGTCTCGCACCGCACCTGCTGCAAGCCGGGGTATCTGGGGGAGAGTGCCGATGCGCGCGCCCCGACCGCGCCGCACCACGCCCGACTCGGGTTCCTGTTCGCCGGCGAGGATGCGCAGCAGGGTGCTCTTGCCGCAGCCGTTCAGACCCACGACCCCGAGACGGTCGCCGGTGCTGACGGTGACCGAGACGTCGGTGAACAACGGTCGGCCGGGTCGCGAGGCAGAGAGACCTTCTGCGTCGATCAGGATCATGTCAGTCGCGACCGCCGGCGATGATGGGCTCGAGTGTCAACCCGGGCTCGTCTGCCTCGAGTCGCTGCAGCCGGTACCTGCTCTGGAAGAGGGCAACGAGTGCATCGTCACTCCGGCGGAGGATGCGGATGCCGCCGATCTCGCGCAGGCGCGGCGAAGACTCCCTGTCGGTGATGCGGATTGCCTGGTAGTCGGCGTTCAGGATCTCGGTGGGCGAGTTGAACTCGTGCGCGAGACGGTGTGCGAGCACCTCGAACTGCAGTTGACCCACTGCGGCGAGAATCGGGTCGGCGTCACCCATGTCGGGGTCGCGCAGCACCTGCACCACGCCTTCTTCGTCGAGTTGCTGCAGCCCGCGACGGAACTGCTTGAACTTCGACGAATCGAGCGGTCTGGCGGTGGCGAACACCTCGGGCGAGAAGCGGGGCAGTGCGGGGAACGCAACGGGCTTCCCCGCATGCAGTGTGTCACCGATCTGCAGCCCTGATGTGTTGACGATGCCGATCACGTCTCCCGGGTATGCCTCTTCGATGGTCTCGCGTTCTGACCCGAATGCTGTGGTGGCGTACTTCGTGCCGACCGCCTTGCCCGTGCGCGAGCACTCGACGTCCATTCCCCGTTCGAACTTGCCGCTGCAGATGCGGGCGAACGCGATGCGGTCGCGGTGGTTGGGGTCCATGTTGGCCTGGATCTTGAAGATGAACGCGGCGAAGTCGGCCTCGAGCGGGCGCAGCTCGCCGTTCACGTCGGCGCGCGGCTCGGGGGCGGGTGCGAGGTCGACGATCGCATCGAGCACCATCTGCACACCGAAGTTCGTCAGTGCCGACCCGACGAACACCGGTGTGCTCTCGCCGGCGAGAAAACTGTTCACGTCGACATCGGCCCCGATCGCGTCGAGCAGACCGATGCCGTCCATCGCCTGTGTCCACGCTGCGCCTTCCTCGTCGGCGGCAACCGCGGGGTCGACGATCTCTTCCGGGGCGATCGATGCCCCCCGAGCCACGCGCGTGAAGCGGACGAAGTCACCCGTGCGACGGTCGATCACTCCGCGGAAGTCACCCGACTGCCCGACCGGCCACGTTGCGGGGGTGGGGCGCAGGCCGATCTGTTGTTCCACCTCGTCGAGCAACTCGAGCGGGTCGCGGCCCGGCCTGTCGTACTTGTTGAAGAACGTGATGACGGGCAGGTTCTGCGACCGGCACACCTCGAACAACTTGAGAGTCTGTGGCTCGATTCCCTTTGCGACGTCGAGAACCATGATGACAGCATCGACCGCCGAGAGCACCCGGTATGTGTCCTCGGAGAAATCGCGGTGGCCCGGGGTGTCGAGCAGGTTGAAGACACAGTCGCGGTAGGGGAACTGCAGCACAGTGCTCGAGATCGAGATTCCGCGCTGGCGTTCCATCTCCATCCAGTCTGATGTTGCTGCCTTGCGCTCGCCCCGCGCCTTGACCGCACCGCCGGTCTGGATCGCACCCGCGTACAGCAGGAACTTCTCGGTGAGCGTGGTCTTGCCCGCGTCGGGGTGGGAAATGATCGCAAAAGTGCGCCGCGACACTGCTTCTGTGAGTATCTCCTCGTCGCTGGGCATTCGTTCAGCCTACGGTCACCCCGTTCGGTCTCGGCGGTGCCTGTGAGCGGTTCGGTGCACGGTGACTAGTGTTTTCGCATGCCGCCCGCCGCTCGTTCCGCCAGAGTGGAAGCACTCCTCGACCAGATGACGCTCGAAGAGACTGTGTCGATTCTCGCCGGCCTGAACATGTGGAACACGGTGCCCGTCGAGCGGGTCGGAATTCCCCGCATGCGCGTCAGCGACGGCCCTGCAGGCGTGCGCGGCAGCCGCTTCGACGGACCCAAGTCGATGAACGTTCCGTGCGGCACCGCGATCGCCGCGATGTGGAACCCCGCACTCGTGCGTGAGCTGGGCGAGTTGCTCGGCAGGGAGATGCAGTCGAAAGGTGCAAGTGTTCATCTCGCGCCGACTGTGAACCTGCACCGCACCCCGGTGGGCGGGCGCAACTTCGAGTGCATGAGCGAGGACCCGTTGCTCACCGCCGTCACCGCGGTCGAGTACGTGCGGGGTGTGCAGTCGTACGGCGTGGCGAGCTGCATCAAGCACTTCGTCGGCAACGACACCGAGTTCGAGCGCATGACGATCGACTCGCAGATCGACGAGCGCACGCTGCGCGAGATCTACCTTTTCCCCTTCGAGCGTGCGGTTCTCGATGCAGAGGTGATGTCGGTGATGACCTCGTACAACCGCATCAACGGCCCGTATGCCGCCGATTCGACATGGCTTCTCGAGACAGTGCTGCGTGGTGAGTGGGGCTTCGACGGCCTCGTCATCAGCGACTGGTTCGGCATGCACTCCACGGTCGAGGCAGCCAATGCCGGTCTCGACCTCGAGATGCCCGGCCCGACGCGGCACCGGGGCGAGCAGTTGCTGCAGGCCGTCGAGCGTGGTGAGGTGGCACCCGGCGTGATACGCGAGCGCGCCCGCAACGTGCTGAACGCACTCGAGAGAACGGGTGCCCTCGACACGCAGCCACCGCGCGAGGAGTTCCGCGACGACCCCGATGACTTCGCGTTGATCCGTCGTGCCGGCGCGGCCGGCATGGTTCTGCTGAAGAACAGCGATGGCGTGCTGCCTCTCGCGCCCGGCGACGGCATGTCTGTCGCTGTCATCGGCCCCAATGCAGCAAACGGGCGCATCATGGGTGGCGGCAGTGCGTTCGTGAACGCGCCGCACACGTCGCACCCGCTCGATGCGCTGACAGACGGTCTGTCACGGGTCACCGTGGCCCATGCACCGGGCTGCAACATCAACAAGAAGCTGCCGGAACTCGACGCACGGCATGTCGACAACGTCGTGGTGGAGTACTTCGATTCGATCGACAAGCTCGACTCGGGTGCCGTTGCCGACAAGACCGACACGACGGGCACCTTCCGCATCATGTGGTTCACCGACCCGCTCGGCCGTCGCGGCGCGGGGCACGACTTCGCCGCGCGGTTCACCATGGGTTTCACCCCGGACACGACGGGTGAGTGGCAGTTCGGGGTCGAGTCAGTTGCGCCGGTGCGCATCACGCTCGACAACGAACTGGTGCTCGACAACTCCGATGCGCCGACCGGCGGTTCGTTCTTCGGCAGCGGCAGGCACGAGAAGATCGCGACGTTCACGGTCGAGTCCGGACGCCGTTACGAACTGAAGTTCGAACTGCGGCACACCGCCACCGGAATGGGGGTGGGTGGTCTCAATGTGGGTGCAATGGCCCCGATCATCGGCAACCAGATCGACGACGCGGTGTCGTTGGCCGCTCGCAGCGACCTGTCGATCGTGGTGGTCGGCACCAACGACGACTGGGAGAGCGAAGGGTGGGACCGCACCGACATCGGTCTGCCCGGCGACCAGGACCGCTTGATCAGCGAGGTCGCGCGTGTCAGCACACGCACCGTCGTGGTGGTGAACGCCGGTTCGCCCGTGGCGATGCCGTGGCTCGACGAGGTCGACGCTGTTCTGTACGCATGGTTCCCGGGGCAGGAGTTCGGGGCCGCACTCGTCGACGTGTTGACGGGCCGTGTCGAGCCGTCGGGTCGGTTGCCGGTGACGTTCCCGCGCACGCTGTCTGACACACCTGCGGCCGAACACCACCCTGGTCGCAACGGTGTCGCAAGGTATCTCGAGGGGCGACTGGTGGGGTATCGCTGGTACGACACAGTCGGGCGCGAGCCGTTGTTCCCGTTCGGCTTCGGTCTGGGGTACGCACATGTCGACATCACCGATGCGGCCACGAGCGGCACCCACACCGTGAACGCAACACTCACGAACCCGTCGGGTCGTGACGGTGTCCAGGTGGTGCAGGTGTACGCCCATCTCGTGGATCGTGACGGGCTCGCGAGTGACGAACCCGAACAACGACTCGTGGGGTTCGCCCGGGTCGACGTGCCGGCGTCTGCAACAGTGAACGCCGTGGTGCCGCTCGACCGGGATGCATACCGCACGTGGAACCCCACGACGTCGCGGTGGGAACAGTGGAAGGGCGATGTGGAACTGCGCGTGGGCACGAGTTCACGTCATGTGGCCCACAGGCTCCCTGTTGTGCTGTGACGTCGTCAGTGCCTCAGGTGGAAGCTCTTCGGCCGGACATACGGCGAGAACCCGAGAGAACTGAGCGCGATGCCCGAACCGGTGTCCTTCACGCCCGTCCACACCAGCGCGGGGTCGACATAGTCGCACCGGTTCATGAACACGGTGCCAGTCTCGAGTGAGTTGCCGATTCGCTCTGCCGCGACGATGTCGCGGGTCCACACCGAACACGTGAGACCGAAGGGCGAGTCGTTCATCAAGCGGATCGCGTCGTCGTCGCCGTCGACGGGCATGATGCCGATCACGGGGGCGAACGATTCGTCGCGCATGATGCCCATCGAGTGGTCGACATCGACCAGCACAACGGGGCCCATGTAGGGGGTTCCTGCGCCTGCAGCGGCGAAGTGTGACTCGTCGACCACGGCACGGGCACCGGCGGCCACTGCATCTCGCACCTGGGCCCGGGCGAACTCTGCGGCCGCAGTGTTCACCATCGGGCCGATGGTTGTTGCGTGGTCGAGCGGGTTGCCGAGAACGTACTGACGGGTGAGGTCGACGAAGCCGTCGAGGAACTCGTCGTACACCGAACGGTGCACGTAGATGCGTTCGATACCGCAGCACGACTGCCCGCTGTTGAAGAACGCACCGTCGACGTTCTCGGCCACTGCCAGAGCGAGATCGGCATCGGCGCGCACGTATGACGGGTCTTTCCCGCCGAGTTCGGTGCCGACACCGATGAATCGTCCTGCTGCCGCCCGTTCCATGGCGGCACCGCCGTTGACGCTTCCGGTGAACACCACGAAGTTGATGCGCGGGTCGGCGATCATCTTCTCGACTTGTGGGTGACCGGCGTGAACGTGCTGGAACACCCCGTCGGGGAACCCCGCCGCAGCGCATGCCTCGCTGAACCGTTCTGCACACAGCAGGGTCTGTGATGCATGCTTCATCACCACGGTGTTCCCTGCCAGCAGGGCAGGCACCATCGAGTTGATGGCGGTGAGGTAGGGGTAGTTCCACGGGGCGACGATCAGCACCGTTCCGACAGGCCCGCGCCGGATGAACTTCGTGAACCCGTCGGTCTGCGGCACGGCGATGTCACCGAGGTTGTCGGCGGCAATCGACATCATGTGACGTGCACGTTCCTGGGCACCGCGCAGAATCTCGTTGGGCGTGTACTGCAGGGGGCGCCCCATCTGCACGGTGATCTCGCGTGCGATGTCGGCCACGTTCTCCTCGAGCCACCTCACCATCGCCCCGCACAGTGCGATGCGCGTGTCCAACGGTGTCGCTTGCCACTGCCTGCGCGCATGCTCGGCTCGCGACAGCACGTGCTCGATGTCTGCATCGCCGGCCAGTGTGCGTTCGGCAACAACCGACCCGTCGACAGGGGAGACGATGGTGTGCACGGTGCTCACGGGCACCAAGTCTTGTCGGTTGTGCTCTAGGCCGGCACTATCGCGCGGCGGACCGGGCGGTCCCAGCCGGGTTGACCGGTGGGTTTGGGGCTCGGCCAGAGCCCGGGCCCCATCTCGACGATTCCGTGGTGGGTCGAGTAGTCACCCATCAGGTTGAGGAACGGCACGGCGTCGAACTGTTCGGGTCCGAGCACACCGACGCCCTTCCACGAGCCGTTCGCCAGCAGCTCGAGTGCCATCACCGGGCACACCGCCGTCTGCCAGAGAACTGCCTGCGAACCCCATTCGCGCATCGTGGTCTCGTTGTCGGCCACGTGGTACAGGTACACCTCGCGCGGCTTGCCGTCTGCGATGCCGCGCACCCACGTGCCCGCACAGGTCTTGCCGTGCATGAGGTGACCGAGCTTTGCGGGGTTCGGGAGCACCGCCGCAAGAACGTCGCGCGGGGCGACGGCAACGTCGCCGACGCGGATCTTCTCGGTGCTGTCGAGCCCGAGATAGGCAAACGTCTTCAACCAGTCGATGAACTCCGCGCCGAGGCCGTACTTGAAGGTGACACGTTCGCAGTTGACGCCGCGAGGGATCAAGATGACCTCTTCGTGCTCGACGTTGACACACTCCACCGGCCCGATTCCTGCCGGGAAATGGAACACCTCCGGCTCGCTGAAACAGTCGGTGGTGTAGAAACCGCGGTTCTTCTCCCACACGATCGGTGGGTTCAGGCACTCCTCGATGGTGGTCCAGATGGAGAACGTGGGTGCGAAGTCGAAACCGTCGATCGACAGGTTCGAACCGTCGCGCACCCCGATCTCGTGCACTTCGTCGAAGATGTGGTCGGCGGCGTACCGCGCGAACACGTCGCTGAGCCCCGGCTCGACACCCATGCCGACGAGAGCGAGAATGCCGCGTTCTTTCCACGAGTCGTGTGCGTTCAACTGCTCTTCGCCGAGCGGCACACCCACCTTGTTGAACGGGTCGGTGGGGTGCGGTTTGCTCAGGTTCATGGCCATGTCCATGTAGTTGCACCTGGCGGTGTGGCACGCCTCGAAGATCGTCTCGTTGAAGCGCGGGTCACACGCGTTCACCACGACGTCGGCCTTGGTTTTCTCGATCAGTGCGACGAGTTCTGCCACGTTGCCGGCATCGACCTTTTCTGCGGAGAACTTCCCGGGGTCGTCCAGCTCGGCGAGCGCCTGTTCGGCACGCTCCCGAGAGATGTCGGCCAACACGAAGGAGTCGAAGAAACTCCTCGTTTCGGCAATGGAGGCCATAGAGGCCCCGACTCCACCAGCTCCTACGACGAGGATATTCATTGTTCTCACGGCTCCGGACACGTCGTGCGTGTCGATTTGTTGATGAGGTCAGGATACCCGCAGGTCAGTACGGGTTGCTGTCACGCAGGTGTTCGTCGAGGCGAACGACGAATTCCGTCTGCGACCCGGTCTCGGGCCCCGCCATCGGGCGGTGGGTGCGCACGTGCGAGAGGGCCTCGTTCATCTCCATGCCGAGCAACATCAATACCGCCGTCGCCGTGGTTCCAGCCCTGCCGATGCCGGCCGCGCAGTGAATGAGCACGTTGTGGCGGTTGCAGACACGGTCGGCGACGTCTTCGACGAATGAGAGTGCCGTCTCGAAATCCGGGTAGGTGAGGTCGGGCACGGGGTACCACAACCCGTGCGAACCTGCATGTTCACGGTGCCAGGTGACGTAGTCGTCGTACCGACCGTGCAGTTCGTGGTGTTCGACCAGGCAGACGACAGTTCCGATGCGGTGGGCGGCGCGGACCGCTTCGACATCGGGTGCCACGTGGTGCTTGCCGCACAGGTACATCGACCCCACGGCCCCGTCAACGGGAACCTCGTGGATGCCGCCGTCTGTGTTGAACCCGGTGGTCACCCGTGCCCGGCCTTCTCAGTCGTCGTCTTGATCATTGTCGCGACCGCCGTGGTCGTCTCCGGTGACGCCGCTGCGTGCGAATGTTGCCCGCAGCCCGTCGACGAGTTCGTCGATCTCTGACCCGGAGAGGCGTGCCTCGGGGTGCAGACCGAACCTGGTGTAGTACGAGGGCGGCATCGAACCGTCGAGAATCGTCTCCACCGCCTCGTCGGCACCGTCGGTTGAGCGATCAAACGTTGAGAAGTTCAGTGCGTCGCGGCCCTCGTCGACGTGCGACTGCACCATCCACGAGATCGGTGCGACCTGTGCATACGACGGGTACTCGACCTCGTTCGAGTGGCAGCCGTAGCACGCACGCACGGTGAGCTCGCGAGTACGGGGAGAATCCCAGCGCGGTTCGCCCGTTACGGGCGGGTTTGAGTGCGCGCGTCCGTAGGGAACCGCCTGGATCAGCGCAAAAAAAACCACTGTGCTGATCACGACATACGACACTGCGGCGAGAGCTTCTGCACGCCCGGCGTCCGACGACTTTCGGGTGCGCCGACGCAGCAACACGAGGGTGGCCGCCGCGACCGGCACCAGGAGAACAGCCATCTGGGGGAAACCGATGTAGGCACCGAACGCAACGAAGCCGGCTGCGAACACTGCGAGCACCGCGCTGAGCACCGCGTGCCGACGGACAAACGACCATGCGTCCTTCGTGGCGGGGGAGAGGAACGCGGTGAACGGGTTTCGCACGTGGCAAACCGTAGTTCGCAGGTCGTGTGGAAAGATGGAGTCATGTCACTGCCGGTGGTTGGAACAATGGCTCCGTGGGCTGACCCCGCCGTCGTCAGCATCAACCGACTGCCGATGACCACGCCGTGCGTTCCCTTTGCCGATGTCGTGTCGGCGAGACGCGGGGTGCGCGACTCGAGCCCATGGTTCAGGAGTCTGAACGGAACATGGAGAATCAAGCGTTTCTCCGATGTGTCACTTGTGACACCGTCGTCGCTCACCTCTGACACCTCGAAATGGGCAACCATCACGGTGCCGGGGAACTGGACGCTCGCTGGGCTCGGCGACCTGCCGCACTACACCAACGTGCAGATGCCTTGGCCGGGACGACCACCCTCGTTGCCCCGGGAGGTCGCCACTGCGGTGCACCGCACGACTTTCACTGTGCCCGCGTCGTGGCGCGGCCGGCGAACCATCCTGCACATCGGCGGCGCCGAGAGCGTGCACATGGTGTATCTCAACGGTGACTTCGTGGGCTACGGCACCGACAGTCGCCTGCCGAGCGAGTACGACCTGTCGGATTTCCTGGTTGCGGGGCGCAACACCCTCGCGGTGGTCGTGTGCCGGTACTCGGCGCAGAGTCACCTCGAGGACCAGGACCAATGGTGGATGGCCGGTCTGCACCGCGAGGTGTTCCTGCGTTCGCACGGCACCGTGTCGGTGCGCGACCTGAGCGTGAACGCCGGTGTCGTGAACGACTTCACCGGCGAACTGTCGCTCGAGGTGAAGGTGAACGCCCCTGTCGACACGCCGCTGGCCCGCGGATGGATGGTGCGGGCGCACGTCGAGACGCTGTCGGGACGGCGGATCGGCGCACCGCGTTCCGCCGAGGTCGCGTGGTTCGATGTTCCCTACGTGTTCGAGGGCCACGTCGCCCGTTTCCGCAACTGGACGGTCGACGGCATCGAACTGTGGAGCGCGGAGAACCCCAACAGGTACCGGGTGGTGTGCGAACTCATCGACCCGTTCGACAACGTGCAAGAGGTGCACGCAGTCGTCACCGGGTTCCGTTCGGTGCGCACGAAGGGCAATGCCCTGCTGGTGAACGGCCGGCGTGTGATGATCCGCGGAGTCAACCGTCACGATCACCACCCCGACAGGGGCAAGGCGGTCACCGTCGACGACATGCGTGCCGACCTGGTGCTGATGAAACAGCACAACGTGAACGCCGTTCGGTGCGCGCACTACCCGAACGACCCGCGGTTCCTCGACCTCTGCGACGAACTCGGTCTCTACGTGGTCGACGAGGCGAACGCCGAGGCACATGCGTGGAACACGAGCCTGTGCCACGATGCGCGTTACCGCGACACGTGGATGTCGCGCATCACCCGCATGGTCGAACGCGACCGCAACCACCCGTGCGTCATCATGTGGTCGCTCGGGAACGAGGCGGGTTACGGCGCGGTGCACGATGCGGCGGCAACATGGATCCGTTCGGTCGACCCCACCCGACCGGTGCACTACGAGGGGGCGATCTTCCATGCGGGGTGGGGCTCCGCGCACACCGCGACCGATGTCGTGTGCCCGATGTACGCGACCATCGACGCGATCGTCGCCTACGGCCGCGACAGTGCCGGCAAGAGACCGCTCATCATGTGCGAGTACAGCCACGCAATGGGCAACTCGAACGGCTCGCTGGCCGACTACTGGCACGCGTTCGAGACGACACCGGGCCTGCAGGGCGGGTTCGTGTGGGAGTGGAAAGACCACGGCCTCACGCAGCGTCTTGCCGACGGCACGAAGAGGCTCGCGTTCGGTGGTCAGTTCGGCGACACGCCGAACGACGGCAACTTCGTGGCAGACGGACTCATCCACGCCGACATGACACCGCACCCCGCTATGCGGGAACTGGCGTGGGTGCACAGACCCGTGCGGGTGACTCTCGGGGGCTCGAAGAGTGCACGCCACCTGGTGGTGCACAACCGTCAGTGGTTCACCGACCTGTCGCCGTACGAGGCCACGTGGCAGTTGGTGGTCGACGGCGCGGTGACGCGCAGCGGCAGGCTGGCGGTGCCGTCATGTGCCGCCGACTCGCGCGTGGCGGTTCGGTTGCCCGCGAAGGCGCCCGCGAACGCCCGCGAAGTCTTCCTCTCGGTCACATGGTCGCTCGCCACAAGAACTGCGTGGGCACCGAAGGGGCATGTGGTCGCGTGGGACCAGGTGCAGCTCGCGGCATCGCGCCCGGCCCGGGTTCCCGTCTCGCGAACGACGTCGACGGCCCCGGTGGTGTCACCGAGGGTCACCCTGTGGCGTGCCGCGGTCGACAACGACGGGTTCAAGATGATGCCGCACCTGTGGAACGGGTTCGGCACGTCGTTGCAGCGGTGGTTGTCGCAGGGCATCCCCACCGACGATGCCGACACCGTGGCGAGCACGACGCAGGTCGACGTGCGTGCCGACGGTTCGGTGCGCTACGAACACGTCGTGGTGGTGCCCGACCGTCTTGCCGACCTTCCGCGCATCGGGGCGACGTTCGACGTGCCCGCCAGGTTCACCCGCGTGCGCTACCACGGTCGCGGGCCGCACGAGAACTACCCCGACCGCAACTCTTCGGCGATGGTCGGTGTGTGGGAGGGCGACCCCGACGAACTGCCGTATCTCGTGCCGCAGGAATTCGGTCTGCGCACCGACTGCAGGTGGATGGAACTCGTCGACCCGCGCACGGGCGAGACCCTGCGCATCGACGCCGATGGCTGTCTTCTGCACATGAGCGCGGTTCACCACACTGCCGGCGATCTTCACGCTGCGAACGACCGCACGCAGCTGGTGCGCCGACGCGGCCTGACGGTGCACCTCGACATCGCACACAGGGGTCTCGGCACCGCGAGCTGTGGGCCCGACACTCTCGACAAGTACCGCATCGAAGCGGGCACACACCGCTTCGCCTACGTGGTGTCGCGGCGCTAGCCGGGCTGGGTCGTCAGTCGAGTCGTTGCGCGGCCCCCACGGGGGTCACCCGCCAGCCGTCGATGTCGGTACCCGGTTCGCACAGGGCCACGACGCACCCGCCGAAACCGCCACCGGTCATCCGGGCGCCGAACACGCCGCGTGTCGCGCACAGACCGGCGACCACGGAGTCCATCTGCGCCGTTGACACCCCGAAGTCGCGCGAGAGACTCTCGTGACTCGCACGCATCAAGTCGCCGGCCGCGGCAAAGTCGCCCTGTTCGAGAGCGCGGGCAAAGTCGTGAACGCGTCGGTTCTCCGAAACCACGTGACGTGCGCGCCGTGCGACGAGAGGGTCGTCGATGTCCGACAGGTCGTCGGGCCGTGCATCGCGCAGCGGGCCGACGATCGACTCGGCCGCGACGCATTCGCGCACCCGGTCGGAGTATTCCGACCCCTCGAGAGTGCGGTGCGCGACGAATCTCACCACGACCTCGACGTCGTCGGGTATCGGCACGTGCACAACGTTCAGCGACCCGCAGTCGATGAGGGTTCCGTGGCCCTCGCGTGCCGACACGATGCACAGTTGGTCCATGATCCCGGTGGGCACCCCGGTGGCGATGCGTTCTGCCTGCTGCATGAGCAGTGCGAGGCTTGTCGACGAGATGCCGTCGTTCAGCGCGAGGGCAACCGCGATCTCGAGGGCCGCACTCGACGACAGCCCCGCACCCACCGGCACATCAGACGACACGGTTCCGTTGAGGCCGTTCTGCGGGTTGACCACCGAGGCGACAGCAGACACGTAACGACCCCACGCAGGTTGCATGCCCGGGTCGAACGGCGCACCGAGGGCAAAGTGAACGGTTCCCTCGACGTCGGCAGAGGTGAGAGTGACCGTTCCGGGGGTGATGTCGCCCTCGACCGTGGTCCAGCGGTTGATGGCCATCGGGAACACGAGCCCGCCCGTGTAGTCGGTGTGGTCACCGATCAGGTTGACGCGACCCGGTGCGCGGGTTCTCATCGTGCGAGAGCCTCACGCAGACGTGCGGCCATGTCTGCGGGGTCGACCGGGTTGAAGTACTCGCCCGTGGCGATCTCTACCCCCGCGATGTAGCGGGGAACCCCCGTTGCGCGCCACGGAGACACGATCTCGAGGTTCAGCCACGCATCGGGCCATTCGTGTGCGGTGCGTGGTGACTGGTTCCACCACAGCATGTAGGGCGGCGGTTCGTCGAAGACCGCATCGAGGGCACGCATGACGCGGCCGATGACACCGGCGAGCGACGTACGCATGTCGACCGACAACGACGGCAGGTCGGCGACACGTTCCGTCGGTGCCACACGCAGCGACACGGGGTGCACCGATGCATGTTCACACCACACCTTCCAGCCGTCTGTCTGCAGCACGGCGCGGTTGCCGGGGTCGGGTTCGGGGGTCCACCCGCTGTTCAGGAACTGTGCCGTGCGTTGCGGAACATGGTCGAACGCGTAGATCTGGCCGTGGGGGTGGGGGATCGTTGCCCCGATCTCGGCGCCGCGGTTCTCGAACACCACCACACACTCCCCGTTCGGCAGTGCGCGCAACGCGGTGGTGCGCTCTGCCCACAGGTCGATGAGTTCTGCGATCGAGTCGTTGTCGAGTGTCGCCAGTGATGCCGAGTGGTCGGGGGAGTACAGCACCACCTCGCAGTAACCCTCGTCGAGTGCAGGCCACCGGTTCGGGAACGACCTGGTGGTGTAGTTCTCGGGCGCCTCGAGACCGCCGACACAGAACGGGCAGTTGTCATCGGGAAGATTGGGTCGCGACTGGCGCGCGGCCACGATGTGCACAACCGTGCCCGTGTGCGGGTCGGTTCGTGTCTCGCGGGTCATCAGTAGATCACCTGGCCCACATGGACAAGGAACGACGATTCGGGCAGCAACGACGGCATGGGCAGGCCGATGTTGGCGAGCACCGACCCCTCGACAACTGCACCGCCGTTGCGCACCCATTCGGGAAGCGAGCGGTGCAGTGCCCAACGCGGCGAACCAAGGTGCTCGATGCCGAGTGCGTACTCACGGTCTGCCGGGAGCGGCAGACGGATCGGGGCCGAATGGTTGCTCGGGCCGCTGCGAAGTCGCGAGACCGAGAACAGCCCGTACGACGTGTCGGGGTCGAAGACGCCGCGGATGTCGATCGTGTCGTCGGGGTGGTCGACGCGGATGAAACCGGCCGCGTGCAGCAGTTCGCGGTGGTCCTTGTACATCGCGATCACGTTCGACAACTGGTCACGTTCCTTGTCGGTGAGCGCGAGCAGGTTCCACTCGATGCCGAGCCAACCGAACAATGCGGTCGACGCACGGAACGACAGTGCGTGCCTGCGCCCTGTGGTGTGGCAGACCGGTGAGCCGATGTGGCTGCCGAGCATCTCGGGCGGGATGAACGTGGTGAGCCCCTTCTGTATCTCGAGGCGGTCGAGTGCGTCGATCGAGTCGCTGGCCCAGAACCTCTTCACCCAACGTGCGACACCCATGTCGATGCGTCCGCCGCCGGATGCGCACGACTCGAACTGAACCGTCGGGTGCGCGGCGGTGAGTCGTTCGAGCAGCGAGGTGAAACCGAGGGTCTGCGCGTGGGATGCACCACCGACGAGCGGTCGGTTGTGGTCCCACTTCACGTACGCGATCTCGTGTGCAGAGAGAATCGCGTCGATGCGCCCGTGGAGATACTCGACGACTTCGGGTTTCGAGAGGTCGAGCACGAGTTGGTTGCGGCCGAGAACCGGGTGGGGCAGGGTGCCGTCGAGTGCCCAGTCGGGATGCGCGCGGAACAGGTCGCTGTCGGGGTTCACCATCTCGGGTTCGAACCACAGACCGAAGTCCATTCCGAGAGACCGCACGTGCGAGATCAACGGTGTGAGTCCGTCGGGCCACACCGTGTCGTCGACCCACCAGTCACCGAGGCCGGCGGTGTCGTTGCGGCGGCCGCGGAACCACCCGTCGTCGAGCACGAAGCGTTCGACGCCCACCGCCGCCGCCGCATCAGCGAGGCGCGACAACGTGCCGAAGTCGTGGTCGAAGTACACCGCCTCCCAGGTGTTGAGCACCACCGGCCGCCGTGGTGTCGCCGTGAACGAGCGCACGTAACGGTGGAAGTTCTGTGACGCGCCGGTCAGGCCGGTCGACGAATACGACATCACCACGTCGGGCGAGGCGTACGACTCGCCGGGCTGCAGCACCACCTCGCCGGGCTGCAGCAGTTCACCGGCGTGCAGGGTTCTCCGCGTGTCGGTGAGTCCGTCACACACGATGCGGAAATTGCCGCTGTGGGCGACGTGCACACCCCAGACGTCGCCGCGTTGTTCGGAGAAACCTGCAGAACCGACGAACACCGTGCCGAGTTGTTCGTGCGAGGTGCGACCGGTGCGGTTCTCGACGACCTGACGTGTGCGGCCCCACTGCGTGCGTTGCTGCACGGCCTCCATGGCGTGCCGACCGCCGAGGGTGAGAGTCTCGACGGCGTGGTCACCCACGGGAATGCACACGTGCAGTGCGTTCACGGCGAGAGGTGTCGTTCCCCGGTTGACGACGCGCACGAACGCGACCACCGTGTTGCTGTGGGTGAGTGCAACGGAGGTTTCCACCAGAACGCCGTGGGCATCGTCGGTCGACACGAACACGAACGAGTCGCGCCGGGCGTCGCGGCCGCGTTCGGCGACGCGCAGGTCGAGCGGCAGAACCGACCCGTTGCGACTGACCTCGAGACCGGGCAGACCCGCCCAACCGTGGGCGGGAAGCGGAACCAACGCGGGCACCGTCTCGTGGTCGAACCCGCCGCCGGTCACCCCGCGGGAGAAGACAGTTTCCTCGATGATGATGTCGCCGAGTGGCGCGCCGACGTGGGCAACAAAGGGAATGCCGTCGCGCACCGCGAGAACCACGCTGGTGTGGTCATTGAAAAGATGGTCAACGACCCGTGTTCCCCCGCTCATCGGGGTTCATTCTGCCAGCCGTGACTAAACGGCGCACTCCGAATCACCGACTTCGCCGGTGAACGGACCCGTCTCGCCGTAGTCGACGAAGAAATCGGGGGCGACATCGGGTTCGGGAATGATGTCGAGATCCCGCAGGCCCTCGGCAACGGCGGTCGCCCCACCCGCGCGTGCCAACCACCCCTGGAAAGTCTCACCCGCGCTTCGTTCGTCGGCGAAACGTCGGATCACTCGCGCCGCGCCCTCGGGAGCATTCTTTGCGGGCAGGCGCAGGGCCTTCTCGCCGAAGTGGATCTGTTCGTCTCCCACGTACCCGCCGAGAAGCATCTGGTAGCCGGGAAGCGACTTGCCGTGTGCGCGGCGCTCTGCACCGAAGAAGCCGATGTCGCTCGCATGGTGCTGGCCGCAGCTGTTGGTGCACCCCGAGATGTTGATGCGCACGCCACCGACCTCGGCAAGGCCCTCTTCCTCGAGCTTCTCGCCGATCGCACTGGCGAGCCCGCGTGACTGCGTGACTGCGATGTTGCAGGTGTCCGAACCCGGGCACGCCACGACGTCGCGTGCGAGTTCGGCACCGGGCTTGGCCATGCCGATGTCGTTCAGCATGTCGTACAGGTCGCGCAGGTGGTCGGGGTGAATGCCGCGGAACACCACGTTCTGGCGGTTGCTGAGCCGGACGTCGCTCTGGAAGTGACGCTGGATGCGTGCCAGGCCGCGGAACTGGTCGGCGGTGATGTCGCCGAGAGCCGCATAGGCGACCACGGACACTGTGCCGTTCGCCGCGCCGCGGATGACGCTCGCGTTCTCCCACCGACGGAACGGGTCGCTCGACGACAGTTCCACACGCACGCCCTGGCCCACCTGTGTGATCTCGCCGGAGTCGGCACGACCGGCAGGCGCGTCACCGGCGGCGGCGACCTCGGGCGGGATGCCGCCCGGCCACGTGCTCGATGCCGGCAGGGTGTGGCGGATCTTGATGACGCGCCGGCGCACCTCGTCGATGCCGAGCTGGTCGACCACCCACTTGAGTCGTGCGCGCAGTTTGTTGTCGCGGTTGCCGGTCTGCTCGAACACGCGCAACGTCGCCTCGATGGTGGGCAGAAGGTCCTCGCGTGAGGTGAACTCCTCGAGCGCGAGTGCGGGGTGCGGCGTCGCGCCGAGACCCC
This sequence comes from uncultured Bifidobacterium sp., assembly GCA_964427545.1. Lineage (GTDB taxonomy): Bacteria > Actinomycetota > Acidimicrobiia > Acidimicrobiales > Ilumatobacteraceae > UBA2093. The sequence continues at coordinate 24,225 of CAYRUT010000006.1, read as the reverse complement.
CGGCGATGTACACACGGAATCCCGGCTCGACGGTGCCGTCCTCGTGCTCGCGCACCGTGGCAACGACACCGACATCGTTGAACATCGCCTGGCCGCAGTCGGTCGAGCAGCCGGAGAAGTTCACCTTGAACTTGCGCGGCAGGCGCTGCCCGAGAGGGTTGCGCACGAAATGGCGGAACACCGCCTCGGCCCACGGCGTGACGTCGACCTTCTCGTACGGGCACGCGCCTGCGAGGTGGCACGCCATCACGTTGCGCACGGTGTCACCGCACGCCTCGCGCGACGTGAGCCCGACATCGGCGAGCCTGCGGAGAAGGTCGGGGATGCGGCGCAGTTCGACGAAATGGAACTGGATGTTCTGTCGCGTGGTGATGTGCCCCCACCCGCGCGAGAACTCAACGGCGAGGTCGGCCATCACGTCGAACTGTTCGGGCCGGATCGAACCGGCAGGCAGTTTGATGCGCACCATCTGGTTCGTGCCGCCCTGTCGCTGGCCGTAGATGCCGTTGTTGAGGCGCATGACACGGAACACGTCGTCGGAGATCTCGCCGTTCAGGTACTGCTCGATGGCGGTCTCGAACCGTGCGATGTCGCGCAGTTGTTCCTGGTGCAGGTCTCGGGGGAAAGGGGCCGGTGCGATGGAGGGGTTGGTGCGTATCTCGACGGTGCTCATGGTGTGTCCTTGTTGTCTGTGTCGTTCATTCGGTGGGTTCGCCCACCTCGCGGAGGGCATCTGCGATGGCACGTCGCAACCGACGCGCATTGTCGGGGGAGAGATGCGCGACGAGTCCGTCGCCTGCCTCGCCGAGTCGCTCGACGGTCAGCTGCACGCGTGGTTCGGCGTCGTCGTAGTCGTCGCTGACGGCGACGGTCCACGACACCGGGGTCACGTCGTCGAGTCCGTCGGGCAGCTCGCCGAGGTCGAGGTTCACCACGTCGATCGATCGCCTCACTGTGGGCCTGCTGCGGTGTGTGCCGTGGTCACGGAGTCGACGAATTCGTATGCCGCGACCGCGCCGATCACGATCGTGCTCGGCGCTCTCAACGGGGCGTCGTGCAGTTCGGCCAGCGTGGTCCGGGTGGTTTCCTGCTCTGCGCGCGTGCCCCAACGGATTGCGGCAACAGCAGTCGTCGGGGCGAGCCCGCCGTTCATCAGCCGTCGGGCGATCTCGCCACGCTCGGCCACACCCATGAGAATCACGATGGTGCCGCCGACCCGTGCGAGCGCCTCCCACTCGATGCTCGACGAACCGCCTGACTCGCGGTGACCGGTGACCACCGTGAACGCGGGCGACACGTTGCGATGGGTCACCGGGATGCCCGCAACAGCAGGCACGGCGACCGCACTCGTGATGCCCGGAACGACGGTGAACGGAATTCGTGCCTCGAGCAGTGCCTGGGCCTCCTCGCCGCCACGACCGAACACGAACGGGTCGCCGCCCTTCAGCCGCACGACGCTGAGCCCCTGTGACCCGAGGTGCACGAGCAATGCATTGATGAGATCCTGCGGCGTGGGGTTGCCGGGCTTCTTGCCCACGTCGATGAACTCGGTGCCGGGTCGCGCCAGCGTCAGTATCTCGTCGTTCGAGAGATAGTCGTGCACGATCACGTCGGCCTCTGCGATGAGACGCGCGGCTTTCACCGTGAGAAGTTCCGGGTCGCCCGGGCCAGCCCCGACCAGATGCACGGTCATGATGCGTGCTCGCTGACGGGTTGTGGTTCGCGTGCGACGGGGCAGCCGAGACCCACCTCGGCCATCACCGACGAGATGATGGGTTGCCAGTCGACGTCTTCGGTCGAGTCTCCGTTGGCGTGGATGCGTGCGCGCTCGAGTGCCAGTCGCGACACGACGTCGGCGTATTCCTCGGTGATCGCGAGTTCGAGGTGCGAGCGCATCCACGATGCCAGAGCAGGGCTCGCGCCGCCGGTCGAGACGGTGATCATCAGCGAACCCCTGCGCAGGGTGGCGGGCAGGGTGAACGCACAGCGTTCTGGGTCGTCGGCCGAGTTCACCCACACGCCCGACTCTTCGCATTCGTCGTAGATGAGCTGGTCGACATCTGTGTCGCCCGTGGCGGTGATCACCAGCCGGAACCTTGATGCATCACCCGGTTCGTAACGACGTCGCACCACCGAGACCGGCAGCAGTGCCAGTTCGTCGACAATGTCGGGCGCAATCACGGTGACATCGCCGCCGGCAGCGAGAAGTTGTTGAACCTTTCGGTGGGCGATGCGTCCGCCACCCACCACCAGCACGGGGCGTCCGACGAGGTTCAGGTTGATGGGGAACTGCATAGTGACTCGCAGGCTATCTAATTCCTGACAAATCGGGTCAGAATTAGGGAGAATCGCTTCCGGCAGACCCATGTGCTAACACGGGAGAAAACGCCCCGTAATAAGAGGTATCCCGTGAACACGTCAGCCCGCTCTCTCGTTGCCGCTCTCTCCACCGCGGCCCTGCTCGCCCTCGCGGCCTGTTCCGGCGGGGGCGTCGACAACGTCGAGTCGTTCGAGAAGAAAGTCTCGTGGGGCGCATGCAAGGGGAAAGACGCCCCCGGCGACCCGTACGAGTGCGCGACGGTCTCGGTTCCGCTCGACTACCGCGATGCAGACGGTGACACGATCACGATCGCGCTGGTTCGCGTACCTGCCGCCGACGGAAAAGCGACAGGCATCGTTCTCACGAATCCGGGTGGCCCCGGGGGCTCCGGATTCGATTTCATCGCAATCTACGGCACCGACCTCGCGGCCGGACTCGGGCTCGAGAAGTTCGACATCATCGGCTTCGACCCACGCGGTGTCGACAGATCCGGTGCGGTGCGGTGCATGACCGACAAGGAACTCGACCAGTACCTGTATCTCGACACCACCCCGGACACCCCGGAGGAGAAGAAACTCGACGACGAGTCAGACAGGTTCGACACGGCGTGCACCGACAAGCACGGTGACTCGCTCAGGCACTACTCGACCGAGTACGCCGCACGTGACATGGACATCATCCGCGCGAGCCTCGGCTTCGAGAAGATCCACTATCTCGGTATCTCGTACGGCACGTACCTGGGCGGTGTGTACGCCACGTTGTTCCCCGACCGTGTCGCGGCGATGGTGCTCGACGGTGCGTTCGACCCTGCCGGCGACACGCTCGAGCAGCGATACTCCACGCAGGCGAAGGGTTTCGATGATGCGTTCTCCAACTGGGTCGAGTGGTGCGAGGAGAACGAGAGCAAGTGTGCATTCCACTCCGACGACGTCAGGGCAGACTGGCTGGCGCTCTACGACGATCTCGACAAAGAATCTCTGACCGTCGACAAGAGAGACGTGAACCACGAGATGATGGACACTGCGACGAAGTCGGCACTGTATGCCGAGGCCGCCTGGTCTTATCTCGGTCAGGCACTGGCATCTGCGAAGGAGGGCGACGGCAAGGGCCTGACGATGCTGGCCGACAGCTACAACGAACGCAACAAAGACGGTACGTACGCCTCGCAGAACGATTCGTTCTACGTCATCCAGTGTGCCAGCGGCATGGACCGCGAGATGCCCGACGACCCGGAAGCCTTCGTGAAGAAACTGAAGTCTGTGGCGCCCTGGTACTACCGCAATCTCGAGGCCAGCGACTTCGACGAGCCGTCGTGCGAAGAGGGCTTCGGTGAACCCGGAATCATCGAGATCGACTACCGGGGAGACGCCCCCGTCGTGGTGATCGGCGGCAAGAACGACCCGGCGACCCCGTTCCGTTGGTCAGAGGAAATGACGGCGAACATGGGCGACAATGCGCGTCTCGTCGAGTTCTCCGGCGAGGGGCACGGCCAGGTTCTGGTGGCGAGTTGTGTCGACAAGATCGCCGGTGCTCTGCTCACCAAGGGGACCCTGCCGAAAAAGGGAACCGTGTGTGACCCCGACAAGCCGATGGCACAACCCGCGTGGTGGAAGTCGACCGTTCAGGTTCCGGGGATCGAGCTCGACAAAGACACATTCGACTCGTTCTACGGGCTCGAGCCCGTCAAGGCATACGCGCAGTATTTCGCCTACCCCGGCACTCCTGCTGCGGCCTTCAGTGCGTACTCGAAGATTCTCCGGTCAAAGGGCCTGCAGTATTCAGAGGGAGAAGAGACAGACCCCACCAAGGCAGGGCAGTGGTTCTACGACGGGGTCGATACCGACAGGTTCGTCGGCCTCTACATGGCGGGCACCGACGAACTCGAGAAATACGACATGGTGAAACCGGCCGGCACCGTGCCGAAGGGTCACATCGTGGTGGCGGTCTACTACTACCCCTAGCCCTGCGCGGGCCGAGCGTTCAGCCGCGCGGTGCCAGCGTCGATGCGTCTGCCCAGAAGGCGTGCGTGCCGCTGCTGATGCGCTCGGGCAGTTGCACCGTCGCGATCGGGCCGTCGCTCACGTTCGTGGCGTCGAAGATCATGCAGTGGCTCATGTCGTTCACCACGTCCATCGTGTAGGTCAACAGGTAGCCGTCGTCTTCGCTGCGCTGCACGGGCTTCGGCGCGAACACGGTCTCGCTCGCGTACACACCCGGGGGCAGGCGGTAGTTCTCCTCGCTGCCGGTCTGCACGTTGTGCTTGATGATTCCCTCGAAACCGAACCAACCCTCGGCGGGGATCGTGCTGTACGCCCATTCGTACTTGTGGCCGCCGAAACGCCCGTTGATCATGCCGAACTCGGTGATGGTGTCTGACAGCGGGCCCTCGTTGACCCGGCCGGTCTTCATGTTGAGACGCCAGCGGTACGGGCGTGTCTGCAGTGCGTAGAGGTCGAGAAAGCGGAAGAGACGCTGTTCCATCGACGCATCAGGCGGCAACGACGGCGACGGGTCGAACTCGAAGTAGCCGTCGACGACGATCTCGTCGCCTTCTTCGTAGGCGTTGATCCAGTGCAGCACGTAGGTGGCATCGCACTCGAACCACTTGATGTCCTTTTCCGTTCCGTAGCGCGGGATGACACCGAGACGCGTCGGCATGTCACGGTGGAACTTCGTGGCGTACACGCCCTTTGCGATCAGGTCCTCGTTCCAGAACAACGGGCAGTCGTTCAGGATCGAGTAGTTGGTGGTGAACGTCATGTCGTGCGGCAGTCGCGGGCCGGGCAGGGGAACCGGCGTGTAGTGCGCGAGCTCGCCGGTGGCCGACAGCACGCCGTAGTGCATGTACGGGTACTCGGTCTGGTAGTTGAAGAACAGCAACTCGCCGGTGTTCTCGTCGACCTTCTGGTGCGCCGACACCCCGCAGTCGGGGAAAGCACCGTTCCACGACGCGCGACCTTCGTCTTCGAGCGTGACGGGGTTCATCTGGTACAGGTCACCGCACTGGTAGAAGCTCGTCAGCGCCCGGCCGTTGTGCACGACGACGTCTGTGCTGCTTGCGTCTTTCATGCGCGTGCGCGCACCCCACCCGTCTTGCCGCGGTGATTTCAGGGGTGACTCAGCGAGACCGGCCCACAGAGGTGCCCCGGCCTCGATCTCTGCGGCGAGTCCTTCGGTGCGCACGAATCGGTTGCGGTATTCGACGTGGCCGTCGCGGAACGAGATTGCGTGGATCATTCCGTCACCGTCGAACGGGTGGTAGCGCTCGAGAGCGGGAACCAGTGGGTTCTCGGTGTTGCGCAGGTACACGCCGTTCAGGTCTGAGGGAATCTCGCCGACAACGGTCATGTCGGTGGCGGTCCACTCGCGGGTCTGCGGGCGCCATGCACCGGTGCGGTACGGGTGTCGGTCGTCGTTCGGCAGGAACGACGGCCATTCACGGCTCATCTCGATGGTCATGTGCGCCCCCAGAGTGTTGTAGACGAAACTCTATTCGCTACATCGCGCCGAGCGAAACAGAAGGTACCGTATCGTGCCGTGTCCGAACGCCTTGTCGCAGCGCAGCTGCCCGACCACCTCTCGTGGGTGCTGAAGGAACTGCATCTGGTCGCCGATGACGGCACCGTCGAGCGTCGTCATGTGCAGGTTCTGGGCGAGTGGGCTGTCCGGTTTGCCCCCGGTGGCGAGCCCGCAAGGCCCCGCACCCGCGCGCGCACCGCGCCCACCAAGGCAGAGAAGCGGTCGGAACTCACGCGCGTCATCACCACGTATCTCGAGTCGCACCCCGGGGCCACCCTCGCCGAGATCTCCGCGGCACTCGATGTGTCGCTGCAGGAAGCCACCTCGGCGTCGCGACCGGTCGACTGGTTGATTCTCGGCGACGACGAACTCGTCGCCCCGACCGACCGCGCCGAGTCGCCGGCGATCATCGCCACCCGTGAGCGCGCCAAGGCCGCACTGCAGGCGGCGAGCCTGTTGGTGTCGCCGTTGAGCCACCAGAACTACACCGGACTCGTTCGCGACGGCCGCGTCAAGGGCCCGAGCGTCGCGCGCATCGTGCAGTTGTTCGGCTCGTGGACATCTGCCTGTGCTCAGGTCGGTGTCGCGAGCGGCGAGCCGTTGCGCAAGAACTACGAACGCACGTGGTCGAGCGACGAACTGTTGGTGTACGTCGAGCGTTTCCTGCGCGACCACACCTACCGGGGCGCGAGCCACCAGTTCGACGTGTGGCGTGCGACGGTGAACGGAACCGAGAAGGTTCCCTCGCTCGGCACAGTGCGCAACATCGTCGGCGGAACATGGAACGACATCCGCACGACAACGCTGCGCCGCATGCGCGCGGGCTGGGCGCAGAACCACGCCGGCTGACGCGTCAGACGACCCGCAGTTCCATCCAGCGCGAGAAAGAACCTCCCGCGTTCACCACCAACGGGGCGCTGTTGATGCCGTTCGGGGGACCCGACTGCGGCTCGATGCAGACATCGCCGTGGGGTGCGTCGAAGCGCACCCAGAAGGGGCAGTCGCTCGCAATCTCGATCGTCGCGTCGCCGAAGTGAACCCGTGGCCACGCGTTCGGTTCGAGAAAGCAGTCGTCGACAGGTGGTTCTGCCGGCGGCGTGCGTTCGCCGGTGGTGATGCCGTCGGCATCACGTCGCAGCATGGCGTTGAAACTCGCATCGACCGAGCGCGGGGTGCAGAACCACGGGTGCCAGCCGACCTGCACCGGCATCGTCTCGTCTGCGCGCACTGAGAGCACGCACCGCAGCCGGTCGGGCAGCAGGGTGATGCGGTGGGTGCAGGTTCCGCGGAACGGCCATTCTTCGCCCAGTTCGACCGACAGCGTCGCCTCGGTGGGTGTCGATGCCTCGCACGACCACCGTCGGTGGACAACGGTTCCGTGCAGTGCGTGCCCGTTCGTGACCGCGGGAAGCGAGTGGTTGCGGTCGTCGAACACGAACCGAGCGTCGCGCACCCGCCCGGCGTAGGGAACCATCGGGTACAGCCCCCAGTCGTACACGCCGCGTGCACCGGTGACGAGAACCTCGCGGTTGTGCACCTCGAACGATGCAACCCGGCCGCCCGCATCGGTGTCGATTGTCGCGGTCAACGATTCGTTCACGAGTTCGATGAGCGCCACGGCGACAACGATAGTGAGACAGGGTCGACTCGCTAGCGTGGAACCCGTGCGTGGTCTCGGAACCCTCATCAACACCGCAACGGTTCTCGTGGGCGGAGGCGTGGGTTACTTCGTCGGTCACCGAATCCCGGAGAACATCCGCGTGATCGTGGTGCAGGTCATCGGCATCGCCACGCTCTTCATGGGTGTCGACAACATCATGGACACGCACAACCTGGTGTTCCCGCTCGTCGGAATGGTGATCGGGGCGATCGTCGGCGAGTTGCTGAAGATCGAGGAACGTCTCGAGGGGCTCGGTGCGTGGCTGAAGAGACGGTTCGCGAGGAAGGGCGACGAGGGGTCGTTCGTGAAGGGTTTCGTGACGGCCACCTTGTTGTTCTGTGTGGGGCCGATGACGATTCTCGGTGCCATCGAAGACGCAAGCGGCAAGACCCCGCAGCTCTACATCATCAAGGGGACACTCGACGGCTTCATGTCGATCATCTTCGTGGCGACATACGGCATCGGCGCCGCCTTCAGTGCGGTGAGCGTCTTCCTGGTGCAGGGTCTTCTCACTCTCGGCGGCACAGGGATCGATGCACTGCTCGACGACCGCATGCGCACCGAGTTGTTCGCGGCCGGAGGGTTCTGCGTGCTCGCAATCGGGCTCAATCTGCTGGAAATCAAGCGGATCAGGCTCGGTTCCCTGCTGCCGGGGTTGTTGATAACGCCGGTGCTGGTGGCACTTTTCGCCGTGTAGTCCGCTCGACCCGACCGACGGCATCCCACCCGGTCGGTAGGATTGTCCCGTGAGAAAAGCCCACCGTTCACGCGTCGTTGCCGTTGCAGTCTCTGCACTGGTGGTTGCCATGCTGGCCCCCGCGTCGGCCAGCGCGTCGAACTCCATCGACTACGTGGTGGTCGAACGCGACGGCGACGTCACCGTGCGTTCGCTGACCCCGGCACAGGCCATGGCGCTGGCAGCGAACTCCGACGTCAGGGCGGTCTCTCCCGAGCGCGACATCACTGTCAGTGAGTCACCCACCGAGATCGTCACGGGGCTCCAGGCCGGTGTCAGCGGTCTCGACGACGGCGACGTGATCCCCGGCCGCTACATCGTCCGTTTCAACTCGTCTGTGGCGTCGAACGTGGCAGCCAACACCGTGTCGGGTGGTGTCGTCGCGATGTTCTCCCATGCGGTCAACGGTTTCGTTGCCGACCTGTCTCCCGACGAACTCGAGGAGATCTCGAGCAATCCGAATGTCGTCGGCGTCGAACCCGACCGTGTCGTCGCCGTCGCCGACACGCAGGCGAACCCCACCTGGGGTCTCGACCGGCTCGACCAACGCACGCTGCCGTTGAGTGCGTCGTACACGTATGCCTCGAGCGGCGAGGGTGTCACCGCGTACGTTCTCGACACCGGCGTGTACTCGGCACATTCTGAGTTCCAGATCAACGGCACAATCAGCCGTGTCACCAACGGGTTCACTGCAGTCACCGACGGCCGGGGAAGCGAAGACTGCCACGGTCACGGAACCCACGTCGCGGGAACCGTGGCGGGGAACGTGTACGGCGTCGCAAAATGGGCGAACATCGTTCCCGTGCGGGTTCTCGGGTGCACCGGAAGCGGTTCGTACTCGGGTGTCATCGCCGGCATCGACTGGACCGTCGCGCACCACCAGGCCGGGGTTCCGGCGGTGGCGAACATGAGCCTCGGTGGTGGTGCCAGCAGTGCCCTCAACGCGGCAATCGCGCGGGGAGTCGCCGACGGCATCACCTATGTGGTGGCCGCCGGCAACGAGAACGCCGATGCCTGTCTGCGTTCACCCGCGAGCGCCCCCGATGCAATCACCGTGGCGGCATCGACCATCGTCGATTCGCGCGCGTCGTTCTCGAACTGGGGTCGATGCGTCGACGTGTTCGCGCCCGGTCAATCGATCACCTCCGCCTACATCGGCGGACCCGCCCGCACGGCCACGTTGTCGGGAACCTCGATGGCGGCACCCCACGTCGCCGGTGTCGCCGCGATGTACCTGTCGTCGAACCCGTCGGCCACACCGGCCCAGGTGACCGGCACGCTTCTCAACGCGGCCACCCGCGGCATCATCACGAACCCCGGGACAGCCACGCAGAACCTTCTGATCCACTCGGCATCGTTCGCACCGGCGCCCCCGGGAGTGCCCGCAGCCCCCACGGGTCTGCGCGCGGTCTCCGGAAACCAGTCGGTCGCGCTGTCGTGGACCCCGCCGACATTCAACGGCGGTGCAGAGATCACCGACTACGTCGTCGAGTACTCCACCAACAACTCATCGTCGTGGACCCTTTTTGTCGACGGCGTGTCGGCACTTCCGCAGACAAACGTGACCGGACTCACGAACGGGACTCTCTATGCATTCCGTGTGAGCGCCGTGAACTCCGCGGGCACCGGACCCGTGTCGGCATCGGCGTCATCGACACCCGTGATGCCCGGTCTCCCGGGTGCACCCCGCTATCTCTCGTCGACAGTCGGCCGCGAGCGTGTCACGTTGTCGTGGTGGACCCCGAGCAGCAACGGCAACTCGCCGATCACCGACTATGTCATCGAGTACTCCACCGATGCGGGGAACAACTGGACCACCCATGTCGACGCAGTGAGCACCGCCACGGCGGCAATCGTGTCGCCGCTGACTGCGGGCCTTTCGTACGTCTTCCGCGTGCGTGCGGTGAACCTGGCCGGCCCCGGTGCGGCGAGCAACACGGTGGTGGCGGTTCCGCTGGCGTTCAACCCGCCGAGCGCGGTGCGCAACATCACCACGTCGCCCCGACTGCTGGGCGCGTACGTCTACTGGTCGACCCCGCTCGACAACGGTGGCGGCACGATCACCTCGTACACCGTTGACTGGTCGGTCGACGGTGGCGACACATGGATCGGCACCATGCGAGTGACAGCCCCGATCCAGTACGCATTCCTCACCGGACTCACCGGCGACGTCGTGCACACCGTTCGTGTGCGCGCGACCAACGCCTACGGCACGGGTCCCGATGCAACGTCGACCGTGACGCCGACAGGCCTGCGTGTGCCGGGTTCGCCCCGCAACCTGTGGGTCAACGCCGGTTACAACTCGGCGAGCCTCTACTGGTCGACCCCGTCGACCAACGGCGGGTCGCCGATCACCGGGTACCACGTCGAGCATTCCGTCGACGGGGGAGACTCGTGGGTGAGGAGCGCATTGCTGTCGGCCTCGTCGCGCGCGCACTCGCTGACGGGCCTGGCGGGCGGCGTGCCGCACCGGTTCCGCGTGATCGCAGTCAACAGCGTGGGCGAGAGCGTGCCGTCGGCGGTGGTCGAGAAGACCCCGCTCGCACCGAGTGCACCCACCGCACCGCGCGGTTTCTACGGCTTCGTCTCCAACAACATCGCATACCTGTCGTGGAGCAGCCCGTCGAGCAACGGCGGGTCGCCGATCACCGGGTACGTCGTGCAGATGTCGTCTGACAACGGCAACTCGTGGTCGACCGCGGCAACCACCGCGGCGTCGGTGCGTTACGCGCGTGTCTCCGGCCTCGTCGGCGGCAGGGCGTACATGTTCCGTGCGAGCGCGGTCAACGCGGTCGACACGGGTGTCCCGTCGACCTCCGTCACCCTCACGCCCGTTCTCGTCGGTCTGCCGCGGCCTCCGTCGTCGGTGACCGCAACCGTCAGCAACACGACCGTCAACGTGTCGTGGTCGGCAGTGGTCGCCACGTCGCCGGTCACCGACTACATCATCGAGTACAGCACCAACGCGGGTTCCTCGTGGTCGACATGGAACGACGGGGTGTCGACGGCAACGTCTGCATCATTGACAGGCATGACGCCTGATGTCCCCGTGAGTGTCCGCGTGAAGGCAGAGAACGCAATCGGAATCAGCCCCGCATCGACCACCGTGACGGTGACGCCGCGGTCGGTGGCCACACCGCCGTCGGCCCCCACAAACGTGACGGCGACCGCCGGAGACACACGCGCCACCGTGCGCTGGTCTGCGCCGTCGAACAACGGTGGTGCGGTGATCTCTCTCTACACCGTCACATCTTCGCCGGGCGGATTCGTCTGCACGGCGTCGTCGGTGACGGCGTGCGTGGTGAACGGTCTCACCAACGGTGTCGCCTACACCTTCACGGCGACCGCGACCAACTCGATCGGCACGGGTCCCGTGTCCGAGCCGAGCAACGAGGTCATCCCGGTCGTCACCGGCATACCTGCCGTCACGGCCGAGTCTTGGGGTCTCGACCGCGCCGACCAGCGTGCGCTTCCGCTCGACGGTCTCGTGACCCGGGCGGGCAGCGGGTCGGGTGTCGACGTCTACATCATCGACACGGGTGTCGCCTCGGCGCACTCTGAGTTCGGTGGTCGTGTGGTGTCCGGGTACACCGCGATCGGTGACGGGCGCGGAACGAACGACTGTCACGGCCACGGAACACACGTTGCGGGAACCGTTGCCGGATCGCGCTTCGGTTTTGCCACCGGGGCGAACATTGTTCCGGTGCGCGTGCTCGACTGCTGGGGCAGCGGCTCGACGTCGGGGGTCATCGCCGGCATCAACTGGATGATCACCCACCACGTTGCCGGCCAGCCGGCAGTGGCGAACCTGAGTCTCGGCGGGTCGTACGATTCGGCGACGAACGACGCCATCAACCGGGCGGTCGCAGACGGAATCACCGTCGTTGTGGCCGCCGGCAACGAGTCGACGGATGCCTGCACCAAGTCACCTGCAAGCGCGCCTGCGGCAATCACGGTGGGCGCGACGACGTCGTCTGACGCCAAGTCGTACTTCTCGAACACGGGGGCGTGCGTCGACATCTTCGCGCCCGGCAGCGCGATCATCTCGGCAGGCATCAGCACAAACTCGGCAAGCGCGGTGATGTCGGGAACATCGATGGCTGCACCGCACGTCGCGGGTGTCGCCGCACTGGTTCTCGGCAACGCACGTGCACTGACCCCGGCCGAGGTGGCATCGCGTCTCGGCGCCGACGCCACCAGCGGCGTGATCACGGGTCTGAACTCGTCGACGGTCAACGCTCTGCTGTACCAGCGCCCGTCGTCGAATGCGTCGTCTGCGTCGTTCGACGACGAAGAGACCCGTGACGGCTCTGACGACAACGGTTCCGATTCGTCGTCGATGGACTACGGCTCTGACACCCCCGCAGTCGTCGTTCCGCTGGCGCGCATCTCCGGTGCCCGCGTCGTCGGCAAGTCGTACCGCATCACCGTCGTGGCCCCTGCCGGTTCGCGCATCGTGCTGTACCGCAACGGCAAGGCCGTCGCGAGAGGCAAGAAGTCGACCTTCGTGGTGGCCGTGGGCAGGTCGCGCTCGGCCACGTTCCATGCGGTCGCCGCAACGGGTGACTCATTCCTGGTCACCCAGAAGGTGACGGTCGGTGTGCGTTCAACCTCAGCGCGACGGTAGATGAACACTCGTCGGGTGTACGGGGCGGTTGTCGCTTCCGTGTTGGTCGCGGCGGGTTGTTCCTCGTCGTCGGCCACCCCGCGCACGGACTCCACTGTCGCGTCTGCGGCGGTGTCGACAGTTGAGTGGCTGCCGTGCGGTGACATCGAGTGCGCCCGTATCGACGTGCCCCGGGTCGGGTCTGATCTCGCCGGCGAGACGATCAAGGTGGCGGCATACCGCCGTGAATCGACGACGAAATCGGCACCCGTTCTGTTCATCTTTCCCGACCGCACCCACGGCCCGAACGCGCGCGAGGCGGTGGAGTCGGCACCGCTCACGCTGGGCTCGGCGGCGAACGACTACACACTGATCGCACTGTCGCCCCGGGGCACCGCAGACTCACCGGTGCTGCTCACCGATGTCAACGTGCTCTCGTCGCTCGACGAGATGGACGACGCGGTCGCGGTGCAGAAGGCACTCGGCATCGACGAGGCAGCCGTGCTGGGCTGGGGAACCGGTGCGACCGCGGCAACCGCCCTCGTGATGTCGTACCCGGACCGGGTCACCGCAGCGGTGCTCGATGCGCCCCAGGACCCGGCGGTGTCGATGGTGCGCCAGGCCGAGAAACAACTCGAGTCGATGCAGGCGGCGGTCGAGACGGCGATGCGGTGGTGCGCGTCGCACCTGTCGTGCCCGTCGAATGCGAACGTGGCAAAGGCCCTGAGCCGCTTCAAGACCAACCTGCGCCTGGGTCGTCTCGGCGAGGGCATCGACTTCGACACCATTGCCCGTGCCGCGACCCGCGCGATAGCCCAGGGTGATCCGCAGTCGTTGTTCGTCGCCCTCAACCGTGCGAGCGACGGCGACGGTGCGGAGCTGCTCGCGATGGCAGGCCCGGTTCCGTCGGCCGAGTCGTCGACGGCACGTTGTGCAAACGTGACAGTGTCGGCGGCAAGACGCATCGCGTCATTGTTTGCGGGCCACATCGACTCGAAACCGCGTCACTTCTACATGGGAACAGAGGCCGGCACCTACGGCTTGTGTGCGGCGTTGCCCGCGACGCAACGACCGATCGGCGCGCTGAAGCCCGTTGCAGCCGCACAGAATGCGAAGGTGTTCGTGACCATCGCGCGGGGTGACCCGGTTGTGCCGCCCCACACACCGCGCACCATGGCCAAGCGGATGGGCTGGACCTACAGGTCGGTGTACGCGAACCGGCACCTTGTGGTGGGGTTCGACCAGGCCATCACGCAGGCGGCGTTCGATTTCCTGTCGGCCGCTCTCGACGACTGACCTTCGTCGTCAGAGACCGAAGAAGTCGCGGATCAAGGCCGCCAGCTCGAGCGGCGTGTCGCCCTGCACCGAGTGGCCCGCCTCCTGCACGTGCTCGACGCGCACGCTCGAGGCACGCCTGCGCAGTTCGTTCTCGTCGTCGTCGGTGACGACACTCTGCGAACGCATGCCGCGCACGAACATCAGAGGCCGGCCGAAGTGCTGGATTGCGTCCCACAACGAGGCCGTCGAGGGTCGTTGCACCGCACCGTCGACCTCGGGCAACGGGGGAGCATCGTCGCGACGGTAACGCCACACCCACGAACCGTCGTCTTTCTGCAGTGCGTTGTGCAGGATGCCGCGACGCAGGCTCTCGACGGTCCGGGTGGGGTTGAACTGGATCGTGCGCTCGAGCAGTTCCTCGAACGACGGGAACGTGGCAGGGCCGTTCACGAAGTCGGTGATCTGCTTGGTCTTTTCCTGGTTGACACCGGGCGTGATGTCGACGAGAACCATCTTCTTCACGAGGTCGTGGTGGTCGCGTGACAACGCGATCGTGGTGAGTCCGCCCAGCGACATGCCGATGACCCCCAGTGCGTCGGGTGCGAGCGCGGCGATCACCCGCGCGACGTCGGCGGCGTTCTGCTGAAGCGGCTGTGCCTGCGGGTCGAACGGTGCGGCCGAGTCGGAATGACCGTGACCCGGCAGGTCGATGCAGAGCAACGGCACGTTCAATGCGAGCGCCACGGTGTCCCATGTGTGGGCGTTCTGTGCGCCGCCGTGCAGGAACACGAGACGAGGCGAGTCGGTTCCCCATTTGAGGGCCGAGAGTCGTCGACCGTCGCCCATGTCGACGAACTCACGCGACACCACGGGTGGGTTGACGAAGGGGATGCCGTATTCGGACGCGTTCTCGTGGAACATTGCGAATTCGTCGTAGGGAACCTTGTCGACCATGCACTCCACCGTAGCCAGACCGCCGTTTTCCCAGATAGACAGAACGACATGGCTCGCGACCACATCTATGTCAACGGACTTCGCCTGATGGCCCTGGTGGGGGTTCTGCCCCACGAGCGCGAGGCCGAACAGCCCGTGCAGGTCGACATCGACCTCGAGGTCGACCTGGTGGAAGCCGGCCTCACCGACAACCTCGTCGACACGGCGAACTACGGGGCGATCTCGCAGGCGGTGGCCGATGTGGTGCGCACCTCGCGAGACGTGCTTCTCGAGCGCCTCGTGGCGCGCATCGCCGAGCGGTGCCTGCAGTTCGACCATGTCGAGGTCGCCGACGTGCGACTGACCAAGCTGCGCCCGCCGATACCGGAAGACCTCGACTCCACCGCTGTGCGCATCGTGCGCAGCCGTGTCGACATGAAGGTGCCCGCACGTCACCGTGCGATCGTCGCGATGGGCTCGAACCTCGGTGACCGGGTGGCGTACCTGCGCTTCGGTCTCGAGCGGTTGTCGAACGTCGTGGCGCAGTCGCAGGTGTTCGAGACCGACCCGGTTGGCGGCCCCGACAACCAGGGCCCGTATCTCAACATGGTGGCGGTCATCGACACTGATCTCGACCCGTATGCGTTGCTGCGTCGTCTGCTGCAGATCGAGGCCGAGGCGCACCGAGTGCGTCTCGAGAGGTGGGGGCCCCGCACACTCGACCTTGATCTTCTCTTCTACGACGACGTCACCATCAATTCGGAGGAACTGGTGGTTCCGCACCCGCGTTTTGCCGAACGCCGTTTCGTTCTCGAGCCGTTGGCCGAGGTGGCACCGGAGCACTGCCCGTCGCACTGGCGTGACCGTCTGCCTGCGTACGGTGTGTACCCGCGCGGGCCGATCGACGGTCTCGTCGCACACGTGTCGCTGTAGAGATGCACGTCGCACTGCTGGTTCCGGCCCTCAACGAAGAAACCGGAATCGCCCGTACCGCGCGCGTCGCCCGAGAGGCAGTCGAGGCCGGCATCGTGCACAGCGCCCATGTTCTCGACGGCGGGTCGACCGACGGCACCGTTGGGGTCGCACATGACGCCGGGGTCGAGGTGGTGCGGGTCGCCGAGGTGAGGCCCGAACTCGGGCCGGTGTTGGGCAAGGGTGACTCGTTGTTCCGTGGCGTGCACAGTGTCGACGCAGATTGGTACGTGTTCCTCGACGCCGACATCGGCAACGTCTCGGTCGACCATGTGCGTGCGTTGGTGGAGCCCATCGGCAGGGCGGGCGTGCAGTTCGTGAAGGGCGGCTTCGTGCGGGTCGACGAGAACGGTGTGCCGCGTGCGGTTCCCGGTGGCCGCGTGACCGAGGAGGTGGGCCGGCCGTTGCTGCGTCGTGTCGCGCCCGAACTGGCCGGGTTGAGCCAGCCGTTGAGCGGCCAGGTGGCAATCAGTCGCGAGCTGGCCAGGTCACTGGGTTTCGTGACGGGCTACGGCGTGGAGATCGCGATGCTGATCGACGTGTACCGCAATGTCGGCATGGCGGGGATTGTGGAGGCTGACATGGGTGCGGTGAACAACCGCTGGAAGCCCGATGATGCACTGGGTGACGTGATGCGCGAGGTGACCGCGGGGGCGATGATGCGCGGTGTCAGCGACGGTTGCACCGAGCCGGCGTCGCTGCCGGTGCTGATGGACCGCCGGCCTTGACTTCGAACCTCACGGGATCAACCACACCGGAAGTTTCTGCCTTCCTGATCCGGGTGTCGTCATGAACAGATCACCATTGACACCGCTGATTGAATTCTTGTACTGCATCAGGTTGTTGACACCGAGAACCCTCTGCAGCCCTTCGCGTCCGCGGTTGACTTGGTAGTCACTGAGAAGTTGTGATTCTGACTTCTGGAACGAACCAGCGGTGGTGCCGAGGTCCCTGCGGGCACCAAAGTCGACGTTGCGGTATCCCGGCAACTGGGAACTCATGAAACGCTTGAGGTAGGGCTTTGCGTCGTCGCGAGCCATCCGGTACGCATAAGCGTTGCAGACAGCTTCCTCGAGGTGACTGTAGGGCCAGTGGTCGCGGCCGTACCGTACCCAGAAATCGGGGAGAGACGTGTTGTTCGCGAGCGCAAAGGTGGTCTCGAGGGTGAGGACGGCCCGGTCGACGAGGAAATGGGCCGTCTCGTGGTTCTGCAGCATGTATCGCGCATGGGTCTGGGCGTCGCGCGGCCGTGCACCCCACGAGCAGAAACGGCGGGTGATCTCCGCAAGACCTTCCCGGTAGATGAAAACGCCCCATTTCGCGTCATCACAGCGGAATGTCTTGTAGAAGGCGAACCTTTCGGTGCCACCGAATTCGTTGGGCTCGTCGTCGTTCGGGGTGCCTCCGCCACGCCGTCGGCCTCCACCGTTGCCTGCACCGCTCGACTCGAGTTCACGCACAACCTCTGGGTCAGGGTTGTCGGGGAACGGAACTGCACGTTCTATGTCGCGCCGCGGGACATCCTCGCGCCCGGGAATGGGGAATTCGGAAGGGTTCACGGGAGTCCAGGGAATGGGTTCGCCGATCTTGATCTCACTGTCGTCCACTGCCATTACCCCCTCGGCAAACAGATGCAGACATGGATGATATCGATGGCGGACAGTGCCGGAGTCCCGGGCGACCTGGGTGTGTCAGTCCTGCAGGAGCGGGAACAGTTTCAAGGTGACATCACCAAATGACAGATGATTGTCGTGACCTGTCTCGAAGTAGGTGGTCGGTTTCACCCGTGGCCATGCTGGTTCGGCGGACTCGCCCGTCAGCATCATCTGGACCTTGTCGGCGAATTCGTCGCCCCTCGAGGAGTCAATGCCGCGTGACCCTCCATAGATGATGATGACCCCGAAGTGCGTGTCGGCGAGATTCTCCCTCATGACTGCGCGGTCGATGGCTGCACGCAACGAGGCTGCTGACATTCTGTCGACGTTCCGCACGGTGATCTTGATTGGTTCAGGACGGAATCCCGCCGGTTCACCGTTGGGAGTTGACGTTGACGTGGTGGTGGTGGTTGTTGTTGTTGCAGGCTCGCATTCCGCGGAGGCGAGTTTGTCACCGGCGCAGTCTCTGTCAGCAGACTTGACCGTGGTTGCTGCGAACAGGATCATCAAGATGATCGAGAGGTCGGCAAAGAGCCAACCTGCGCGACCGATGCGTCCGGCTCTGCGGTGGCTAGCCGGCATCGGGGGTCTCTCTCAACGCGTTCAAGATTCCCCGGTTGACATCGACAAAACGTTCTGACGCAATCTTCATCTCTGTCACCGACCGAGAGACAAGTTGTGACGCCTCTCTGATGTCCTCGGCGATCTCACGGATGGAAAGAATCTGCTGGCCCCGTTCGTCGGTCAGGTCGAGCACCTTCTGGAGCTTCTCAGAGATGTGCGACGAAGCATTGACTGCCCGGGCGAAATCGGCGGCTGTCGAGTTCATCAGCGACGCCGCAGCACTTACTTGGTCGATCAGGTGGCCTGTTGCTGATGACACCTCGCTCGAGACTCTCCCGATATGGGCCGTGCTGCGACCCAGTTCGGCAAGATGTCCGACTGATCCGGCAATCAGGCCGTTCATTTCCCGCATTCCCTCGGCACTCGCCCTGAGAGCCTCGTCTGCCTTCAGCAATGTTGACTCGAGATTGACGATCGGCTGGATGGCATCCTGCAGCCGGATGCTTACGGTGCCGATCATCGAGGTTGCTTCGGTCAATCCCTGCGTCGTTCGCGAGACCTCGTTGATCATCTGGCTGGCCTCGTTGACGGTCATGGTGATCGTGGAGAGTGCGCCCTCGAGTTCTCTGGCTGCCGCCGCGATGGTTTTCGTGAAGTCCTGAGGGGTGATCACCCGGGTGTGCGCGAGATCGACCTGAATGGCGAACAGGACCCGGTCGAGTTCCCGGGGGATTGATCGGTCGGGGGTCTCCAGGTAGTCGACAAACAGCTGCGCCGCAAAGATTCCTGCCAGGGCGACAACCAGCCAGAGCCCGACTGTCTGCAGGGGGGTCCCGTCGTAGTTGCCCTGCTGGCCAGTCCAGAACGAGATGAGGCTGACGCCTTCGCTCAGTTCGGTGGCTTCGGAGAACCCGGACAGCACACTTCTGAGTTCCCACCAAGTGAATGCCACCGGTGCCAGGTATGCACCCATCACGACGGGGTGAAGCCACCGCGCGAATGTCGCGACGAAGGGGAACCTCGAGTCTGTACGTGCCTCGATCTCGCGGCGAATATCGAGAAGTCCGAGCGCGGGGCGCGTGTCCAAATCACGCAACTGGCGGGCGAGATCCCTCGCAAACTGCGCCCGGTCTGTGGTCCGGTCACCGGCCCAGGTCGACAACTCGTCGATTGCTGTCTTGTTCATTGTCCGAAATCCCCCTGTCTGATTGACACTAATCTGACGCGGTGGCAGACATTCAACCCGGCAATCTTGCTCCGCAGGACCGCACCCAGCTTCTGTTGCTTGTCGACGTCGCGAACATCCGACCGAGGGTGGACAAGAACTGGAGAGTCTTCCTGTCACGAATCGGACTGAGTGGGCTGAAACTCCGTGACAACGAGTTCACGTCGCTTCGGTTCATCGACGAATGTCTTTTTGATCTTGCATCCAAGGCCCCGGGGGCCGTGATTGTCCAGTTCGCTGACTTCAAGTTGCAGGACCATCTTTCGCCGGACGACCGGCGAGAGTTGTTGCGACGGAGCAGGCTTGAGTACGGCGACCCGGCCAAGATCTTCGTCATCCGCACCGCAAAGGCAGATTTTCCGTTGTTGTACGGTCGTGCACGTGTCGGGGGCTCAATCGTGAGCGGCGACAGGTTCCGCGACGATCATTTCGTTGGTTTGGTACCGGCCGGTATGCCCACTTTCCATCATCGGATCGACCCGAAGACGGGCGAGTTCAGGTTCGACCTGCATGGAGACCCCGGATTCCCCATCGAGAAGTGGTGGGATGAGCACAACGGATATGTCACCGGCGAGTGGTTGGCGTCAGACGACTACGCGGAGACTGAGAGTCTGCTGCGCCACCAAGTCAGGGAGGCGACCTTCGAGTGGCACGACGAGCGGCTCACGTTCAACCCTTCGATCGCGCTCGACAGCGACGGACAGATTCTTGTGCCGCAGAGAGAACCACGAATCAGGCCCCTTCGCGAACGGCCGCGCAAGAGGCGGGCATCAGCCGCTCGCGATGAGCAATCTGTTGCGCCCGTCGGTCGGGCGCAGACTCCACCCGACCTCGACGGTGCAAGTGATTTTGAGTTCGGCTTTGCAGGGGAAAAACGTCCGCGGCCCGTGGCGTACCTGCTCGCCGACGAGCACCGTCGGATGCGGGCAATGGTCGGTGAATACGTCGCGGTGGCGGGAAAACCGGTGACCAGGAATTCTGTTGTCTGTCTCGGGTGGACTACCGGCGTACGTCCAGTCGTGTTGTCGAACGCACCGCAACTTTCCGTGTCGGACCTCGACGGAATCGTGGAGGTCTGCGGGTATGTCGAGATTTCGGGCGAAGAAGTGCGACTCCGTCTCGAGGACGATGAACTGCCCACTCAACGGACGTTCGCCGACATCAAGCACGAACTGTCGCGGAGACGCATCCAGACGGTTGACTCGCCGCCTTCGGGACATGAGTGGCGCATCGTCGGTTTCCCGGAACCGCTGAGATTCTTGCGAAATGTCGCGGGTCGGGGTCGAGACAGTTCTGTCGTTGTCTCGAGCCAAGACTACGAACAACGGGTCGGGTCGACGGCTGGTTCCGGCCTCAGCGATGATGGCCGGTCGGCCCTTTCCGCTGAGCGACTGCCGGCGGAGGAAAAACGACCGGCCCCGAGAGTGGTGGCAGGCGGGAGTCCACAGATCGAAAGTCGGGGGAATCCCCGACGTCGTCTGCCGGATGAACAGATGCACGAATCGGCACTGCCCGATCGCGAACCTCCGCGGTCAGCAACAGAAATCGAACCCGGTGCGCCCAGGGTGCATCCCCGCTTCTTGGGGCGGCGAGCAGTGCTCGTTGGGTTGGCAGTGGGCGTGGTCACTGCAGTGGCTATGTTGATGGCTGTTCTGCGTTCGAACGAGATGGGGGGAGTCGATGAGGGTCAACCAGGATTCTCACCGGCCGAATTCCGGGTTCTGGAGGCTTCTTTCTCTCTCGAGAGGTGAGGTTCCCACAGTGAACAAACACTCTGATGGAAATAACGGAAACAGATGTGAAAGTGCGGGTTCACGATGCCGAGCGAACAATTGACCAATTCGGAGATAGTTGCTCTCTACGATGCACGACCAGAGAGCATCCTTGTCCGCCAGTCAGATGACATGCGCCTCGCCGGGAAGATTCGGGTGGTGGGTGAACGCCCCGGTGGCGATCATGCAGTGCAGGACACCTGGCGAACGTGGACGGAACTCGACGCTCTGGGTCGAGCCGAACTCGAGCACCGAGCTTCATCGGGAGTCGTCGCGCACCTGAAGTCAGAAGGTGTGCCGTTGTCGCTGCTGTTCGGCCGCAACGGTGCAGGAAAATCAAGGTTCCTGGAGTCGATTCAGATGTTGCAGGGAGACAAGAGAGCGTTGCTCGCTTCATCAGTGCTCTTCAGGTTCCCGTCGGAAGACGACTCGAGATCCTGGTCGGAATCCGTTTTTGCAGCGCGCGACTCCGAGTGGCTGAAGGACGCCGTGATCTCGTCTTTCGGAGAGGATGCATACGAGACGAACTCTGACTTCCTGGAAGAGGACATCCTCAGCAGGATTTTCGAGCTGCCGTTTGTCGACGCTGTCCGCAGGTCGTTGTTGCGTGACCCCGTCACGAGCGGGCCCGACTTCTTCGGTCTCGACAGGAAATCGCATCTCGAACTTCTCGGCTTCTCCTCGGAGGCCATCCGGGGATGGGTGGAACGTGAGGAGATCCGGTGGGGCCCGAACCGGTTGAGCGATGACACGGTCGAGACGAGGCCCTTTGCGTTTGCACGTTGGCCGGAAGTGCGGTCTCTCGGTGCTGAGTTCTACTTCCACTACGCCTCCAGAATGACGGTGGTACTCGACCCGGGTCTCCAGAGTTCGTACGGAGAACACTGGACCTCGACAATCGACTGGATCGATTCAACCGAGCACGCGGTGACCGTCGGGCCGGCCGTGGAGGAATTCATGGCCCAGTTCACGCACGTCGAACTGCTCAGTCAAGGTCTGTACCGTTTTCTGGCACCTGTCGACGCCGTCCCAATGGTCCTGGAATACATAAAGGCGTGCGGAGACTTCGTTGAAGAACAGAACGAGGGATTCACCTCCGCGCCCAACAAGAGTCTGCCGCTCGACCTCTTCAGGATCCAGGACGGTGGCGAGTACGTCGAATCCTCGATCATGCGGCTCGAGCAGATGAGGCATGTCCCGCAACTGGTCAACGTGGTCGATCTCACCTTTCCTGATTCCTCGTCTGCTGCCATGTCGAGACTTCTCTCCGAACTCGTTTCGCGGCATCTCGAACTCTCGGTCGTCATTCCCAAGGTCGGATCCGATGCGCTCGGACTCTGGCTCGAGGGTTACGACGGTCTCCGCACGATCGGCGAGAAGGTCTCGGCTCTCGTCAACAGATGCGAGGCCGGCATCGACGCCGTCCGCATCAGGGGTTTCGAGAGGGATGTGTTCTCGTGGGCCGAACTCAAAGGGCACTCCGATTCACACCAGCATTTCAGCTATTTCGGTGGTGATGCATTCGGAGGTATTCCGCGCCCGTTCGTCGAGTGGAAGGACGCCAACTCGGGTGTGTGGTTCGGCTTCGACCAGGCATCACTCGGTCAGAGACAGTTGATGCTCGTCTTTTTCGCAGTGGAACTTCTCATGGGGAACGAGAGGCGCTCACCGTTGACGGTTGTCATCGGTGACGAGATCGACAGGAATCTCCACTGGCGTGCATCGTCGAGAATGCTCGAGGAACTGAACGAACTTCTCGGGGGTGTCTCCGGGATGTGGGTGATCTTTTCGACCCACACGGTTCCTGCTCTCGGGTCCCCGAGGTTGGCGGGCATCAACAGGATATTTGCCGCCAGGGAAGGCGACGGTTTCAGTTTCGTGCAGTCGCGGGACGCCAATGAGGTCGTCATGTCGGAGATACTCGGGGTGAGCCCTGCCGATGCGTTGAGGTTTGCGGATCTGCTTCTGGTCGTGGAGGGTGACCACGACGAACTGGTCATCACCGACAAGTTGCTGCGCGGTCATCCGCTCGGAGAACGCATCCAGGTCGTGAACGCCGGCGGGCTGTATGCATGGAACGGAATCCTGTCGAACACCCTCCAGCATCTTGATGCCCCGGTTCTGTTCGTGTACGACAAACGGAACGAAGTGCTGGAGTCTGAGTGGGAACAGATCGTCTCGTCGCTGAACCAGGGCGGGATACTCCCGAGATGGGAAACAACGATGTTTGCGAAACTGAAGAAGCAGATCAAGGACCGAAGAAACAATCGTCGTCGCGGGCCGGGAGACGACGAGGCGTCCAGGATTCTCCTGTTACTGGAGCACAACGTGTTCGAGGCACGAGGCGGTGTCGACTCGAGAATCCAACCGAACGCAACTCTCGGGAAGAGGCTGCATTTCCACGGTCTCGAAGTGGATGACGTGGTCGATCTGCTGCCGATCAAGTACTTTCCGGAAGCACTGAACAGGTACAAGTCATGGGAGAGGGCACACTCAGAGATTCCCTCGGGTGAGAAATTCAAGGATGCTTTCGACATCAAGACTTACTC
Organism: uncultured Bifidobacterium sp.; assembly: GCA_964427545.1. GTDB lineage: Bacteria > Actinomycetota > Acidimicrobiia > Acidimicrobiales > Ilumatobacteraceae > UBA2093. The sequence continues at coordinate 436 of CAYRUT010000006.1, read as the reverse complement.
AGTGATGAGGGCACTCCAGAACGACAGCGGTTCGACAATGCATCCTGAATTGAAGAGGTTGCTTGCCCGCATCAACATGATCCTGTCGCGCGACAAACTCTGACTCCGCCGCAGTTCCGGACTGTCGCGTTCTCACTGACCTAGGGGATCTAGTTGGCGCGCCAGAGGGCGCGGTCGAGAAGCACCTCGGCGCCGAGTTCCTGGTGACCCTGCAAAACATCCCACACATCGAGAAAGTTGCGAACGTCTTGAATGTCATGCACCCGGTAGATGCCGGCACGGGTGAGTGTGAGTGTGTGGGCGATTGCCGCCAGTGTTCCGGCCAGCCGTTCCCGCGGCGGGCGACCGGTGATGGCGCCGATGAAGTCCTTGCGCGACACCGGGAACAACACGGGCCTGTCGTAGGCAAGCAGATGTGAGATTCTCTGCAGCACCT
>CAYRUT010000005.1:0-67451 GCA_964427545.1 uncultured Bifidobacterium sp. | reverse complement strand
CTCGTTGCGGAAGCTCTTGCCCACCTGTGCGATGCCGAACGGGGGCCGCTTGCGGCTGGTCTGCACGACGTTCATGAAGTTCACGAACATTCCCTGCGCGGTCTCCGGTCGCAGGTACACATCGGCGCCGGCACCCTCGATCGGGCCTGCCGTGGTCTTGAACATGAGGTTGAACGCCCGCGCCTCGGTGAACTGGCAACCTTTCATCGACTGCGGACAGTCGCGGGTCTCGAGGTGGTCCTCGCGGAAGCGCCGTTTGCAGACGGTGCAGTCGACGAGCGGGTCGGAGAAGTTGGCGAGATGCCCCGACGCCTCGAAGATCTGCGGGGGGCCGAGAATGGCGGCATCGATGAGCACCACGTCGTCACGCTGCTGCACCATCGTGCGCACCCATGCGTCTTTCACGTTGCGGAGCATCAACGAACCGAGCGGGCCGTAGTCGTACGAAGAGCGGAAACCGCCGTAGATCTCGGCGCTCGGGTACACGAAGCCCCGGCGCTTGCACAGGTTGACGATCTGGTCGAGATCTTTTGCGGGCATAGATGACCAGCCTACAAGTGACGGTCGAACACGCCGAGGGACTTCAGTCGCCGCTCGAGGTGAGCCTCCATCGCTTCCATGGCGAAAGTGTTCACCTCCATCGTTGCCTGTGACTCCTCGAGCCCGAGCGCCACGTTCATGCGCCCTCCGAGAATGTCACGCAGCACCCCCAGGGCACCGGCACTCATCGGCAGGCCGCTCGCGCACGAATCACAGTGGACCCCGCCCTCGACCACGTCGAAGTGAGTGAGGTCGTCGTCGGCACCACAGGACACACAGCAGTCGAGTTGCGGCGACTGGCCCTCGAGCGAGATCAGCCTCCAGAAGAACGCCGCGAGCATCAACGGCGAATTCCGCTCGTTGAGGGTGTGAAGTGCCCGCGACAGCAGTTCGTACAGATGCGGAACCGGTTCACGGTCGGGCGTCACCTTGTTCACCGCCTCGACCATGGCGAGACCCTGGCGCAACCTGTCGAAGTCGTCCCGGAGGTTCTGGTGCGGCTGCACGAGACGCACCTGGTCGACGGTGTCGAGTTCGCGACCGCTGCGCAACGACAGGTCGACGTGACTCATCGGCTCGAGGCGCGCCCCGATCGACGATTTGGTCTTGCGCACGCCCTTTGCGACCGCTCGTATCTTTCCGTGCGTCTCCGACAGCATCACCACCACCCTGTCGGCCTCGCCGAACTTGTGCGAACCGAGCACGATCGCGTGGTCGCGGTAGACGCTCACGAGTCGAGCCCCCCGAACCGCCTGTGACGACGGTTGAAATCGTCGATCGCTAGTTCGAGGTGACTCGACTCGAACTTGTCCCAGTGAAGATCGATGAACACGAGTTCGCTGTACGCGAGTTCCCACACCATCGACTCAGGGATCGTGTCGGCGGGCCCGAGCACCACGACAAGGTCGGGCTCATCGTGTGCGGGTGCGAGCACGGCGCGCGAGATCGTGTCTTCGTCGACCTCGTCGGGGTCTATCCCCGACCGGCGCAACCCCTCGACCGTGGCAGCAAAACGCCCGTGGCCGTCTGCTGACGGCTCGACGATGACCGACAGCGACGCATCTTTCTTCCACACGAAGCGTGTGCCGTGCAGAACAACCACGGGCTCCATGCCCGGCACCGACGCGATGGTGTCGTGCAGAGCCGTCGACTCAGCATCTGTCAGGGCAGGGCCATGGTGCGGAAGCAGCGTCACCCAGTGGGCCCCCTCGGCACGGGCGGCACGGGCAACCGCCCGGACACGTTCCTCCCACTGCCCGACCGACATGTCGTTCCACTCGCGCGGGGTGCCACCGCTCACCACCACATGGGTCAATCCGGGTTGAACAGCAGACGCGGCGGGCACCACCCCATTCTCCCACGGCAACGGCCTCCCGCGTGCTTGCATCACGACCGACACGTGCCGTTACTAGGGTGGTCACACCATGACCGACCCCCAGAAAGCCCGATTGCACGTCGCCTGCATCATGGACGGCAACGGTCGCTGGGCAAGCCGTCGGGGGCTCCCGCGAACCGAGGGTCACACGGCCGGCGAAGAGGCCCTGGCTGACATCGTGCGCGCGGCGGCAGACCGGCCCGTGGGTTGGCTGACCGCCTTCGGCTTCTCCACCGAGAACTGGGTGCGCCCGAAGACCGAGGTGCGCCACATCCTGTCGCTTCATCGCCGGCTGTTCGCACGCACCGAAGAGATGAACTCGCGCAATGCCCGCACCAGGTGGATCGGCCGGCCGTTCGACGAGAAGGGTTCGCGCACGCCCGTCTACGTGCAGAAAGCAATCAAGAAGGCGGTTGCCGACACCGAGACGAACACCGGTCTCACCGTCACGGTTGCGTTCGACTACGGCAGTCGTGCCGAGTTGGTGCGCGCGGCCCAGCGTGCGATGAAGAACGGCCCCGTCACCGCGCAGTCGATCACCGACAACCTGTACGACCCAACGCTGCCGCACGTCGATGTGCTCGTGCGCACTTCCGGCGAGGCACGCATCTCGAATTTCCTGCTGTGGCAGATCACGGGCGCAAGGGTCTTCTTCACCGAGCGCACCTGGCCGGACTTCGACAAGAACCAACTCGACGAAGCACTCACCCTCGCGCTCGGGCACTACTCGTAGCCATGTCGCTCGGCAACGACAGCATCGCCGCACTCAGGCGCGTCACGGCGACATTCGCCGGGTCCGAAGAGCGGCAGGGGCAGATCGACATGTGCCATGCAATCGCCGAGTCGCTCGCGTCGGGGCGCAACACCATCGTGCAGGCCGGCACCGGCACCGGCAAGTCGCTCGGCTACCTGGTTCCGGCAATTCTCGCGGGCAAGAAGACGGTCGTCGCCACGGCAACAAAGGCGCTGCAGGACCAACTGAACCGCAACGACCTTCCTTTGCTGCGCGACCATCTGGGCATCGACTTCGAATGGTCGGTCATCAAGGGGCGCAGCAACTACGTGTGCCTGCAGCGCATCCGCGAGCGCACCGACAAGTCGGCACAGCTCGAGTTCGACGAGCTCTCGGACCGTGTCACCAAAGAGGTCGAGGAACTCGTCGAGTGGTCGAAGAAGACGGCAACCGGTGACTTCGAGGAACTCCCCCGCCTTCCCAGCGAGGCGGCGCGTCAGGCCGTCAGTGTGGGTGTCGACGAGTGTCCCGGTCGCAACAAGTGCCCGGTCGGCGCCGACTGTTTTGCCGAACGTGCCCGCGACGCGGCCGTGGCAGCAGACGTGGTGGTCGTGAATTTCCATCTGTACGGCAACCACATCGCCAGCGGCGGTCACATTCTCCCCGAGCACGAGGTCGTCATCTTCGACGAGGCACACCAGATCGAGTCGGTCATCAGCGAGACCGTCGGCACCTCGCTCTCCAACGGTCGCGTCAGTTCTTTCGCCTCTGCCGTGCGCAAGGTCATTGCTGATCCCGCTCTCACCAATTCGCTCGAGGAACTCGGTCTGCGGCTGTCGTCGATGCTGTCCGGTCTCACCGACCAACGTCTCGGCACACCTCTTCCCGCCGGCATCACCGAGGTTCTCGGCCTGGTGCGCATCGAGGCGAACACCCTCATCAGCGCGTTGCGTGACATCTCCACCACCAACGAGGCGACCCAGCAGCGCATCTACCGCGCGCAGACCCAGGGCGCGCGTCTCGTCGAGTCTCTCGACCTGGCACTCGGCACCTTCTCGGGCTACGTGGCCTATGTCGAGGGCACCAGCGAACGACCGGTGCTGAGGCTCAGCCCGTTGCATGTCGGCGACGTGCTGCAGAAGAACGTGTGGGACTCGCATCTCGCAGTTCTCACCAGTGCGACGATTCCGCAGGCCATGCCCGGCCGCGTCGGCCTCCCGCTCGACGGCACAGAGGTTCTCACCGTCGATTCGCCGTTCGACTACGAGAAGAACTCGCGCCTGTACTGCTCGCCCAAGTTCCCCGACCGGAACTCACCCGCGTTCACGCCTTTCGTTCACGACGAACTCGAGGCTCTCATCACCGCGGCGGGCGGACGCACGCTCGCTCTGTTCACCAGCAACAAAGCGTTGCGCGAGGCAACAGAGGCACTGCGCCAGCGTGTGCCGTTCCCCATCCTCAGCCCCGCCGACTACTCGCGCCAGCGGTTGATCGAGATGTTCCTCGAGGACGAACAGGCCTGCATCTTCGCCTCACAGTCGTTCTTCCAGGGCATCGACCTGCCCGGCCGCACATTGTCACTCGTCGTGCTCGACAAGATCCCGTTCCCGGTGCCGAGTGACCCGCTGCTCGAGGCACGGCGCGAGGCAGTGGGGCGCGACAAGGCTTTCGCACTCATCGACCTTCCGATCGCAGCCACATCGCTCGCCCAGGCAGCGGGCCGGCTCATCCGCACTGCCGACGACATGGGCGTGGTCGCGGTTCTCGACCAGCGTCTCGCGACGAAGAGTTACTGGCGCACCCTCATCGCGGCGCTTCCGCCGATGACACGCACCCGCGACCGCGCCGAGGTCGAGCAGTTCCTTCGCGACATCACGTCACGCAGGATCTAGTAGCCGAGTCGTTCGAGTCGGTCGGGGCGCTGCTGCCAGTCTTTGTCGACCACCACGTGAAGTTCGATGAAAGCACCGGGTGCCATCTGCTCGCGCACACCCTGGCCGACCCGCTTCAGCAGCTCGCCACCCTTGCCGATGACCATGCCCTTCTGGCTCTCGCGTTCGACGTAGATCTCGCAGCGAACCCGTGGCCACTCCCATTCGGTCACGCGGGTTGCCACCGAGTACGGCAGCTCGTCTTTCAGCACCGCCAGAAGCTGCTCCCGCACCAGTTCGGCCACCCACTGGGATTCGTCGGTGTCCGACACCATCTCGACCGGGTAGTACGACGGCCCCTCCGGCATGCGGGCCGTGAGCGCCGACAGCAGTTCGGGGACACCCTGGCCGGTGTATGCCGACACGGGGAAATACTCGGCGGCGTTCAGCACCGAGACCGCCTGCAACTGCGACAGAACCTGCTCGCGCGACGCCTTGTCGGTCTTGTTGACGATGACGAAGGCGTTCTCGATGTCGATGCGGTCGGCCACCCACTGGTCGCCGCGACCGAACGGCTTGCACGCGTCGATGAGCAGGCACACTGCCTCGACGTCGTTCACGCTGTCGAGCGCCGTCGCGTTCACGCGTTCGCCCAGCGCAGTGACCGGCTTGTGGATGCCGGGGGTGTCGACGAAGACGATCTGACAGTCGTCCGAGTGGTACACGCCCCGGATGCGGGTGCGGGTCGTCTGGGGCTTGTTCGACACGATCGACACCTTCGTGCCGCAGATTGCGTTCAGCAACGTCGACTTTCCCACGTTGGGTCTCCCCACGAAAGTCACGAACCCACTGCGCACCTCTTCAGAGTAATGACAAAACGAGTCGAGCGGAACACTCCGGAGTTCTTTCCTGCGCCATACTTGAGTCCATGCTCCAGAACGCGTTCCGTGATCTCGAACCCCGCAAGTGGTTCGACCGCATGCACCCGCAGACACTCTCCATCGCCATGTTCCTTCTGTACATCGACGGTGTGTTCGCACTGTTGCGCTTCCTCGACCGCAACGACGTCGAGGGGTACATCCGCATGGACGGCGGGATCTACGCGTTTCTCACCTTCGGATTCATCGTGTGCTACCCCCTCGGTGGCTTCCTGATGGCGAACGGAAAGTTGCTCGGCTGGTACGTCGCGATCATCGCATCGTTCTCGCCGTTCGTCATCCGGGCGATGTTCAAGCTCGGCCTGGCCGACCTGTACCCGTGGCGGGACGTGGTCACCGGCAACAGTCTCGTGAACCTCATGTTCGAGGTGGCCCTCTGCGCCCTGTTGCTCCACCCCATGAGCCAGACCTACGTGAGGCGCTGGCTGCGTTGAGAACAGCGGCTGTGCGTGTGGCACACTCGTGGGCATGACACGTCACATCGAAAACCTCGCAGAACTGAAGAACCTCGTTGGGGAGCATCTGGGCTACTCCGACTACATGGTCATCGACCAGGACCGCGTGCAGCTGTTTGCCGACGCCACCGGCGACCAACAGTGGATCCACACCGACCCCGAACGCGCCAAGGCACAGTCTCCCTTCGGTGGCCCCATCGCCCACGGGTACCTCACCCTGTCGCTCGGCCCGGTTCTGTTGCCCCAGATCTTCTCGGTCGGCGGTGTCGCCATGGGAGTCAACTACGGAGCCAACAAGGTGCGCTTCATGGCCCCGGTGCCGGTGGGCGCAAAACTGCGCGCCGGTGTCAAGGTTCTGGCCGTCGACGAGATCGCTGGGGGCGCACAGGTCACCATCGAGACCACGTTCGAGACAGAGGGCGCAGCAAAGCCGTCATGCGTGGCAGAGGTGATCTTCCGCTACTACGCCGGCTGACCCGCCGCACGGCTCAGCGGAAGTTCGGGATCACCTCGCGGGCGAAACGTTCGATGGTCTCGGTGCTCGGGTAGTCAGGGCACCACGGAACAAAACCGGTGCATCCTGCATCGAGGTACTTCTGGATTTTTTCGCTGACCTGCTCGGGGGTGCCGACGAGCGCCTTCTCGCGCCACTGGTCGGCCGGGAGGCCCCACGGATTGCGTGATCCTGCCTGCTCGATCTCTTTCTCTGTCGCCCTGATGAAGACCTCGCTCGAGATGGTCTTGCGGATGGTGTCCTCGTCGCGGCCGACTGCCCTGCAGTGTTCCTTCAGGATCTCGCGCTTCTTCACGAACTCCTCGACCGAACTGCCGAAGTTCGACACGTCGGCGTGCTGGGCGACGACACGCAAGGTCAGTTGCTCTCCGCCACCACCGATCCATACCGGCGGGGTGGGTTGCTGCAGAGGTTTCGGGTCGCAGTGCGCGCGGGACATCTTGTAGTACTTGCCGTCGTACGAGGTCTCGGGCTGGGTCCACATCGACTTCACGATCTCCACGGTCTCACGCAGCATCCCGATTCGGTCGCTCGGCTTTGCGAACTCGTAGCCGTAGCCCTTGTACTCGTTCTCGTACCAACCGGCCCCGATGCCCCAGTCGAGACGGCCGCCCGAGATGACGTCGACTGTCGACGTGATCTTCGCGAGCAGGCCGGGGTTGCGGTAGCTGTTGCACCCGACCATCTGGCCGAGCCTGATGCGGCTCGTGCGCTGGCTGATGGCCGCGATGGTGGTCCAGCACTCGAAGACGGCCTCGTGGGCAGGCTTCGGCACGTTGTGGAAATGGTCGTAGACCCAGATGGAGTCGAAACCCAGTTCCTCGGCCAGTACCGCGATGTTCACTGACGTGTTCCATTTGTTCTCGGCACCTTCGATGCCGGCGAGTTCCATCTTCCATCCCTGGGGAATGAAGACTCCGAAGATCGGTGCGTGGGGGTTGTTCGACATGTTCCCTCCTTCGGCGCCGAGGTTATCGTTCCACCATGACCGCATTCCCACCCGCGACCATCAGTTACCCCGAACTTCACGAGGCGATCGCGGCGACCAGACCGAACGAGGAATGCCTCATCTTCCGCGACAAGCGGTTCACATGGCAACAGGTCACAGACCGCACGCGCCAACTCGCGAATTACCTTGCCTCGCAGGGTCTCGGTTGTCGGGTCGAACGTGACGACCTGTCGGGCTGGGAGACAGGGCAGGACCACCTCGCGATCTACCTGCACAACGGCAACGAGTACCTCGAGTCGATGCTGGGTGCCTGGAAGGCGCGCGTCGCGCCGTTCAACGTGAACTACCGCTACGTGGCCGAGGAACTGCAGTACCTGCTGACAGACTCGCGTGCGACGGCAATCGTGGTGCACTCACGGTTTGCACCCCTGTTGCAGGAGGTGCGCGCCGCCCTGCCCGACCTGCGGGTGATCCTGCAGGTTCCCGACTCGTCGAACAACGACCTGCTGCCCGGGGCCGTGTGGTACGAAGATGCTCTCGCGCAGGCACCCACCACCAAACCTGCCGCGGGCTACCACGGCGACGATCTCTACATTCTCTACACAGGGGGCACCACGGGAATGCCGAAGGGTGTTCTGTGGCGCAATGCCGATGCCGTGGTCGAGTGCTTCGGCGGGTCGAAGACGGCGACAACAGTCGACGAGTTCCTGGTCGAGGCCGTCGGAGCGATGCGTGCCCTGCCGAGCCCTCCCTTCATGCACGGCGCCGGACACTGGATCGCCATGCGCACGTGGTTGTCGGGCGGCACCATCATCGTTCAGTCACAACCCGACCGTCTCGACGCCGACGACATCTGGGGGCTCGTCGAGGCCGAGAGGGTGAACTTCCTGCTGATCGTGGGCGATGCATTCGCTCGACCGCTGCTCGACGGACTCGCCGACAACACTCGCGACCTCTCGTCGTTGCTCACGATCCTGTCGGGTGGCGCGGCCCTGTCTGCCCATCTGAAGAGGGAGTTCCTCGGTCACCTGCCGTGGATCATGATGGTCGACGGCCTGGGCTCGTCTGAGGCCGGCGGACAACTCTCACAGGTGTCGGCCGGCACACAGGCATCGACGGGAACCTTCCCGTTGGCCCCGCAGAACCACATCCTGTCGGGGGACATGACCCGCGTGCTCGAGCCGGGCCACGACGAACTCGGTTGGCTCGCCAAGAGCGGACGACTCGCACTCGGATACCTCAACGACGAGGCAAAGACGAAGAAGACCTATCCGGTGGTCGACGGGGTGCGATACGTGGTGCCCGGCGACCGCGCACGGCTCACGTCTGATCTCGTGATCGAACTGCACGGGCGCGACTCGGTCACCATCAACTCCGGCGGGGAGAAGATCTTTGCCGAAGAGGTGGAGGCCGCCATCAAGGCCCACCCCGATGTCTACGACTGCGTCGTTGCCGGACGTCCGAGCGAGCGCTGGGGCAACGAGGTCGTCGCCGTCGTGCGGATGAAAGACGGGGCAGTCACCGACGAGGCGTCGTTGTTGGCCGAAGCCGAGCAGCACATTGCGCGGTACAAGTTGCCCAAGGCGATCGTGTTCGTGCCGGAGATCGTTCGTTCTCCCGCCGGCAAGGCCGACTACAGATGGGCAAAGCAGGTCGCCGTCGACGCCGCTGGCTGATCAGACCGGCAGGTCGCCCGTGGCGCGACGTGTCGTGCCGGTGTCGGTGAACGCCTTGATGGTGTTCTCTGCGATGCGCATCTGGTGGATCTCGTCGGCACCGTCTGCAAACCGCGCCCAGCGGGCGTTCTGCATCATGTTCGCCAACGGCGTGTCGGTGGAGTACCCGAGTGCGCCGTGAACCTGGATCGCACGGTCGATGATGCGGTTGAGGCTGTTCGCAACGAAGTGCTTGGCCATCGAGACCTCGGTGCGGAAATCTTCGCCCTTGTCGATCTTGTAGGCGGCGTGCAGGATCATCAACTTGCACTGGTACAGCTCCATCGCCGAGTCGGCAATCATCCACTGCACGCCCTGCTTCTCGGCCAGGTACGAACCGTGGCTGTAGCGCTTCAGCGAGCGGTCGACCATCATGTCGAGCGCGGTTTCTGCCTGGGCGACCCACCGCATGCAGTGGGCAAGACGAGCCGGACCGAGGCGGTACTGCCCGAGGCGGTGACCGTTGCCGCGTCCGCCGAGGATCTGGCGGTCGTGCACCCGGAGATCCTTGATCACGATCTCCGAATGACCCGTCGACCCGTGCATGGTCTCGACCTCACGCACATCGTTCCATCCCTCGGTCGGCAGGTCGATGATGAATGCGGTGTTTGCGCCGCGCGAGCCCGGGGGAACATCGAGTTCGGTCCGCGCGATGAGAATCGCGAATTTCGCACGTCGCGCACCCGAGATGAACCACTTGTGGCCGTTGATGATCCACTCGTCGCCGTCCTTGATGGCGTGGGTCTGGATCAGGGTCGGGTCTGACCCTGCGACCTCGGGTTCGGTCATCGCGAAACACGACGACGACACGCCCTTCAGCAACGGCTTCAGGTACTTCTCCTTCTGTTCGTCGTTGGCCCAGTGAAGAAGAGTGTGCATGTTGCCCTCGTCGGGGGCGTTGCAGTTGAACACCCATGGTCCGACCCTGGTCTTGGCGGCCTCGGCCTGCACCATCGCGAGGGCGACGTGTCCGAGCCCCATGCCTCCGACCTCTTTGGGCATGTGGGGCAGCCACAGACCGGCCTCGACCGCCTTGTGGCGCAGCTCGATGAGATCCTTCACGTACGCAGCCCTCATCTCGGGCTCCATCTCGTCCCGATGGCCGTACGGCTCCATCGCCGGCTTGATGACATTGTCGACGAAGTCGCGAACCCTGTTGCGGATCTCTTCGTGTTCCGGCGCAAGCGTGAAATCAATCATGACCGTGTCTCCCCTCGTACACGCCGCCCATTCTGCTGTGCCGTGACCAAAGTCGGCGAATCAAGGCGCACAATGACACGAAGCCGACCAATAGCCTTGCGGTCGTGACAAGTTCTGCCGGCCCGGAGAAGCCCTCCTGGGACACCGCCTCGCTTCCGGAGGGAGCAGAGAAGGCGCGCATGGTGCGCAACATGTTCGATGCCATCGCGCCGCGATACGACCTCGTCAACCGCATCATGACCTTCCGGCTCGACGTGCGCTGGCGCCGTCGGGCGGTCAGGGACCTCGCCCTCGCCCCCGGCTCTCTCGTTCTCGACCTCGCCTCGGGAACCGGCGACCTCTGCATCGACCTGCGCCGTGCAGGGCTCACGCCCGTGTCGATGGACCTCTCGTACGGAATGCTCGCCAACGACCGCAGCGGCGCACCCCGCGCCCAGGCCGACATCCTGAGGCTTCCTGTTCCCGACTCGTCAGTCGACGGAATCATCTGCGGCTTCGCCCTCCGCAACCTGGTCGACCTCGACGAGTTCTTTGCCGAATGCGCACGTGTCATCCGGCCCGGCGGACGCGTGGCCCTGCTCGACGTCGGCATCCCGCACAACCCCGTCATCAGGTTCGGCAACAACATCTACTTCGGCAAAATCGTCCCCCGTATCGGGGCGCTGCTCAGCGACGGCCCGGCATACCGTTATCTGCCGAAGAGCGTCGCGTACCTTCCCGAACGCGCAGAACTGGTGGGCAGACTCCGCGCGGCGGGTTTCGCAGACGCGACCCACCACCAGCTCTCGGGCGGCCTCACCCAACTCATGGTGGGCACGCGAACCAGATGATGTTCCGATCGAGACCGGTCGCAGAGGACTTCGACCTGAACTCTGTGTGTCGTGGCGACGGAATGCTGTTCGTACGAGACGGTGTCGGGCACGCCTCGCGGGGCACAGTGGCCCTGGTCGACGAGAGAGAGATCGCGGGTTTCCTCTCCGGCTGCACTGCCCACCCGCAGTCAGGTCCGCAGCGCCCGATCGCCTTCGGACTCGTTCCGTTCCTCCCCGGTGAACCCGCAGTTTTCGTTGTTCCCCGTGTGACCTTCTCGAAGAATGCCGACGGATCACGTTGTGTCACCGTCATCAGCGACACAGACGACGACCTCACCGACGCGTCACTCGATGCCTTTGTCGCAGACGCTCTCAGCATGCAGCCGCCCGCACCCGTCTCGAACTCGTTCACCGTGCGTCCGCTGACGCCCGAGTCGACCTACCTGCGTGCTGTCGAGACCGCAAGAGACAGCGTGAGGAACGGCCTGATCGAGAAGGCGGTCATCGCCCGCGACATCGAGGTCGTGGCCGAGAACCCCATCGACGTGCATGCGGTGTTGCTGCGGTTGCGCGCATCGTTCGGCTCGAGCTACCGGTTCTGCGTCGGGGACATGATCGGCGCCTCGCCCGAGTTGCTGGTCGAGGTCGACGGTCGCACCGTGCGCAGCCACCCGCTGGCAGGCACCGCGCCGCGTACAGGCGACCCCGAGACCGACTCCCGGCTGGCGGCAGAACTCATCGCGAGCACGAAGAACCAGACCGAGCACAGGGTGGTCATCGACATGGTGCACGACACCCTGCTGCCGCACTGCTCGTACCTCGACTGGGAGGCCGAGCCCTCGATCGTCACGGTTGCGAACGTGCAGCACCTCGGCACCGCCATCGAGGGCGCCCTCGCCGAACCGGTGCCGCATGTGATGACCCTGGTACGCGCCCTCTGCCCCACTCCCGCGCTCGGTGGTGCGCCCACCGACCGTGCCATCGACGTGATCACCTCGACAGAGGGGTTCGCCCGCGGCTACTACGGGGGCGCAGTCGGATTCGTCGATTCACACGGCCAGGGAACTTTTGCCGTCACGATCAGGTGCGCAGAGATGAGCGCCGACCGACGACGGGCACGGCTCTTTGCCGGGGGCGGCATCGTCGCCGAGAGCGACCCGCGCAGCGAACTCGCCGAGACACAGGCAAAGTTCCAGGCGATGCTGTCTGCGCTCGTCAGACCCTAGAGAGGTTCGCCACCACTGCGGCGTTCAACCTGTCGTGCTGCTCGACGTTGGCGTCGCGGGCGAACGGTGCCTCGATGAGCACGCACCCGGGCTCCGACAGTGCAGTCAACAGTGCCTCGCGGTCACCCACCCGAACGTACGGCACCGAGTGCGCCGCGGCCAGACTCGCGAAGTCGACACCGTGGGGTGTGCCGTAGAGAAGTTCGAACATGTCGTTGCTGACCTGCGACGCCTGCGGCAGGTACGAAAAAATGCTGCCGCCGTCGTTGTTCGTGACCACGATCTTCAGGTCGACGCCTCGTGCCATGAGACCGAGCAGGCCGTTCGAGTCGTGCAGACACGCCACGTCGCCCACCAGCACCACGACACGCTGCCTCGTCGACACCGCGACACCGACGGCTGTGCTGATCACACCGTCGATGCCGTTGGTGCCCCGGTTCGAGTGAACCGTCGCCCCGGGTGTGACGGTTCCGAACCACTCCACGTCACGCACCGGCATCGACGACGACACAACGAGGTGCGACCCCGCCGCGAGACTGTCGGTGACGGTGCGCGCAACAGTGGGTTCGGACCAGTTCGCGTTGGTCCATTCGGAGACGGCCGCCTGGGCAAGAGTCTCGGCCGTGTTCCAGTCGGCTGCCCATGTCGCATCGACCGGGGCAACCAGGTGGGCTGCGGCAGACATCAACTCCTCGACTGGCGCCACGAAGGTTGCCGACACGGAATGGTCGGGGTCGATCACCCTCGAGGTGGGCTGCACCTGCACCAGGGTGGCCCCGTGCTGCGACAACCACTGTGCGGTCACTTTCGAGGCGGGCGGATCACCCACACGCACCACAACCTCGGGCACGTGCGACCCTGCGAAGCCCTGGTGACGCAGAATCGGGTCGAACGCAACCACCACGTTCGCCTCGCACACACGGATGCCGCTTCGAGCATCAGCAAAGACCGGCCAGCCGATTGCCTGTGCGAACTCGAGCACACCCGGCGTCGCACCCCGGCCTGCGATGACGACGCCCCGGCGGCCGGCCACGAGCGACACGAATTCGGACACGGTTTGCGGCGGCACCGAAGCCGCCGAGACTCCCGTGTGCCACGCACCGTCACGCGGCGCGGGCATGTCGCGCACTTCGCCGAGAAGTGGCTCGCGGAACGGCAGGTTCAGGTGCACGGGTCCCGGCCGGTCGCCGACCGACACCGAGAACGCGCGGGCCGCAAGCGAGCGCCAGGAGTTCCGCGCATCGTCTGAGGCCACGCCCGGGTCGTGGAACCACCGCACTGCCGTGCCGTAGAGATTCGTCTGGTTGATGGTCTGGGGCGCGCCGACGTCGCGCAGTTCGGGTGGCCTGTCTGCCGTGCACACGATCATCGGCACATCAGACTGGTGCGCCTCGACGACAGCGCCGTGGAAGTGGGTGGCCGCGGTGCCCGATGTGCAGAGCAGAACTGCGGGCCTGCCGGTGGCCTCGCCGATGCCCAGCGCGGCAAACGATGCGCTTCTCTCGTCGTGGAAGAGATGTATGCCGAGTTCCGGGCGCGAGGCCAACTGCACCGCCAACGGCGTGCTCCGGCTTCCCGGCGCAATGACAGCATGGCGCACCCCGAGACGTATCCATTCGTCGACCAGAGTCGCACAGAAGGTGGCAGAAGTGTCGCCGATCGAGCTCATGACACCTATCGTGGCACCTGTGAAGGTCGAGATCTGGTCTGACGTGGTGTGTCCATGGTGCTTCATAGGCAAGCGTCGTTTCGAGAGAGCCGTGGCTCGCGTGAGGGAGAAGGGTGTCACAGAGCCCATCGAGGTGGTGTTCCGCGCCTACCAACTCGACCCCACCGCCCCGGTGGGCTCACCCACGCCGGTCGTCGACGCCTATGCCAAGAAGTTCGGTGGCACAGAGCGGGCGGTCCAGATCCTCGAACACGTCACCAGGGTGGCCGCCGGCGACGACATCGAGTTCAACATGGACATCGCCCTGAGGGCCAACACCATTCTCTGCCACCGGGCCCTTCACTGGGTGCTCGAGAACCACGGCGCAGACAGACAGAACGAGTTCAAGGAGGCCCTGCTCGCTGAGTACTTCACGCTCGGCCACGATGTCGGTGACGTCGAGGTTGTTCTTGCTGCCGCCGTGTCAGTCGGGTGTGACCGCTCTGCCCTCGCGGCATGGCTCGATGCAGGACACGGCATCGACGAGGTGCGCGCAGACCTGCAACGCGCCCTCGACATGGAGATCACCGGCGTGCCCTGCTTCATCATCGACGGCCGCTACATGATCCCGGGGGCGCAGGACACCGACGTGTTCGAACAAGTCATCGAGAAGGTGCTCTCGAAGTGACGTCTCTCGCCCACGAGACAAGGGGGCACGGCACCCCCCTGGCGTTCGTGCACGGCTTCACCCAGACCCGCACCTCGTGGGAACCGCTTCTCGACGCACTCAGAACGGACATCGACGCCATGCTCATCGACGCACCCGGTCACGGCGGGTCGCAGCAGGCCTGTTCACTCGAGGAGACCGCTGCGTTGCTGTGCGACGCGGCAACCGGGCGCACCCTCGTCGGGTACTCGATGGGTGCACGCATGGCACTCGTCGCGGCACTGGCATGCCCCGGTTCGTTCCCGCGTCTCGTCATCATCAGCGGCACCGCCGGCATCGAGTCGGACACCGAGCGCGGCGAACGGCGGACCAGCGACGGGCTCCTCGCAGACCGCATCGAGACTGTCGGCGTGGGGCCGTTCGTCGACGAATGGTTGTCGAACCCGATGTTCGCCGGGCTCTCGCGCGAGAACGCCCGACGAGACGAACGACTCACCAACACCGCGCGCGGACTCGCCCAGTCGTTGAGACTCGCCGGAACAGGGACACAGCAGCCGCTCTGGAGCCGGCTCAACGAGATCAGGGTCCCGACGTTGTTCATCGCGGGTGAGAACGACCCGAAGTTCTGTGCGCTGGCCGAGAGAATGCACGCCGGCGTGCCGGGCTCGGTTCTTCACGTGCATCGCGGCGCCGGGCACACGGTGCATCTCGAGGACCCCGAGGGTTGCGCCGCGGTCATCGACAACTGGCTGTCACGCAGTTAACGCCACCGCGAGACCAGCGGTGTAGGTCAGGCCGAAGATCAACTGCGACCTTCCGACAGCCCCGAGCACAGGCACCAGAGCCTGACCCCTTGCACCTCTGGCGATCGCGTCGAGCGACGGTTTGACCGTGACCACACCCACGAGGCCCAGCATTGCGAACGGCCCTGCCGTCGCCGCAGTGGCCACGACAGCGGCGAACGCGACAAGAACGAGAAGCGCGAAGAACTTTCGTGTGGTGGTGTCGCCCAACTTCACCGCCAGCGTTCGTTTTCCTGCGACGGTGTCGCCGGGGATGTCGCGCAGGTTGTTGATCACGAGCAGCGCACACGCGTACGCACCCACCGCGATCGACGAGATCCAGGCCGTCGACGAGATCTTCTCGGCCACCACGAACTGCGAACCGATCGTCGCGACCAAGCCGAAGAAGACGAACACGAACACCTCACCCAGCCCCGCGTACCCGTAGGGCTTCGGACCTCCCGTGTAGGTCCATGCCGACACGATGGCTGCCACACCCACGACCACCAGCCACAACGTCGTGACCAGCGCCAACACGAGTCCCGCCACCGCGGCGACACCGAAGCACAAAAACGCTGCCCGTTTCACCGAGCCCGCAGACGCCGCACCGGAGCCGACCAACCTCATCGGCCCCACGCGGTTCTCGTCGGTGCCGCGGACCCCGTCTGAGTAGTCGTTCGCATAGTTGACACCCACCTGAAGCGCCACGCTGACCAGAAGAGCCACGCCGAGACGCCACCACACGACGGTGTCGAACTCTGCGGCACAGGCCCCGCCGACGGCAACCGGAACCAATGCAGCAGGCAGTGTCCTGGGTCTGGCACCGAGGAACCATTTCTTCGGCCCCAGGGGCGCAGCGTGTGATGGATCAGTCATTGGTCAAGTGTCGCACGACCCATACGCTGAGAGTGTGAATGACCTGGTGTGCCTCGATGTGCCACTCGGGCCCGCAATGGTCGACCGCATCAAACGTGCGTGGGACAACGGCGACGCGGTCTTCCCCCTCGACCAACGGTTGCCGGCGCCCGAGCGCGAGCGGGTGCTCGCCGCAGTCCGCCCGACCATCGTGTTCGACGGCGTCGACGACAGACGCACTGCAGGAGAAGGTGTCGAGACCGGCGATGCGGTCGTGGTTGCCACCAGCGGCACAACGGGCACGCCGAAGGCCGCGATTCTGACGCACGAGGCGGTGAGAGCGAGCGCGGTCGCGACATCGGGCCGCCTCGGGGTCACCGCGGGCGACACCTGGTTCGCCTGTCTTCCGCCGGCCCACGTGGGCGGGTTGTCCGTGGTGTTGCGTTCGCTCGTTGTGGGCACCCCGCTCATCACGGCGGCGCGGTTCTCGGTCGAGGGGTACGACGATGCGGCGGCACGGGGTGCAACGCTGGTCTCTCTCGTGGCAACCGCGTTGCGACAGGTCGATGCGTCGAAGTACCGGCTCATCGTGCTCGGTGGCTCGCGGCCGCCCGCCGACCGGCCCGCGAACTGCGTGGTCACGTACGGGCTCACCGAGACCGGCAGCGGTGTCGTCTACGACCACACACCTCTCGACGGTGTCGAGATAGAGATCCGCGGGGGGATCATTCACCTCCGGGCACCGATGCTGCTGCGCGCCTACCGCGACGGAACAGTGCCGATCGACCGGCACGGCTGGTTCCGAACCGGCGACATGGGTGAGTTCGTCGACGGCCGGCTGCACGTGCACGGGCGCGAGGGCGACCTCATCATCACCGGCGGCGAGAACGTGTGGCCCGAAACAGTCGAGGATGCACTGAGGGCGCACCGATCGGTTGCCGACGTGTGCATCGCGGGCGTTCCCGACGACACGTGGGGCCAGGTGGTCACCGCGTGGGTGGTGCCCGTGGCGGGTGCAACGGTCACTCTCGACGAACTGAGGGAATTCGCAAAGGAGCACCTGCCGGCATTCAGTGCGCCGCGCTCGTTGAGGCTGGTCGACGAGATCCCGCGAACCGCCCTCGGCAAGCCGAAGCGGGCCGAACTGGTCGGGTCCGAGACCGAACGGCCGTAGGCGACACCCGAGGCGCAGTCGGGTCAGTCGTCGTCGAGAACCGGCTTCAGACGCACGAGAGTGATGCGCCGGCCCTCGAGTTCTTCGACCACGATCTTCCAGCCGTCGACACGGATCGACTCGCCGACGATCGGCACGTGCTCGAGGGTGCCGAAAAGAAAGCCACCGACAGTGTCGAACTCGTCGTCGTCGAGATCGACACTGAAATGGTCGTTGAAGTCAGAGATCGACATTCCCGCGTCGACCATCGACTCGCCGTTCGGCAGCTGACGGACCTGCGGGTCCTCGTCGTCGTGTTCGTCGACGATCTCGCCCACGAGTTCCTCGAGGCAGTCCTCGAGAGTCACGAGGCCGACGATGCTGCCGTACTCGTCGGCAACGATCGCCATGTGGAAATGCTCGCGCTGCATCTCGCGCATGAGCTTCGCCACCGGCTTGTTCTCGGGGATCACGATGGCCGGGCGCACCAGTGAATCGACCGACATCGAGCCCTCGCCCGCACGTATTCGTCGCATGAGGTCCTTGGCGTAGACGATGCCCATCACGTCCTCGTTGCCCTCTTCGTCTTCCCGCATGACAGGCATGCGGCTGACTCCGTGTTCGAAGGCCTCGTCGAGCGCCGCGTCGATCGACGAACCAGAGTCGACACTGATGACATCGGGCCGCGGCCGCATGATCTCGCGCACGACCGTGTCGCCGAACTCGATGATCGACTCGATCAGCTCGCGTTCCTCGTGCTCGATGATCTCTTCCTCGGCCGCCGCCTCGACGATGCCCAGGAACTCCTGTTCGCCGATGAACGGCCCCTGCTCGAGACCCTTGCCCTTCACCACGATGTTGGTGAGCCCGATGAGTGCACGGCTCACCACCCGCAGGGGCGAGAAAGTGATCAATGCAGAGACCAGGCGCGAAGTCGACAGTGCCGCTCTGTCGGAGTGAAGCACCGCGTACGTCTTCGGCACCGCCTCGGCGAAGACGAAGAACACGACCACGTTCAGAATCACACCGACCGCGACACCGACCGCACCGAACAGTCGGCCGGACACCACACCGGTGAGGGTGGCCTGCACGGTCTGGCAGACGTTCACCGACAACAGCAACGGGTTCACCCATTTCTCGGGCTGGGTCACCAACGACAGCAACGCCGGGCCGCCCTTTGCCCCCGAGTCGGCGAGGGCCTGGGCCTTCGGCTTCGACACCCGCGACAGACCCATCTCTGCGACGGACAGCACGATCAGCACGATCAAGAGGGCAAAAATGGCGACGAGCATCCACCAGTCGGCGGTCGTGGGGGCCTTGGCGGCGATCATTCGTCGTGGTCCTGTCTGAAGCCCGCAGGTGCCGGGCCGTGCCAATGATGTTCGCACAGAATCGCCAGTTCGCGCGCCCTCATCTCGGCTGTGTCGTCGTCGACCGCGTGGTCGTAACCGAGAACATGCAGCACCCCATGAACCACCAGAAGCGCAAGTTCGTCGTCGGTCGTGCCCGCGTGCACCGGTGCCTGGCGCACCGCGACAGCCGGGCACACCACCACGTCGCCGAGAAGAGTGGGCATGTCATCGTGGTCGGGGTGCGGCCGCGCCGGACCCCGCGTGAGTGCACCGGGTCCCTGCGTGTCGAGCACCTCGATGCCATCGATGGGGAACGACAACACGTCTGTCGGCCCGTGTCTGCCCATGTGTTCCGAGTTCAGGTCAGAGATCGTCTCTTCGTCGACGAAGAACAGAGAGAGTTCACAGGCGCCACGCACCCCCTCGGCCGCGAGTGTCGCGAGTGCGAGCGCCCTGAAGCGCGGCAGGTCGACGTCGAGGTCTGACTGTTCGCTCGTGCAGTACACCTCGGGCACACCGTCACCCCCGGCACGCCGAGGAAGGTCTATTCGGGGTCGTGAATCACCCACGAGGGTTTCCCCTGCGCACAGAGGGCCGTTCGGTTGCTCCGGCACGTTCGTAGGCGGCGACGATGTCGGCCACGATGCGGTGTCTCACCACATCGGACCCGTCGAGAGTCACGAACGCGAGCGAGTCGATGGTGCCGAGTTTCTTCTCGAGGCCGATGAGACCGCTGCGGCCGTCGGGCACGTCGATCTGCGAGACGTCGCCGGTGACCACGACCTTCGACCCGAAGCCGATGCGGGTGAGGAACATCTTCATCTGCTCGGGCGTGGTGTTCTGGGCTTCGTCGAGAATGATGAACGAGTTGTTCAGTGTGCGGCCGCGCATGAACGCGAGCGGCGCCACCTCGATGGTCTGCCTCTCTATAAGTTTCTGCGCAGCCTCGGCATCCATCATGTCGAACAGCGCGTCGTAGAGGGGCCGCAGGTACGGGTCGATCTTGGCCATCAGGTCGCCCGGGAGAAAACCGAGACGTTCACCCGCCTCGACCGCAGGGCGCGTGAGAATGATGCGCTGCACCTGCCGCGCATGCAGGGCCTGCACGGCCATCGCCACGGCCAGCCAACTCTTGCCGGTTCCCGCCGGGCCGATACCGAAAGTGACTGTGTTCTCGCGGATGGCGTCGACATAGCGTTTCTGCCCGGCGGTCTTCGGCCGCACCATGCGGCCACGTGAACCCTTGAGAATGTCGTCTGTGAGCACGGTCGACGGTCGCTGCTCGGCGCGCACCATCACGATGCTGCGGTCCATCACCGATTGGTCGAGGCGTTCCCCGCGCTGCAGCAGCAGAATCATCTCCTCGAAGAGCTTGCCGACCTGGTGCGCACGCGGACCCGCACAGTGGATCTCGTTGCCGCGCACCACCACCGACACGTCGGGGAAGGCCTCTTCGGCCCTGCGAAGCAGTTCGTCGCGCTGACCGAGCAGTTCGGCCATGAGATGCGTGCCCGGCACGACAACCGTGATGTTCGGAGCGACAGTACTCATGTGAGACTCAGACTACCGACCGTGCGACGAACCCTTCAGATACCGCCACCCGGCCGTGCACCCGTAGTACCGTCACGGTGGCTCGTATCGGACGGTCACAACATGACGAGAAATGGTGTTTGGGGTGCGTAAGGCTTATTCGACAGCCGCCTGGTGCGTCGCCCTCTACGCCGTGGCAGTCGGTTTCCTGCACGGGGTGCTCGCCGACGAACTTTCGTCTCCGTGGGCCTGGTCTGCGGTCATTCTGCTCGCTCTCGCGGTGCTCGTCGGCATGCCGGTGCACCGGCCGTCGCGAACGGTTCTCGCCACCCTGACGCTGAGTGTGGCGCCGATGACCGCGGCCCTGGTTGCCACAGAGGGTGACACTCCACTCACCACCGTCGAGGCCCTGGTTCTCACCTCACAGCTCGTGCTCGCTGTCGGTCTCGCGACGTTCGTTCGGCGACGGCTCGGTGCCCGTGCGTCGGCCGTGCTGGCCGACGGTGTCATCGTCGGCATGGGTGCATGGGTGCTCGTGTGGGTCGTGCTCGTGCGGCCGCTCATCGACGCAGATGCCTCGAGCACGCTCACAGTGCTGCGCGGGTCGTCACTCGGCGTCGCGATGGTCGTGTTGTTCCTGCTCGCGACACTGCTTTTCTCCGACACCTCGCCGTCGCCCGCGGTTGCCTTTTTCGGGGTGGCGATCTCTCTCGGTCTTGTCGGCGTGGTTCTGCGTGCTCTCTCGTTCAGAGCCGACATCGTCATCGGCGACACCACGTTCGTTGCTCCGTTCCTGATGGCGGCAACCTTCGCCGCCGCGGCACTGTTGCACCCGGCCGTGCGCGAGGCTCACCTGCCGGGGGTGATCCGCCTGTCTCCCCCGCTGATGACACGCCTGCTCACGACCACCGTCTCGCTCGTGGGGCCGATCATCGTTCTGGCTCTCACCGATGCCCACAACACGCAGGACCGGGTCGTGCGCACGATCTCGGTCTCGGTGCTGGCGATCGCCGCGATGACGCGAATTGTCCAGTCGGTGCGCGCGAACGCCCTCACACAGGAACGACTGGTGCGCAACGCCCTCACCGACTCGTTGACAGGTCTGCCGAACAGGGTGCTCATGCTCGAGCACATCCAGGACGCGGTGCAGCAGTCGTGGCGCACCCCCCGACAGCCGACCGTGTTGTTCATCGACGTCGACAGGTTCAAGAACATCAACGACAGCCTCGGACACTCGATCGGTGACGACGTGCTGATGCACGTGGCCTCCCGGCTGCTGACGAACGTGGGCGGCACTGCAACCGTGGCACGCATCTCGGGCGACGAGTTCGTCGTGCTCGATCCGTCGACGGAGAGCCCCACCCAGTCGGTGGTGCTCGCAGAGAAGATTCTCGATGCGTTCCGCGAGCCGGTCTCGACCCCGGAGGGCGACATGTTCGTCACCGCCAGCATCGGCGTCGCCTACGCACCGAAGGGCATCGAGCTCACCGCCGACGACCTGCTGCGCCACGCCGACACCGCGATGTACCGGGCGAAAGCGGCGGGCCGCAACTGCATCGCGTTGTTCGACGACTCGATGCTGCAGTCCGTGTCGCAACGACTCGACGTGGAGACGGCCCTGTACCGCGCTCTCGACCGGAACGAACTGCATCTCGTGCACCAGCCCATCGTCGACATCGACCTCGGCATCGTCGTCGGGTTCGAGGCGCTCATGCGATGGCAACGCGCCGACGGCGGCACGGTCTCCCCCGCCGAGTTCATACCCATCGCCGAGGACACCGGCACCATCGTTCCGCTCGGTTCGTGGGCGATCAACGATGCACTCACACACTTGCGCCAGTGGATCGAGACCGGGGTCGTGCCGGCCAGCACCACCATGAGCGTCAACGTGTCGCCCCGCCAGCTGAGCGATCCGCAGTTCGCCACGACGGTGAGCAATGCGCTCGTCTCGACGGGCATCAAGCCCGAACAACTGTGGCTCGAGGTCACCGAGTCGGTGATGATCACCGAGCCCGCACAGGCACTCGCTGCGCTGCGCAGGCTCAATTCGCTCGGGGTGCGCATAGCAATCGACGACTTCGGCACGGGCTACTCGTCACTGTCGCTGCTGCAGCAGTTCCCCATCCAGTGCATCAAGATCGACAGAGCATTCGTGCAGAACATCACGGCGGACACGGGCACCCAGACCATGGTGCGCACCATCATCGCCATGGCAGAGTCGATGGGAGCCGAGGTCGTCGCAGAGGGCATCGAATCGGTCGACCAGATGCGTGCACTGCAGTCGCTCGACTGTCACCGCGCCCAGGGGTACCTCATCAGCCGGCCCGTGGCAGCAGACGATGTCCCGGGCACGGTGCGCGAGCTGCACGATGTCGAGAAGTGGCAACGACTTCTCGGCCTCTGACGAGACCGCTGACGAGACCGGTCTAGGCCGGCGGGCCGACGCGTGTGACCGTGCCGTCCGGCGAGCGCAGGAACAACTCGACTGTGTGACGGCCCCCGGTGAGCAACGAGTAGTCGAGGATGGCGGTGTAGGTGACGGCATCGCGTGAACCCGACAGTTCACCGATGACCCCGGCGGCGATGCCGTCGACAGCGATGATTCCCTCTGTTCCCGGCTCGAGAGGCGATGTCAGCGTGATTCCACCGGTCACCAGTGACGGCACGCGGGCGCCACGGTCGGCGGACACGTTCGAGAACATCTTTTTCTGCGACAGGGTCCAGCTCGACACCGCCTCGCTGACGACCGCAGCAGTGACGGGCCTGCCGATCATCGGTGCCGACGCACCGACTGCCGCCACTCGGCGAATGTCACCGGCGTTCGTCACGACTGTTGCGTAATGCGCCGCACGCGCCCGGGCCTCGGCGAAACCGCCGGGGAACCCGGCCGTCTCACCCGTTGCCGACACCACCGTACGGGTGCGGCCAGTCGGGCACCGTGATGCGAAGGATTCGCCCGCCCACTTCCACGACGAGGTGGTGCCGGTCGTCTCGATGATGGTGGGCAGCACGTCGAGATTGGTGACCGCACAGTCGCTCACGCCACCCTCTGTCTGGCCGGGGAACTTCACCATCAACGGCACCCGGTAGATGTCGTTGGCCTGGTCCATGTCGGTGAAATCGGTGTGTCGTTGCGGCAAGGTGGGCAGAAACGAGATTCCGTGGTCTGCAGAGACGACGAACATCGTGTTGTCCCACCTGCCGGCCTGCTTCAGGTCGGCGACCACGCCGGCAAGCGCGCGGTCGGTGGCCGCAAGTTGGTACAGAAAGGTCTGGTAGGTGTCACGAACGCCGTCTTCTGTCTCCGGGTTCGATGTGCCGATCGACTTCGACAGCGGAGCAACCCTGAGATCGGGTGTGACACGCCACGGCGCATGCGGAGTCAGCACGTGCGTCACCTGCACGCGGGCAGACGAGTCGTTCACGAAGGCCTCGACACCCTGTGACATCGCGTCGATCTGCGACAGAGCGCCGACATCGAACTGTTCGCGGAACTTGTTGGCGACGGCACCGAACCCGCCCCACGCCCCCTCGACAGACGGCACGCGCGATCGCAGCACGGGGGGCAGCACTCTCTGGGCGTACACGTACGACGCATCACGGAAGAACCTCTTCAGACGAGACAGAGACAGCACACCGTCGGAATCATCGGCACCCCCGCAGACACTCTTCGGGCACAGACTCGTGACCGGCTCGATTCCACCCACTGCGGTCGTGCCGGCGAACAGCGTGAAGATGTTCTTCGGGTACTGGGCGAGGAACGGCCCGCCTGACTGCTGCGGGACAGCCGAGGCCATCAGCGCGGGCACCGCCTGGTGGGTGAAGTTCGACTCGGCAACTGCGTTGCGGAACCATGTCGACTCGCCCGCGAGCGCCGCGAACCCGGGGAACCGTTCGGCGTTGATGTTGCCGTCAGCATCGAGCAGGGCGTAGAGGGGGAACTCGTCGAAGATGATCTGGAACACCGAGACGTTCTTGTTGGCGACCACGGCGTCTGACGACGGCCCGTTCGACTCGACCAGCACCGGGCGCAACTGCACGACCGCGCTCACCAGCACCACGACCGACATCAACGCGAGCAACCGCGACCAGTCGCGCACCACTTTCTTGGTGTCGTACAGCCGCACGACCACAATCGAGGTCACGCCGGCCACGGCCACCGAACCCACGTTGGTGTCGACATCGAGCCACCGCGCCACCGCCAGACCGAGAAGAAACGAGAACCCCGCGATCATCCACAGGCGGAACGACTCGTTCACCTTCGGGCCGAACCACCGGCTGACCCGGTCGAGACCGGTGGCCACCAGTGCAGGGGCAAGCAGAACTGTTGCCAGGAAAACGCCGACCTCGAGGTTCGACATCTTCGCCGCAGAGAAAACTGTGGGGTTCTTGCCGTAGAGATCCAGCAGCGGCTGGGCGACGGCCAGTGTCGACAACGCCAGGTAGGTGAAGAAGTGCCTCCGGATCACGGCTCCACCTTGCCACAATGATGTGGTGTACCCCCGCCCACGACGCACCACCATCGTGACCCTGTCGGCGGTCGTACTGGTGCTGACGGCCTTTCTTCCTGCATCTCTCGTCGGGGCCGGGCCGGCACCGCATCTCATCGGCCCGAACGGCCAGGGCACTCTGCTGTTCGTGGGGGATTCATTGACCGTGGGCACTGATGCCTTCGGCTCGCTTGCCACCAAGATCCGTTCGACCTCCGTGTGGACCAGGGTCGTGATCGATGCAAGGGTCGGGCGCACCGCGTCGACGGGCGCATCGACCGTGAAGGCGCGTCTCACGCCCCACACGACAGCAATCGTGGTCGCACTCGGAACCAACGACATGCTGTCGAAGCCCGAGGTGTGGTACCCCGCATGGGTGATCGACAAGGTGATGACACAGGCAAAGGGTCGACCCGTGCTCTGGTTCAACCTGAAGTACTCCGACAAGGCCAGACCCGACTGGCGAAGCCGCGCGGCACGCTTCAACCGCGCACTGCGTGCGGCCCAGACCCGTTGGCCTCTGCTGCAGGTGGCCGACTGGAACACCGCTTTCGCCCCGAACACGGTGAGTCGGTTCATTGCCGACGGGATTCACCTCACCGTGCCGGGGTACAGAACCCGTGCAACATTTTCGCTGCGACAGGTGAAGTTGTTCGGCGAGACGGTGGTGAACGCAACCACCACAACTTCAACAACAACGACCACCACCACATCCACGACGACGACTACTACCACGACGACGACGACGACGACCACAACAACAACCACCACGACAACAGCACCCCCGTCGCCGACAACGACCTGACGCAACTACGATCACGGCATGCTCGCTGTCACCTCATCCAACGGAAAAGTCTCGGTTGTCGAACGCGACATACCTGACGGAGACGGCGAACTCATCACGATCACGTCGTCGGGAATCTGCGGAAGCGATCTGCACATGATCGAGAACGGGATGTCGAACGTGATCCTGGGTCACGAGTTCGGTGGCTACACCGCCGACGGCCGTCTCGTTGCGGTTCGCCCCACACGCGAGTGCGGCACCTGTGAGCACTGTCTCGCCCATCGGTCGCAGGTGTGCAGAGAGGTGATGACACAGGGGCTCGGCATCTCGAGCGACGGAGGCCTTGCCGAGTTCATGCGCGTGCCGTCTGACCGACTCTTCGATGTGCCGTCGGGAACAGACCCGGCAACCGTCGGCCTCGTCGAACCTCTCGCCGTGGTGCTGCACGGCATCAACAAGATGAATCTTCAGCGCGGCAGTCGCGCGCTCGTCGTGGGCGCAGGCTCGATCGGCCTGCTCGCCGCAGCGGTCTTGCACGACCGCGGCATCGATGTCGACATCGTCGCCCGCCATGCGCACCAGTTCGAGGCAGCAGAGAAACTCGGCGTCAACGGCGTCGATGCTCCCGGTCGCGACTACGAGGTGTCGTTCGATGCTGTCTGCACCCAGCAGAGTTTCGATGCCTGCATCTCGGCCACCCGACCGGGCGGAGCACTCTGTGAGTTCGGCATGTTCTGGACACAGGTGACACTGAAGAACCCGATGCTTCTCAAGGAGATCACCGTCGTGCCGTCGATGTTCTACGGCCACACCAACGAACACCACGATTTCATGGAGGCCGTCGAGATTCTCTCGCGGGTTCCCTCCATTTGCTCCACGGTCGTTACCCATCGGTTTTCCCTTGCAGACGCTGAGGAAGCCTTCGCCGTCGCGGCAGACCGCAAGGCCGGCGCCATCAAGGTGCACCTGTTTACAACTGTGTAATTCGTCGCCGAGAGCGGTCGGTTACAACACTTCACCATTGTGACCATGTGCAATCACTCTGTTGTTCAGCACAAGTTGTTTTTGTTGTTCCTGTCTAGGAAAGGACAAAACCCTTTTGCTATGGTGACTGCAGTCACACCACGGTGGTGTGAGCAATTTGGGGGTAACTCAATGACACAACGTCAGACCACACGGTCACGAGTGTTGCGTCGCGTGGGGGTTGCAATTGCAGCCACCATTGCGGTGTCCACTGTGGCCTCGACTGCGGGAGTTTCTGCTCGTCAGAGCTCCGCATCAAAGGTGGGCGGAACCATCAAGGTCGCCATGCGCGACACAATGCCGGGCTGGTGTACAGGCAACAATGCCGCCGGTTCTGCGTTGATGGCAACCCGTACCATCTACGACACCCTGTTCGAAAAGACAGCCGGTGGCGACCTCGTCGGAATGCTTGCCGAGTCGGCAACGCCTTCTGCAGACCTGAAGACATGGATCATCAAGATCCGCAAGATGGCTGACGGTTCGTTCATCAAGTTCCACGACGGAACCAACCTCGACGCCGACGCTGTTGCGTTCAACGTCAACGCATCACGCGGTGCGCTGACTGCAGCATGGCTCACGCTTGCCACCACCAACCCTGGTGCACTGCCGGCCGCTGTCGCCGCAGGTCAGGCCATTCCTGGTCACGTTCTGGGCACCTCGGTTCCCTTCCAGGCGAACATCAAGAACGCCACCGGATCAGTCGGTGGCGACATCGTCACCGTCACGCTCGACCGTCCGCAGAACGACCTCACCGGCACCATGTATGCCTCGGGTCGTTACTTCGTGCGTTCGAAGCGCCAGCTGATGGGCTGGCCCGCGATCACGGCGCAGGGTGCAACCAACAACCCCATCTCGGCGAACACCGGTGGTGGTTTTGGTGCAGGCAAGTACTGCGGTACCTTCCCCATCGGCACCGGCCCGTTCAAGGTGAAGTCTGACTACACCTTCAACACCGAGCAGTTGGTCGTCGAGCGCAACCCGAACTACTGGCGCAAGGATGCGGCAGGCGTGCAGTTGCCCTACCTCGACGGAATCACCTTCGACAACATCAAGGACGGCGTGAAGGCCTCGCAGGCAATCCAGACAGGTGGCTACTCAGTCGGCCAGTTCTCCGGAGCAACCGACGGAACCTTCATCAAGAACCTTCGTCTGAAGAAGTCGACCCTGACGGAATACAAGACGCCGTACGAGTACTACCCGTCGGTGTGGTTCAACCAGAAGGTCGAGCCCGCGTTCAAGTTCAAGAGCTGCCGCGAGGCGGTCGCCTATGGTCTCGACCGCGTGACCTACGCGAAGAAGCGCGGCAACAACGAGCAGCGGCCCGCAAAGTCGCTCGTGGGGTCGACCAGCGTCATGTACACCACCAGCGGATTCAAGCAGTTCAGCCTCTCGAAGGCGAAGGCTGCCTACGCCACGTGCAAGACCGAAGCCGGCATCACGAACCTCGAGATCACGCACCCTGCCGACCGCAGCAATGCGTCTCTGCAGAACGTGAAGGAAATCCAGGCCCAGCTGAAGCGGGTCGGCATCACGGTCAACATCGACCAGGATGACTCGACGAACATCATCAACAAGGCGTTCAACGCGAGCACGAAGAACCAGTACGACTTCATCAACATCCTTCTCCTCGAAGGAACCGATGTGAGCTTCAACCTGCCGTTCTTGGTGACCAACTCGTTCGCCGATGCTTTCTCGACCAACCCCATCAAGGCCCTCTACGGTGCCGGCAAGGCAGTTCCGTTGGGAGACATCCTGAACCTGAACCTCCACACCGACACCAAGGTCGACGAGATGCTGTATGCGGCCCAGGCGATCCCGCCGAAGGCGAACGGCCAGATCGACAAGGCCAAGGTCGGACCGAAGTACAAGGCAGTTACGAAGTACCTGCAGGACAACACGATCATGACGTCGTTGACCCACCAGTATGTTTCGATCTTCGCGAAGAAGAACATCGGTGGTATCGGCACACTGAAGACCCCCGGTGGAAAGACACCGCGTGTCGTCACCAACTGGGGTATCCAGTACCCCGGCGTGTACATCATCAAGTAACAAACTTCACCAACGAACCGGATTTTCCGGTCGAAGAGGCGGCACCCAAGTGGGTGCCGCCTCTTTCGTTGTTGTAGTGTGTCGCAAGACACAAACGGGGGTCACATGGATATTCTTCGCGTACTCGTGCAGCGACTCATCACGATTTTCTTCGTGGTCGCCGCGGCAACGTTCTTTCTCGCCTGCTTGATCAGACTTCTTCCGGGTGACCCAGCTTCGATCATGGTGTCGAACGCCCTTCCCGACCAGGTCGAGAGCATTCGCCAGGTTTCCGGCCTCGACAAGAACGTCTTCGGGTACTGGTGGGGTTGGTTCTCGAACATGCTGACCGGTGACTTCGGTTACTACTACCAGGCCGCTGGCAACAACCCGGTTTCCGTCATTCTGAAGCGTTCGATCCCGACATCGATTCTCATGGTGGTGTACGTACAGATAGTCGCGTTGGTCGTCGCGATTCCGCTGGGTCTCGTGTCGGCCTACAAAGAGGGCTCGCGTTTCGACCGCGGTCTGCAGTCGGTTCTCTTCGTTCTCTCGTCGATCCCGAGCTTCGCGCTCGCGCTCGTGCTGTCGCTCTTCATCGCGGTGCGTTGGCCGATTCTTCCGCCGCTCGGGTACGTCACCCCCGGCGAGGATCTTCTCCAGCACCTCAAGTACATGGTGCTTCCGGTGATGAGTCTTGCAGTAGGCATCATCGCGTCGTACACGCGTCTGCTTCGCGCCGACGTGATCGCCACCCTGAAAGACGACTACGTGATGATGGCGATGTCGAAGGGCATCTCGAACAGCCGCGTGCTTTGGAAGCACGTTCTGCGTCCCTCGAGCACCACCCTGCTGACCTCGGCAGCCCTCAACATGGGTGCCCTCATCGGCGGCACCATCGTCATCGAGACCCTCTTCCAGATTCCCGGTCTCGGATACGAGATTGCATTCGCCATCGTGACACGTCAGGTGATCGCGCTTCAGACCCTGATCGCCATCGTTGCCTTCGCCTACGTTCTCTTCAACTCAACAGTCGACATCGTCGCAAACATCATTGATCCACGAACAAGGGAGCGCCGTGTTTAAGAGATTCCTCAAGAAGCCGCTCGGCTACAAGCTGTCGACCATCTGGCTGGTCTTCGTCGTCTTTCTCGCGATCTTCCGCGACCTGTTGCCCGGGCCGGCCTGGGACGAGTCGACTGAGGCATTGGGCGTCGGACCGGGCAGCCCCGGCCACCCGTTCGGCACGACACAAGACGGCTTCGACGTTCTTGCCGGCCTCATCAACGGTGCCCGCCTGTCGGTTCTCGTCGCGGTCACATCGGTGGTCATCGGCGGCGGTATCGGCTCGTTCATCGGCATCACCTGTGCCTATTTCCGCGGCAAGTACGACCGTGTGGTCAACGTGGTCTTCAACATGATGCTGTCGATTCCGAACCTGGTGCTGTCGCTGGCACTGATCTCGGTGCTGGCCGCAACAAAAGACGGAGTCCCTGCGTCGGATGCCCGCAAGGTCGGCGTGATGATCCTCTCGCTGATCATCGTGATCATCCCGATTCTCGGGCGAATCGCGCGCAGCGCGACCCTGCAGTGGAGCACCCGCGAGTTCATCATCGCCTCGAAGTCGATGGGCACCAAGGACATGACCATCATCAAGAAGCACATCGTGCCCAATGTGGCCCCGGCCATTCTCGCCATCGGGTTCTTCGCGGTCGGCGTCGTGATCATCGTTGAGGGCTCGCTCTCGATCCTGGGCATCGGTATCGCGGGCGGCGCCAGCTGGGGCTCGATGCTCGCCATCGGGCGGTCGTTCCTCGAGTTCTCACCGTGGGAGACCTATTTCCCTGTGGCGTGCATCGCCTTCACGGTCCTTTCCACCAACTACTTCGGCGACTACGTTCGCGCACAGCTCGACAAGAGGGAGTCAAAGATATGAGCCCCGTACTGAAGCTCACCGACCTGTCGGTGTCGTTCGCAACGCCGCGCGGCAACCTGCGCGCCGTGCGCGAAGTGAACTTCGAACTCAATGCGGGCGAGAGCCTCGGCGTCGTGGGCGAGTCGGGCTCGGGCAAGACCGTTCTGTCGCGTGCGACGATGGGCCTGCTTCCGCGCACCGCCACACGCACCGGAACCGTCGAGTACCAGGGAGTCGACATCAGCGGCTACGACGCCAAGCAGGTGCGAGACCTGTGGGGTACCGGCATGGCGATGATCTTCCAGGACCCCATGACGGCTCTCAACCCTGTTCGCCGCATCGGCGACCAGCTCACCGAGAGCCTCATCGTTCGCCTCGGCATGGACAAGAAGGCCGCCAAGGAAAAGGCGCTGGCGCTGTTGCAGCGGGTTCGCATTCCCGACCCGCAGGCGATGATGCGCAAGTTCCCCTACCAGCTGTCGGGCGGCATGCGTCAGCGCATCATGATCGCGATTGCGGTGTCGTGCAACCCCACCATGCTGTTCGCCGACGAGCCGACCACTGCTCTCGACGTGACCGTGCAGGCACAGGTGCTCGAGCTGCTGTCCGAACTCCGCAAGGAGTTCAACATGGCGATGATCCTGGTGACCCACGACCTCGGCGTCGTGGCCGGCCACACCGACAAGATCGCGGTGATGTACGCAGGCGACGTGGTGGAATACGCCCCGACCAAGCAACTCTTCGCCAACATGAAGATGCCCTACACAGAGGCACTTCTGAAGTCGATCCCTCGTCTCGAGACACCGACAGGCACACGCCTGCCCGTCATTGAAGGTCGCCTGCCCGACCCCACGAAAGACGAGCCCGGTTGCCCGTTCGCGAACCGTTGTCCCTATGTCACCGACAAGTGCCGTGCGGAGAAGCCGCCGCTCACCGACGGTGGCAACAACCACTTCTATCGCTGTTGGTTCCCGATCGGAGGAGGTCAGTAATGGCTGGCACAGGCAAAGCACACATGCGGCCCGAAGGCGACCGCGTTCTCGTCGTCGAGGACCTGGTTGTCGAGTTCAAGGTCGGCAAGGGCAACGTCGTCAAGGCGGTGTCGGGAATCAGTTTCGACCTCGTGCGCGGTGAGACCCTCGCCATCGTGGGTGAGTCGGGCTGCGGCAAGTCGACCCTCGGCAAGGCAGTCCTGCAGTTGCCCAAGCCCACCAGTGGCTCGGTGAACTTCCTGTCGAAGGAACTCACCACCATGGGCAAGGAAGAACTGCGCGACATGCGCCCCGCGATGCAGATGATCTTCCAGGACCCCATCTCGTCGCTCGACCCGCGCCTGCCGGTCAGCGAGGTTCTCGCAGAGCCGCTTCGCGTCTGGAACCGTGGCAACCAGGTCGAGATCGATGCCAAGATCGACGAACTGCTTCTCGCCGCCAACCTCGACCCGGCAGTGGTACGCGACCGTCGTTCGTACGAGTTCTCGGGTGGCCAGTGCCAGCGCATCAGCATCGCCCGTGCGCTCGCCCTCGACCCCACCATGATCATCTGCGACGAGCCGGTCTCGGCGCTCGACGTGTCGGTGCAGGCCCAGATTCTGAACCTGCTGCAGGACATGAAGGACCGCTACGGCCTCACCCTGATCTTCATCTCCCACGACCTCGCGGTGGTGAAGGCAGTCAGCACACGCGTGATGGTGATGTACCTCGGCAAGGTGTGCGAAATCGGCACTCCCGACGAGATCTACCAGAACACCAAGCACCACTACACCAAGGCGCTCGTGGGTTCGGTGCCGATCCCCGACCCCACCCGTCAGTTGGCGGGCAACCTGATCCAGGGTGAGCCGCCGTCGCCGGCCAACCCGCCATCAGGCTGTCGCTTCCGCACACGGTGCCCCATGGCGACCGAACAGTGCGCCCAGGAAGAGCCCCAGCTGCGTGAGGTGTCGGTGGGCCACTTCGTGGCGTGCCATCACCCCATCGGCGAGTAACTAGTCGCCCGGCCAGCCGGGCACACCGTCATCGAGCTGCACACCCATCGTGTTGAGGTACCCCGACACGAGCCGGTAGGTGCCTGCCACCATCACCAGTTCGGTCAGTTCCGCCTCGTTCCATCTTGCGCACAGCCTCGACCATGTCGCATCTGACACGCAGTTGTCGTCGCACAGTTCGTCGCACATCGCGATGAGGTCTGCGTCACCCGGCGACCAGTCGTGGCTCGAGACGTCTCTCGTGAGAGCCGCCACCTCGGCCGCCGTCACCCCGACTCGCTCGCCGATCACCGTGTGCTGACCGAACTCGTACACCGACCGGCAGTTCCACCCCACCCGAAGGATCACGATCTCCCGCTCGCGAGGGGGCAGCAGGCCCTTGTTCAGGAAATACCCCGCATAGTTGAGGAAACGCTTCAACACGGCCGGGTGATGCGCGAGGGTGCCGAAGATGTTCAGGGGTTTGCCGCCCGGGCCGTTGATGCCCGCCTTCAGCATCTCTGCCACCTCGGGCGACGGGTTGTCGACCGGGGCAATTCGCGGACGGGACGGGCGTGGAGACGAACTTGACGACATCACCCCATCATGCCTTAGATGGGGTCCGTGCCGCGCCAACAGTCTCTCCCCTTCGGCGGGGAACAACTGCCGGGCGATGGTTCGGCCGTTCTGGTTCCCGGTTTCCTCGATGCAGAATCGGCCGACGCCGCCTTCGACGAACTGCAGGCCACCACCCCGTGGGAGGAACAGCACCTGGCCATGTTCGGCAACATCGTGGCCGAACCCCGTCTGTCGAGTTGGCATTCAGACGGCATCCCCTATGCCTACTCGGGCGTGAAGAGAACGCCTCGCCCCTTCACGCCGCTGCTGCAGCAACTGCGCGACATGTGCAGCGCCGAATCGGGCGCAATGTTCAACAGCGTGCTGGTCAACTGGTACCGCAACGGTGACGACCACCTCGGGTGGCACGCCGACAACGAGATCGTCAACGGCCCCGAACCCGTGATCGCCTCTGTGAGTCTCGGCGCAGAGCGACGGTTCGATTTCCGCCACAACGAGACCGGACAGACGGTGAAAGTTCTTCTCCCTCACGGGTCGCTGCTGGTGATGTCGGGCCTCAGCCAGCAGTGCTGGCAGCACAGAATCGCGAAAGAGCCGGGACTCACGGGGGCCCGCATCAACCTCACGTTTCGGTTCGTGCTCCCCATGCCATAGATTCTGCGCATGCGTTCCAACATCGGCTCCATCCTCACCAAGCGCGCACTGCTCAACCCGGACAACGAGGCGTTGTACGACGTTGCTGCGGGCAGGCGTTTCACCTACACACAGCTCAACGACCGCACCAACCAGGTCGTCAATGCGATCTCACCGTTCGTGAAGAAGGGTGACCGCGTCGCCCTGTTGATGATGAACTCGCACGAGTTCATCTCGGCGTTCTTCGCCATCGCAAAACTCGGGGCTGTCGTCGTGCCGTTGAACTGGCGGCTGGTACCCGACGAACTCGAGTTCATCCTGAAGGACTCCGGCAGCACCACACTCTTCTACGGCGAGGAGTTCCTGGCGTCTGTCACCGAGCTTCAGTCGCGCGGCGACAAGACCGACGTGAAGCAGTGGATCCACACGGGCAGCGCAGCGTCCAAGCCCGGTTTCGCCCTCGAGTTCGACGCCATTGTCGACCCTGCACCGGCCACCGAACCCGAGATCACGGCATTCGACGACGACATGCTCTACATCATGTACACCTCGGGCACCACGGGCCTGCCGAAGGGAGTGATGCACACCCACTCGACCCAGATGGAGGCCCTGGTCACCCTCAACGCCACGAGCGACTTCTGTATCGGCGACCGCTACCTCAACCCGATGCCGCTGTTCCATGTGGGCGCACTGACACCTGCGATCGTCACCGCCTACCGGGGTCTCGCCCACATTCTCATGCGCGCCTTCGACCCCGTGAAGACATGGGAGCTCGTGCGCGACGAAAAGATCAACAACGCACTGCTGGTGCCCGCCATGCTGGGCGCCTGCCGCATGGTCTATGACCCGGCGGTGCACGACCACAGCACGCTGCGCTGGTTCCTCAGCGGGGCTGCACCGGTGCCGAAGGCTCTCATCGAGGCATACGCGGCGATGGGCATCGAGATCCACCAGGTCTATGGCCTCACCGAGACCTGCGGCCCCGCCTGTCTCACGACACCCGAGGACGCACTGCGCAAGGCCGGCTCGACGGGCAAGGCGTTCTTCCACACCGATGTGAAACTCGTGCGCCCCGACGGCACCGAGTGCGACGTCGACGAGCCGGGCGAGGTCATCATCCGTGGTGGCCACGTGATGACCGGGTACTGGAACCGCCCCGACGCGACGGCCGAGGCCATCCGCGACGGCTGGTTCTACAGCGGCGACGTCGCCACACGCGACGCCGAGGGGTTCATCTGGATCCAGGACCGCCTGAAGGACATGATCATCTCGGGCGGCGAGAACATCTACCCTGCCGAACTCGAGAACGTCATTCTCGGCCACTCCGGCGTGGCCGACGTGGCTGTCATCGGTGTGCCGCACGACAAGTGGGGCGAGACTCCGCTCGCCGTGGTGGTGAAGAAAGACGCCGCGCTCGACGAGGCATCGGTTCTCGCCCACTGCGACGGAAAGCTCGCACGGTTCAAGATGCCGACGGCCGTACGGTTCGTCGACGCGATCCCGCGCAATGCATCGGGCAAGGCCCTGAAGCGCGACCTGCGCATCCAGTTCCCGAGCCTGTAGTTCGGGTCAGACTGCGGCAGAGGCTGCGGCCGCGCGCCGGTCGGCCTGGCGCTGGGCCACCTTGCCCACGCGTTCGATGTGGCGCATCAGGTTGTCGCGGGCCTTCTCGGCCGAGGCAGAGAGGCCCTCGATCTTGTCGACGGCCCACTGGCGGAGCACGAGAGGAACAATGATGCGCTCGTGGTGTATCGCAAAGTCGTAGATGCCCGCCTGCGCGATCGCCTTGGAGTGCTCGGCGAACCCCGGGATGCCGACGCCCGGCATCGCGAAGTTGACGATCTGGCGCTCGAGAGCCTCGACAGCCAGCGACGGGTCGAGTTCGATGAGTTTCGAGACGAGGTCCCTGTAGAACAGATGATGACGGTTCTCGTCGGTCGACAGTTTCATCATCACGTCGTAGCCGGTCTTGTCGAGCATTGTGCCGGTGTTGCGGTGCGAGATTCGCGTCGCGAGTTCCTGCACGGCCACGTAGCACATGCCGTCTGCGGCGCTCTCTGGTTCGGGAACGATCGCGCTGCTCACCTGGGCCATGCGGCCGTCCTCGAGCTCGCGCGGTTCGACGAGCCCGCTCACGGTGATGTAGTCACGCATCACGATGGCGTGACGGCCCTCTTCTGCTGTCCAACGTTGGGCCCACACACCCCATGCGCTCTCCCCGCCGAACATCCGCGAGATGGTGCGGGTGTACCACGGCAGGTTGTCCTCGGTGAGAAGGTTCACGAGAAGAGCAGACCGCACCCCGGGGGCCAGCGCAGACTCTCCGTAGGAGAAACCCTCGGTGAGAAGGTTCTGCGCGCGGTCCCACGGCACGTAGTCGTGCGGGTACCAGTCTTCGGCCGACTCGAGATGGCGGTTCAACAGGCGCTCGGCCTCGGGTTCGAGTTCGGAGAGCAGCGCGAGATCATCCATGCCCTAGAACCTAGTCGCCTACCTGCCAGTAGGTAGGTCACGCGGTTGCTAGTTCACTTGCCTTTCGTAGCCCTCCCAATAGGGTGCACGCAGGATGAACTTCTGCAGCTTGCCGGTGGCCGTACGGGCCAGTTCCGAGCGGAACTCGACCACCTTCGGGCACTTGTAGGCCGCCAGTTTCGTGCGGACATGGGCGATCACGTCGGCTTCGGTGAGAGCCGAACCTGGGGTGGTGACCACGAGGGCCAGCACCTTTTCTCCCCACTTCTCGTCCGGGATGCCGATGACGGCCACCTCGGCCACCTCGGGGTGCGAGAAGATCGCGTCTTCCACCTCGATCGACGATACGTTCTCCCCGCCCGAGACGATGACGTCTTTCTTGCGGTCGGCGATTGTCAGGTAGTGGTTCTCTGCGAGGTACCCGCCGTCTCCGGTGTGGAACCATCCGTCGACGATTGCCTTGCCTGTCTCTGTCGGTTGTTCCCAGTACCCCTGCATCACCGTGTTGCCGCGCGCGAGCACCTCGCCCTGTGCATCGACCACAACCTCGACACCCAACGCGGGCGGGCCGGCCGCGCCCAACCTGGCGGCGCGCTCGGCGACGGGCAACGACGACCACTCCTTGCGCGTGCGGTTCATGGTGAGCAGCGGCGACGTCTCGGTGAGACCGTAGATCTGCACGAACTCCCAGCCGAGCTCTGTCTCGATGCGCTCGATCGTCTTGGTGGGCGGGGGTGCACCGGCGACCACCATGCGCACCGCACCGCGCGATGTCGACAGGCCTGTCTCTGCGGCGGCGTCGAGGATCATGTTGGCCACCGCCGGCGCACCGCACAGCAGCGACACACCGTGTGCGTCGATGCGCCGGAGAATCTCTGCCCCGTCGACCTTGCGCAGTATCACGTGCGTACCGCCCATCGCGGTGACGGCATAGACGATTCCCCAGCCGTTGACATGGAACTGCGGCAGGGTGTGCAGGTACACGTCTGCCTGGTTCACGTTCAGCTGCCACCCGAACACCGCCGAGTTGATCCACAGGCTGCGGTGGGTCAGCTGCACTCCTTTCGGGCGTGCAGTGGTGCCGCTGGTGTAGTTGATGGTTGCTGTTGCGTCTTCGTCGGCCTCCCACGCAGAGGGTTCGGCGTCGTACCTGTAGAGAACCGCGTCTGACTCGGCACCGATCACGAACCTGTGTCTGGCCGTCACCGACGCAAGTGCGTCGTCGAGCTCCGGGTCGACGATCAGCACATCGGCGCCGCAGTGGTCGACGATGTACGAGACCTCTTCGGCAACGAGACGAAAATTGATCGGCACGAGAACGCGCCCGTAGCCGCTGACACCGAAGAATGCGGTGAGCAGGCGTGCGGAGTTCTGGCTGACGATGGCGACACGTGCGCCGTGCGGCACGCCGAGGGCGTCGAGCCCGGCTGCCTGGGCCCGTGCGCGACGGGCCATCTCTGCGTACGTGAGACTGCCCCACGATTCGGCCGGCTGGTCGCTTTCGTCGACAACTGCAACACGGTCCCCGTAGACCTGCTCGGCACGACGGAGATGATCGAGGATGGTGAGCGCTACCTTCATGCCCCTACCGTAGGCGTTCGAGCACCCCGACTCTTTCACGGAACTCGCGCACGGTTCCCCAGATGATGTCCTGCACGGGCGCAACATCGGTGATGCGTCCTGCCACCTGTCCGGTGAGCGCGATGCCTGCCTCGAGGTCACCGCCGAAATACACCTGCTGCGTGCCCGCGAACTGGTCCATGCCCACCTGGTCCTCGTGTTCGAGTCTCGTCGTGCGCTCGGTGCGCAGGGCGCGCAGACCCGGGCGGCCGAACCTGTTGAGGAACACGGTGTCTGTCTCGGCGGCGTTCACGATTGCGTTCTTCCAGTTGTCGTGCACGGGCGACTCGAGGGCGGCAACCATGCGGGTGCCCATCTGCACCGCCTCGGCACCCAGGGCGAACGCGGCGGCCATGCCGTACCCGTCGGTGATGCCGCCCGCCGCGACAATGGGCACGTTCACGTTCTCTGCGACGAGCGGCAACAGCACCATGCTCGCGACGTCGCGGGGGTTCTTGAAACCACCGCCTTCGCCGCCCTCGACCACGAGACCGTCGACTCCTGCATCGACGGCTTTCAGCGCCGCCGCCAGCGTGGGTACCACGTGGAACACGGTGAGACCCGCACTCTTCAGTTTCTGCGTGTACTTGGTGGGGTCTCCGGCCGATGTCGTCACGAACTTCACGCCCTGTTCCACCACGAAGTCGGCAATCTGCGGGTCACGCACGAACGCCTGTGCGATGTTGACGCCGAATGGCTTGTCGGTGAGCGTCCGCATCTTCTCGATCTCGTGCTTGATCGCATCGAGTTCGCCCGACGACGTCTCGATGATGCCGAGACCACCGGCGTTCGACACGGCCGATGCGAGCTGCGACCTCGCAATCCATCCCATCGGGGCCTGGATGACGGGGAAATCGACCCCGAGCATCTCGGCGACACGGGACTTCACTGGGGCTGGCCGGGCTTCGTTCATGTGCACACACTAAGGCAACCGCGCCGTTGGTCGGTCAGTGGGCGAACGCACCCTACTTTCGGCAGTCCTCACACCGTTGACTACGGTGTCGCCATGACCGAACGGCGCGTGGCACTGGTGAACGACGGCTCTTTCTATGTGGGTCCGCCTCTCGCGCGGCAACTCGCCGCGAACGGGCACGACATCGTGATCGGCAACCCCGCCGACGGACTCGTGGGCGAACTCGAGTCGATGGGTGCGCGGGTCGTCGCCGTAGAGGGATCACGCGACCTGGCAAAACCGGGCACTGCGAGCGGTCTCGTCGACGCCGCGGTCAGCAACTTCGGCAGACTCGATGCAGCCGTCATGTCGTCGGGCATCATCGTGACAGGCTCGATCGTGAAGTCGTCGCGCGACGATCTCGACACGGTCTACACGGGTTGCGTGGTGGCCCCCTACGAGTTCCTCAAGGCGGTTCTTCCGGTGATGACCGGGCAGAAGAGCGGACAGGTGCTGGTCATCACGAGTGCATCCGGCTCACGGCCGACGCCCGGTGCGCCGTTGTACTCGTCGATGCGTGCGGCGGCCACGATGCTCGCGAAGAACGCGGCGCAGGAGATGGCCAGACACAACGTGCAGGTCAATTCTGTCGGTACCAACTACATGGATTTCCCCGAGTTCCGCAGGGCCTCGGGCGCCGACGACCCCGAGGTGCGCCGCAAGATCGAGGCCCAGGTTCCGCTCGGACGTCTCGGCACGCTCGACGAGTTCGCCCACTTCTGCCTGCCCTACCTCGACGGGCGCAGCACTTTCGCCACCGGCCAGTACGTGTCGTTCTCGGGTGGCTGGTCGTAGGGACCTCGCCCTCAGTGGTCGACGTGTGACCACTTCTTCCGTGCCTCGCGCACGATCTGTGCACCCGACAGCGCCGCGATGTTCGCCTGCCCCGTGGCGGCGACGCGGTCGAGCAACGATTCCCTGTGTGCCTCGAGGTGGTCGAGAAACCTGTTGACGGCGTTCGCCTTGCCGACACCGTGACCGACGAGCACGACGTTCGATGCAACCGACATCACCCTCGCGAGCTCGTTGAAGTACGGCACCTCCGACACCTCGCTTGCATGTCCGTGGTGCGACTGTGCAGAACGCACGTGGCGGATGTCCGGGTGCGGACGCTTCACGACGCACACGGGGTTCTCGTCGTCGTCGTTGAGTATCCAGACACGGGTGTTGTCGTGCGTGATGGCCGCGACGAGCGACCTGTTCACGAGACGGTTGAGCACTTCTTGGTTCATGTTGAGACCATAAGAGAGCACGGCAGAAACAATCGTCCCTGCGTGTGAACAGGTATTGATTCCGCTTTCCATGACGACGGCGCCTCCTTACGGTGAGAGCACATTCCACCGAAAGGACTCCCCCGTCATGAAGACACCCGCCATCCTGAGGAACCGATGGACAAAGAAAACGGCTGCTGCCGTGTGCGCCGCACTCGTTGCGTCTCTGTTCGTCGGCCGCAACACGAGCGCCGCGCCGCAACCCGATGCCGTCCGACGCGGCGGCAGCGTGAAGGTCGGCATCTTCGACAACTTCCCCGGCTTCTGTGTCGGGGAGAACCCCGCCAACTCGGCCCTGATGGCGACGCGCACCATGTACGAGACTCTCTTCGAGAAGACGGTGGGCGGAAGCACCGTCGGTCTTCTCGCACGCAGCGCCAACGCCTCGGCAGACCTCAAGACGTGGACCGTCACGCTCCGTGAGGGCATCTACTTCCACGACGGCACCGAGTTCAATGCCGGCGCGGTCCTCGCCAACTTCAACGCGATCACCGGCCGGGTGGCCGCCCAGGCCCTCGCCCTGCAGGGCACGGCGGGTTACCGGGCAAAGGCCTACACGGTGGGCACCGGCACCGCGTTCACCGCGAACATCAAGGGCATCCGGGTGGTGTCGGACTACGTCGTCGAGTTCACCCTCGACCGCCCGCAGAACGACTTCAGGTCGACTCTCTATGCATCGGGGCGGTTCGTGATGCGTGCCCCGTCGCAGTTGCTCGACGGCGATTCGTGCTCGAACAAGCCGGTCGGAACCGGCCCGTTCAAGTTGTCGTCGTGGACACCGTCACAACTCATTGTGACCCGCAACCGCGACTACTGGCGGCACGACCCACAGACGAACGCCCGTCTCCCCTACCTCGACCGCATCACGTTCAACGTAGTGATCGAGGGGTCCCAGCGTGCCGCAGCAGTCCGCACCGGCGAGTACGACGCGGCGTTCTTCTCCGCCGCCACCGACGCAACGTTCATCAAGGACCTGCGCACGAGGCGGACACAGGTCAAGGAACACAGGTCGGCGCGCGCCTACTACCCGTCATTGTGGCTCAACCAGGGCAAGCCGGGTTCGCCGTTCGGCAACAAGGCGGCACGCCTGGCGGTTCTCTCGTGCCTCGACCGCGACAGGTTCAACCGCATCCGGCTGAAGGGTGAGGGGTCGGTCGCAACGTCGATCGTCGGGCCGAGCAACATCATGTACAACCGGTCGGGATTCCCCCGCTACAACAAGACGAAGGCACGTGAGTACGTCGAGCAGTACAAGCGGGAGACCGGCAGGGAGTCGTTGAGTTTCATCTTCCCCGTCGACACGAGTCTCGCGTCGCAGGCCAATGCGCGGTTCCTCAAGAACATGTGGAGTGGTTGCAACATCTTCGCCAACTACACAGTCGAGCAGACTCCCACGATCCTGTCGAAACTCTTCAACCCCAGCCCGATTCTTGCCGAGGGTCAGTTCTACAGTGCCTACGACGCGGCGTTCCTGACCCTCTTCGAGGGCAACGATGCCGCATTCAACATCCCGTTCATCGTGTCGAACGCCTACCCGCTCAATTCGACGAACCCGGTGCACCCGCTCTTCCAGTCGAACCTCGGTCACGTGCTCAGCCTCAACCACCACGAGGACACGCTGGTCGACGACTACTTCTACCGGGGCCAGGCATCGAGCAGCCAGGACACGGCGAGACGCCACTACAGCTCGGGCACCTCGTACCTGCAGAAGAACGCGTTCATGGGGGCGATGGCCTCGCACTACTACTCGCTGTTCACCACAAAGAAGATCGCCGGTGTCGGCAAGCTCAAGTTCCCCAACGGCCGCACCCAGCGGGTTGTGACCAACTGGGGAATCGACTGGACGGGGGTCTACAAGACCTCTTAGATCTGCGCTGAGTAGGTTTCGCGCAAGTCTTTCTTCAGCACCTTGCCCGTTGCATTTCGTGGCAATTCCCCCACGTGCCAGAAGAGACGAGACGGAACCTTGAACGCAGCCAGGCGCGAGCCCAGCAGGCGGAGAACATCATCTTCGTCTGCTGGGCCGTGGCCGTCTGCCGCCACGATCACGGCGGCAACCTCCTCACCCAGTTTTGAGTGCGGCAGACCGATGACGGCGCAGTCCTTCACCGCACCGTGCTCGAACAACACGGTCTCCACCTCGACGCAGTACACGTTCTCCCCGCCCCGCAGCACCATGTCTTTGATGCGGTCGACCACGTAGATGTACCCGTCGGCATCCATGTACCCGGCGTCACCACTGTGGAACCACCCGTCTGTGAAGGCCTTCGCCGTCTCAACGGGTTTGTTCCAGTACCCGCGCACGTTGTTGGGCCCGTAGATCCAGACCTCGCCGATGGTGCCGACCGGCACGTCGGCACCGTTCTCGTCGACGATCCGCACGTCGGTGCCGACATGCGGAAGGCCCACGCTGTCTTTCCGGGCGAAGTAGGCCGCACCGGCATTCGCGATGACGGCAGCTGTCGTCTCGGTGAGGCCGTACCCGTTGCCCGGGCTGACCTTGCCGGCAAACTTCGACTCGATCGAGGCGACCGAATCGGGGGCGACGGGCGCCCCGCCCTGGCCGATCGACACGAGACTCGACAGGTCGTACCTGTCGATGTCGGGGTGCTCCATCATCGAGCGCACCACCGTGGGCACACCACCGAACGTGTTCACCCTGTGACGCTGGATGAGTTCCATCGCCTCGACGGGGTCCCACTTGTACTGCGACACGATCGCCGCGCCGTTGTAGGTGTTCGAGATCATCCCGCACAGCCCCGCGATGTGAAAGTACGGGAATGTGGTGAACGCCACCGCCTGGGGCTTGGGTGCCCCGGCCGGTGCAGGCGCGATGCCCGCCATCTTTGCCGCCAGTGCCTGGGAGAAGAGACCGTTCCAGATGTTGGTGACGTAGTTGCGGTG
This sequence comes from uncultured Bifidobacterium sp., assembly GCA_964427545.1. Taxonomy (GTDB): domain Bacteria; phylum Actinomycetota; class Acidimicrobiia; order Acidimicrobiales; family Ilumatobacteraceae; genus UBA2093. The sequence goes on along the minus strand of CAYRUT010000005.1, from coordinate 24,502 downwards.
GCTGCCCGCCGCCCCCTTCGGGAACCCGGTGGTGCCCGATGTGTAGAGAATCGTTGCGTCGTCGTCGGGTGCGATGTCGACACCGGGCAGCACTGCGTTCGAATTGCTGCTCACGTCGTCCCACGCGAATGTTCCGGGGCGCGCCGCCGACCGGACGACCACGACAGAGTGCACCCCGCACTCTTTCAGCATCTCGTCTGACAGACGTTCGAGCCGCTCACCGTCGACGATCGCCGCGGTGGCACCGGAGTCGTCGAAGGCGTATTTCAGTTCGTCGGCGATCCACCACGCGTTCAGGCTCACCGTGACGGCCCCGAGACACTGCACCGCCCAGTGCGCCATTGCCCACTCGGGGTAGTTGCGCATGCCCACAGCAACGCGGTCACCCTTTCTCACGCCGCGCGACGCGAGCCACGCCGCAGTCGACACCACCCGCGCGTGCGCCTCGCCGTAGGAGTAGGAGTCAGACGCGTAGTGAAAGTACGGAACCTCGCCCCTCGCGGCCGCACTCAACCACACATCCCGCAGGTTCGCCGGGGCGTTCCTGAACACCCGTACCGGGTTGCCGAACACGGGCACGGTCTCGAGTTCGAACACCGAACCGGGGGCTGTGAGTTCTGCGATGGCTTCTGCGCGTGTGGGCATGGGCCAACGCTAGTCGTGACGCGCGTCACAGGCCGAGTGGGAGATGGAGGCGACGCCGAGAATCGAACTCGGATAAACGGCTTTGCAGGCCGCTGCGTAAGCCATTCCGCCACGTCGCCAGATGCAGTGCGGACACTGCAACTCCGTCAGTCTATCGCGGGCCCTTTCGGACTCCCCTGTGGCGGGTCAAACCTTGCGTACTGCGTGGAAAATGGTGCGGGTGCCGCCGGCAAGAAGCATCTTCGACTTCACGTCGAAGCGCTCGGTCAGCAGACGCTCGAACTCGTCGAGGTTGAAGTCGTCGTGGATGCCCGCACGCTTGTTGGTGAGCAACTTGCGCACCATCGGGTCGTCGGCGTGCGGCATCTCGATGATCAACTCCGGCGTGAGATCGCGGAACATGTCGAGCTGCGCAGCGACAGGCACGTTGAAGGTGATCGCCATGTGGTGGATCACGGCGAGAGCCATCACGATGTCAGGGTTGCCGCGGTCGAACACGCCCGGGCGTTCCTTGCCGCGCCAGCCGATTCCGCCGCCGGAGTCCGTGAGGTCGACATACAGCGGGAGAATCCTGTCGTTGTTCTCGGCCTTCAGCTCGTTGTACAGGCGGTCGACCACCAACGGGTCTGCGTCCATCGCCACCACGTAGTCGGAGTGGGCCGACGCGATGCGGCTGAACACACCGTCGTTGCAGCCGATGTCCCACACCTGCCTCCTCGGGGCTGATGCCACGGCATCGCGGACGAACTTCTGCTTCTCGTCGAGGCTCGACTCGAGGTAGTGGCCGCGTTCCGAATAGTTGGACCACGTCGATTTCTTGTCGCCGAGCGTCAACTTGCGCACGATCTTCTCGAGCTTTCGCATGGTGGCATCGAGCACCTGGGCGTTGACACCCGCTTTCTCGGTTGCCTTCTTCATGTCACGGTCGGTGTCGGCGAACCGCTCGGACGCGGCGGCGTGCAGCACGACGTGCACAAGACGACCCTTTCGCGGGTGAAGAAGACTGCCCGGGAGCAGCTTGCGCATCGTCACCGGCGAGACACCGTTGATCGACCCGCGAAGGAACGGTTGGTACTGCACGCCGAGGTGGGCCTGCAGCATCAACGGGTACAGGTACATCTCGCAGAACTGCTTGTACCCGTACCAGGGGTCGCCCTTGCGGCGCTTCTCGAACGAACCGGCGTCGATGAACTGTGCGCGCGAACCGATGAACTGCACGTTGTACGGGGTTGCATCCTTCAGGCCGACTCCGTCGGCGAGCGTCTCGCGGGTCAGTTTCAACTGCAGCAGTGCGGCATCCTTAAGCATGGAGAATGTCCACTCGTAGGGGTACGACACGAACGGCAGCATCGGGTGCGTCATGGCGGCAGTCCACGGAGCACCGAGGCCCACGCTCGCGGGGTCGACCAGGGTCGACTCGATGAGTTCGCCCGACTGAAGGGCGGCCTGGATCGACTTCTTCTTCCAGACTTTCTCTATGTCAGCGGCACCCTCGGCTGTGAACGCCCGCACGACCCGGTTTTCCCCGATGAAGACCTTGCTCAGGGGGTCACGAAAAGAGCCCGGGTCTTGGTGAACAGTTGTCATGGGGTCAGTTGTGCGCGTCTTCGGACTCTTCGTCGTCAGATTCGGTGATCACCGGCTTGCCGGAGATCTTGGCGCGAATCTGAGCCATACGAGTCCTGAAGAAGACCGCAAGACCGGCCGCTCCACTTGCGACGGCAGCAACGATCATGCTGCCACTTGCCGGGTCCAGATAAGAGAACATGCCTTTCAGGCTACCCCACCCGACCCGCCAGAACCGGGAAACCCCGAATTACCACCCCGTGGTCAGGGCATTCCTCGTTAGCATCGGCGCGTGCCTCACGAGCCCGACACCGCTGCGGTCACCGCAGGACGCGACGATTCGGCTGGGCTCTCGCCTGCCCTGTGGCCCTCGACGGTGTGGCAGTCCGACAGCCTCGATGACGCCACCCAGCGTGCCAAGGGTCTGCGCAGCGACCATTTCTACGCGCGGTTCGCGAACCCCACGGTGGCCCAGTTCGAGCAGGCAGTGTGCGAACTCGAGGGCGCCGAGGCGTCTCTCGCCTTCGGGTCAGGAATGGGCGCCATCGCGTCGTTGGTGCTTGCCCTCTGTGGAAACGGCTCTCACATCGTCGCCCAGAACAACATCTACGGGGCCACCGCAACTTTCCTGCAGGGTCCCTGTGCGCGGTTCGGCATCGAGACAACATTTGTCGACCCGACCGTGCCGGGCTCGTTCGCGGCGGCGGTGATCCCGGGACGCACCATGCTTGTCATCGCAGAGACTCCGTCGAACCCCCGGTTGACGATCTCGAACCTCGACGAACTGGGGAGAATCAGCGGCCCGTTCACAGTCGTCGACTCGACACTCGCGACTCCGCTCGGCCAGCGCCCGCTCGACTTCGGCATCGACCTCGTGCTTCATTCGGCAACCAAGGGGATCGGCGGGCACAACGATGCACTCCTCGGGGTGCTGAGCGGCGAACGTGAGCTCGTCAACGAGATCTGGGCCTACTCGGTGATGCACGGCGCGGCGGCATCACCCCACGACGCACTCAACGCACTGCGCGGCCTGCGCACGCTCGGTGTGCGCACCGAACGCCAGAACACCAGTGCCCTCACGCTCGCCCACAGCCTGCAGAGACACCCGAAGGTGCTCGCTGTTCACCATCCGTTTCTCGAGTCGCACCCCCAGCATGACCTCGCCCGCGCGCAGATGCGCCACGGCGGGTCGGTGCTGTCGTTCGAGCTCGACGGGGGAATCGACGCGTGCCGCACGTTCGTCGGGAACCTCTCGCTTGCCCACATCGCAACGTCGTTCGGCGGCCCCGAGACGCTCGTGTGCCACCCGGCCACCAGCACGCACGTCGGCCTCGACCAGGCAACTCTGCAGGCGGTCGGGGTGACACCGGGGCTGTTGCGCTTCTCGCTCGGCCTCGAAGACGCGCGCGACATCGTCGCCGACGTCGAGAACGCGCTCTCCCGGCTCTGAGCCGTTACGACAGTTTCTTCGGCGGGCGCGGGAAGAAACCGCTCGTGCGCTCGATGTACTCGGTGTAGCCCTCGCGGCGCTTGACCATCGACCGCTCGATGATCGGCACTCCCGACACGCGCATGAGGAAATACGTCATCGCCACCGGGCCCACCAGACCGATGACACCCGAGCCGGTCTCTGCACCCACGATGCCGATGCCCCACCACAGCAGGGCGTCGCCGAAGTAGTTGGGATGTCGCGTCAGGCTCCAGAGCCCGGTGTCGAGAACCTTCCCCTTGTTCGCGGGGTCTTTCTTGAAGCGTGTCAGCTGCATGTCACCGACAGTCTCGAAAACGAGCCCGACGGCCCACAGCATGATTCCGATCACCGCAACGGGGCCCACACCGGGCGAGTCATCGGCGTTGCCGAACTGAACGGGCAGCGACACGATCCACATCAGCGTGCCCTGCAGACCGAACACCTTGACGAGGCTCACCCAGACGAACTTCTTGCCCGACTGCTTGCGCCACGCGGCATAGCGCCAGTCTTCGCCGTGGCCGATGTTGCGTCTGCCGAGATACACCGCGAGACGCACTCCCCACAGCCCGACCATCACCGCGAGAAGGGTCTGCCGGCCGCTGTTCCCGTCGACGGTGAGCGCGAGCACCCACGATGTGACGGCGAACCCTGCGCCCCACACGATGTCGACGATCGATGCGTTCTTGATGAGAGCGCTCACGATCCATGTCGACACCATGATGATGGCGATGGTGATTGCGGCAGTCAGCATTGCATCAGCCATGGTCTCCTCCTGTTGTCTGGGGAACTATCCGCGACAGCTGCCGTGCAACTGCAGAATCCATCGCGAGCCATTGTTGGTCGAGCCACTCGACGAATGCCTCGCCCGTGGCGACCGTCGACCTGTGGTGCTCGACGATCTTGACGTGCACCCTGATCGCGCGTCGGGCGAGATGGTGCACGATCCCGCGGAACGTGTCGAGGCCGTCGAACCCGCTGTGCCACATCGTGATCACGTTCGCATCGGGCACCGCCGCCAGCAGAGTCGATGCACCCGCGGGTTTCGGGGGCAGCAGGTACTGCAGTGCACCGAGGCGCTGTGCACGCCCGGGCGACCGGCCGGCGATCTTGGCGAGCGCCTTCTCGCGCTTGCGCGGGTTCGCTCGGCTGCCCTCGGGGAAAATCACGGCCACCTCGTCGACGGCCAGGCCCCTCGCCATCTGCTCGATTCCCTGCAGTTCGGCGGCCACGTTGGTTGCCCCGCGGGTCACGAAGTAGTTCGGAAGACGGTGCCCCACCACGTCGAGACACGGGTCGAGCTGCAGTTCCTTCTTCAGCACGTACCGCGGCTTCAGGTTCGCGTGGTCGGCCAGCACCCAGGCACTCATCACCGAGTCGGCGAGACTCGCGTGACGGCACAACGCCACGAACGGCCCGGAACCCAGTTCTGCGAAACCCTCGACCTCGATCTGCACTCCGACCGTGAGCCGCAGGGCGCGCACCACGTTGCGGGTCCACCAGGCCTGCAGCCGGTAGTTCGCAGGCAGGTCACGACCTTTCCCCGCAATGAACAGCACCCCCGCCGCGAGGAGACCGAGGGTCTCGAGCCACGACCACAGCAGGCCGAACGCAACGAACCGGGCGAGCGGAAAACGGAAACGCCGGCGCACAAGGTCGACCGCGACCAGCACGGGCACCCACACCACGACAGTCGCCAGCAGCAACACGGCGAGCAGGACCACCCCGAGACCCATCACGGGCCGACGAACCCACGCCCTGTCCATGGAAGCACCCTATTCCGTGCAGACCCACCCGCCGAACCAGACGGGGCCTACCTTTCGCTTTGACAAAATGTAAAATGTCTGCGTGACAGACCTTGCCGCCCCGCAGACCCGAATTGCCTTCCGCGTGAACGGTGTCGACGTCAGTGTCGCGGCCGACCACCCCCATCTCCTCGCGGCCCTGCGTGACGAACTCGACATCACCTCGCCGAAAGACGGGTGTTCGCCGTCGGGTCAGTGCGGGTGCTGCACCGTCATGATCGACGGCAAGGCGCAGGTCTCGTGCACCTATGCGGTGTCGAAGGCAGAGGGCCGCGACATCGTCACCCTCGAGGGCATCGGCGACGACGAGCGCAACAAGTACTCATCGGCCTTTGCTGCCTGCGGCGGTCTGCAGTGCGGCTTCTGCATCCCGGGCATCGTGATGAGAGCCAAGTCGCAGGTCGACAAGAAGGGCGCGGCCCTCAAGCGCGACGACATGGCACGTCATCTCGGTGCACACCTCTGCCGTTGCACGGGCTACGTGAAAGTGCTCGACGCGATCGAGACGGTCGCGCAGGGAACCCCGGTCGAGGTCTCACTGCCGGGCGGGGTGGGCTCGCGTGGTGTCAAGTACGAGGCCGCCGACCTTGCGCTCGGAGACCGTGGCTATGTCGACGACATCCGCGTGCCCGGCATGCTGCACGGCGCACTTCACCTCACCAAGCACGTTCGCGCCGACATTCTCGCGATCGACACGTCTGCTGCTCTCGCGGCTCCCGGTGTCGAGGCGGTCTTCACCGCCGCCGACATCCCGGGGGCGCACAAGGTGGGCATCATCCACAAGGACTGGCCGGTGATGATCGGTGTCGGCGAGCGAACCTCGTATGCAGGCGATGTTCTCGCGATCGTCGTCGCACGCACCCGACGAGAGGCCCGCGCGGCAGCCGGGCTGGTCCGTGTCGACTACGCCCCGCTGCGACCGATCGTCGACGCGGTGGCGGCCATCGATGACCCCGAGATCGCCGTGTGGGGCACCGACAGCAATGTGCTCTCGCGCAGCGAGTACACGAGAGGCGACGTCGATGCACAGCTCGCCGCAAGCGCACACGTCGTCACCGAGACGTTCCAGACCCAGCGCATCGAACATGCATTCCTCGAGCCCGAGTCGACACTCGCGGTGCCCGACACCGGGAACGGCACGATGCACGTGTACTCGGGCGGCCAGGGCGTGTGGGACGACCGCGACCAGATCTGCGCGGTGCTCGACCTGCCCACCGACAGGGTCACCGTCGAACTCGTCTCGAACGGCGGTGCGTTCGGCGGCAAGGAAGACATGTCGAACCAGGGCCAGACGGCGCTCGCCGCATGGTTGCTGCAGAAACCCGTGAAGTGCACCCTGTCGCGCGAGGAGAGCCTGCTCATCCACGCGAAGCGCCACCCCATCCGCATGGAATACACCGTGGGCTGCGACGAGAACGGCAAGCTGACCGCGGTGCGTGCGCGCATGGTGGGCGACTCCGGTTCGTACGCATCGGTCGGCATGAAAGTTCTCGAGCGTGCGGCCGGCCACGCAACCGGGCCGTACCACACACCTGCAGTCGACGTGGCGTCTGTTGCCGTGCGCACGAACAACCCGGTGTGCGGTGCGTTCCGCGGTTTCGGCGCCAACCAGGCCCAGTTCGCAATGGAAGGTTGCCTCGACCGTCTCGCAGAGAAAGTCGGCATCTCGGGGTGGGAGATCCGCAAACGCAACGTGATCCACCCCGGCGAGGTGTGGGGCCCCGGCCAGATCATGGACGACGGTTGTCTCGGTGCAGAGACATGCCTCGACACCATCAAGGCCGCCCACGACGAGGCGGTGGCAGCGGGCAAAGCGGTCGGTCTCGGACTCGGACTCAAGAACTCGGGGCTCGGCAACGGCTTCCGCGAGGTCACGCGTGCCGTGGTTCATTTCCGTGAGGACGGAACCGTCGAGGTGCGCCACGGGTGGACAGAGATGGGCCAGGGAGTGCACACGGTGGCGCTGCAGGTCGCAGTGGAGGAACTCGGCATCGACCCCTCGAGCATCCGCGTCATCGTCGACACCACGCGCCAGCTCGGGTTCGGCCAGACAACCGGCAGCCGGGGAACCCTGATGGCCGCGGCAAGCGTGAAGAAGGCCTGCGAAGAGGCAAACTCCGGCGGCCGACAGGTCGGAGTCGACTACACCGGCGAGTACGTCGTCGACTGGACACAACACCTCGGTGAACCTGGTGTCGAGAACCCCACAATCCACTCCGCGTTCGGGTACGCCGCACAGCTCGTGGTGATGGACCCGCAGACCCAGGCCATCGAGAAGGTCGTCGCGGTGCACGACGTGGGCAGGGCGGTGAACCCCACCCTGTGCGAAGGCCAGATCGAGGGCGCCGTGCACATGGGCCTCGGCTATGCACTCACCGAGGATTTCCCGTCGGACGAGAACGGCTTCCCCACCAACATGACACTGCGTTCCCTCGGCATTCTGCGCCCGAAAGACGTGCCGCCGATCGAGGTCGTGATGGTGGAGTGCCCCCAGCCCCGCAGCCCGTACGGCATCAAGGGCGTCGGCGAGATCGGTCTTGTGCCCACCGCACCCGCAGTTGCCGCCGCACTGCACGCAGCCGATGGCGAGTGGCGCACCACGTTGCCGATGAAGCCCAAGTCAGACGACAACGACTGACACCCACACCGAGGAGACACCATGTCGAGCCCTGCCGCCATCTACCTGCAAGACGCGCACCCCATCGCCGAGGGCATGGAGTACACCAAGTACGCCGAACAGAAAGGCTTCGAGGCGGTGTGGCAGGCCGACAGCCGGTTGGTGCGCGACGCGATCGTGCCCATGTCCGCCTTCGCAGCGGTCACCGACTCGATCAAGATCGGCTCGGGCGTCGTCGACTGCTGGACCCGCAACCCCGCCCGTCTCGCGGCCACGTTCTCGACGCTCGATGACCTCGCACCGGGCCGTGTGATTCTCGGCATCGGTGCGTGGTGGGACCCGTTGGCCGCCAAGGTCGGCATCTCGCGTGCCAAGCCCTTGCGGGCGATGCGCGAGATCATCACTGCCGTGCGCGCACTGCTGGCCAACGAGACCGTCACGATGAACGGCGAGTTCGTGCAGCTCGACGGAGTCGAGCTCGATTACGTGTACCAGGAGCGCCGCCCGAAGGATGTTCCGATCTATCTCGGCGCGACGGGCATGCAGATGATGGAACTCGCCGGCGAGATCGCCGACGGAGTGGTGCTGAACTACCTGGTGTCACCCGACTACAACAAGACAGCGATCGAGGCACTCGCAAGAGGCGCCGACAAGGCCGGCCGCAAGTGGGAGGACATCGACCGGCCGCAGCTGGTTGTGTGCAGCGTTCACGAGGACCGTCAGACGGCACTCGACATGGCACGCCTGATGGTCACCCAGTACCTCGGCCAGCAGCCGCACATCATGAAGGCGTCCGGCGTTCCCCAGTCGCTTCTCGACAAGGTGGGCGAGGTTCTCACCTGGCCGGCAACGCACGAGCAGGTGGTTGCCGCATCGAAACTGGTGCCCGACGAGATCGTGCAGATGCTCACCGCCTCGGGCACGCCCGACGACGCACGTGCCAAGGTGCGCGAGTACATGAAAGACGGTGCCACCTGCCCGATTCTGTACCCGCTCGGCGACGTGAAGGCGATGATCGATGCCTTCTCCGGCTGGACCGCATAACACTTCGCATACTCTGTGGCGGTGACACCACGCGACCCACTCGCTGTCCGGCTGCGCGGCTTCGGCGCGTCGATCTTTGCCGAGATGACATCGCTCGCGGTCGCGACAGGTGCCGTCAATCTCGGCCAGGGCTTCCCCGACTATGACGGCCCGCGCGAGGTGCTCGACGAGGCACTGCGCAACATCAGCAACGGCAACAACCAGTACCCGCCCGGCACCGGCGTTGCCGACCTGCGCACGGCGGTGTCAGAGCACCAACGACGATTCTGGAATCTCTCGTACGACCCCGACACCGAGGTTCTCGTCACGATGGGGGCAACTGAGGCACTCGCGGGCGCCCTGCTCGGCATCCTCAACCCCGGCGACGAGGTCATCGTGTTCGAGCCGCTGTTCGACACCTATGCAGGCTGTGTCGCGCTCGCCGGTGCGCATCTGTCACCCGTCACGCTGCGACCACAGGAGTCGGGCCGCTACGGCTTCGACCCCGACGAACTGCGCAACGCCGTCACCCCGCGCACCCGCATGCTGCTGTTGAACTCACCGCACAACCCCACAGGCATGGTGTTCTCCCGTGACGAACTCGCTCTCGTGGCCGACATTGCCTGCGAACACGACCTGATCGTCGTCTCCGACGAGGTGTACGAGCACCTCACGTTCGATGACGCGGTGCATGTACCCGTCGCCACGCTGCCCGGGATGTTCGAACGAACCGTCACAGTCTCGTCGGGCGGAAAATCGTTCAACACCACGGGGTGGAAGATCGGATGGGCGTGCGCACCGGCTCCGCTGCTGTCGGCAACCCGCATGGCCAAGCAACTGTTCACGTTCGCCGGCGGCACCCCGTTCCAGTCGGCGATCGCGACCGGCCTGCGTCTCCCCGATTCGTATTTCGCCACCCTTGCCGGTGACCTGCAGCGAAAGCGCGACATTCTCCGGTCGGCGCTCACCGACGCCGGGCTGCGCCCCATCACACCGCAGGGAACCTATTTCGTCACTGCCGACATCAGCGGGCGCATGCCGCGACCGGACAGCGTCGAGTTCTGCCGTGCGCTCCCCCGTGACTGCGGGGTCGTCGCCATCCCAGGCGGCGTGCTGTACGACCCGCGCCACGCCGACGAGGGCCGCCACCTGGTCAGGTTCGCGTTCTGCAAGAAAGACGACACCCTGCACGAAGCCGCACGACGGCTGAAGGCCTGGGCGTAGGGTACGCACATGAAGGTTGCCGCGATACAGCACGACATCGTGTGGGCCGACCGTGAGGCGAATCTTGCCTTTCTCGAGAGGTCGGTGCGTGAGGCGGCCGCGAACGGCGCGCGCCTCATCGTGCTGAGCGAGATGTTCTCCACCGGTTTCGTCGTCGACCGCGACGACATCGGCGAACCCGAGGGCGGGCCGTCGTCGCAGTTCCTCTCGCGACTCGCGACCGAACTCGGGGTCACGGTCTGCGGCAGCTGCCCCGAGGTGGCGGCAGGCGATGCCCGGCCGTACAACTCGCTGGTCGTCGCCGCGCCCGACGGTTCGTTGCATCGCTACCGCAAGATCCACCCGTTCACCTACGGCGGCGAAGACAGGCACTTCCGCGCCGGGTCCGAGTTCCTCACGGTCGGCATCGAGGGTGTCCGCGTGAGTTTCTTCGTCTGCTACGACCTGCGCTTTGCCGACGAGTTCTGGGCGCTGGCCCACGACACCGACATGTACGTCGTGCCGGCGAACTGGCCGGCGTCACGGCGCGAGCACTGGGTCGCCCTTCTTCGTGCCCGGGCCATCGAGAACCAGGCATACGTGCTCGGGTGCAACCGGGTGGGATCAGGTGGAGGCCTCGACTACGGCGGCGACTCATGCATTTTCGACCCGCTGGGGAACCCTCTCGCCGAGGGCGGCGACACGGCCGCCGTACTCTATGCAGATGTCGACGCAGGCACGGTCACGGCGACGCGGACCAGGTTCCCGTTCCTGCAGGACCGTCGCTGATCCTCACACCATCTCGTAGCGCACCGGCAGGCGCTTGAGGCCCCCGACGAAGGTCGTCTTCATCAGCGAGGGCTCCCCCGCGATCTCGATCGACTTCAGGCGCGGGATCAGTTCGGTGAGCATCGCCTTGATCTCCATGCGGGCGAGCATCGCACCCAGGCAGTAGTGAACCCCGAAACCGAACGACAGGTGCTTGTTCGGTGAGCGCGTGATGTCGAAGCTGTTCGGGTTCTCGAAGACTTCCTCGTCGCGGTTCGCCGACGGGTACGACAACAGCACCGACTCACCCTTCTTGATCGTGACGCCGCCGAGCTCGTAGTCCTCTGTGGCGGTGCGCATGAAATGCTTCACCGGGGTGACCCACCTGATGATCTCGTCTGCCGCCGTGGTGACGAGTGACGGGTCGCGACGGAGCTTCTCCATCTGCTCGGGGTTCTCGATGAGTGCCTGCAGGCCGCCCGCAATGGCCGAGGCCGTGGTGTCGTGGCCCGCCGTCGCCGTGATGACGTAGTACGAGATGGTCTGCATCATCGTGAGGTCCTCGCCGTTTATCTTGCCGTTCGCAACGGCCGACGCGAGGTCGTCGGTCGGGTTGGTGCGGCGGTCCTCCGTGACCTGGGTGAAATAGGCGAAGAAATCCTGGATGACCGCGATGATCGCCTCGGGCGAGGTGTCTCTCTGCAGCTCCTCGTCCTGGCCACCGAAGAGTTCCTGCGTCAACTTCAGCATCCGCGGGTAGTCGGACTCGGGAAGACCGAGAATGTCGAGAATCACGTTCAGGGGCATGTGCATCGCGACATCACGCGCGAAATCGCACTCACCGCCCATCGATGCCATCTTGTCCACGTAGCGCTTCGCGAGTTCGGCGAGGCGCGCATCGAGTTTGCCGAGGTTCTTCGGGAGAAACCACTCGCTGGTCACGCCGCGCAGGTCGCGGTGTTCCGGGTCGTCGACATGGATCAACGTGCGCAGCATGTGCCCGTTCTCGGCGTTGCGCTGGTCGCTCGAGGCGGGCCCGAGCACCGGGCGCGGTTCGTTGATGAAGATGTTGTTGTGCAGTTCGATCTCGAGAACGTCCTTGTGCTTCGTGATCGCATAGAACGGGTTGTACTCACCCGTCGGGTCGACGTACCTGTGTATCGGCGACTCGCGTCTGAGCACCTCGCACGCCGCGAAGAAATGCGGCTCGTCTGCGTAGGCGGCCGGGTCCGTGAAGATCTTGACTGCGTCGTCAGGTGTCATCGTCATCGTGTTACCCCCTGGTCGGTGACGCCCCCATCATTGCCCAACACCCCGGCGCGACGCCACACGAGGGTCAGGAGAAGCCACGGAAACGTTCGCGGGGGATCTCCTTGCGCTGGCCGCTCAGGCTCTTCACCCTCAGGATGCGCACCATGAACCAGCGCACGTAGCGCATCACGTACCCGCGCAGCTCGAGTGTTGCCTTGCGGACCTTCATGTAGCCGTAGCGCCGTGCCGCCATGAGCGCCTGTTTGCGCACCAGTTCGCGGTGGAATTTTGCGACCTGTCGCCGGGGCTTCGGGGTTCCGTGCCCCTTGTTGGGCCCGTCGAGAACCGGGGTGTGGATGCCCTGGCTGCGGAGGAAATCTGCGTAGGCATAGGCGAACTCACCGAACACGACGCGGTCGGTCTGTGACTCGCGGATCTCGTTCTCGGTGACCTCGATCGACACGCACGAACCCGCGTCGACGAGACGCGCCAGCAGCGACTCTGCGTATTCCGTGCGGCAGATGACGAGGCTGACGCCGGTCTTGGTGAACACCGTGCTCGGCAGCCACGCATCGCCGACCACGAGATCGGCGAGGAAATTCGAGTGGTTCACGCACACATGACAGCGGGGGGTGTTGAAATGACGGTCGAACGCCACCTGGTACCCGAAGTCGACCCGTCGGCTCGCGCTGAACTGCCCGCCGTCACGTGTGGTCACGGTGAGTTTGCCCACGGGCCCGCCGCCACGGTACGAAATGTCGGCAATCTCGCCGGGCTCGTAGCCGAGGTACTCACCCATCGCGTTGATGCTGTGGTGCGAGTACTGCCAACCGCACAGCAGCCCGATCGTGAGAACGATCTTGTCGCGAAGATGCGGTTCGCAGGTGCGCACCCACGCGTAGAGCCCCTCGAGCTGACACGGGATCGCGACGATGGCAAGACGACCCTCGGTCTGTCTCAACAACTCCAGCGCCGGAGTCTGCTTGAGGTTGTGATAGATCGAGCCCGGCAGCGTGTCAACGTCGTCGACGGTGCGCACGAGACGTGCCGCAAAGTCGATGCCGTCGACATGGTCGAGTGCGATCACCGCGTCGACGTCGCCCGACGCGAGAACACTCCGCAGCACCTCCTTGATGAGGCCACCCGAACTCGCCGCGACATTGCGGTCGAGATTCGTGCTCTGCGACAGGTGCACCGAACGCACGACCCCGAACGGCCCGACGTCGGCGCCCGGGAACAGATACGACTGGAGACCGTCGTAGTCGACGGCCACAGCCGGGCAGACAGACGCCGCACGCCCCGACCCGGGGGTCTCGGGCTCGTAGATCAGTTTCGACGGGTTGAGGGTTACACGCACCGCGGGGTCGGCCATCTCGCACGCGCCGCACCCGATGCACATGCCCGACGAGATCACCCCGGAGAGATCCGACGACACGTTCACCGCCCCATCACCCCCGCGATGACCTTGAAATTAAGTGCCGACCTCCCGCGCACCGCGGGCAGGGCCGCCGCGATGCGGGCCGAGTACTCGCCACGCTTCTGTGACGCGTCGACCACGCGTTCGATGATCTCTGCGGGCGAGGCGAGGGCAGACGAATCGAACCCGAACTCGACCAGACCAAAGTCAGCCAGCACCTCGCGGTACTTGTGACTCCACCCCACCACCACCGTGGGGGTACCGGTGCACAGACCGGAGATCATCGCGTGGAAACGCGAGGTCACGAGCACCCGGCCCATTCCGATGAGCCGACGCAACTCGCCCGCCGACAGGTCTGCATCGATCACGACCACCTGCGGGTCACCGGCGCACGCCTCGCCCACCTCGCGGCACACAGGACCGTCGTTCATGCGGCCCTCACCGTGCCCCACACGGTACGAGTGAGGGGCGATCACCACAGCCAACCCGGTCTCGGCCCGTATGCCGGCCACGAGGCGGGCCATCGCACCCACGTAGTCATGGTCACCTGCTGCGCCGTCACGCTCGAAGAGCCTGCGCACGACGGCGCTCGGCATCACCACGACGAAACCTTCGGTCAATGTCGACACACGTGACGCAACCTCGGGCGGCAGTTCGGCCGCCTCGTCGAGAGAGAACGCAAGGTCGGCGACATCGACGACGTTCTCCAGTCGCAACCGGTCGAGATGCTCGCGGGTGCGCTCGCCCCGCGCGCACACTGCGCGCAGACGCGGCAGCACCAGCCGTGCGAGCGTGCGGTTCAGACGCGAGCCGAACGGGCCGAGGGCCTGGGCGGCCTTCACTGTGGGGACACCGAGCAGAAGTGGCACTCCGGTCATCAACGCGTTGTAGAACAGAATCGGCACACCACGGCCGTCGGCAAAAGAGATGCCCGCAACATCGACCACAACGTCCGAGTCGAGCATCGCCCTGCACCCCCGCGCACGCACCCACCCGAGCGGCAGACGCACCGTGCGGGCGACCATCGCAAGCAACGCCACCGGGAACTCGACCAGCGCAAGGCGAAGTGGCTCGAGCCCGACCACCTGTGCATCAACCCCGGCCGGGAGTTTCGGCCCGTCGGCCGAGGGGTAGGTCGTCAACAACGAGAACCGGCACGGACCCACGACGTCGGGCATGCGTGCCATCACGGTCTCGACCATCGCCGCGGCACCCTTGTTTGCCGACAAGGCGCCACCCACGACCGAGATGCGGGGCATTGCAGCGGTCATGGCGGCGTGACTAGGCGCGCGGAACCGAATTCGGCGACTTCGTGGCACGCACCACGAGGTCGGCGAGCAGACCGACGGTGATCACCTGCAGGGCGGCAAAGAACACGAGCAGTGTGTTGGCCGCCAACCTGAAGTCGCGGTTCGACCAGTCGTACCCCAGTTTGGCGAGACCGGCGAGAAGCAGGAAGAGACCGATCGGCAGGAACACCTTCAACGGGTTGTACGAGAGCGTCATTCGGATTACCTGCAGGATGTACCGGCGCGTGTCGCGCAACCAGTGGAATTTCGACCGGCCAGCACGCGGGAAGTAGTCGATCGGGAAGAAGGCGATGCTGTAACCGTTGCCGAGAAACGACATCGTGAGCGTGGTGACGCACGAGAAGCCCTTCGGCAGTTCGTGCACGTACTGCATCGCAACGTCGCGTCGGAACGCCCGCAGGCCCGAGTTGAGGTCCTTGATGTCGGTCTCGGAGAGGTAGCTGGCCAGTTTGCGGATGATCCACTTCGCCGGGGTGCGCAGAAGTTTGTGGGTGCCCTCCTCTGTCTGTCGCCATCCGACGATGTGGTCGTAGCCGTCCATGGCATCGACAAGTTCGGGGATCCGGTCGTTCGGGTAGGTCATGTCGACGTCTGTCCACACCACCACCCGGCCGCGCGCCGCCGTCGTGCCGGTGCGCCTGGCCGCACCGCTGCCCTGGTTGCGCCTGTGGGTTATCAGAGTGATGCCGGGAACCGTCGCGAGTTCGGCCTGCGAGCCGTCGTTGCTGCCGTCGTCAACCACGATGATCTCGAACGAGTACTTCGATGCCGACAGGGCCGCCGTGATTCGGTCGATCTCGGTTCGGAGGTGACCCTTCTCGTTGTAGACGGGAAGAACGACACTGACGTCGCACTGGTCCTGCACGTGTGGGGTCATGTCAAGTCCTCCGATGGGCCGATGAGGGTCAACAGCGGTCTGCGCCGGTCCTTCGCCACAGTACTCGCGACACGGCGGCCTCCTCGGCAATTGTCTCCCACTCGCCCGACGCGGGCGGGGTGCCGACCGGTTGGTAGATGCACGTGATCGAAGCAGGGATCGTCTCGCCCGCAGAGGTGGCCCTGACGTATCTCAGTCGCACGGGGTGAATCTTGAAACGGATGAAGTAGTAGGCAGGGTCATTGGCGATTCTCGAGTCGAACGCCACCTCTGTCGCTCCTTCTTTCTTCAACAGCGTCGGGGTGACCGTCAGCCCGTCGAGGAACCTCGTGCGGTGCGAGATGCTCTTGTTGGTGGAGACAACCAACCCCGCGGACAGAAGCACGATCGCAAGCAGAATCGCCAGTTCGCGCCGCCGGCGGGCGACAGCCCACAGAACGGCCGAGATGACGAAGAATGCGGCCGCGAACCACAGGAACCCGACGGGCACCACGTAGCGGATCGCATCGGTGCCGACGATGTTCGGGAAGACGACGTTTCGCACCTTCCATGCCTCGGCGATGCCGTCGGAGCGGTCGACCCCCACGTACACCAGAGCAACGACGGGAACCGCAAGAACGCACCACATCCACACGCGCCTTGCGACGGCGGGCAGTTGGTCGAGAGCAACGACCGACAACAAGATCACGGCGGGAACCGTCAGTTCGACGTACCGACCGTAGATGAGGTGGTCACCACGGTTGAATCCCATGAGCTGCAGAGAGCCCGTGAACACGATCGCAACGACCGAGAAGAACGCGACCCCTGTCGTGACAGAGACCGGATCGATCTGCCCCGCCGATGCACGCCGCCGTCTGAGCATCACGGTGCGGTGCACCGCAAAC
Source organism: uncultured Bifidobacterium sp. (assembly GCA_964427545.1). GTDB lineage: Bacteria > Actinomycetota > Acidimicrobiia > Acidimicrobiales > Ilumatobacteraceae > UBA2093. Next base: position 7,668 of record CAYRUT010000005.1, on the reverse strand, counting down.
GCGATTCCGACACCGAAGAGACCTGCGGTCGTGGCGACGAGATACCACCCCTGCCCCACCGTCATCCTCACGAGTGCGGGCCACAGACGGGGCTTGGTGAGCCGGCGCAGGAGCCTGTTCTCCTGGTCGTACGACTCTGTGTACAGAATCGACTTGATGTGGCTGTTCAACATCTGTGACACCACGTACCCGACGACGAGCACGAGCCCCGAGTGCAGCATCAGCACGAACGAGACGATTCTTCTCCGCCACAACCACACGAACGTCAGACCGACGACACCGAGCACCAGGGTGAACCGGCCGTGCAACGCCGGCAGCAGCCCCGTGAAGGCCGCGGCCTGCAGCATCGCGGGTCGGTCGGCGCGTTCGACTGCACGGTGCACCACTGCCAAGAGACCGAGGAAAGCAAGACGTGCGGCAACCTCAGGCCACACCATCACGCTGCTCAGCAGGGTCCCGGGCAGCACCAAGACGAAAAGACCGGCAAGCCCCGCCGTCGCCCTGGACAAGCCGAAGACCGTCCGGCCGATGCGCGCTGCCGCCCATGCAGTCGCGAGTGCGAAGAACAGGTTCGCGATGAGCGAGAACCTGTACGCGCCCTGCATCGAACCGGTCAGCAGGGCGCCCACGCCCGTCACGATTCCGTAACCTGCGGTGTAGAAACTGGTCGTCGGCATCGTGGCCTCGTGGTGGCCGATGAGTATCTGGCCGTTGGTCAGGAAACCCCACTCGTCGGGGTGCACAGTGGGGCCCGACTGGTCGATCGAGACGAACACGACCGACATGAATGCCACAAGGGCCAGAACTGCCGCGAGACGAAGATGCCAGCGGGCCGGACTCAGCGGGTCGGACGGCACACGCGACTTCGACCCTTCGCTGACCACAAACGAAACAATAGTTGCGAACCGCGGCGCGACGGGGCTCTACAGGTAGCCGGGAAGCCCTGACTGGTTCCCGCCCACGGCAACAGGTGCACCGCACACGGGGAAATGCTCGGGGCGCAGTTGACGCAACTGTTCGCCTGCCGTGATTCCCTTGTCGATGAGCCATGCACCGTGTGCCGCCACCACTTCGTGGAAGAGGCGCCTGACCTCGCGCGCATTGCCGAAACCGCGGTCTCGCTGCCATGTCGACACGATCGACCTCATCACCTCGCGCGACATGTCGTCGAGCACGTAGTCGAATTCGCCGGCGAGACGCTCGAAGATGACCGACAGTTCGTCGTTCGAGTAGTCGGGGAACTGCAACGAATAGTCGAAACGACTGGCGAGGCCGGGGTTCATCGCCATGAAGGTTCTCATCTCGTCGGGATAGCCCGCCACGACCACGACGATCTGGCCCCGGTTGTTCTCCATGTAGGCCATGATCGTCTCGATGGCCTCGTGCCCGTAGTCGTTGGCGTGGTCACGGGCCAGGGAGTAGGCCTCGTCGATGAACAACACGCCACCCTTTGCCGAGTCGAGAGCCTCACGGGTCTTGATGGCGGTCTGGCCGATGTAGCCCCCGACCAGCTGCCCACGGTCGACCTCGACCACGTGGCCGCTGCTGAGCAGCCCGAGTTGTTTGTAGATGCGCCCGATGTGGCGCGCGACGGTCGTCTTGCCCGTGCCCGGGTTCCCGGTGAACACCAGGTGCGGTGACGGTGCGACTGCGTTGAGCCCGTTGCGACGGCGCACACGAGCAATGCGCTGCATGTTGGTGATCTGGCGCACGAGTGCCTTGACCGGGTCGAGGCCGACCATGTCGTCGAGGTCGCCGAGCACCGACTTGGTGACCGGTACGGCGGGTTCGGCAGCCGTGGCCGACGGGGACTCGCTCTCGGGCTCGGGGCGACGCTGTGTGCGACGACGCGCGGCGTCTCGCTGAGACTCGATCTCGGCGTCGGTCTCGAGTTTGACGAGCGCATCTGACCATTTCTCGACCACGTAGTCGAACGAACCGATGACCTGCTCGACCTCGGATGCTGTGACCTCGTCGGCGAGGAACGAGTGGGTCGCCACGACCTTCACCCGCTGGCCGTCGACCTTCTCGACGCGCGCCTGCACGAAGGGCATCCACCCGGTGCGGGTGGTGACCCACTCGCGCAGGGTCGGCGAATCGGTGACCGTGACGACATCTGCATCGATGCGCAGCACCAACGTGCCGTTGAAGCGCTCGTACAGCGTGGCCGTGCCCTCGACATCGTTCTTGCTGAGGAACGACAGGGGCCACGGGATCTGGTCGTCGTCATCATCGAACGAGGGCAGCACGTCGACGCACTTCGAGAAGTACGCAGCGATCCGTTCCTCGGCTTCGATGATGTGGATCATTGGTTGCCTCCCGAGTGCATCTCGACATGGTCGCTCCACTCGTTGTCGAGAAGGTCGAAGAATGTCTGTGTCCATGTTTCATAGTGCGGCCATGTGTCACTCACCCACGAGTGCGCATCGTCGTGGGAGGCACCCTCGTGCATCATGTACCACCCCTTCAGCACGAAGCCGGTGCGGCTGCGGCCCCCGTGGCAGTGCACAACCACCTGTCGACCCTCGTCGAGGAACGCCTGGACCGCCTCGACGCTCTCCTTGAGCGCAAAGAACAGGTTCGGGTTGTGGTCGCCCTCGTTGTCGCGCATGTACACCTGACGACGGTGCGGGTGGTCGAGGAAACGCTCGCCCGTGAGACACAGGGAGACGACTCCGAAATCAGTGGGCACATCGGCCGCACCGTCGAGGTTTGCCGCCCAGACGCCGGCAGGGTGCACCAATTTGGCATCGATCTTCGGCTCGGGGCGGGTCATCGGAGCGTCGCCCAGACCGAGCAGACGGCGGGCCGAGTTGACGATGTCCTGCCCGCGGTACACGACCTCACCCTCGTGGGGGGTCTGCACCGTGCCGTGGACATACGTGGCCCAGCGCACCGGGATGCCCTGCACGCCGTACACGGCACCGGCGATGGCGCCCGCGATCGCGGCCACCGTGTCGGTGTCGCCGCCGAGGTTGATCGACTCGACGACGGCGTCGTGGAAGTCGGACGTGGAGCGAACGGCCCACACCGCCTGGGCGACTGCGGTCCACACGGTTCCGTTCGGGTGCAGGTCGGGGTGACGCGGGTCGAAATCGACCGAGAGCACCGGCAGGAAGTGCTCGGCGAACACCGACGACCATGGTGACTCGGCAAAGTACTGCAGCGATGACTCGAGGCTCGCGGCGAAATCACCCGAGAGAATGCACCCACGGATCAGGTCGGCGACGAAACCTGCACCCACCGACGCAGATTCGTCGTGGTGCGTGATGGCGGCCTGCAGCATTGCCAGTTCGACCGCGTGCGCGCGGCTCAGACGCACGCCGAACACCCCGACGGGCGCGATGCGCATCACCGAACCGTTGCTGGCCGTGCGCCCGCCGAGTGCCTCGTGGGCCGCGGCGGCTGCACCCACGTGCGACGCGTGACGCAGCGACGTACCGATGGTGATGCCGATGTCACGTGCGGTCTCGGCCCACGCGCGGAAGTGCTTCCACACCACGTCGGGAGCAAAGCCGTCTGTCTCCTCGAGTGCGTTTGCCAGCGCCAGCGCCATCTGTGTGTCGTCGGTGAACTCGCCCGGTGCCCAGTTGAAACCGCCGCCACCGATCATCTCTCCGATGCCCCCGACGACCGGGCGCGGGAACCGCCCCGAGTAGAGGTCGGCAGCCTTGAATTCGAACGGCGCACCCAGTGCGTCTGCCACGGCGGCCCCGAGCATGGAACCCGCGGCACGCACCTGCTGTGGGTGCGAAAGTCGGAGTGTTGGAGATGAGATGTCGTGATTTCGGGTCATGGGGCTCCTTCTCCCTGGTGGCCAGGGGGTATTGGGTAGAGTGGACTAGAATATAGCACAAGGGTGTTTTGGCCCTTACAGAACAAGGGACAGGGCGACCAAATTGTGTCAAAATGTCTCTATGACCCCCATGAAGAGAACCCGCCAGATGGACTTCTACGTGTACGTCGACACCGTCGTCTTCACCATCAACCCAGACCGAAAGATCGAACCGCGAGACCGCCTCGAGGTGCTGGTGATGCAGCGCCCCGAGCGAAAGCCCAACAAGTGGGCCCTCCCCGGCGGTCTGGTCGGCGACGACGAGCGGCTCGAGGACACCGCCATCAGGAAGGTGCGCGAGGAGACCGGGATCGTGGTGAAAGAGAAAGACCTGCACCAGGTCGGGGCTTACGGCGACCCGGGTCGCGACGACCGGTTCCGCGCGATCGCCATTGCCTACATGGCCTTGATGCCCCATCCGGGCGACATCAAGCCGACGAAAGATTCCGACAAGGCCGAGTTCGTGCCCTACCGACGGCTGCGAGACAAGAAGATGCTCGAATTCGACCATTCGGACATCATCTACGCGGCGCGCAAAGAGGCACGCAAGATGCTCGAGGACACCAAGATCGCCCTCAGTTTCTGCAGATCGAAATTCACCATCAGCGAACTGCGCGGCGTGTACGAGGCGTTCCTGCAGTACGAAGTCGACGCAGCGAACTTCCGCCGCAAGATAGACCTGACAGAGGGCTTCGTGACACCCACCGACGAGGTTGCCGATTTCGGCTCGAGCCCCGGACGCCCGGCGAAGCTCTACAAGGCCGCCACGCCGAACTTGTCGGGTCTCGCCAGTCTGTCGACACCCATTCGATTCAGGGGAACCGAGGACAGATCCCGTTAGTCGGCAGCCGGGCGCGGCTTGTTCGGGTCGGGCTCCTTCGGCAACCCGAGAACCCGCTCGCCCACGATGTTGCGCTGCACCTGTGCGGTGCCGCCCCAGATGGTCGACGAGCGGTGCTGGAAGAACATTGAGGTCCAACGGTCAGCGACATACGTGCCGTTCTTGTCGTCGTCGATCAGCATTGCCTCGGCACCGCGCGCGTTCATCATGTGGTTCGAGAACTTCTGGGCGTACTCGGACCAGAACATCTTGTTGATCGACGCGGCCGGTCCGGGCTCCTTGCGGGCGATGACCTCTGACAGCAACTTGAGACCCTGGAACCGCATGATCTCGACATGACTGAACGCCCATGCCAGCTGCTGGCGCACCACGGGGTCTTTCGACTTGCCGTTGCCCTGCAGCATTTTCACTGCCTCCCAGAACTGCTTCGTGTACTCCACGTGCTGGGTGGTGGCATGACCGCCGCGCTCGTTGCCGAGAGTGGTCATGGTGACACGCCAGCCGTTGTTCATGCCGCCGATGATGTTGGCCACCGGCGCACGCGACTCGGTGAGGAACGTCTCGGTGAAATGGGATGCACCGTGTGGCTGCTTGATGGGGCGCAGTTCGACGCCGTTCGACGAGCCGTCTTCCTTGAACATCGGCAGCAACACGTACGAGATGCCCGCATGCTTGGGCGCATCGGGGTCGGTGCGGCACAGACAGAACATCATGTTGGCTTCGGTGGCACCTGAAGTCCACACCTTCTGCCCCGTGATCGAGATTTCCTCGCCGTCGATGACGCCTCGTGTCTTCAGTGCGGCAAGGTCAGAACCTGCGTCGGGCTCGGAGAAACCCTGGCAGTAGCGGTCTGTGCCGTCGATGATGCGCGGCAGGAAACGCTTCTTCTGCTCTTCTGATCCCCACACGATGATCGACGGGCCGACCAACCACTCGCCCATCCCGCGGGTGATGCGCGGCACGTTCGCCCGTGCGAACTCCTCGTTCAGCACCGCCACCTCGATGCCCGTCAGGCCCCGGCCCCCGTACTCCTTCGGCCACGACACGCACATGTACCCGGCCTCGGTGAGTTTCGCGGCCCATTCGCTCGCGCCCGCAATGCGGCCGCGGGTGACCATGTCTGACGACACCCCGATGAGTTCCTTCGGCTTGTTCGCTTCCAACCAGCCGCGCACTTCCTCGCGGAATGCCTGTGCCGCCGGGCCGAGATCGAGTTCGAGTGGCATCACTTCCCCCTTGTAGGTCTGGGGAAAGTATCCCAGTTAGTCGAGCGCCGACAAGAACCGAAGGATGGCCTCGTTCACCGGCACATGGTGGGTCATGTTGGCTGCGTGCGGGCCGCCCTCGACCGGCACAAGAGTGGTGGGGCCGGCGATGCCGTCCCGCAGCACCTCGGCCTTTTCCATCGGAATCGCGACGTCGGCGGTTCCGTGCACGATCAGGGCCGGGCACGTGATCTCACCGAGACGCGAGGTGATGTCGTCGCGGTGCATCAGGCAGTGGAAAGCACGCGTGAACTGCTCGGCCTCCATGGCACCCCACTTGGCGAACCAGTCGCCCCACTCACCGGGCCCGAGAATGATGCCCGCGATGATGTCCTGCACCGCCACGGCGCCGTGTTCGACCCATGCCGCGTGGAGACCGTTGTACGGCTCGATGGTGGCAGGGTCCTCGGTGCCCGCCTGGGTGTCGAGAAGAATCAGCGCACGGACACGCTCGGGTGCTGTCAACGCGACGCGCAGGCTGAGAAACCCACCCTGCGACATGCCGCCGACCACGGCCTTGTCGATGCCGAGATGGTCCATCAGGGCGAGAACGTCGTTGGCGGAGTCCCAGTAGGTGAAATCACCGGGCGCATGGGTCTGTCCGAAACCGCGTTCGTCCCATGTGACCACGCGGTACGAACCCTTGAGAGCCTCGACCTGGTGGTCGAACATCGAGTGGTCCATCAAGAAGCCGTGGCTCAGGATGACGGCCGGGCCCTTGCCGCCGGAGTCCTCGAATGCGATCGTCGTGCCGTTGAGTTGTGTCTTCTGCATGGTGTCACCTTAGACGCAGTCGCGGGGGCTCGTGGCAGGCGCTAGCAGTTGCCAGGGCGCAACGCCTCGTCGATGAGGGCATCGGCGTCCCGGGCCACCGACATCGACCAGTTCGGCGGACGCTTCTCGAAGAACGCCCGCACTCCCTCTGCAGAATCTGGCATCCCCGCCAGTCGCGGGATGAGCCTGCCCTCGGCCGCGATCATCTCGTCGACGGTCATCGAGACCCCCTGCCACATCAGCTGTTTGGCCACGGCGGCCGACACGGGCGCAACATTCGCAACGATGTCAGCGGCAACCTCGCGTGCCGCCGCGACAACCTCGTCGGCCGGGAGTGCACGTGACACCAGGCCGAGTTCGGCAGCTTCGGCGCCGAGGATCATCCGCCCGGTGAGCAGAAGGTCGGCCGCGCGGGAGAACCCCAGCACGCGGGGCAACAATGCGTGCGAACCCAACTCGGGCAGAATGCCCCGACGCACCATCGCGTACTGGATCTTTGCCGTCTCGCTGGCGATGCGGATGTCGCAGAGCATCGGGTACGTGATGCCAACACCGACGGCATGACCGTTGATTGCCGCAATGACGGGTTTGCGCACGTGGTGGGGCAACAGTCGGGGCCGTGTGTCAACACCCGGTCGACCTCCGAGGAAGCCCGATTCGCCGTCACTCAAGTCGGCGCCCGCACAGAAAGCACGCCCAGCCCCGGTCACGATGACCGCACGCACATCGTCGTCGGCGTCGGCGACGCCCATTGCAATGCCGAGGTCGTCGCTGAGACGTGGAGTCCACGCATTCATTGCCTCGGGTCTGTTGAGGGTCACTGTCGCGATTCCGTTGTTCACCTCGTAGATGACCGAGTCGAGTCTCATGCCCACTCTCTCTTCATCGCAGGAACCACGTTCTCGATGTACTCGGCGAGCAGGTCCTGGTCCCACGGCGGGCGGATTGCGATG
>CAYRUT010000004.1:0-70493 GCA_964427545.1 uncultured Bifidobacterium sp. | reverse complement strand
TCGGGCAAGCACACCCAGGCCGAGGCCGACGCAAAGCTGGCTGAGTTCAAGACCCGACTTGATGACATGGTCAACCGCGTGCGTCCCGAGGGAGGCCGCCACGGTCGCGGGGGTCACGGTGGCCGCCACGGTCACGGCCCGATGGGCGGCGACGCTCCTGCCCAGCCCGGCACCGCGCCGGCTGAGGGCACCTCTGCCGACATCTGATTCACCGTCACCGTTTCGGTGAACAACACATTTCCCCTTCAGGCGACTGGAGTCCGGTGTTCTCCCGGACTTCAGTCGTTCTGTTGTGCGGCGACGTCTGTGTAGAACTCGAGGAACCGCTCTGCAGTCCACTCGGGTCGTTCCTCGGCGATCCAGTGACCGCATCCCTCGGCGACACCCCCCGAGACGTTGTCGGCCATCTTCTTCCACGAATCGAGTGCGGCGTTGCCGCGGCCGGTGTCGCCACCGAAGACGAGGATCGGCATCCCGAGTGCACCCTCTGCCCGGAAGCGTTCGTGGTCTTTCACGTCTTGCCGCATGGCCCGGTAGTAGTTGAACCCGGCGGTCATTCGCCCCGGTTGGCTGTACCTCGAGATGTATTCGGCCCGTGCCTCGGCGCTGACAGAGTCTGCGCGCGCGCTTCCGGTGTCATAGAAGTGGTTCAGGAAGACGTCTTCTCTTCCCTGCACCATTGCCTCGGCAAACCCGCGCTGGCTGTTGAAGCCGTAGTGCCAGCGGGCGATGGAGTTCAGTGACGAGCCGTCGCCGAGTGCGGGAACATCGAGAATCGCCATCGCGCGCACGCTCTGCCTGTGTTGTGCGGCGAGGGCGTAGGCAACAGGTCCGCCCCAGTCGTGGGCGCCGACGAAGAACCGTTGTGCACCGACGACCTCGGTCATCAACCGCCAGATGTCGTTGCTGACGGTCGTGGTGTCGTACCCGCTCTCGGGCATCGACGATTCGCCGAGACCCCTCATGTCGACGGCAATCACGCGGAACGTGTCGGCAAGACGGGGAATCACGCCGCGCCACATGTACCAGGTCTGTGGCCAGCCGTGGATCAACACGAGTGGTTCACCCGAACCGGCCTCGACGTAGTGCAGTGTGACGTCGCCGAGGTCGGCGAACTTGCTGTCGATGTTCATCCGTCGTCGCGGACCTAGAACGGCTTGTCGCCCATGATGGTGGCGCGGTGCATCTTGCGGTGGCACGGCGGGTAATCCATCACTGCGTAGTGCTGGGTGCAGCGGTTGTCCCAGATCGCAACGGCGTCAGGCGTCCAGTGCCATCTCATCTGGTACTCGGGGATCGTCGCCTGGGCGAGAAGATGGTTCATCAGGTTGTTCGCCCCCGGTTGCCAGTCGTAGCCGACACGCGTGTAGTCGTCGTTGTAGAAGTTGACGATGTGTGTCATGAAGGCACCGGTGAACAGACTCTTCTTGCCTGTTTCGGGGTGCGTGCGCACGATGGGGTGTTCTGCGTCGGGGAACTGGTCGTGCAGCTCGCGCCGTCTCTCGTCGCTGTACTGCGCACCGAAGACGGCCTCGATGCTGTGCCGTGCTTTCAGGCCATCGAGCATCTCTTTCATGTAGTCAGGAAGACGTTCGTAGGCGAGTTCCATGTTGACCCACATGGTGTCGCCGCCGACCGTCGGGCACTCGACACAACGCAGAACCGCGCCCTTGGGTGGTTCCGGTCTGAAGGTCGCGTCGTGGTGCCACGAGGCTTCGTACCGCACGATCTTGTGGTCGGGTGACTTGTAGAGCTTGATGATGCCGGGCTCTGTGTCGGTGCTCTTCACGAGGGGATGGCTCTCGAGTTCTCCGAACCGCCGTGCGAACGCCGCGTGTTCGGCATCTGACAGGTTCTGGCCGCGGGTGAAGAGAACCTTGTGGGTCAGCCAGGCTTCGTAGATCGTGCCGAAAAGGTCGTCGTTGTTGATGGCCTCGGCCAGGTTCACGTCGAAGAGTTCGGCTCCGATGGCGCAGGTCAATGGTTCGATTCTCATGGTTGTCCTCCCCTGTGAATGACACCATACAGTGTCATCAGACTCATGGCAAGTGCCAAATTGACCGACTAGGGTGTCACCGTGGCAACAATTGCGGGAAACACCGGCCTGGAGGGGAATCTCTCGGAAGCGGATTTGGGCAAGATTCTCAAGAACCGCAAGGCAACGGCAGAGTTCAAGATTCTCCGGGCAGCCCGGCTGTTGCTGGCCCGACACGGCCTCGGTGTCTCGATGGATGCCATCGCGGTCGAGGCGGGCATCAGCCGGCGCACTTTGTTCCGCCACTTTCCGGTGCGTGACGAACTGGTCGCGCGCGCTCTCGAGGAGTCGATGCAGTTCTTCCACGGCCAGGTGACCGAGACATTCACGTCGACTGTCGACCTGCGGCAGTGGTTGCGTTCGGTGGTGTCGGCACTGCACGCGATACAGATCGGCGCGGGGCGCGGCATCTGGCAACTGGCGTCGTCGGAAGACAGCGAACTGCCGCCGCCCATCGCAGCAGTGAACGTGAACCGCCGGAAATCACGTCATGAGACGACGCTCGTGATTGCCCAGGAGGCATGGCGACGCAGCGGAGGCGACGGGAAGGTGCCGCGCGAGGTCGAGATCATGTTTGCTCTCACCTTCTCGTCGTTCGCGGCACGATCCCTCAATTTCGACTACGGCGTGACCGAGGAGGAATCGGTTCATGCGATCGCCGAGCTGCTGGCCGGGTACCTCGACTCGGTCGCTACGAACCGCTGATCGACTGAACGACCGTGACTGCACGGTCGAACCCTGTGTCGGTCAGTCGTTGCCGCAGACGTGCTTCGGTTGACACGACCACAAGGTCGCCGGCGGCTGCGCGGGCCCTGCCTGCCGCGCCCAGCAGCAAACCGAAGCCTGCGTCGTCGACCAGGCCGGCGCCGTCGAGGTCGACAACCACAGTCGAGCCTTTTCCGTCGGTGACGAGTCGCGACAGAGCATCGTTGAAACGCGGGATCGACACGATGTCGACGTCGCCGGTGACCATCAGCACGTGACGATCGCCCACCCGGGATCGACGCAGCGACAATTCCATGTGCGTCACGCTAACGCTTTCTCAGCCGAGCACAATCGGGGCCTCACGCATCATGGTGACCGACTGGGAGAGAAGCGGCGCCGGCAGGAATCGCGAGAACCACCACACGCCGGCGGTTCTCCGTGCGGAGACCGTGACGAGGTCACCGTCTTCGCTCACGGTCAGGGCGATTCGTGCATCTGCGACCGCGGCTCTCGCGGCGGTTGCCGGATCATCGGCTGTCACCGCGGCTCGTGCAGCCGTGCGGGCGACATCATGAAGGGCCAGGTACTGCAGGCACACGGTTGTCGTGCCGACGAGCAGTGCAACGCAACCGACGAACAGCGGCAGAACGAGCGCAAACTCGACGGTGGACTGTGCTCTCGAGCTACGGTGCCGGTGCATTCGCCCTGGTGAGTACCGAGTCGAGAACGCCGTCGAATAGCGAGCCGATTCGCCCGGCGCCACCCCCTGCAGTGGCCCACGCGATGACGAGGCTCGCGATGATGGCCGCGACGAGGAGCATGAGGGCGTATTCGGTGGTGGCCTGGGCCCGTTCGCCGGGTCGAGAGTTCACGTCGGTCTCCTTCTGTCTGGTTCTCATGTCGATGCGGCGAGCGACGACATGCTCGCGATGAGCAGCGGCATGAGTACGGCCAGGGCAAACGACGGCAGCATGCACAGCACGACCGGGATGCTGAGTTTCGTGGTGAGTTGCTGTGCACGCGTCGTGACCGTGTGGGTGCGGCGTTGCCCGAGAGAGGCCGCGATCTGCTCTGCGGAGTCGTGAAGCGGCAGTCCGCTCGATGCGCAGTCGACGATGACACGCCTGAGCATCTCTCCGGTGTCGCCGAAATCGTGAACCAACACCTCGAGGGCGTTCTCCAGCGGGGCGTTCTGCTGCAGGCGACGGGTGATTCTGCTGCCGCTTGCGTTCACGTCGCCGAGGTTCAGGCACGCGCCGACAATCGAGTGACCCGCGTTCAGCGACACACAGAACGCCAGAGTCAACAGGTGTGCATCACGTTCTACGGGCGACGGCCACACTGCCGCCATCAGCCGCGATGTCCACAACCAGCCGCATATGTTGAGCGCCGCGGCAACCGACAGGCACACGAGACCCACCGCAGAGACAACAGCCAACCTGAACGCGGTCGACGCTGCTGCACCGAGACACAGAAACCCGACGGGTAGAAACGACAGCACCCGCATGGTGAGCCGTGCCTGTGCGGTCTGGGCCGAGATGTGTCGTTGCAACTCGGCATCAGACCTCAGCAACCGGGCCGCCTGTCGCAGTGCACCCGGCACGAAGACCCCGTCGGCGACACACAGTGAGAGAAGAGCGCCGAAGTCGCAGAGCTGTGTCGGGGCCAGATCGAGTCTCACCCGGTGAACCACCGAGCCGAACGGCTCGGGCGACTCGAGGTGCCTGCGGCAGGCGAGGGTCAGCACCGGGGGCACACCGTCGGCAGATGCCAGGGCCGCCAGCGCATCGCGGGACTGGTGGCCCGTCAACACCGATGCAGCGAGACGTTCGCACATGTCGTGGGCAGACATGTCGGTGGTCGCATGGTGCCTGCGCACGGCTGTGTCGACAGGGGGCCTGCCGACGGTGAATCGTTGTCGTGTCGATCGTCGGTCGAACATCGTGAACATGCGTGGCGCGAGAAACGACGCGATGGCCACGGCAACCGGCACGACGAACGCAATCCGCGCCATGGCGACTACGACCCCCGCACGTGAACGATGTCGGTGATCGCGCGGCGGCCACCCGGCGTTCGTGACACGTGCACGACCGTGTCGATTGCCGATGCGACGAGACTGCGTGCGTCACTTGCCGACCATTGATGATGGTGGCGCAGCAAGAGCGCAACCAGACGTTCTGCGGTGTCGGCCGCAGACGCGGCATGCAGCGTCGACCAGCATCCGGTGTGGCCCGACCCGAGTGCGAGCACCATGTCGACAACCTCTGCACCGCGCACCTCACCCACGATCAACCGGTCGGGGCGCATGCGCAGACTGGTGCGCACGAGGTCGTGCAGCGTGACCTCGCCGGCGCCCTCTTGGTTTGCGGGCCGTGTCTGCAGGCTGACGAAGTGGTTATGTGCGCACTTGATCTCGGCGGTGTCCTCGAGGCACACGATGCGCTCGTTGTGTGCGAACAACTGGGTCACCGTCGACACGAGGGAGGTCTTCCCCGAACCGGTGGCCCCCGACACCACCACGTTGCGCCGTGATGCAACGAGGGCTCTCACTTCGTCGCACCGTGCCTCTGGGCCGAAGGCGGCGAGAGGGAACACACGCGACGGGAACTTGCGGATACTGATGCTTGCTCCGTGCCGGGCGACAGGGGGCAGAACAATGCACGCACGCGAGCCGTCGGGCAGTGCGGCATCGAGAACGGGGTGAAGAGTGTCGACCCGGCGTCCGGATGCCCTCGCGATTCCCTCGATGAGCAGCGCCACCTGTGTCGCTGTGAGGTGCCCCGCCTCGCGGATTCCCCCGTGGTCGTCGACCCAGAGATGCCCGCCGTTGACGACCATGATCTCGCGCACGTCTCCTGAATCGAGAAACGGCTGGATCGGGGAGAGTCCGAATGTCACCCGAGTGACGGTGTCGCCAGATGGTCGCCGAACAACTGGTCGACCCGGGAGGGCAGGAGGCCTGCGTCGACCGCCCGTGCGATGGCGGCAGAGTGGGGCACCACGGTGTGGCGGTGCGCGCCGAGAACATGGACGACGTCGTTGACGGTGAGCGCCCTGCCGTCTTCGTCGACGATGTAGGCATCGACGGGCCGGGGCAGCACGACACCGCGTCTGAGAGTGAGATAACACGGCCGCACCACCGTCGCGATGGTTGCACCGCATTCGCGCAGCACTGCCGGAAGAGAGGCGACGCCGGCGTCGACCACGACATGGTGCGGGCTGTCTGCGATGAAGCCCGCGAGTGCCGCCCAGCGTGGTTCTCCCTCGATGAACTGACGACCGCGCGGTACGACGAGCAGGTTAGGTTCGGCCTCGACTCCGCACGACATGAGGTTCGTCGGACCCGACGATGACGACTCAGACAGCCAGTCGTTCACGCCTGCGTCGTTCGGCTCGGGCATTCCCATGACCGCGGGAATGTCGCCGCACAGATCGATGAGCACCGTGCGCACGTTGCGATGGGCCGACAACAACGCATGCGCCGCGGCAGTGACGGTGGTTCCGTTGCCCGCTTTGGGTGACGTGAAGATGATGGACATGACCCTCCTCGGTGAACGGAGGTCATGTGTGCCCCCCGCAGTTCAGCGGGAAGGGGGACCCACTTCGTTGCGCAGGGGTTCACCCGACACCCAACGCCGGAGATTGTCGACGAAGATCTTCTCTGCGCGGCGACCCGACAACGGCGACGCGCCGGAACTGTGCGGCGTGATGAGCACGTTCGGCATGTCCCACAGTGGCGAGTCGTCGGGCAACGGTTCGACGGCGAACACGTCGAGCCCGGCACCGGCGAGATGCCCCGACTGCAGGGCACGGACCATCGCGGGCTCGTCGACAAGTTCGCCACGGCCGACATTGACGAAGAACGCCCCCTTCTTCATCACACCGAACCGTTTTTCGTCGAAGATGCCGCGGGTGTCGGGCGTCAAGGGCAACGCGACCGCCACCCAGTCGGCACCGGCAAGCACAGTGTCGAGTTCGGCAAACGTGAACGTCGGGCAGGGTTCGTCACCGACGGGAGTGCGGCGTATTCCCTTCACGTCCATGTTCAACGCGACGCCCAGGCGGGCAATCTCGTTGCCGATAGGGCCCATGCCGATCACGGCGAGGCTGGCCGAGTCGAGCTCTGCAAACTCGTGGCGTTGCCATTCGTGGGCATCCTGGTGCGCCAGCCATGCGCGTACGTTGCGGCTGAGAGCCAGCATGTAGAGGATCGCGGTCTGTGCGATCGGCGAGGCGGTTGCACCCGACGAATTGGTGAGTCTCACCCCGCGTTCCATCAACTGCACGAAGAACGGGTTGTCGACACCGGCAGAGAACGTGTGCAGCCACTTCAGGTTGGTGGCCTTCAGTATCGAGAGTGCGATTCCCCGTGATCGTTCGGGCCACAGGTCGCTCGAGTAGAACGCGGCATTGATCGAGGGGATGATGCCGTCGTCGACCGGCTCGTCGCCGACATAGATCACCGGTGTCACCGACGGCGCAATCGCACGGATGGCGGCCTCTTCCCGTTGCCAGACGTTGTCGCTCACCAACAACACGAGGTCGGTATTTTCCGTGGTCATTTCAACAGACTATGTACCCACCGGCGGTCCGGCAGTACCGTGTCAACCGTGCGCGCGTTGCTCGGATTGCTGTCGGTCGTCTCCCTCGCCCCGGCGCACATCGGTTCGGGTGACAGTGTGCAACCGCGCAACACGGTGTCGGTGATCACCGGGATCTCTCCCGCGCTGCCCGACGGCGTGCGGGTCAGCATCGTGGGCGGTGACACGTTCGTGCGCATCGAGTCGGACGGCGTGCGGGTTGAAGTGCACGGGTACGACGACGAGCAGTACCTGCGAATCTCGCCCGAGGGAGTCGTCGAGGTCAACGAGGCATCGGTGACCTCGGTGTTGAACGGGGATCGCTACGGGAACGTCGACGTCTCGAACGTCGACACGTCGGGCACCCCCGACTGGAAAGTCACCGGCACCGATGGTGTCGCCATGTGGCACGACCACAGGTCGCACTGGATGAGCCCGAAACCGCCGAGCGCGATCGACGGGAGCGGTCGTGTGCTCGACTGGAAGATCCCGATGATCGTTGCCGGCAAGAGGGTTCTCGTGTCGGGCACCCTGTACGTACGTGAGAAGGCGAGCATGGCCTGGTGGCTGGTCGGTGTGCCCGCGATGCTGCTCACTGTCGCCCTCGCACTGACGCGACGGAGGGTCTTTCTGTGGCTCGCCGCCGTGTCGGCTGTCTGCGGCATGGCCGTCGGGTATCTCGAGTTCACCGGTCTTCCGGAGGGTGCGCGCATCACACCCGTGATGTTGATGTTCAGCGCGGGCACGCTGGTGATTGCCGGTCTCGCGATCGGGGCATCACGTCGCGACGGCGGTCATTACGTTGCCGTGAGTCTGAATGCGGGCGCGGGTGCCGCCCTGGTGATCGTTTCGTGGCTGTGTTACGACCAGGTGCGCGCGGCGTACGTGCCGGGTCTCGACTGGCCGTGGATGGCGCGCATCATGATTCCCGCGATGCTCGGCATCGGCATCGTGACTGCTCTCGACGGCATCGCACGGATCGCGCGTCCGTTGCCGAAGTCTGTCTAGACCGACAGAAGATCGCGCGCGCCGGTGTCAGACGACGGGTGGCGCAACTTGCTCATCGCGCGTGCCTCGATCTGACGGATGCGCTCGCGTGTGAGGTTGAAGTGCTCGCCGACTTCCTCGAGGGTGCGACCCTCTCCGCCGTTGAGACCGAAACGAAGCTTCAGGATCTCGCGCTCGCGCTCGTCGAGAGGCGAGAGAAGTTTCTGGATCTCTTCGGGCAGCAGTGACGTGGCCGCGGCCTCGAAGGGAGACTCAGCCGAACGGTCTTCGACCACGTCGCCGAGTTCGGCATCGCCGTCTTCACGCAGGGGCTCGGACAATGAAAGAGGTTCGGCAGCGAAGCGCAGGGCCTCGGTGACCTTGTCTTCCGGCATCTCGACTTCCTTGGCCAGTTCGGCGAGTGTCGCGGGGCGACCGAACTTGAGCTCGAGGCGCGAACGTGCCTTCTGCAGGCGTGCGAGCGTGTCACCGGCATGGACAGGAAGGCGGATGGTGCGGCCCGTGTTGGCGATTCCGCGGGTGATGGCCTGGCGGATCCACCACGTTGCGTAGGTGGAGAACTTGAATCCCTTGCGCCAGTCGAACTTCTCGACGGCGTGCATGAGGCCGAGGTTTCCCTCCTGGATGAGGTCGAGAAGCGGGAGACCCGAGGCCTGGTACTTCTTTGCGATCGACACGACAAGGCGCAGGTTCGACTGAACGAAGGCGCGCTCGGCGACCTCGCCCTCGCGGATCGCCCTGCGGAGTTCGCGACGCTTGGCTGCCGCGATGGTCTTCGACTTCTCCATCTCGGCGGCGGCGATTTTTCCGGCTTCGATGGCCTTGGCAAGACGCACTTCGTCGTCTTTGGTCAACAGGGTGTACTGACCGATGTCGGTGAGGTAGAGCCTGACGAGGTCCTCTTCGTCGCGGTCAATCCTGTCTTTTGCCACTCGATACCTCACCTTTTTCGCCTCCCACAAGGGGCGGATACGGGCAGGATACCGAGTGGGTTCGGCACCGCAACAGTTGTGCGGTAACAAAAAGTTATTGCCGGTTCTGCCACCAAGAAATGCCCGAAAACAGTTAGTTTTTGGGCATGGCAAACCCTCTGCTCAATGACAAGGCCCTCGGCCTCGGCAATCTGGATCAACCCAACAACACGTGGGCACCGCCCACCACCGAACCGATGACTGATGGTCCGGTCACCCGTTGGGACGGCGGCATCATGACCGTGCGCGGCACTGCATCGGCAACGCTCATGCTGCTCGTGCTGATTCTCGCGTCGGCAACCGTCACGTGGATGTCGATCGCAGAACCGTTGCCGGGCGACGTCATCCGGTTCCCGACCGGTTGGGTGATTGCAGGATTCATCGTCGGACTCGTGTCGGTCATCGTCGCATCGGTCAGACCGCACCTCGCAAAGTTCGCGGCCCCCGTGTACGCACTGGCCGAGGGTGTCGTCGTCGGCGCGATCAGCCGCGCGTATTCAGAGGCCTACAGCGGCATCGTGATGCAGGCAATCGGCACCACCGCGGGCGTCTTCGTGGTGATGTTGCTTCTCTACCGCAGCCGTGTCATCACCGTGAACGAGAAGTTCCGTCGGGTGATCATGGGGGCGATGCTCGGCCTCATGGCCTTCTACCTTGTCTCGTTCGTGCTCGGGCTGTTCGGGAACATGCCGTCGTTCATCAACGATGCGAGCCCGATGGGCATCGGATTCAGCGTGTTCGTCGCCGGACTCGCCGCGTTCAACCTTGCCCTCGACTTCGACACCATCGAACGCGGCGCAGCAAACAAGTTGCCGGCCCACATGGAGTGGTACTGCGCGCTGGGCGTCACCGTCACGCTGGTGTGGCTGTATCTCGAGATCCTGCGTCTGCTCGCGAAACTGCGCGAGAACTGACGCGAACTACTGCGGGTTCCGCCGCGCCGTGGGGTTCGCGGCGAGGTGCGCGGGGTCGATCGGCTGTCCTGTGACCTCGTCGTTCCAGTAGGTGCCGTCGTCGAGGCGCTGCAGTGCGGTCTCGACCGCCGCCAGGTCGTGTTCGACGGCATCGAGGTCGAGCGGCTCTTCCGGGTTCACATTGACCATCGTAGGCACGGCCGAAGTTCGCGCACGAACACGGTGTCATGACATTGCACTTGTAGCCTCGCTCCCATGACTTTGCCCTTCCCGCCGCTCAACGGTTCATCAGAAAAAATCCAGAAGTTCCCCGCCCCGCCCGAGATGGGCATCGATCCGTCGAAGCGCTACACCGCCACGATGGAGACATCGATGGGCACACTGGTGATCGCCCTCGACGCCGCACGCGCACCGAAGACCGTGAACAACTTCGTGTACCTCGCCGCGTACCACTATTACGACGACATCATCTTCCACCGCATCATCAACGGTTTCGTGTGCCAGGGAGGCGACCCCACCGGCACGGGCATGGGCGGGCCCGGCTACCGGTTCGAGGACGAACTGCCGAAGCCCGGCCAGTACCAGATCGGGTCACTTGCAATGGCGAACGCAGGGCCGAACACGAACGGTTCACAGTTCTTCCTGATCTCGGGCCCGAGTGGCGTGCAGTTGCCGCCGCAGTACTCGCTGTTCGGTCAGGTGGTGAAGGGCCTCGACGTCGTCGACGCGATGCAGAAGGTCCCGACGGCACGCGGAGACCGCCCCGTCGACGATGTGGTGATCAAGAGTGTCACCATCACAGTCGCAGACTGAGATTTCTCTCGCGTCTGCGCGGCGGATGGCGCTCGCCGCACAGGGGTTCGCCAGGCCTCGACCGACGGGGCGCGTCGACAGACGCCACCTGCGCAGAGTGTTCGACGACGTCGGCATCATCCAGATCGACTCGGTGAACGTGCTGGTCCGCAGCCAGGAACTGCCGCTTTTCTCGCGCCTCGGTGAGCACCCCAGGTCGTTGATTCCCGACGCAACCCGTGACGCAGAGTTGTTCGAGTACTGGTGCCACGAGGCGTCGCACGTGCCGGTGGAGATGCACCCGCTCTTGCGTTGGCGCATGGAACAGGCCCGGCGTGGCGAGATGTGGGGCGGTCTCGTGCGGGCGGCGAAGAACAACCGGGCTCTGTTGAACGAGATCCGCGACCGTGTCAACAACGACGGGCCTCTCGTTGCCGGCGACGTCAAGACGCGGAAGGGCCCGAAGGGTTCGTGGTGGGACTGGGACACCGGCAAGGCACTGCTCGAGTACCTGTTCTGGGCCGGTGAGATCACCGCGCGTCGACGCGCCGGTGACTTTGCGCGCGTGTACCACTCTCTCGACGATGCGTTGCCGGGTCACATCGTGAACGCACCGACGCCGACAGAAGACGAATCGCGCCGCACGTTGCTGTTGCGCGCCGCGCGCAGTCTCGGTGTGGGCACCGCGGGCGACCTTGCCGACTATCACCGGCAGACGCCGACGCGCATCAAGCCATTGCTTGCCGAACTCGTGAGAGAGGGCGAACTCGAGGCGGTGCGTGTCGAGGGGTGGAAAGAGCAGGCCTACAGATTCCCCGGTGCCGCCACTCCGCGTTCGGTGTCGGCACGTGCGTTGCTGTCGCCGTTCGACTCGTTGGTGTGGTGCAGGCCGCGCATCGAGCGTCTGTTCGGCTTTCGCTACCGCATCGAGATCTACACGCCCGCACCGAAGCGCGTGTACGGCTACTACGTGCTGCCGTTCCTGGTCGGAGACTCGCTCGTCGCCCGTGTCGACCTGAAGGCCGACCGCCACGCGGGTGTGCTGCGCGTGCTGGGCGTGTTCGGTGAGGCTGGCATCGACGTCGGCCATGTGGCAAGCGAACTGAGCGACGAACTGGTGTTGATGGCGCAGTGGCTGGGTCTCGACACGGTGAGCGTCGCGAACAACGGCGATCTGGCTAGACCGGTGGCGAGACTCGTGAAGGGTTGATCGCCCACCTGATGGTCGATGTCACGATCGACCCGATCGGTTTCAGCACCGCCTTCTCGGTGACCGGCAGGTACGGAAGCCGGAGGTCGGCCCGGGCCCACGCGGGAAGAATGGCGACGGCCGCTGCCCCGATGAGTGAATAGGGGACCCGTGCGACAGCGGGAAGAGGCGGGTCGAGAAGCAGGTAGCGCACGACATCGTTCGACTCGGGTGTTCCCCGGAGTTCGTGGCGGAACATCGCGAGCTGGTCGCGCAGCCCGCGAACCGAACGCGGGGGTGCAGGAACCCCGAGCTTCGAGGCGATGACCGCCATGTCGGCAACGTATCCGTCGCACTCTGCCGGCGTGAGCGGAGCCTCACCGTATTCCTGGTGGGCGCGCAGGAAGCTGTCGACCTCGGCCACGTGCACCCATCGGAGAAGGTGCGGGTCGTTGGCTGCGTAGGCGCGCCCGTCTGATGCCGTGCCCGTCACGCGTTCGTGCACCGCCTTCACCCTGTCGACTGCCTGTTGTGCCACGTGGTCGGGGCCGAACGACGTCGCCGCGAGAAAGTCTGCGGTGCGTTGCAGTCGACCCCACGGGTCGTTCCGGTAGTCGGAATGCTGGGCCACACCGGCCATCGCCAACGGGTGCAGCGACTGAAGCAGCAGTGCGCGCATGCCCCCGATGAACATCGACGAGTCGCCGTGCACCCGGTGGATCGGTCGGTCGGGGGCGAACCACCGCGGCCCGGGGGTCAGCATGATCGCTGCCTGCTTCTGTTCGGCATCGTCGCCGATGACTCGTTCGCGCAACGCCTCTGCGAGTGCACCCCGTACCGCCTCGACCCGTTCGGTGAGGGGAGCTGGAAGCGCGACCATGGGTCTCATCGTGCCACCCATTCGGCCCGAATGCACGTGCGAATGTGTCACTCGGTGCGACCACTACGCTCACAGCGTGACTGATTTTCCAGATGTCCCGCCGGAAAACAACAGCCGAAGGTTGCCGCGGTGGGTGCTGCCTGCGGTGGCCATCTTCTGGTTGGGCTACCTCCTCACATTCGTCGCGCGCTTCACGTGGCACCGTCTCAGCAACCTGCTGATCCTGCTGCTGGTGGGCACGTTCATCGCACTGGCACTCGAACCAGCCGTGAACCGACTTGCACTGCGCGGTTTCAAGCGCGGTTCGGCGACAGCGATGCTGATACTTGCTGTTGTCGTTGCGGTGCTCGGTTTCGTGGGGGCCATGGGCACGGTGGTCACCGAGCAGATCGTCGACGTTCTGTCGAACAGCGAGAAGTACGTCAACGACACGGTGAAGACCATCAACGACACGTTCAACACCAACATCGACCCGGCTGCCGTCAACGAACGCATCACCGACCCGAACGGAGCGGTGCAGAAGTTCATCGATGCCCAGCAGGACAACGTGTTCAGGGTGTCCGTTCAGGCGCTCGGGGTTCTCTTCCAGGGGTTCTCGGTGCTGCTGTTCTCGTTCTACCTCGTGGCTGACGGGCCGAGGCTGCGTCGGTCGATCTGTTCGCGTCTGAGACCCGAACGTCAACGCGCGGTGCTCGACGCGTGGGAACTCGCCATCACGAAGACGGGCGGCTTCCTGTACTCGAGGGCGTTGCTCGCGGTCGTCTCTGCGTTCTTCCACTGGATCGCCCTGCAGGCAATCGGGGCACCGGCTCCGATCGCGATGGGTCTGTGGGTCGGGTTGGTGTCGCAGTTCCTGCCGGTCATCGGCACCTACCTGGCGGGCGTGCTGCCCGTGCTCCTCACTTTTGTCGACTCGCCGGTGAAGGCAGTCGCGGTCATCGGATTCATCCTCGTGTACCAACAGCTCGAGAACTACCTGCTCGCCCCGCGCATCACCGCACGCACGCTCGAGCTTCACCCCGCGCTCGCGTTCGGCGGTGCACTGGCGGGCGGTGCCGTGCTGGGCCCGATCGGTGCGATTCTTGCGTTGCCCGCTGTGGCAATGGGGCAGGCACTGATCTCGGCGTGGGGAACCCGTCACGACGTCATCGACGACCCGCTGACGCAGCTTCCCGCGGGGAAAGCGAAGGGGCGACGCCGCAAGAAGAACGCCGGCGGTTGGGACGACCCCAGTTGACCGGGGTCGGCGCGTCGCAGTTCGAGCCCCTGGCAGTCGTCTCGCGCAGCGGCGTCGACGAGAGTGTCCATTTCGGTGCGTTGGTCGCGCTCGACCGGTCGGGAGACCTGAGTTTCTCGGTCGGAGACCCCGCAGTAGAGATATACCCTCGGTCGTCGACCAAACCGTTCCAGGCTCTGGCGATGGTTCGTGCGGGACTCGCACTGCCGCCCGAGCAACTTGCGTTGGTGTGCTCGAGCCACAACGGCGAACCGGTTCATCTCGACACCGCGAGGGCCATCCTCGCCGGTGCCGGTCTCGACGAACGCGCCCTGATGAACATCCCGGATTTCCCGTGGCACGCGCCGAGTGCGCACGCGGCGATTCGCGACGGAATGGTGAAGACGTCGTTGCAGATGAACTGCAGCGGGAAGCACTCGGGCATGTTGGCGACGTGCGTGCAGAACGGCTGGCCCCTCGACACGTATCTCGACGTCGATCATCCGTTGCAGGTCGCGATCACCTCGACAATCACCGAACTGACCGGCGCAGAACCGTCGGCCATCGGCACCGACGGCTGCGGTGCGCCTGCCCACGTGGTCTCGTTGACCGCACTCGCGGTGGCGATGCGCAGGATCGCAACCGGTGCCGCCGGAGACGCCGGTGACCGTGTCTTCGCGGCGATGTCGGGGCATCCGTACCTGGTCGGCGGCGACGGCAGGCACGTGACGACGATCGTGTCGCATGTTCCCGGCCTGTTCGCCAAGGACGGCGCAGAGTCGGTGTACGTGGCCGCGACCCGTGACGGCAGGGCGGTTGCGCTGAAGATGTCAGACGGTTCGGGTCGCGCGACACCCACCGTGCTGCTCGCGGCGCTGCGCCGGCTCGGAGTCGACGTGTCGCAGGTTCCCGGGTCGGTCCGCGAGGTCGTGCTCGGCCACGGGAAGCCCGTGGGCGAGGTGCGCGCAGTGGGAATCGACGAGGCCTGACATGGCGATTCCTTTCGTGCCGCGCATCGACGACGCTCCGTACGCCGTTGCGCAGAACATGACGCCGTTGATCCAGCGGGTGATCGCCAGGAACCCGTCGAAGTTCAGCTACCACGGAACCGGCACCTACGTCCTGGGCACACGGGACGTGGTGGTGATCGATCCGGGTCCGGTGCTCGATTCGCACCGCGATGCGCTGTCGGCCACGTTGAAGGGTCGCAACGTCGTCGGCATCGTGGTGACCCACTGTCATTCCGATCACTCACCTCTCACCGCCTGGTTGCACGACGAGACGGGCGCGCCGCGGTTTGCGATCGGGCCCCACCGCACCTATGAGGGTTTCGTCGAGGAAGACGACTTCGACCCGAGCGAGGAAGACCCTGACGACAAGAAGGACGACGACGAAGAGCGCGAGACCATCGACCTGGCGTTCGCGCCCGACGTGGCAGTGGTCGACGGTGAGACCATCATCTCGACGAAGGAGTTCTCGCTGACCGCCGTGGCGACGCCCGGACACACGTCGAACCACCTTGCCGTTGCGATGGACATCGACCGGGCGTTGTTCACCGGTGATCACGTGATGGGTTGGTCGACGACGGTCGTCTCACCACCCGACGGTGACATGCGTGCGTACATCGATTCGATGCACAAGGTGATCGGGCGAAACGATGCAGTTCTGTGGCCCACCCACGGTGGTCCGGTCACGGATCCGCAACCGTTTCTCGCTGCGTACCTGGGTCACCGCCTCGAACGCGAACGACAGATAGTCGCCCAGATCGCCGCGGGAAACACCACGATCCCGGGAATCGTGAAGGTTCTCTACGCAAACATCGACAAGAGACTGCACCGACCTGCCCGGCGCAGTGTGTGGTCACACCTGCGCAAACTCGTCGATGACGGTGTGGTTGCCACCACAGACGGTGGCCCGCCGCGGCTTCTCGGCGAGTACGCGCTCGTCTAGCGAACCACTCCCGGGGGGAGGGTTGCTGCGTCGAAGAGCCCGATGAAGTCCTTCGTCGAGCCGTTCAGGTGTCGTTGCGGATCGCCCATGCGTGTGTCGATGGTGCGACCGGCACGCGATGTCGTGCCGAACTTCGTGTACACCGCGAAGTACGGCCACGTGCCGTTGATGTCGAGTTCCATGGCCGTCGAGCAACCGGCCACGACCAGGGTGTCGGCAAGCATCGCAACGTTCACCTTTCCCACCGCCACGTACATGATGAGGCCGTCCGTGCGGAGGCACACCGCCGAGCGGAAGTTGTAGAGCTTGTTGTCGTGGTCCTTGCCCCAGTCGACCTTGTCGTACGTGTGGTACACGACCTTGCCGTTGTACAGCAGCGGCGGCAGGTTCTGCCGCAATGACAACCACTCCTCGTCGTCGGTCATGTCCCTGCCCCACACGCCGACGGTGCTGGTGCCGTCAGCGCGTATGCCGAACGTCGCGTAACCCTTGCGCATCGGTTTCACCGTGCGTCCCTCGGTGATGTAACCGCCCGGGTTGTGCTCGAAGCGGAAGCCACCGTTGAAACTCCCGACGAGGTACTTCTCGGCGGCGCCCCTGATCTTCGAGGAGTTCCTCCAGCCGCGACCGCCGGGAACCTCGGTGCCGTTGAACAGTGCGGCACGCACCTTGTTGGGGTCGTAGGTGGCCATGGTCGCCACCACCGAGCCGTAACACCACAACGGACGCATCGAGGTCGCAAAGATGGCCGGCTTCGACCGCGCCCGTGCGATCACCACCCATTCACCTTCGCCACGCAGTTGCGGTGCGACCTGCGGTGCGATGTCCGTCGGTCGGGCGGGAAGTGTCGTCGTGGTGGTCGTGGTGGTTGTGGTCTCGCCGGGCAGCGTCGACGAGGTGGTGGTTGTGGTCGTGGGAGGCACAGTCGTCGTGGTGTTCTCGACCGTGGTCGTCGTGGCAACGGTTGTGGTCGTGCCGACGTTCGGGCAACTCGTTGTGCGCACCCTGTTGGTCTGGCGAGCTGCACCCGTCGGCGAGGTGACGGGCAGGGTGGTGGTGGGCCCGGGTGCAACGGTGCCGGTGCTCACCGTGGTGCCGGGTGCGACGGTGGTGGCGGGCGGTTCGGTGTCGACGGGGACAAGGGCGAGAGTGTCGGCGGGGGCAACGGCCGGTGGGTCGTTGTGCAGCCACGCCTCGAGTTGGTCGACGATGCCGCCGAGTCCTTTGTTGCGCGCCCACGATGCGAGGCTCTGCTGCACCGGGTCACCCGAGTTGGCCAGCACGTACCGGCCGGCAGAGAACATGGTGACGACGATGAACACCGCGACCGCACCGGCGACAAGGCGAATCACTCGTCGTCGGGTCATTCGCACAGACTACGAGATTACGACTGGCTGGACTTGTCGCGCAGGTGCCGGCCGATGTAGGCGACGACAACCTCTTGGGTGTCCTGGTCGAAGTACACGTGGATGCGCACGAGATGCACCTTGCGACCGCGTCGCAGGTGTGCCTCGGCACGCACGGTCTCCCCGCGCCAGGTGATGACGTAGTCCTCCTCGAACTTCTGCCGTGCGTTGTCGGAGATGCGCGGGGCGAAGTCGAGACCCATCTGTCGGCATGCGAGTCCGATGCTGGTTCCGGAGATCTCGCCGGCCCGCCATGCACGTGCCACCTCGTTCAGACGCACGAGATCCTGGAGAACACTCACGGGTTCGGGCCCCTCGAGGCTCTCTCCCGATTCGATGGCGCGCTCGTGGAAGACGAGTTGCGGGCAGTGTTGTTGCGCGAGACGCAGAGCTTCCTTCATCGACGAGACGGCGCGTACCTGCGCGGTGCTGCCCGCCTGTATCTCGAGAGACACGTTCCGCAGGATCAACTCGTCGAGTTGTCCGCCCTTCTGCTCTATCTGCGAGCGTTGTTCGGCGATGATGCGGTCGGCATCGGCGAGCGCCGCCTGCATGTCCTCGACCGTCGCCTCGAGTTGCTCGATCAGCATCGACTGTTCCTCGTCGTCGTTGCCGCCTTCGCGCGATTCCCTGGTCTGCTCGACGAGCTGGTCGTCGTCGTAACGCGGCGGGGGCGGGATGCGCGGTGCACTCAGCGCACGTGACGCCACCTCGGTGACGGTGGTGGTGAGGCGCTGCAGAAAAGCGAGTTCCTGGCCCGCACGGATGTCGGCGCGCCGGTACACCAGCGGTCGTTGCGGGCTCGCCCAGTGCACGACCACGTTGCCGATGTCGACGAGGGCCTCACCGGTGAGTGCGACGTACCCGTCGAGTGCGTCCCGCGTGGTGAACCGGAACTGGTGCACGAGTCCGGTCAGGGGGCCGACCGACTCGGCGAGCAACGGGGCGCCGACGTTCGTCTGGTCGGTGAACTCGATCAGAACCGGAAGCGCACGCCCCGGCGCCAGGATCAAACCGGCCACGTGCTCGCCCTGTTCCCTGGTCGCGATGTGTTTCGTGTGTGTCGTGACGTACTCGTTGGCGTCTTCCATCTGCACCGAGTTGAGAACCTGGGACAACAGACGCACCACATGGGGCGGCAACGGCAGGGCAACATACGGCGCGACACGCACTGTTGTCGGGGTCGCGACGATGCGCAGGTCGAACGTGAGTCGGTTCGCGATGGTGACGACGGTGGCGGTGATTGTCTGCGCGAACGGCCGACCCGACTGCGTGTGCGTGATCGTCACACGGAAGACCGGGTCGTCGGACCCTTCCCGCACGCGCACGGTGATGCCCGGGGCATTGTCGTCGAGCGGGTAGTTCTCCATCTGCCAGTCGGTGACGAGGTCGATGAGAGCGAGACGTTCTTTCTCCGACGAATCGATCGCCGAGAGTGTGGTGGCAAAGGTGGTGATCACGGCACCACCCGCAGGTCACCTGTATGGCTGGAGTGCCTCGTGAACCTGGCTGAGAAGGGAAGTGACGACGGCTGCCTCATCGAGACCGAGTGTAAGCAGGTGATCGAACGCCGCCGACTCGATATTGATCGAGGGGTGAAGCTGGTAGAGCCGGTGGGGCGAATGCGGCTCGACCGGGGTCTGCAGCCGCACGTTCCCCGGGGTTTCCCTGTCGATCCAGCACTGGGCGGCGGTGCCGAGTGCCCCGACCGACCAGCCGGTCTCCATGCGCAACGACCATGGGGTTCCCCGGCCCGGACCCCTCGGAATCGAGACGGAACCGGGGGTCTCCCGCACCGGGACCTGCATCCGCACGACGGGCGCCGTGTGGTCGTCGTGCAGCACCTCTGCGATCACCACGTCGTGCGCAACCGAAAGAACGAGCGGGTCGTTGCGCAGTCTTGCCGACGAGTCGTACTGGTCGGGAGTGACGACCTCCCACACCCACGGCCTGCCGCCGGTCTCGACTGTCGGCACGTTCATGCCGACCCACGCAACAGCGAGCCCGGGCATCGTGACCCGTCGCCACGAGAGGGACGATGTCTGCTCGGCGAGCGAGCGTTTGACTTCTTCCACGATCGTGAGCACGGAACCCGATAGTGCCTTGTTTCGGTCCGTGAATGGTGGATACCCCGGTGAGTGTCAGACTTGGTGCGTGCCGTTCTTCCGCAGACCAGACGTGACACTTCACTACGAGATCTCGGGTGAGGGTCCGAGGGTTCTCTTCTTCAACGGCTCCGGAGCCACGTTGAAGTCGTCGCGGCCCCTCGTCGACGCGCTCGCGGGGCACTGCACGGTTCTTGCCCACGACCAACGCGGGCTCGGCGAGACCTCGGTTCCCGAAGGTCCGTACACCATGCAGCAGTATGCAGACGACGGTGCTGCCCTGCTCGACCATGTCGGCTGGGACACGTGCTCGGTGGTTGGCATCAGTTTCGGTGGAATGGTCGCGCAGGAGTTCGCTGCGACTTTTCCACAGCGTGTCGAACGACTGGTGTTGCTGTGCACCTCTGCGGGCGGTGAGGCGGGGTCGTCATACCCGCTTCACGAACTGGCATCACTCACCGCCGATGCCCGCGACGCGAGGATCACCGAACTCACCGACTCGCGGTGGACAGACGAGTGGTTGGCTGGTCACCCGCTCGACGCGGCGATCGTCGCCATGAGACGTTCGCAGGCCGGCGTCGTGAAGTCTGCCGAGACACTGCGCGGCGAACGGCTGCAGCTCCAGGCACGGATCGGTCACGACGTTGCGGGCCGCCTCGGCAGCATCACTGCCCCGACATTCGTCACCGCGGGAAAGTACGACGGCATCGCACCACCGGCCAATTCCGAGGAGATCGTGCGACGGATTCCCGATGCAACCATGAAACTGTACGAAGGCGGGCATCTGTTCTCTGCACAGGACCGGGATGCGTTGCGCGACATCTGTGAGTTCCTGACGACAGGAAGGCGACCATGAGACCGAACGTTCTTCTCATCACGCTCGACCAGTTCCGCGGGGACTGTCTCTCGTCGGCGGGCCATCCGGTGGTGCGCACGCCGCATCTCGACGATCTCGCCCGCAACGGTGTGCGGTTGTCGCGCCACTACAGCCAGGCATCGCCGTGCGGGCCGGGCCGCGCGTCGTTGTACACGGGCATGTACCAGATGAACCACCGGGTCGTCGCGAACGGCACGCCGCTCGACGACCGGTTCGACAACATTGCACGCGCAGCGCGGCGTGCCGGGTACGCCCCCGCACTTTTCGGCTACACCGACCAGTCGGTCGACCCGCGCGTCACCACCGGGCCCGACGACGACCGTCTCCTGTCGTACGAAGGAGTGTTGCCCGGTTTCGACAGTGCTCTCGACCTCACGGGCAACTACAGGCCCTGGCGCGAGTTCCTGAAGAGTCACGGGCACGACACGGCCATGGGAATCCTCGACCTGTTGCGAACCGAGAACGAACGACCCGCCGAGGTGAGCACTTCGGCGTTCCTCACGGGCGAGTTGCTGGCCTGGGTGGGCGACCAGAAGGGTCCGTGGTTTGCACACGCAAGTTTCATCCGCCCGCACCCGCCGTATTCTGCAGCCGGTGCGTACTCACAGATGTACGACCCGGCCACGGTCGGGTTGCCAGTCGAACGTGCCGCCGAGGTGCACGGTTTCCACGAGGTGATGCTGCAGCTCGAGACGACGAAGGCCCCCACCGACCCCGACGAACTCGCACACATGCGCGCGCAGTATTTCGGCATGATCAGCGAGGTCGATGCACAGCTCGGACGCATCTGGCAGGCGCTGCGCGACGGGGGTCAGTGGGACAACACCGTGATCGTGGTGGTGGCCGACCACGCCGAACTTCTGGGCGACCACGGCCTGAAGGAAAAAGTCGGCTACTGGGACACCAGTCAACACATCGTCGGCATCGTCCGGGACCCGCGACACCCTGCCGGGCACGGTTCGGTGGTCACGCGGTTCACCGAGAACGTCGACATCATGCCGACGTTGTGCGATGCGATGGACATACCGGTGCCGCCGCAGTGTGACGGACTGCCGTTGACGCCGTTCGTCGAGGGGGTCGAACCGGATTGGTGGCGCGACGCCGCACACTGGGAGTACGACTGGCGGTTCGCCCTCATTCCGTTCGACAGGTACGAATGGCCGTGGAAACGCAGGCTCGAGCAGTTGAACCTGTCGGTGCGGCGCACCGAGACGCACATCTACGTGCAGTTCGGCGACGGTGACTCGTTGTGTTTCGACCTGACTGCCGACCCGCACCAACGTGTTCTCACCGATGACGCCGCGGTGTTGTGGCGCGAGGCGAGGTCACTTCTGCAGTGGCGAATGGAACACGCAGAGCGGACACTCACCGGTTTTCTCGTGGAGGACGGCGGGAAGGGCCGGTGGCCCGTCGCGGTTCCGTGGAGAGAAACCGACTAAGACGACCAGGTGTCGTGATGCACCATCTCTGACAACGGTGCACGCCGGAGCGGGCCGTGGTTGCCCTTCGGGTGGCCCAGGGGAACCATGGCGTGGACACCCCATCCGTCGGGGAATCTCAACAGTTCGCGCAGTTCGTTCTCGCGTGAGCAGATGATCGTGGTGAGCACACCACCGAGACCCTCGGCACGGGCGGCGAGAAGAAAGTTCTGAACGGCGGGGTACAACGATGCCCCGCCGACGACGGGGTGGCGACCGAAACCCGCATCGGTGACGTACAGCGCACCGGGGTCGTGCACGAAGAACGCGATGACGGGCACGTCGGCGAGGTTCTCTGCGAGGGCGGTGCCGGTGCCGAACTGCGAACGCGCCTTTGCGATCACGTCGTCCGGCTGTTCGCCGAGCCGTGCGATGTTGAAGTCGACGTACTTGCTCCACTCGTCGGCATACAGTGACGCGATCCGCTGCTTCAGGGAGGTGTCGGTCACCACGATGATGCGCCACGGTTGTCTGTTGCCGCCGCTCGGTGCCCACAGCGCGGCCTGGCACACACGGTTCAGCGAGTCGGGGTCGACAGGGGTGCTCTCGATGCGCCGGATCGAACGCGTGGTGGAGAGCAACGAATAGAAGTCGTCGGTGAGAGTCATGCGGGTCAGTCTGTCACCTGCAGCCGGGGTCAACGACGGTGGGCGCTCGCCGGCCACGGCGCCGCATCGAGACCGAGCCCCACGAAGAGTGAGTGCAGGAGTGCGGCGTACTCGACCGAGAGGTGCCTGCGGGTGAGTCGCACGAGTTCGTCGCGGAACATGACGCCGTGCCCGGGCGTGCGCACCGAGGTGTGTGCGATCTCGTGGAGAAGTGTCGACAACGTGGTGCGGCGGCCGAACACACAGATGGTGTTGTCGTCGATGATTGTCGCGGCAAGTGATGTCGAACGCTGACGGGCGAACTCGAGTCGGGGAACATCGAGGTCTTCGGTGTGGCAGATGCGCTCGAGCAACCTGCCGACGTCGTGTTCGGCGATCTCACGCGTGCCGACCAGGTCGTCGGCAATGTCTTCGCAGGCGTAGGTGAGTGCCTGTTCGTGCGAGCCACGGCCGTACTCGAGTGCCCGCGTGCGCGCGCGATCGAGGAGATGGTCGAGTTCGGGGGTCACAGTTCCCCGCGCACCCCGCTGGTGAACGAGCGACCACCGGTGGAGAATCCGCGCCCGGCAGCCCGGCCGCTTGCATACGCACCCGACGAGGTGTCGGTGTACGAGCGACTGCCGGTCAACGGCGGCGCTGTTGCGCGCATCTCACGCTGCGCGCGCTTCATGCGGTCGGCCAGCACGAGACCCGAACCCGGGCTCTCGCTGATGAACTCGTTGCGTGCCGAACCGAGAGCATCGACGATGCCGTTGATGAAACCGTTCCACCACGTGGTGCGCCACGACCGGTCGCCGCGCGGCAGGAGACGTGCACCGAGAATGTCGGCGGCACAGAAGAGCGTGTACGCGGCGGTGATGTCGTTGTCGCGGCCGTAGAGAACCACTATGCACGAGTCGTCTTCGTCGTCGTCGCGGTACCCGTCGCACGAATGGAGTCTCGCGATGTGCCACAACAAGTTCTGGCGGCGCACGCGGTACAGACCGCTGACCATGAAACGACGGATGACGACCTCGGTGTCGTCGACAGGTGCGGCATCGGCCACGTCGCTGGCCGACAGACCGTGCTTCTGCATCAGCTTCGATGCGAGTGCGAGGGCTGTCTCTGCCTCTGCCTGGGGGGTGTTGGGGTGTCTCGCCAGCGTGAGTAGAGACTGGATACGGTCGCGTTGGTCGGTCATGGCGCGCACCCTAGAAAAAGGGTGGTCAGTGATTGAGAACGTTGGCCAGGAAGGTGCGGGTGCGCTCTTCCCGGGGTGCGGAGATGACCTGGGAGGGGGGTCCCTGCTCGACGATCACGCCGCCGTCCATGAACACGACGCGAGAGGCGACATTGGACGCAAACCCCATCTCGTGGGTCACGACCAGCATGGTCATTCCCTCGTCTGCCAGTGAGCGCATGACCTGCAGCACCTCACCGACGAGTTCAGGGTCGAGTGCGCTCGTTGCCTCGTCGAACAACATGACGTCGGGGTTCATCGCGAGGGCGCGCGCGATCGCGACACGCTGCTGCTGACCGCCGGACAGTTGTCCGGGGTATGCGTTCGCTTTCTCGCCGAGCCCGACACGCTGCAGCAACGAACGACCGATCTCTTCTGCAACCGCCGGGTGGCGCTTCAGCACCTTTCTCTGTGCGATGCACACGTTCTCGAGGGCTGTCATGTGCGGGAAGAGGTTGAACTGCTGGAAGACCATGCCGATCTTCGTGCGTGCCTCGTCGATGTCGCAGTCGACATGGGTGAGTTCGCGACCGAGCACCACGATGCGACCGCTCGACGGTTGCTCGAGCATGTTCACGCAGCGCAACAGCGTGCTCTTCCCCGAACCGGAGGGCCCGATGATGCAGACCACCTCACCGCGCTGCACGTCGAGATCGATGCCTCGCAGCACATGGTTCGAACCGAAAGACTTGTTGAGGTCGCTGATGCTGACCACGTAGTCGTCGATGAAGACGGGTTCGTTCGTCACTTGCCCGCCGCCTTTGCACGCCGTTCCATCCACGCGACCAACTGCGTGAGGGGGAGAGTCATCGCCAGGTAGACCAGGCCGGCAACCATCAGGGGAGTCGCGTTGGCCGTCGAGTTGACACCGTCGCGACCGAAGCGCGCAAGGTCCTTCGTGGCATCGGTGACGCCGAGAACCGAGATCAAGGAGGTGTCCTTGATGAGCAAGACGAACTCGTTCGTGAGCGGCGGCACGATGATGCGCAGTGCCTGGGGAATCACGATGGTTCCCATTGCCCGTGGATACGACATGCCGAGCGACCGGGCTGCCTCCATCTGGCCCTTCGGAACCGCTTCGATTCCGGCCCGGATCGTCTCTGCCATGTATGCAGAGGCAACGAGTGCGAGCGGCACCGCACCCTGCATGTATGCATTCGGCCACTGCCATCCCGTGGCAATCGGGATACCGAACCCGAGAATGAGAAGCGTGACCACGAGAGGAATCCCGCGGAAGATCTCGATGTAGGTGGCAGCAAGCCACCGGTAGGGCCGGATGGTGCTGAGCCGCATCAGAGCGAAGATCAGACCGAGGCTGAGCCCGCCTGCAAACCCGAGAATCGTGAAGATGACCGTGTTCTTTGCGGCCTTGGTGAGGATGTCGGGGAACTGTTCCTTGACGATGTTCCACCGGAACATCGCGTTGCTGAGTTTGTCCCAGTCGACGAAAAGGACCATGGCGGCAAGTGCAGCGATGCTGAGTGCATACACGGCATACCGTGTGTACATCGCACGCTTGCGCTTGCTGATCGCCATGGCCCCCTCGTTGTCTGGTTCGACCGGATCGGTCTGATCAGCCGATGAAGTACTTGTCGTAGATCTTCTGGTACTCGCCGGAGGCCTTCAGATCGTCGATGCCCTTGTTCAGGATGTCGAGAAGAGCCGAGTTTCCGGTCTCGACGGCAAAGCCGTACTGCTCGGGGGTGTCCTCGAACTTCACCGAGACCGTCGAGGTTCCCTGCTTGTCGGCACGCTCTTTGTTGATCAGGTAGTCCTGCAGCACTGCATCGACCTGACCCGACTCGAGCGCGAGGAACATTGCTGATGCCTCGTCGAACGACTGGATCGTCGCGCCCTCGGGCTTGTTCTCGTTGGCGAATGCCTCGCCGGTGGTGCCGGTCTGCACTGCGATGGTCTTGCCGGCGAGCGCGTCGAGAGAGTTGTAGGTCTCTGCGTCGTCACTGCGGACGAGAAGCGACTGGAAGGCGTCGAAGTAGCTCTTCGTGAAGTCGGCCGCGTTCTCACGCTCTTCGGTGATGGTCATCGACGAGGCGACCATGTCGCACTTGCCTGCAGCAGGGGCAAGCCAGATGCCGTCGAACGGCTGCACACTGACTTCGAGTTCGAGGCCGTTCTCCGTGGCGATTGCACGCACGACGTCCATGTCGAAGCCGGTCCATTCACCGTTCTCGTCCTGGTACTCGAACGGTTCGTAGGGGGCGTCGGAGCACACCGTGAGGACACCGTCCTTCACGAGCTCGAGCTCGCCGCCACCGGCGACGGTGGTGTCTGATGATGAATCGTCGCCGCCGCATGCGGCAACGACGAGTGAAAGTGCCGCAAATGTCGCGAGCACACGTGAATAACGGGCCATAGTGACTCCTTGGTTAGCCGTTGTTGTGGATGGATGAACCTTAGACGAACGGGCAATGCCGACCGATTCCCGCTGACTTCGGCCCGAATCAACGAGATCGTGCAGGGTGACTGTCGGCTCTGCCGATCGGACAGCCTGATGCGTGCAGGGTCTGCAGGCAATACTTGATGACGTGCAACGGCGGGAAGACATCGAGGGCCTGAGGGCCATTGCCGTCGCCGCGGTGCTGCTCTTCCATGCCGGTGTTCCCGGTCTCGACGGCGGGTACGTGGGCGTCGACGTCTTCTTCGTGCTCTCGGGTTTCCTCATCACCTCTCTTCTGGTGCACGAACGCACCTCGACGGGGGGCATCTCGCTGGGCTCGTTCTACTCCCGTCGCATCCGGCGTCTGCTGCCCGTGTCGTCACTCGTCGCCGTGGTCACACTCGCCGCGTCGTACGTCTGGCTCGAACCGATCCGGGTGCGCTCGCTGACGAGCGACATGATCGCCACTGCCGGTTTCTCCTCGAACCTGCTGTTCGCCCACAGGGGCGCCGACTACCTGCAGTCGTCGTTCCCGCCGTCGCCTTTGCAGCACTACTGGAGCCTCGCCGTGGAGGAACAGTTCTACGTCGTGTGGCCCGCCCTCGTCTTCGTGGTGTGTCTCGGCATCTCGAACACGTCGCGCTTCACGGCGCGCGTCCGTGTCGGCGTCACATCGGGTGTGATCGCGGTGGCGTCGTTCGTGGCGTGCATGGCGCTCATGAACACGTCGCAGCCGTGGGCGTTCTTTGCCCCCCACACGCGGGCGTTCGAACTCGCATTCGGCGCGTTGTTGGCGGTGCTGCCCGTGGCTGCGGGTCGCATCGCAACCGCGTTCGCGGCGGGCATGTCGTGGGTCGGTCTGGCGGGCATCATGGCGAGCGTTGCGTTGTTCTCCGAGACGACGAGGTTCCCGGGGCCATGGGCACTCGTGCCGGTGCTGGCGACCGTGTGTGTCATTGCCGGTGGAACCGCGACCCGGTGGGCGCCGGTGGCGCTGCTGCGTTTCGGGCCGTTTCAGTGGTTGGGTTCGCGGTCGTACTCGGCGTACCTGTGGCACTGGCCGATTCTCATCATCGCCGAACCGGCACTCGGCCGCGAGTTGAGTGTCGTCGACGGCCTGGTGTGCACTGCTGTCGGTCTCGTTCTCTCAGAGCTGTCGTTCAGGTTCGTCGAGAACCCCGTGCGGCGCAACATCTCGATCCGCGGTCTGCGCGCGGCCGCACTGGCGACGGCACTCGTCGCCCTGCTGGGTGGTTCTGCGGTGCTCGCACGCAACAACCCACCGAGCATCACGCTCGGCCCCGACGCGACCACGCCTGTGTTGACGACCACCACGAACCCGGGAACCACCACGACCATGCCTGTCGCACCTGCGATGCCCGAACTCGGTTCGCCGCTGCAGGCAATCGTCGATGCTGCCCGGGCCACCGGTCTGCCCGGCAACCTGACCCCGTCGCTGCAGGCTGCGGTGTCTGATCAACCCGTCATCTACGACGACGGATGCCACGTGCGTTTCACACCCACTGCACCGAAGGCGGGTTGTTCGTTCGGAGACAAGACATCGCCGGTGGTCGTCGCCCTGTACGGCGACTCACATGCGGCGCAGTGGTTCCCCGCATTCGAGAAGGTCGCCGTGAAGCGCAAGTGGAAACTGAACGTGTACACCAAGGCGGGGTGCCCGCCGGCCGAGATAAGCGTCTACAACAAGGTGCTCGGCCGGGTGTACCCGGAATGCAAGAAGTGGCGTGCGAACGTTCTCGATGCCATGGTTGCCGACGGAGTGAAGTTTGCGTTCGTGGCCCACTTCGACCGCCTGCTGTCGGCCACCACGCGCAAGCCGATGTGGCAGAAAGAATGGCGTGAGGGCATGCAGGGAACACTCGACGCACTGCGTGCGCGCGGGATCACCCCGATACTGGTGGAAGACACGCCGTACCCGGGCCAGTCGATCCCCGCATGTCTCAGCCGCAACTACACCGATGTCCACCAGTGTTCGCCGACGCTCACGAACGGTTACCGCGACGACATGTTCGAGATGCGGCGTGATTTCGATGCGGCGGGCGAGCATGTCGTGTGGGTGCGCAACTGGTTCTGCACGGCGAACATGTGTCCCACCATCGTGGGAAATCTGTTGGTGTACCGCGACGACAACCACATCACCGTGACGTACGCAAGTTTTGTCGCACCGTTGCTCGATGCAGCCGTGGGGCCGGTCGTGGATTGGTACACACATAACCCCTGATTCCGTGTCACACTTCCGACCATGGAACAGAGCAAGACGCAGCGTGAACTACTCGACGGACTCGTTGATTCCGGGGCCATCTCCGGAGACCAGGCGAACGACATCATGTCGGCCCCGCGGTGGTCGTTCTCGATCCGCGAACTCATCTCGTATCTCGCGGCGTTGATCATTGCTGCGGGCGTGGTGCGTCTGCTTGCCTATGCACTCGAGGACGCCTCCGTGGGCACGATTGCCACCGCTCTGTACGTGCTCGCCGCGGCCCTCGGTGCCGCCTCGTGGAAACTCTCGTCTGGCCCGGAGATCCGTCAACGTCTCGGCGAGGTGTTCGAACTGGGGGCGCTCGGCGCCGCGGCAGGTGCCACGGGCATCGTGCTCGACCAGGCCGACATGCGCAGCGAGTGGATCGGTGTCCTGCTCACGGGTGCGATCGCACTGTGGGGAGTCGTACGTTGCCGGCCGTCTCGTTTCGCGGGCACCGCATCGTTGTCGGTCGGTACGGTGGGCCTCGCGATCTCCCTGAGTGCGGTGATCGACGTCGAGAATCAGTTCCTGAACGGTGGTCTGCTGCTCGCCGCAGGGGCGACCCTCGTGGGTGCGGGCCTGACCCGCATCGGCTCGCAACAACTTGCGCGCGCAGTCGGTTCGTTGTTCATCATCATCGGGTCGATGACCATCGGTTCGGCCGAAGACTGGTCGCGCCCCGCCTCGATCATCACCGGCGCGGTGTTGTTCGCCGCCGGCACCGTTCTGCTGGCGCCCGAGATGCTGGTTGCGGGTGCCTTCTGTGTCGTTGCCGGTGTCGTGATGACTGTGGTGGAGTGGGTCAACAACGAGATGGCCCAGGGTCTCGTCATCATCGCGACCGGGCTCGTGGTGCTCGGTGTGCTGTCGGTGCAGATGAAGCGTGCGGTCAGTCGACCAATGCCTGGTGCACCAGTTGCTTGAGTTGCGGCCGTAGCGGCCACGTGCTCGACGGCAGCAACTGAGTCATGATCGTGTAGACGAGGTCTTCCTTCGGGTCGACGGTGAAGTTTGTGCTTGCCGCACCGCCCCAGCCGTAGTCACCGACGCTGCCCGGCACCTTTGCCTTCACGGGGTCGATGGTGACACTCACGCTGAGACCGAAGCCCACACCGTCGAATGCGGTCTCGGCAAACAACGGCCGGCCGAACGCGGTGAGGTCGGCATTGTCCGGCAGGTGGTTCGAGGCCATGAACTGCACGGTTCGCGGCGAGAGAATGCGCACGCCGTTCAGTTCGCCGCCGCCACGCAGCATCTCGGCGAACTTCGTGTAGTCGGACATGGTCGAGACCAGACCGCCCCCTCCGAGGTGCGCCTTCGGTTCGGTGACCGCACCTGCACCCATTGCGTCGTTGCGCACGCGGCGTCGGTTGTCGGCGGGGTTCGGGATGTAGAGCGCGGCCAGACGGTCGGCCTTGTCGGCGGGGCAGTGGAACGCCGTGTCGGTCATGCCGAGCGGTTCGAAGATGCGCTTCTGCATGAACTCACCGAGAGTCATCCCGGAGAGCACCTCGACCACGCGACCCAGCACGTCGATCGACATCGAGTAGGCCCATTCGGTGCCGGGCTGGAACATCAGCGGAAGACCGGCGAGCATGTCGCAGATGTCTGCGAGTGATGCGTCGCGCGGGGTGCCCCACTCGAAGCCGGCGTTGCGGTACATCTGGTCGACAGGGTTCGAGTACACGAAGCCGTAGGTGAGCCCGGCGGTGTGGGAGAACAGGTGCCACATCTCCATCGGCTCGGTGACGGGGTCGAACCGAGGCGCGGTCACAGTGCCGCTGCGGAACACCTTCTGGTCGGCAAACGACGGGATGAACCACTTCACCTGGTCGTGCATCTCGAACTTGCCTTCCTCCCAGAGGATGAGGGCGGCGACTGCGCAGATCGGCTTGGTCATCGAATAGACGCGGTAGATCGTGTCGTCGGCGATCGGTTTGCCGTTCTCCACGTCGGCATGCCCGTAGGTGGCGTTGTATGCCAGCTTGCCCCCGCGCGACACGGCGATGTGCCAGCCGGGCAGGCGGCCGTCGTCGACGAATCTGGCGAAGTGGCTGGTGATGCGCTCGAGACGGGCAGGGTCGAAGCCGGCGTCAGAGGGGTC
This sequence comes from uncultured Bifidobacterium sp., assembly GCA_964427545.1. Lineage (GTDB taxonomy): Bacteria > Actinomycetota > Acidimicrobiia > Acidimicrobiales > Ilumatobacteraceae > UBA2093. The sequence goes on along the minus strand of CAYRUT010000004.1, from coordinate 39,795 downwards.
GATGTCGAGTGGCAGGTTGCTCATGGGCGAATCGTATGCCCTATGACTATGGTCACGCTCAGTCGGGAAGTTATTGTCACCGTAGGGAGCTGCACCGGCACGCGGGGCACGACACGAGGGGGAGCCATGGGAGAGTTGATCGACTGGACCACTGCCTACGACATTTTCGACAAGGACTACATCGAGAATCCGTTCGGCATCTGGGACGACCTGCGCGAGAAATGCCCGATCGCCCACACCGACAAGTGGGGTGGTTCGTGGTTGCCGACCACCTACGACATCGTCTCGAAGATGGCTCGCGAACCGGAACTGTTCTCGTCGCGCGAGATCCTCGTGGTGCCCCCCGCCGAACCGCGTGGCTCGGGCGCATACGGGGTGACCACTGGTGCGCCGATTGCGGTCGACGCACCGATGCACACCTGGACGCGTCGTCAGCTTCTCCCCGCGTTCTCGCCGAAGGCCGTCGACGAACTCGAGGTGTTCACGCGTGCATGGTGCCGTGAACTGATGGATGTCATCGCCGGCAAGGAGACCGCCGATGCTGCGGTCGACTACGCACAGCAGATTCCGGCCCAGGTCATCGCCACCATGCTCGGCGTGCCGACGACGATGAAGGACACCTTCACGAAGTGGGTGCGGTGGAGCCTCGAGGCGGGCCTCACCAACCCCGAACTGCGCATCAAGGCCCGCGGCGAACTGCAGGACTTCTTCATGGGAGAGATCATCAAGCGCCGCGAGACCGGGTCGACATCAGACCTGATCGGTGAGTTGGTGCACGCCGAGCACGACGGCGAGCCGTTTTCCGACGGGCTGATTCTCGGCATGTGCGGACTTCTGTTGATCGCCGGCGTCGACACCACATGGAGCGGCATCGGGTCATCGTTGTGGCACCTCGCCACGAACAAGGAAGACCGTGAGCGTCTTGTGCGCGAACCGGAACTGATTCCGTCGGCCGTCGAGGAGTTCCTGCGTGCGTACTCACCGGTCACCATGGCCCGTCTGGTGAACGACGACATGGAATACGAGGGCTGCCCGATGCATGCGGGCGACCGTGTTCTCATGGCGTTCCCCGCTGCGAACCGCGACCCTGCCCATTTCGAGAACCCCGACCAGGTGATCATCGACCGTCAGCACAACCGCCACGTGGCGTTCGGTGCGGGAATCCATCGTTGCGTGGGCTCGAACCTCGCACGCATGGAGATGCGGGTCGCCATCGAGGAGTTCCTCGCACGAGTGCCCGACTTCGAGTTGATCGAGGGCGCCGAGGTCACCTGGGCCGGTGGTCAGGTGCGCGGGCCCCGAACGGTGCCGGTGCGCATCAACCGCTCAGTCGGTCACTAGTTCATTCGGGCTTGGCGAACTCGCGGAATGCCGCGAGGGCGCGCGGGCCGTACACCGTGCCCGGGCCGCCGTTCATGCTGATTGCGACGCCGATGGTCTCGGCAACCTCGCGTTCTGTCGCTTTTGCGAGCGCCGCCCCGCGCGCATGACTCGCGATGCAGCCGTCACACTTGACGGTGATGGCGATGGCGAGCGCGATCAGTTCCTTGGTCTTGCGGTCGACCTCGCCGTCGTTGAAGGCGGCCTTGTGCAGTTCGCCGAAGCCTGCGTACACATCGGGGATCAGGTTGCGCAGTTCGCGACCCTCGGCACCGAGTTGCTGCAGCAGCCCGCGGCCGTGGTCGTGTGTGTGGTCACTCATGGTTCAAGTGTGCCCGACGAACAGGGCGGTTACTTCAGCACCTCGAGGGCGTTGTTGTCGGCCACACAGTTGAGTGCGCGCAGCAACATGTCCTGCAAGAGTTGCTGACCCCGCTCGTTCTGGTCGGCAAAGCCGCCGAACGTGGTGACTCCGTAGGTGACGCAGAAGCAGATGCAGACGAGATACTGGCGCCAGGCCTCTTCACGGTCGACCTCGATGCCGTGGCTCTCGAGACGCTTCAGGTAGACCTCGAGCAGTTCGCGGTCGTGCCCGCGGCGCACATCGGTGGCGATCGACTGGCTGATGTAGTAGCCCACGTCGTAGATGCCCGAACCGGTGCCGATGAGCTGGAAGTCGATGACGGCAGGCTTGTCGCCGTCGAACATGATGTTGTCGGCCCGGTAGTCACCGTGGCACATGGTGGTGGGCGTCATCAGGTTGTCGAGCATCCACGAGACCTTGCCGGCCCAGATGCCACCGATCTCGCGCACGCTGTCGGGAAGAAGATGCCCGGCGTACTGCTCGACATTCGGCCAGCCGCCGGTCCAGAGCATGGGAAGCACCGCGTTGTAGGTGGGGTTGGCGAGCGGCTGGAACGTGGCCTCGTAAGCCGCAAGCTTCGGGCTGCCCCACCACATTGCATGGAAGTCAGCGAGCTTCTCGAGAAGAATCCGCGACTCCTCGAGACTGATGCCGTCGAGCTGGTTGAGGGCGCGCATGTGGCCTATGTCTTCCATCGCGATGGTGAAGTCGGTGTTGTCGCCGGCGATTGCCTGGGCGAAGCACTTCGCCGTTCTGAACGGGGCGTCGGGTGCGCAGTCCCTGTAGAAGATCAACTCGCGGATGTAGAGCGCCAGTGCGTCGGCGGTGAACCGCTGGGTCGCGTCGTCGGTGGGGTACTTGACCACGAAAGTCTTCGGCGCCTTCGAGGTCTGCCCCGAGTACGTGGGCGTGATGCGCTGCAGAATGCTGAGGATGCCGACACCCTCACCGATGCGCTGGGTCGACACACCGGTGACCGACACGCCGTCCTCGAGATTGCCGCTGCCGCGCAGCACACCCTCGACCCACTGCGGTGTGATGTCTGACTCTGACTTCAGCAGCCCGAGCCCGGACTCGATGAGATCGACGATTGCCATTGGATTTCCCCCCGTGGTCATTGCATCCCCCCGATGCGATGACCCCTGACAATAGTGCGCCCGTCGGTGACGGCAAACCCCTCACCGTCATAGTCTGAGCACATGTCGAAGTTGCGTGTGGGTGTGATCGGCACCGGGATGATGGGGTGCGAGCACATCAGGAACCTGATGGGTCTCGACACCGTCGAGATCACGGCTGTCAGCGACCCGAACAACGAACCCCGCGAATGGGCGCGTCTCACCATGGGGGAGGCCTTCGCCGGGGTGCACGAGTTCGTCGACCACCGCGAACTGTTGTCGTCGGGTCGTGTCGACGCGGTCGTCGTGGCGTCACCGAACTTCACGCACAAGTCGATTCTCGACGACGTCTTCTCGACCGACCTGCCCGTGTTGGTCGAGAAGCCGATGTGCACCACGGTCGACGACTGCATCGAGGTGGTGCGGGCCCAGCAGTCACGTTCTGCTCTCACGTGGGTGGGTCTCGAGTACCGCTACATGGCACCCATCGCCGAACTGGTGAGGCAGGTGCACCGAGGCGCCGTGGGCGACCTGAAGATGCTCGCCATCCGCGAGCACCGTTTCCCCTTTCTCGTGAAGGTCGACAACTGGAACAGGTTCAGTCGCAACACGGGGGGCACTCTCGTGGAGAAATGCTGTCACTTCTTCGACCTGATGAACCTCGTGGTCGGGTCGCGTCCGGTGCGGGTGATGGCGAGCGGTGGCCAGGACGTCAACCATCTCGACGAGTTCTACGACGGCGAACGCAGCGACATTCTCGACAATGCCTACGTGATCGTCGAGTACGAGAACGGCGTGCGCTCGATGCTCGACCTCAGCATGTTCGCCGAGGGGTCACGCCACGAACAGGAGATCACGGCCGTCGGGACCCTCGGCAAGGTCGAGGCCTTCGTCCCGGGCGACGGCAAGGTCTACGTCGGCGAACGGTCGAGCCGCAAGGTCTCGTCTGTCGACGTCGCCATCGACCCCGATGTCGCTCATGTCGGTTTTCACTTCGGGGCGAGTTTCATCGAGTGCAAACGCTTCGTCGATGCGGTGTCGAACGGCACCCGGCCCGAGGTGACGGTGGACGACGGGCTGTGGAGCGTGGTGATCGGTGCCGCGGCCCATCGTTCGATCGACGAACGCCGCAGCGTCGACATCGCCGAGTTCGGTATTCCCGCGTAGTTCAGGAACCCGGGGCACCCGAGCGCCGGCACTTCTCCGAACAGAACTTCACGTTCTCCCAGTCGCGCGCCCATTTGCGGCGCCATTCGAACTGTCGACCGCACCGTTCGCACGTCCGTGGTGCGTGGCCGTTCTTGGGCTTCGGGACGCGCGTCACGCACCCAAGCGTAGGCAGTGCATTGCCCCCAACGGTACGGTGACCCCGTGGATGATCTCGTGCTGCTGCTGAACGCTGTCGCGACATGGACCATGGTCGGGGTGATCTGGTTCGTGCAGGTGGTTCATTATCCGCTGTTGTCTGTGGTGCCGGTCGGTGCCGCCGCGAACGTGGCGGTCGAGCACCAGAAGCGCACCGGTTGGGTGGTGATGGCACCCATGGCCGTCGAAGGCGTCACAACTCTGATGCTTCTCGCCATGGTTCCCCCGGGCGTGGCGTGGTTCGTTCCGTGGCTTGCCGGCGTTCCACTCGCGGTTGCCCTCGGTGCGACCGTGTTGCTGTCTGTTCCGCGTCATGCACGCATGGCCACCAGTCCTGATGCCGAGGTGGGCCGCGAACTCGTGGCCACCAACTGGGTGCGAACGGTTGCGTGGACCACCCGGGGTGTCATTGTCGCGGCGATGCTCATGGCGACACTGGCAGAACGCTCATGACGTCGTTTCTCGACAGGGCCCTCGATGCGGCGGTGGTGCCGGGTTTCTCGCGCATCGGGTATGCGATTCGTTCGCGTGTCGAGCACTGGTCAGACGTTTCGACCATGAGCCTGACGGGGCGCACCATCGTGATCACCGGACCGACATCGGGTCTCGGCGCCGAGACGGCCCGCATGCTCGCCACCGCGGGGGCACACCTGGTTCTCGTCGGGCGCAACCCCGCCAAGTGCGAGGCAACCGCAGCCGGGTTGCGTGCACTGCGGTCGGCGCCGACCGTCGACATCGTGTGTGCCGAGATGGGCGACCTGGGGTCGGTGTCGTCGGCCTCACGCGAGATTGCCCGACGTTTCCCCCGCATCGACGCTCTCGTCCACAATGCGGGCGCATTGCTGCAGCAACGCGAGTTGTCACCGCAGGGAATCGAGCAGACGGTGGCATCACACGTTGTGGGCCCGCATCTCATGACCACGATGCTGCGTGATGCACTGCGTGCGGCGCACGGTCGCGTGGTCACGGTGTCGTCGGGTGGCATGTACGCCGCGGCACTGCCGCAGTTGCACAAGGGTGAGAGTCTCGAGATGACGAAGTACGACGGCACCCGTCAGTACGCGATTGCAAAGCGGGCGCAGGTGACACTCAACGCCATGTGGGCGGCCGAGGAACCCGATGTCGATTTCGTGGCGATGCATCCCGGCTGGGCAGACACCCCCGGCGTGCAGGAATCAATCCCGCTGTTCCGTGTGGCAACCCGGCCGATACTGCGCACTGTCGCACAGGGTGCCGACACCATCGCGTGGTTGGCCGCGGTGACGCCGTTGCCCGGCGGCTCGGGCACTTTCTGGTGCGACCGCGCGGTGCGCGCCACGCACAAGACGTCTTCCACCCGTTCGAGCGACAACGCGGCAGCACGCGATGCGCTGTGGGCGTGGTGCAACGAGAAGACCGGGCCGTTCCTCACGGCCTGACGGTCAGGGTTCGGTGCAGGTGTTTGTGGTGGTGCCGATGCCGTCGATGGTCGACACGAGAACGTCGCCGGGCTTCAGGAACACGGGCGGCTTGCGGCTGGCACCGACACCGCCCGGTGTGCCGGTGAAGATCACGTCACCCGGCAACAACTGAACGATTCCCGACAGGTACGACACGATGTCGGAGACGTCGAAGATGAGGTCGTCGGTGTTGGTGTCCTGGACAACCTCGCCGTTCAGCGTGCATGTCATGTGCAGAGCATCGCGGTTCTCCACGTCGCGGGCATCGACGAGCCACGGCCCGAAGGGGGAGTAGTTCTTGCGGCTCTTGCCGAGGCTGAACTGCGGGGGCTGGCTGGCGAGCTGCAGTTTGCGGTCGGAGATGTCCTGACCCACCGCGACACCGGCGACGTGGTTCCACGCGTCTTCTCGCGAGATGTCGCGACCGCCCGTCGAGATGACGACGACGAGCTCGACCTCCCAGTCGACAGCGGCGCCGTACACCGGGACCGGCGCATTTCCGTGTGCGATCGACGACGAGAACTTGGTGAAGGTGAGTGGTGACTTCGGGATCTCCATGCCGCTTTCCTCGGCGTGCGTGCGGTAGTTGAGACCGATGCCGAACACCTGTGTCGGCCACGGCGACGGAGCATCGAGTGACTCGACATCGCAGGGTGCGCCGCCGCCCGAGTACGACGCAGCGAAATCACGCACCTCGTTCCAGCGCCGGAAGGCGTCGATGGGGTCAGAGCCGAACTTGCCGTTGCTGGCCTCGGCGAGGTCGACGAGCAGGTTGTCGGCGCCGATGACCAACTGGGCACGGCCGTTTTTCGAGGCGAATCGCAATGTCATGGAACGCACTATAGTCTCGTTTAGTCGCTTGACTAAATCGCACAGAAACGAGACCACCATGGCATCACCCGTCAAATTCGCCCACGTCGTTCTGAAGACCTCGCGCTATGCAGAGATGCTCGATTGGTGGAAGTACTTCCTCGAGGGCACGGCCCGTCACGAGAACGACTTCATCTCGTTCATCTCGTACGACGACGAGCACCACCGCATCGCCATCGCCAACATCCCGAATCTCGAGGACCGTGACGCAAGAGCATGCGGCACCGAGCATTTCGCGTTCACCTACGCGAATCTCGACGATCTCTTCGGCCAGTACGAGCGCATGAAGGCGCGCGGAATCTCGCCCTACTGGACCATCAACCACGGCATGACCCTGTCGGCCTACTACCGCGACCCCGACGGCAACCAGGTCGAGACCCAGGTCGACGCGATGACCATGGACGAAGCCGATGCCTTCATGGCGGGGCCACTGTTTGCGGCGAACCCCATCGGCATCAACGTCGACTTCGAGGCCCTTGCGCAGCGGTACCGCTCCGGCGAGCCGGCCGCGTCGATCACCGACTACGCGACAGCCGGCAAGTGATCACCGCAGAGGAGAAGTCGACGCGCACACGCGCCGACACCGAGGACAAACTCATCCGCGCAACCGCCGACCTGCTCGGCGAGGTGGGGCCCAGTTCGTTGAGCATTCGTGCCATTGCCGAACGTGCCGGCGTCAACCACGGTCTCGTGCACCACTACTTCGGCGGGAAAGACGCGTTGTTGCACGCCGCGATGGAGCACCTGGTGCACGAGCACCACGCGTACGCAATGGAGCAGTCGCGGAAACAGCCGCTGCCGGCACCCTTTGCCCTGCTCGGCGACCCCGCGTACCTCCGCGCCGTTGTCCGTGCGGTGCTCGACAACGAGATGTCGCTCGCGCGCACCGAAATCACCGAAGACGTGTCGGTGCCACGGAACGCACTGCTGCACCTCGCACATGAGCGCGGAGAAGAGCAACCGTCGGTCGAACTGAAGGCAAAGGTCGGTCTCTCCATGGCGATGGAGATGGGGTGGGCCGCCCTCGAGCCGTTCATTCTCTCGGTGGTCGATGCAACGACGCCCGACGACCAGGAACAGGTGCGCATCGCTGCCCGCAGGATCCGCAACCAGATGATGTCAGAGATGGTCGACCGCGATGCGTGACGTCACGATCCTGGGCGGAGGACCCGTCGGAACGTTCCTCTCGGTGGTGCTCTCCGACATGGGCGTCACAAACACCGTGATCGACCGTGATCTGGTGCCCTACCAACTGCCCCGCGCCATCGTGATGGACGACGAGATCCAGCGGGCGTTCCACGACCACGGACTCGGTGAATGGTTGACGGCGAACACCGAACCACTGCAGCGCGGCGACTTCGTCGGCCCTGACGGCGAGGTCGTGATCGGGGCCGACATTCCTCCGATGGGTCTGCAGGGGGTTCCGCCGGTCATCACGCACTACCAGCCCGAACTCGACACCATGTTGCGTGCAGAGGCCGAGCGCCGCGGGGCCGATGTGCGTTGGGGTCGCACGGCAGTCGCCATGAAAGACAACGGATCGTCGGTGACTACGACACTCGACAACGGCGATGTCGTCGAATCGCGTTGGTACGTGGGATGCGACGGGGCGAGCAGTTGGACACGCAAGCAGGTCGGTATCCAGCTCGAGGATCTCAGGTTCGACCAGGAGTGGCTGGTCGTCGACGCAGAACTGAACATCGGTGCAGACGTCGACCTGCCGGTCGGTGTCCGCCAGTACTGCCACAAGGACAGACCGTTCACGTTCGTGCAGGGCGTGCGACGGTTCCGGCGCTGGGAGTTCCAGGTGCAGGAGAACGAAGATGCCGACCTGCTGAACACCGACGAGGGCCTGTGGGGTCTGCTCGACGGGATGATCTCTCCGGAGAACTCCCGCCTCGTGCGCAGTGCGGTGTACAGGTTCCATGCAGTGGTGGCACCGGAGATGCGCAGGGGGAACGTGTTCCTCGCGGGTGACTCCGCACACCAGACCCCGCCGTTCGCCGGTCAGGGTCTGAACTCGGGCATGCGCGACGCACTCAACCTGGCATGGAAGTTCTCGTTCGTGAAGCGCGGTCTCGCATCGGAGAACATTCTCGACACGTACACAGAGGAACGTGCGCCCCACGTGCGCAGCACCATTGCACACGCGGTCGACATGGGGCGCCTCATAGACCAGCTCGGTGGGCGCGAGAGCCACGGAGTCGACGTCGAGAGCGGCTACGGCGGTTCGAGACCGAGCCCACACATCGAATCGGGTGTCGTGGCCGGTGACGACCCCCGTGTCGGTCATCAGTTCTGGTACCACCCCGAGGTCTCGTTGCGTGTCCGGGAGAACGGCGCGTCATTCGTCGTGGTGGCGCAGGGCAACATCGAACTCCCCGCGTCATTGAAGTCGATCGCGGCCCCGGTGGTGGTGGCCCCGCAGGCCGTGCAGGATGCGTACGCCATTGTGGTGCGGCCCGACCGTTACGTGGCGGCTGTTGCCGCCTCGGCGGGCGAACTTGCCGAATGCGCGCAGGCGCTGGCGTCGAAGTTCTGATGTTCTGACCCGGTTGCAGAGGCTTCGCTGCCGGCGCGGCAAGTTATTTGTGACAACAAATATCAGGGGCTACCATCTCGCGGCAGGGGGTGGCCATGGCCGACATCGAGACATCTGTTCTGATCGTGGGTGGCGGCGGTGCCGGTCTGACCGCTTCGATGTTGCTGTCGAAGCTGGGTGTCGATTCGTACCTGGTGAGTTCGTTGCCCACCACATCGGTGTTGCCGAAGGCGCACATCCTCAACCAGCGCGCAATGGAGATTCTCACTGACTGCGGGGTGGCAGACGAGGTGTATGCAGAGGGCACGCCACCCGAGAACTTCTCGTACACCGCCGCCTACGTGGGTTTCGCCGGTCACCCCGATGCGGGTCGTCGCATCGCGAAGATGGAGTGCTGGGGAACGGGCGGTCGCAACGAGACGTGGGTCGCTGCGAGTCCGTTGCTGTCGACCAACCTGCCGCAGATCCGGCTCGAGCCGATTCTTCGCCGCGGAGCGGAGAATCTCGCCCCCGGACGGGTCCGCTTCCATCACGAACTCACGGCGATCGAACAGGATTCCGACGGCGTCACTGCGACCGTTGTCGACAAGGACTCTGCCCGTGAGTACACCGTGCGTGCCGACTACGTGCTCGCATGTGACGGCGGCCGGACCGTGGGTCGGCTGCTGGGCATCGAGATGGTGGGGCTGCGCCGCGCCGCGAGCCAGGTGTCGTTCCACATCTCGACAGACTTCACCCGGTGGAACGATGATGACGATGTGTTGATCCGCTGGGTCGGCATGCCGCAGCTCGGCCACCAGGTGGTGATGGTGCCGATGGGCCCGGGTGTCTGGGGATCCAAATCAAGAGAATGGGTCGTTCACCTGAACTACCCCTATGACGACCCTCGCTCGTTGGATGACGCGACCGTCGAACAGGACATGAGGTCGGCTCTCGGTATCGGCGACCATCCGGTGGAGATTCATCTCATCTCGCGGTGGGCCACAGAGGGCATCGTTGCCGAGCGTTTTTCCGACGGTCGCATTTTTCTGTGCGGAGATGCGGCTCACCGGCACCCGCCCACGGGTGGCCTCGGGCTGACGAGTGCGATGCACGACGTGCAGAACATCTGCTGGAAACTCGCTGCGGTCGTCGCGGGCGCGGCGGGCCCTGCTCTGTTGTCGACATACGAGACCGAACGCCGGCCGGTTGTCGAGCGCAACGTCCGCCGGTCACTCGAGAACGCCGCACAATGGAGCATCACGTGGGGAAAGCTCGGATTGTCCGACAAGACGATGACGGTCGACGAGAAATGGTCACATCTCGCACGCCTGTGGAGCAATGACCCTGCCGACGACGAATTCAGACAGATGGCACGTGACTGTTTTGCCGAGCACTCGATGGAGTTCCAGGAACAGAACGTGGAGTACGGCTACACCTACACATCGTCTGCCGTCGTGGCCGACGGAACCGACCCGTTGCCGAACCCCGACGACATTCGCCTCTACATTGCAGAGACACGGCCGGGGCACCCTCTTCCGCATGCGTGGGTCGAGCATTCCGAAGGGCAGAGAACCTCGACAGTCACCCTCGTGCGACCGGACCGCTTCCTGTTGATCGCGGGCGAGGACGGCACCGCCTGGTGTGATGCAGCAGGCGACATCGCGCGCGACCTGGGCATCGAGATCGATGCGGTGAGCATCGGCCACTTCGGCGGCGACTATCTCGATCCGCGTCTCACGTGGCTGAAGCACCGGGGAATCGCGGGCAACGGGGCGATTCTCGTGAGGCCCGACCGGTTCGTGGCGTGGCGCTCGATGGGTGCGTCGACCGACCCACGCGCGACCCTGCAGGATGCACTGCTGTCGGTTCTGCACCGGAAGTGACATCCACGCATGGCCACGACAGAACATGAATCAGCACAGGATCGTCTGAACAGGAACACCTACATTTTCCTGAACCTCACGTTGACGTCTCTCTCCGGTGACATCGAGAGGCTGTGCCGCGAGGAGGGTCTCACCGAGGCTCACTTCCGCGTGTTGTGGGTGCTGTGCCGTGAGTCGTCTCCGCAGGGCCGCCCCATGGGCGACATCGCCGACGGTCTCGTCAACCGGGCCGCAGACCTCACCCGGCTGGTCGACAAGCTCGAGAAGTTGTCGCTCGTCGGCCGCGCCCGCGCAGATCACGACAGGAGGAGCATCGTGGTTCGTGCGACGCCGAAGGGCCGACGGGTGTTCGGCCGTCTGCACGCGTCGATCCGCAGGATTCACGACGAACAGTGGGCCGGACTCTCGCAGAACGAACAACGTCAGTTGATCAGGCTGCTGGGTAAGGTTCTGGACACCCGTGCACACGACGAGGTGAAGAACTCGTGGTTGATGGGCTCGCCGACATGACAGACGCCGACATACCAGAGAATCCGGAGCCGAAGTTCAAGGTGCGACCCGGCACCAACGATGCCCGTGACTGCATGTCGTGTGGTTCGCACCTTGCCACGGCGTGGAGCACGCCGGAGGGCAGGGCGTGGTTGTGCCGCGAGTGCGCAACCCTGCACGGGCTCGGGTGCCCGTGACGCGTCAGGCCAGAACTTTCCGCAGACCCTTCGTCGCCGAGTCGCCGACCTTCTTGAACACCGCGCCGAGCACGAGATTCATGGGTGCCACTATCCAGTTGGCGGTGAGAATCGCGTCGTAGGTCACCGTGCACCCGGTTTCTGTCGGTGCCACGGTGATGCGGTCGATCGATGTGAACAGGGTGTTGCGGCCCTTCACCAGAACGTTGGAGAACTCGTCGTACTCGACCGTGTCGTAGCGCAGCACCGAGGGCCTCCCGCCGACACCGCGCACGGTGATGTCGAACTTCGCATGCAGACCGGGTCCGTCTCCCTCGACCTGTTCGACCTTGATGATGTTGCGGTCCCAGTCGGAGAAGTTGCGCAGGTCGGACATGTACCGGAATGCATCCTCGGGCGTTTTCGAACTTGTGACTGTGGTGACGTAGCGAGCCATGGGTGTGACGGTATCCCGACTTTGCACGGGTTGTTCACCTCCCGGCCTCTCGTAGCGTGTGACCCGTGATGCAGGAATGTCCCGAGCCGGTCCGTCGCGCCGTGATGGTGCAGCAATGGCGCGATCTCGCCTATCTCCACTGGCGGTACCCGGTCGACGAGGTGAAAGCCCTGCTGCCGGCCGGGCTCGAGGTCGACACTTTCGACGGTTCGGCATGGGTCGGTCTGATTCCGTTCTCGATGCGCAACATCGGACTTCCGCGGTTGCCTGCGGTGCCGTACCTCGGTTCGTTCCCCGAGGTGAACGTGCGCACCTATGTGCGGCACAACGGTGTTCCGGGTGTGTGGTTCTTCTCGCTCGACGTGAACCGGCTGCTTCCCGCGTTCGTCGCACGCACCACGTATTTCCTGCCGTACTGCTGGGGCAGCGCGCGCAACGAACGGGTCAACGACTCACTGGTCACGTCGGTGAAACGTCGCTGGCCGTCGAGAGCCGCCACCGAGATTGTGGTCGACATCGGCGACGCAACAGAACAACCGGACGACCTGCAGGTGTTCCTGTCGGCACGGTGGGGCCTCTACTCGAGGGGCCTGCGGGGCAACCTGCGCTACGCACCCGTCGAACACGAGAGATGGCCACTGCACCGCGCATCGCTCGTGTCTCTCGATGACTCACTCGTCACCGCGGCGGGGCTGTTGCCGCCCGCCGGTGAACCGCATGTGATGTTCTCGCCCGGGGTGTCGGTGCGCATCGGACTTCCGCGCCGCGCCGCGGTTTCCTAACGACGTCGTGGTCGTGCGGCCGGCATCCAGTTGTCGCCCGCAGTGGAGTCGATCTCTTCCACGTAACGGTGACCCACCGGTTCGACAATCGACAGGAACGATCCGGTGAGGTCCTCACCGAGGGTCTGCCACACGATGCAGTTGAGTTCGTCGGTGCGGTCCTCGAGTTGCTGGCGGAAGGCGACACCGTCGTCGTTCACGACACCGTCGGTGACGAACCCGCGCCGCCCCAGGTTCTCGAGAGCAGCCTCGATGGATGCATCATCTGCACCACGGCTGCGGGGGATCCACTCTTTGGGGTAACCCATCCACGCGTCGTGAAGCAGACCCGCCTCCACGACCCCGATGTCCTCGGCGACAAGAATGCCGAAGTGAGTGTCACCGCGCCATTCGCGCAGTGCGTTCAGTGCGTTCCATGCACTCAGTGCCGGGTGCGCGGGTCTCGGCCACGACCTGTGCGCGGCGAACAAGACACGACCTGACGCAGGCACCGCATCGACGACACCCCAGAGGGCTCCGGCGAGTGCACCCAACGGTTCGATGATGCCCGGGGTCATGCGTTGCAGACCGGCGAGCACGGCTTCGTCGCGTGCGCGCGACACTGCATGCCAGTCGGTCGTGTGCCGCGCGGTGTGGTTCCATGCACCGTGCACAAAGTCGCGATGGATCGTGTAGAACGCGGCGAACAGAGCGTCGGGCCCCGCAGGGCACAACGGTGCACCGCGGTTCACGATGTAATGACCGATGCCCCCGGGCACGCCGAGTGCCTCGAGGTTGTCCCTGGCCGTCGGGTCCCAGAAGATCCACCCGATGAGTTGATGCGACGCGAGCGACGAACGCCGGGTGAGTGAGAGCCAGTCGGTCATGCGAGTGACGCTAGCGACGCGACCGGCCCGTCACCGTGAGTAGACGGTGTTCAGTCGTCGACAAGGTCTGACAGTGCGGCGTGGATCTCGTCTGTTCCGTGGTGCGGCACATCGTCGAGACGACCGAGATAGGTGATCGACACCTCGCCGTTCTCCACCGCCCCGCCGTCTGTGTGATCGTCCATCTTGTTCGTGTCGCCGTACTCCATGCGCACGTAGTACGACCCCTCGTAGCCCTCCTTGGGCTCCATGTTCGCGTTCACCATCGCGCGCGGAACGATCGTGCCGACCGTGGTGCGGCGCCAACCCTTCATGTCGCCGATCTCGAGGTTCGGAACATTGATGTTGATCACCACTGGTTCGGGCGGGGTGTTCGCGAGGTATCCCTGCACGACACGTGACGCAACCTCTGCGGCAGAGTGCCACTTCTGGCCCTTGACCGCGTCGTCCCATCCCTGGCCCTCGATGCCGAACCCGGTGACCGCCTGGCTCACCGCGATTCCCGAGATGCCACCGTTTCGTGCGGTGATGGCCGCGCCCACGGTGCCCGAGTGGTACACCGAACGGCCGACGTTCGCACCGGGGTTGATTCCCGACACGACGAGGTCGAACGGGTCGCCGTACAGGCCGAGTCGCGCGAAGAACACGCAGAGAGCAGGTGGTCCGCTGACGGCCCACGCTTCGTCGAGCCCCTCGATGTGCCGGCGGTGCACCTCGGGCTGGATGATGTGCAGTGCGCCGATGGCGGCTCCGGCACCGGAGTACTCCTGGTCGGGTGCGGCGACCACGACATCGCCGAACGGCTGCATCGCCCTGGCGAGCACGTGAAGCCCAACCGAGTCGATTCCGTCGTCGTTCGTCACCAGGATTCTCATGGGGCCAGTCTGCCGTACCGCGGTGAACGGAGCCCTACGGGGAGATGACCGGTGAGCATCATTTGACACCGGTGGTAACTTTCTCCTCACATCAGCAAGGGGAAAATGACCGTGACCTACGCAGGCGACCGCATTCTGTACGACGCAGACACCCACATCATGGAGCTTCCCGATTTCCTGCGGAAGTTCGCCGACCCCGAGATCCGCGACCTGCTTCCCTTGGTGAGTTACGGACGCTCGATCGTCACCGACGAAGAGGTCGAGGTCATCATGTCGAACGGTGCCAAGCACACCGAGGAACACAAGCAGTCGCTCATCGCGCTCGGTGACCGCATGATCACCGAGGTGAAAGAGATCCAGGCCCTGGGCTCGTTCGACAAGCACGACCGCGTGATCGCGAACGACATGCTCGGCTTCATCAAACAACTCGTGTTCGCCACGCACAGCCTCCACATGCCTTTCTCGCCCAGCGCGAAGATTCCCGACAACCTGCGCTACGGCGGTGCCCGCGCCCACAACAGGCACATGATCGACTTCTGCTCGGTCGACGAACGACTCATGGGGGTCGCGGCGATTCCGCTCGAGAACCCCGAACTCGCACTCGAGGAAGTGAAGTTCGCACTCGACGGCGGTCTGCAGGCAATGTGGATTCCCCACCGCCTCGCCGGCGAACGGTCTCCCACGCACGTCGACTACAACCCCATCTGGGCGTTGCTGCAGGAGGCAGAGGTGCCTGTCGTGTTCCATGTGGGCGGCAACCCGTTGCAGCTCCCGCCGCAGTGGAGCAACACCGGTCGCGGGGTCACCCGCGACTGGATGGGCGGTGGTGAGAACGTGCGTGCACGCGATGCCGCTGTCCTGCACCAGGGCATCGAGACGTTCGTGAGCATGTTCGTTCTCGACGGTGTGCTCGAGGAGTTCCCCCGACTGAAACTTGCGTCCGTCGAACTCGGGGCCGGCTGGGTGCCCGAGATGCTGGTGAGGCTCGACCAGATCCATCACGCGTACTCGCGCGTCGACGAGCGTCTCAAGGGTTTCACCCGCAAGCCGTCGGAACAGATCCGCGAACAGATGGGGTTCACCCCGTTCGTGTTCGAGGACGTCGGCCGTCTCATCGACCACTCGAACGACGACCTCTACCTGTTCTCGAGCGACTACCCCCACACCGAGGGCGGGCGCGACCCGATTGCCCGGTTCGAGTCGTGCATGCAGAACGTGTCCCGTGAGGCCGTCGACAAGTTCAACTCGGGCAATTTCCTCAAGATCTTCTCCCACGCCCGCGACAACGCACGTCGCTGATCACCGTTTCCGGTCGTCGTCGGGTGAGTGCGCGACAGAGATGACGACCATTGCCGGCAGTGAGCAGAGAATCGCGACCGATGCCGTGCGCACCGAGGGGGCGAAGCCGAAGAAATCCCTCGCGGGTGACGCGGAGAAACACACGAACGCCGTCGCCGCAAGTGAGGCAATCAACCCCAGTTTCCACGCCGCGACCGGCCGCGACACCTGAACAAGCACCACGAGAAAACAGAGCAGAGCGGCGAGGGTCGCGGTCGTGCCCGTCTGCTCGTTGCCGAAGATGTCCGCCGCAACGACGCTGAGACCGATGCAGGTTCCGAGAGGCACCGAACGTCGCACGATGCGGGGGAGAAAGCCGGGGGTGAAACGCCTCGTGTTCGGGCCCAACGCGAAGAAGAACGCGGGTATGCCGATGGTGAGCGCCGAGATCAACGTCATCTGGCGGGGCAACACGGGGAAGGTGGTCCCCGCGACAGCCCCGATGACGATGGCGAGAAAGCTCATGGCGTTCTTCGCAAGAAAGAGTTCGGCCACCTTCTCGACGTTGGCAATGACCCGACGCCCCTCGGCCAGGATGACCGGCAGCGAGTCGAAGTTGCTGTCGAGAAGCACGAACTGGGCTGTTGCCTTCGTGGCCGGCGCCGCATTTCCCATTGCGATGCCGATGTCTGCACGCTTGAGGGCGAGTACGTCGTTGACGCCGTCGCCCGTCATGGCGACCACGTCTCCGTTCTCCTGCAGGGCGCGCACCATCAGGCGTTTCTGCTCCGGCGACACACGCCCGAAGACGGAGAACCTCGTCACCGCGTCGCGCACGGCCATGGGGTCGTTCGCCAGTGAACGTGCATCGATGGCAGCGTTGAAACTGACGCCGACCTCACGTGCGATCGCGCTCACCGTGTGGGGATTGTCGCCCGACATGACGATGACCCGGACTCCCTGTTCGACGAAATAGTCGAGGGTGGCTCTCGTGTGCGGCCGGATTCTCTCGTGCAGCACCACGAGTGCGGTCGCCTCGAGCCCGCCCGGCAGTTCGTGTTGCGCGCGCCAGTCGGTGGTCCGGCACAGCAACAACACGCGGCGTCCCGTCTCGGCAAGAGACTGCACGCGTCGGCGCACGGCGTCGTCGTCGGGCATCAGCACCTCGGGTGCACCGAGGAACCAGTTCGCGTGGTCCTCGAACCTGAGGGCTTTCCATTTCCTCGCGGAGTCGAACGGCACGCGCTCGACCGGCGACCATGTCGACGGTGCGGGCACCGCGCGCGCGACGGCCTGCAACGTGCTGTTTGCATCTGCGTCGTGAGCCAGGGCCGACAGGGCCTCGTTCACATCGCTCTCGACGCCTGTGGCGAGGTACTCGCATCTCTCGAAGTCGATGATTCCTGTCGTCAGGGTGCCCGTCTTGTCGATGCACACGACATTCACCCGCGCGAGCCCCTCGACCGCGGGCAGCTCCTGCACGAGAATCCGTCGACGTGACAGGATCATCGCGCCGTTGAGAAACGCAAGGGTCGAGAGCAGCACGAGACCCTCGGGCACGACACCGACGAGCCCGGCGACCCCGCGGAGGATGCCCGACCTGGTCGACCGTCCGTCGGCCGAGCGGGCGATTGCCACGACCTGCAGGGGCACCGCGACCAACACGGCCCAGCCGATCCACACGAGAAGAGTCTCGAGGCTGCGCTGGATCTCGGACTGCACACGTTGGTACGTCTTTGCCTGTGTCGTGAGTCGATGCACGCACGAGGACGCCCCCACTGACGTCGTCTCGAACGCCCCGTTGCCGGCGGTGACGAAAGTGCCCGAGAAGATCTCGCTTCCGCGGGGTTTGGACACCGCGCCACTCTCGCCCGTGAGGTTCGACTCGTTGGTCTCGAGATTGCACGATTCGATCACGGTGCCGTCAGCGGGCACCTGGTCTCCTGCAGTCAGCAGCACCAGGTCGCCGAGCACGATGCTGTCGGTCCGGACAGTTGCCTCGGTGCCGTCGCGCACGACCCGCGATGTCGAGGCATGGAGAAACGCCAGGGAGTCGAGGTGACGTTTCACGCGTACTTCCTGCACGATGCCGGCCGCGGAATTCACGACGAAGACGAGACCGAAGAGCCCGTCGACGGGTGACTGCATGACGATCACGACAACGAACAATGCACCGAGCAGGAGGTTGAAGCGGGTGAAGACGTTGGCCCGGACTATCTGCAG
The DNA here is from genome assembly GCA_964427545.1 of uncultured Bifidobacterium sp. Taxonomy (GTDB): domain Bacteria; phylum Actinomycetota; class Acidimicrobiia; order Acidimicrobiales; family Ilumatobacteraceae; genus UBA2093. The sequence goes on along the minus strand of CAYRUT010000004.1, from coordinate 21,709 downwards.
CAGGCTTCGCGACGTTGCCGGGCGGAACGAATTGGTGAGACCCCGGGAAGTTCGGTCGCGCACCTCACGTGCGGTGAGGCCGACCTGGTTGTGCACGCCGTCACGGTACTGACGACGAACGTGCCTCTTCTATGAAGGAATGTCCCTTACTGCAGGACACCCTGGGCGCGCAGCCGCGACGAGATGTCGTTGCACTCGACGCACACGCTCTCGGGGATGACGCCGATCCGCATGAGACCCGCGAACATCTTGCAGCCGATGCAGAATCCGAGTGCCGCCTCGAGAAGGGCGGGGCCGGCTAGTGCGGCCGCGACCCATCGTGATGCGGTGACCAGGTCGAGCGCCCACAGAACCGATGCAGAGATGCTGAAGAGAGCACCGATCGCCTGGGCGAACCGCTTGGGCGGCCCGGGAACGATGCGGTGCTGTGCGTTGATGCGCGGGGTGATCACCTGCGTCGCGAGTCGCGCAAGGGGGCTGAACGTCGGCCCTGCGAGAACCCGCGCAACGAAGCCGTATGTAAGAGGTATGAGCAACCACGCCCACCCGGTGACGGCATAACCCGCCGACATCGCGACGGCACCGGTTGCGACGATGCGGGCGGAGGTGTCGTTCACCTCGGCCGGAAAGTTGAGTAGTTTGGTCACCTTTTCAGCCTAGGCAGGTGGGTCGTGTTTCCCACCACCTGGCGCACTCGGTTGGAAGGTGCCTCGGGGTCGTCACCTAGGGTGACGCCATGGATTTTGTCTACCCACCCGAAGCCGACACATACCGCGCCAAGGTGCGCTCGTTTCTCGACGCCAACCTGCCGAAAGACTGGAAGGGAATCGGTGCCCTGAACCACGCCGACGCCGCCAACTTCACCGAGGAATGGCGCACGAAACTGCGTGACAACGACTATCTCGCCGTCACCTGGCCGAAGGAGTACGGCGGTGCCGGTCTCGGTCACATCGAGCAGCTCGTGCTGGCCGAGGAATTCGCCCGCGCCGGGGTCCCCGGTGGCGGCCCGAACGACGGGTTCGGCATCGGCATGCTGGGCAACACGATCATCGCCGTGGGCACCGAAGAGCAGAAGAAGCATTTCCTGCCCCGCGTGTTGTCGGGCGAAGACCGCTGGTGCCAGGGGTACTCCGAGCCGGCAGCCGGCTCGGACCTCGGAAACCTCGGCTGTCGCGCCGTGCTCGACGGTGACGAGTGGATCATCAACGGCCAGAAGATCTGGACCTCGGCAGGACACCTCGCGAACCACATCTTCGTTCTCGCACGCACCGCACCCGACGAGGTGAAGCACCGCGGCATCACCTTCCTTCTCGTCGACATGCGTCAGCCGGGCATCGAGGTCCGCCCCATCAAGATGATGTCGGGAGACTCGGAGTTCAACGAGGTGTTCTTCACCGATGCGCGTTGTCCGAAGGAGAATGTCGTCGGCGAGGTGAACGGCGGCTGGATGGTCGCGATGACGCTGCTCGGCAACGAGCGTGGTGCCAGCGCAGCCGTGAACAGCATCTCGTTCCGCGGCGAACTCGACAAGTTGACGAAACTCGCGCAGGAGAAGGGTCTCACCGGAGACCCGCACATCCGCCAGCGCCTCACCAAGGCTCACACCAAGGTCGAGATCATGCGCTTCCTCGGTTACCGCGTGCTGACCGCATTCATGAACGGCGGTCAACCCGGTGCCGACGCATCCATCGGCAAGCTGTGGTGGTCGGAGTACCACAAGGAAGTCACCGAACTCGCCGTCGACATTCTCGGTGCCGATGCGTTGGTGCCTGTCGGCCAGACTCCGCACACCGCATTCACCACCGACTCGCCCGGTTCCCCGAACGACTCGGCCAACTGGGTCGGCGTGTTCCTGAACGCGCGGGCCGGCACCATCTATGCGGGAACCAGCCAGGTGCAACGCGGGATCGTCGGTGAACAGGTTCTCGGTCTGCCGAAGGAGCCGCGCGCCGACGGCGGGCCGTGGAAGTCGATTCCCGGTCACGGTTGATTCGATTCCGACACGACCGAACGCACTGATTCGTTCGGCAACTCAAGGGGGCACCATGGGCAAGTACGAGACCGTTCCGGCAGGAGCAACGATGGCGGAGAACACTCCGGTGTACCCGCCGTTGCCGACGGCGCCGCGGGGAACACCGAACATCGTGTTCTGCGTGTTCGACGACGTCGGGTTCAGCGATTTCGGTTGCTACGGAAGCGAGATCCGCACGCCGAACATCGACCGTCTCGCCGCCGGCGGTCTGCGCTACACGAACTTCCACACCACGTCGTTGTGTTCGCCGACCCGCGCGTCGTTGCTGAGCGGCATGAACCACCATGCAGTGGGAATGGGGTCGCTCGCGAACTACGACTACGGCTTCGAGGGGTACCGCGGCCACATCCGCAAGGATGCCGCGCTGTTGCCCGAGGTTCTGCGCCCTCTCGGGTTCAACTCATGGGCCGTCGGCAAGTGGCATCTGACCCCGATGCACCACATCGGCCCGGCAGGCCCGTTCGATCTGTGGCCGACGCAGCGCGGCTTCGACAGGTACTACGGGTTCATGGACGGTGCGATGAACCAGTGGGACCCGTTCCTCACGGAAGACAACCATCACATACCGAAGCCCGACAAGGAGGGCTACCACCTCACCGAGGATCTCGTCGACAAGTCGATCTCGATGATCGTCAACCAGAAGAGTCTCGCCCCCGACAAGCCGTTCTTTCTCTACCTGGCCTTCGGCGCAGGCCACTCGCCGCACCACGTGCGCAAGGAACTCATCGACGAGTACGTGCCCGTGTTCGAGAAAGGGTGGGACGTCACACGTGACGAGCGCATCGCACGACAGAAGGCGATGGGAATCGTGCCGCATGACACGGTGCTGCCGCCGCGCAATCCCGGTGTGCGTGCGTGGGAGGAACTCACAGACGACGAGAAGCGGCTCTACGTGCGTTTCCAGGCTGCGTACGCGGCGATGCTGACCCACACAGACGAACAGATCGGCCGTCTCGTCGCGACACTCGAGATGGTGGGTCAACTCACCAACACCATCTTCATGGTGATGAGCGACAACGGTGCATCACAGGAAGGCACACCGAACGGAACCCTGAACCAGGGGCGCTACTTCGAGCGCACGAAGTTCGATCTCGCCGACACACTGCGGTACATCGACGAGATCGGTGAGACACAGTGGTTCAACAACTACCCGCTGGGCTGGGCAATGGCCGGCAACACCCCGTGCAAGTTCTACAAGCAGAACACCCACGGCGGCGGCGTGCGTGACCCACTGGTGCTTCACTGGCCCGACGGATTCCCGAAAGACGCGGCGGGCACCCTGCGTCACCAGTTCCACCACGTGTCGGACCTCGCACCCACGATGCTCGAGGTGATCGGCACCGAGAAGCCCGAGGTGATGGGCGGGGTGCAGCAGATGAAGATGCACGGCACCTCGATGAAGTACTCGTTCGAAAACCCGGGCGAGCCGACACGCAAGAAGGTGCAGCATTTCGAGATGCTGGGCCACCGCGGTCTCGTGATGGACGGCTGGAAGGCCGTGGCGATGCACAAGTACCGCACGCCGCTCGACGAGGACGAGTGGGAGCTGTACAACCTGAACGAGGATTTCTCCGAGGCAAACAATCTTGCCGAACAACACCCGGACAAACTGAGGGAACTCATTGCTGTCTGGTGGGAAGAGGCCGCGAAGTACAACGTGCTGCCGATCGAAGACGGTCTGCGCTCGCCCAACAAGCGGCCGGCAGTGCGCTTCTTCCGTCTGTGGCCGGGAACCGAACGGATTCCGTCTGACAACTCACCGCAGCTCATGAACACGAGTCACCGGGTCACCGCGCACATCGTTGTGCCCGCCGGCGGGTGCGAGGGCGTCATCATGAAAGACGGTGACCAGTGGGGCGGCTATGCAATGTTCATCCAGAACGGTGAGGTCTGTTACCGCTATCACTTCCCCCAGGAACCGCACGAGATCAGGGCGAAGGTCGCGCTGAACCCCGGTGAACACACTGTCGAGTGGGAGTTCACGAAGACCACCCGCACCGGTGGCACCGGTGTGCTGTCGGTCGACGGTGAGAAGGTCGGCGAGGTGGAGATTCCCCAGATGATCCGTGGGTGGATGCCGTTCAACGGCATGGACATCGGTTGCGACAACGGCTCGCGGGTCTCACCCACGTATCAGTCGCCGTTCCGTTTCACCGGCGTGATCAAGCATGTCGACGTCGAGTTGTTGAGCAACTCTCCCGGTCCGGATGCCAAGGTGCACCACGATGCCGAGATGGGCAAGCAGTAAACGACAACACACTCCGTCGTTAGAGTGGTCTGCATGAGCCGTCGGTTGTTCCTTGCCCTGTCGTTTCTTGCATCGATGTGCGTCGTGCCCGTGGTGGCACCCGCTGCACCAGTCTCTGCAAACCCACTGGGTGTCTACATCTACAACACGCCGTTGACTTCCAACAAGGGTCTCGGGTTCTGCGCCTCGGACACGGTGAAGGGCTGCATCGACTCGATCACGATCGACGGGGTTCCGTTGGTGCCCGTCGCGAACCAGATGCAGGCCCATTACGGAATCGGCGGCGGACTCTACGGTGGCCCGTGTCGATTTGTCGACACCACGGTGTCACAGTGCGAGTACCCGTACATGGTGATCTATCCGGGCGCCTTGCGTTACGGCTCACCGCTCGGCAATGTCGTGGTCAACTTCCGCCGGCAGGCATCGTCGCACCCGACTGCTGCGGTGAATGCGGTGATCGTCAACGGCACTCTCCAGTCGTTCGCACCGGCTGCACCCGGAGTGCGCGATGTTGCTTCGATCTCGGCCAACGCAGTGGAGACCCACGGGGCGTCGACCGGCTACTGCGTGGGGTGGGTCATCGAGATCGACACGTGCTCGATCGGCGAGACCGCAACCTGGAAAGTCACCAACCGCGTGTCGATGCTGTTGCTGCCTGCGATGCGCAGTTCGGTGGTGCCGCCCGACTTCGTCGACGACACCTGTCGTCAGATCGACCCCTCGAACAACTGCCTCATCAACGTGTTCGAAGAGAAAAGCCGTGGCGGCTGGGTCGACACCGACGCCTCGGTGTTCGGTCTCACGTCGACCGACCGGTTCACAGGCGCCGCGCAGCTCAAGATCGCAGGGCCACACTTCAGGTTGCCGGTCAACGGTTCACAAGAACTCAATCTGTCGTATTTCCGCATGTTCCTGCCGTCGGCCTATCTCGACGCATCGTTCGGTCTCACACCCCAGCAGGCGAATGCAACGACCCTTCCGGTGAGGCGAACCGTCGGCAGCGGTTCCACCGTTCCGAACACACAGTACGTTGCCAGTGACGCGGGCCTGTTGGTGAACACCACGGGAATCGGGTTCTCCATTCCCACCGTGTCCGTGCAGCGCGTGTTGGTCGTCAAGAAGAACAAGAAGTTGAGTGCCGATGCTCTCCTGCGGGCGGCAGGAGTTCTCCAGACGAAGAAGTTCGGCACGGCGAAGATCGTGGTCAACTCGAGAAACGGCATGAAGTACTCGGCCAAGCGCTACACGTTCTCGAAGGTGAAGACCTTGACGGTCACCATCAGGTACCGGTCGACCAAGCTGGCGATATCAGAACGGCGCCTCACCGTGCAGGTCGTCCGCTAGGGCAGACATGACAGCCCTGACCTACGGCTCGTACCTGAAGATCCCGCAGCTTCTGAAACTGCAGGAGCCGTTGTCAGACGGCCCGGAGCACGACGAGATGCTCTTCATCATCATCCACCAGACGTACGAACTGTGGTTCAAGCAGTTGCTGCACGAGTTGACCGCCACCCAGCAGGCTCTCGAGTCGAACGATCTCTACCGCTCGCTTGCACTGGTGGGTCGGATCCGCACGATTCTCAAGACGTTGGTGTCACAGGTCGACATTCTCGAGACCATGACACCGCTGCAGTTCAACTCGTTCAGGGCGCGTCTCGAGTCCTCGAGCGGATTCCAGTCGGCGCAGTTCCGTGAGTTCGAGGCGGTCCTCGGGCGTCGCAAGGACATTCCCGTCAACCTGCTCGATGACGACCAGAGCACCAGCCTCGAGGCAGTTCTGTCGAGACGGTCGTTGTGGGGGAGCACGCTCGTTCTTCTTTCCGCGCGGGGTCATGCAATCCCGGCGCGACGACTCGACGACCAGACCTCCACATTCGAGGGCGCCGACGACGAGGTTCAGAATGTGCTGGTCGGGGTGTACCGCAACGACAACGAAGTGTCGTTGCTGCTCGAACGGCTCGTGGATCTCGACGAGGGCGTGCAGGAGTGGCGTTACCGCCACGTGAAGATGGTCGAGCGCACCATCGGCAACCAGTCCGGTACCGGTGGTTCGAGCGGGGTCGGGTATCTCGCCTCGACATTGTTCAGGCCGGTGTTCCCGGATCTCTGGGCCGTGCGGAACCGTTTCTGACCCCGCACGCAAAGAGCCGACCGCGGCAGTGCCACGGCCGGCTCTCTGTGGGGAGATTGGTCAGAGTGACGACACGTCGACCGACGGGGGAACAATGACCGCGTCGATCACATGGATGACACCGTTCGATGCTGCGATGTCGGTGGCGGTCACATTGGCTGCGTCGACCTTGACCCCACCGTCGGTGGTGATCGTGAACGACGAACCCTCGAGAGTTGCCACTTCTCCTGCGGCGACATCAGCGGCCATGACCTTTGCTGCAACCACGTGGTAGGTCAGGATCTTGACGAGGACATCCTTGTTCTCCGGCAGCAGCAGTTTCTCGAGCAGACCCTCCGGCAGGGCCTCGAAGGCCGCGTTGGTGGGGGCGAACACAGTGAAGGGTCCGTCGCCCGAGAGCGCATCGCCGAGACCTGCGGCAACGATCGCCGCAACCAGTGTCGAGAAGTCGTCGTTGCCCTGGGCAACCTCGACAACCGTGCCCGGTTCCTGCGTGATCTCGGTCGTGTCGGGTGCCGGAACTGTGGTGTCGGCGGTGGAGCCGTCTGCACCGCACGCCGACAGCGTGAATGCCGATGCGACCGCAAGTGCTGCGAGCGTCTTCTTCATGGTTTTCTCCTTGGGGGATTTTGGCTGAATTGTTCAGCACAGGTTGGAACACCGAGGCTTCCTGCGCTATTCCGAAACAACGCCGCACAATTGTCACTCACCTCGGGTACGTCACTACGTCGGTGTCCGGTAGCGGCGACGATGTCATCGGTGGTGTAAACATTTCTCATGACGCGACTCGGTTACCAGATACCCAATTTCACCTACCCGGCAGGCACCAACATCTTCGACAGTGTGGTCAGCCAGGCCAAAGCAGCAGAAGATGCCGGTTTCGACCGAGTTCTCGTGATGGACCACTTTTACCAGTTGCCTGGGATCGGTGCTCACGACGAACCGATGATGGAGTGTTACACCATGCTGTCGGCACTCGCTCAGCACACCAAGACCGTGCGTCTCTCGGCACTGGTCACCGGCAACACCTACCGCAACCCGACGTTGCTGGCAAAGACCATCACCTCTCTCGACCACGTGTCTCACGGCCGTGCGACCCTGGGCATCGGTGCGGGCTGGTTCGAGCTGGAGCACAATTCTCTCGGCTACGAGTTCGGAACATTCACTGACCGCTTCGAGAAACTCGAGGAGGCACTGCAGATCATCATCCCGATGCTGCGCGGGGAGACGGTCTCGTTCAGCGGCAAGCACTACTCGGTGACCGACGCAGTCAACTCGCCCGCGACGGTCTCGCGCGTTCCCGTCATGATCGGTGGCAGCGGCGAGAAGAAGACATTGCGCATGGTCGCCCAGTACGCAGACGAGTCGAACCTGACCCGCGGAACGAATGACGAGATACGGCACAAGATCGAGGTTCTGGGTGAGCACTGCGCACGCCTCGGTCGCAACCGTGCGGAGATCAAGGTCACGAAGATGACAATGGTGTGCGTGGCGCCGACCATGGAACAGGCCGAGGCAGATCTTCGCGACATGGCTTCCGTGAAGGGCTGGTCGGACCAGGTTCTCGGGATGGTGAAGGGGATGATCCTCTATGGTGATCCCGACACAGTCGGCGAGCAGATGCAGGCGATGGTGGACACCGGCCTCGATGGTCTCACCATCAACATGCCGGTCAACGGGCACATCACAGACCGCATCGGCCTGGTCGGCGAGATTGCGAACAAGATCCTGAAATAGTCAGGTGTCTGTCACGGCGTCACGAAGCCAGACCGCGAATCTTGCCGTGTCGCCCTCGAACGACTCGAGCTGACGGCGATCAAGAATCACTGACAGGCCGTGCCCAGAGCGTGCGATGACCACGGGGTACCGACCCGCGGCACATTCGAGAACGTCGGCGGGCGCATCGTTCCGGTGAAAGGTCCGGAAAGGCACACGGAGACCCACCGTGCACTCCTTCCATGCGGTCTTCTTTGTGAAGAGCCCGTGGGTGAGTTCGCACAACGAACAATGCGTGCGCCCGAGTCGGGCACCGATCCAGTACGACACCTCCCCGACCAGGGTCGAGTCGGCGTCGTAGACACCGATGAACTCGTCTATGCGTGTCTGCACACCGTCAATCTATTCGGCGTACAACGGTGATGCCGCTTTCAGCAGCCGTGTCATCACAGTGAAGGTGGCCACAACCTCGTCGGGTGCTGATGCGCGCGCAGCCCACATGTCGCACCATGCAACCTCGGTCTTCGGGGTTTCCGAGACGTCTGTCAACACACCCCCGACGACGTAGTCCTCGTCGAGAAAGAGGGGACCCTTGACCTGGTGCATCTCGAGTGCGCCGTACAGACCGACGGTGCGACCGACGAGTTTCTCGAGTGGCTTCATCACGTCGCCCGTCATCAACCGGGAGACAGTGAGCGGAGAACAGATGGTTGCACCCCAGGGCGACCCGTCGACATACCAGTCGAGGGGTGCAGTCATGATGCCGCTCGTCACCCGGTCGCGTTGGTCTCCCTCGTACGGAGACTCGACCACTGTCGGCAACGTCATGCCGATCTTTGCTGTCGACAGCATGCGCAACGAAGCCGGGTCACACGGCCGTCGGTCGCGGGTCAGCACCGGCGATGCAGACGTCACTGTGCCCACCGAAGCGGTTCCCTCGGCCACCGCGATGCCGTCGGGGGTGGTCATGTGCACGTCACAGCGGGAGTTCTCCCGGGGCAGTGGTACGTCGCCGACATCGATTGTTCCCTCGACCGGTTCCATGTCGAGAAGCGGGTGCAGGAAATACAGGCCCAACGAGCCGCTCTCGAACCACGAGGTACCGAACGCCTCGACCATTGCCGGGCCGAACTGGTCGAGATGAATCGAACCGGCCACCGCACCGCCGCGGAACCCCAGTTTGTTCGCGACGGCGTCGTCGTGAATGGTTCCGTGCGACCGTGGCGACAGATTCCGCGGGTTCTTCACACCCGTCGAGACAACACCCATGATTTCCCCCCGATGAAATTGCTCCCCGCAGACTACGCAACTCGTCGCACACCGCACTTCATCGGTACAGTCATCGCCGGGGGGTGACCATGCAACTGGGATTGTCGATCGGCAGTGCGTACTACGACGGGTCTAACTGGGATGACATGGTCGAGTTGGTGAAGGCCGCCGACCGTTTCGGTGTCGACTTTGCCTGGACTGCCGAGGCGTGGGGCATGGAGACCATTGCACCGCTGGCGTATCTCGCACCGTTGACATCGCGCATCAGGCTCGGCACCGGGATCATGCAGATCAGTGCCCGCACGCCCGCCACCACCGCGATGACCGCCCTCACGATGGCGCGGTTGACGAACGACCGTTTCTGTCTCGGTCTCGGGGTGAGCGGTCCGCAGGTGGTCGAGGGTCTCCACGGGGAGGCGTTTGCGCGCTCCGGGGCGCGTCTGCGCGAGTACATCACAGTGGTGCGCAAGGGAATCAGTGGCGAGCGGCTCACCTCTGACGGCCCGCGCTACGTGCTGCCACGCCCGGGAGGCGAGGGCAAGGCACTGAAACTGGGCATGACCCCGAACCCGACGATTCCTCTGTATCTCGCCACTCTCGGCCCCAAGATGCTCGAGTTGACCGGCGAGCTCGCCGACGGTTGGCTCGGCACCTCGTTCATTCCCGAAGCATCAGACCATGTGATGCAGTCGTTGCGCACCGGTGCCGAACGGTCGGGGCGCACGCTCGACGATCTCGACCTGCAGATCAACGCCACCATCGAGGTCGGCGACGATGTCGACGCACTTCTCGACAAGTACCGGCCCTATGCCGCGTTCACTCTGGGGGCAATGGGTTCGGCATCGACCAACTTCTACAACTCGGCCTACTCGCGTGCGGGTTGGGGAGACATGTGCAAGAAGGTGCAGAGTCTCTGGGTCTCGGGCGACAAGGCCGCGGCGACTCAGGCTGTCGACGACGAGTTCCTGTTGAGCATCTACATGATCGGCACCGAAACGATGGTGACGGAACGCATCGCGAAAGCAAAGGCCGCGGGGATCAACACGCTCCGCATCGCACCGGTCGGCCGGTCTTCGGCAGACATGATCGAGAACCTCGAACGGCTGGTTCCGCTGGTTTCGGCGGTGTAGGGAGAAGTCATGTACCCGGGTGATGCAGATTCGATCGGGCGTGACACGCCTGCCGTGGTGATGACGTCGAGCGGCGAGACCGTCACATGGGGAGAACTCGACGACAGGTCACGACAACTGGCGCACTTCTGGCGTTCGCAGGGGCTCACGACGGGCGACCACGTCGCGATGTTCATGGAGAACGTCAAGGAGTTCGTCGAGGTCTGTTGGGCGGCCGACCGCATCGGTCTTTATTTCACGCCCATCAACTCCCACCTCACACCGGGCGAGGTCGCGTACATCGTGCGCGACTGCGGCGCGCGTTCACTCGTGACCACGTCTGCACTCGCCGACAAGGCACTCGAGGCCGTTCGCGATTGCGATGCGGTGCAGTCTGTGCTGGCCGTGGGGGGCGCGGCCGGTTGTCTCGACTATCACGCGACCGTTGCCGCCCGGCCGCTCACGTCTCTCGACGACGAGACCGCCGGTTGGCCGATGCTGTATTCCTCGGGGACCACAGGCGTGCCCAAGGGGGTCGTGCGGCCGTTGCCGGGTCGTCACCCGGGCGAAGTTGCCGGTGTCGGTCTGGCGCTCAAACTCGCGTTCGGCGGCCGTGAAGGAATGCGGTACCTGTCGCCCGCGCCGCTGTACCACTCGGCGCCGCTGACGTTCGTGCTCGGTGTGCACCGCCTCGGCGGAACCGTGTACGTGATGGAGAAGTTCGATGCCGAGTCGGCACTGCGGGCGATCCAGGACCACCGCATCACCCACAGCCAGTGGGTGCCCACGATGTTCAGCCGGATGATGTCATTGCCCGCCGAACTGCGACTGTCTTTCGACCTCTCGAGTCACGAGTACGCCGTGCACGGTGCCGCACCGTGCCCCGTTCCGTTGAAGCACCAGATGATCCAGTGGTGGGGTCCGATCATCTACGAGTACTACGCGGGTACAGAGGGTCCCGGCCAGACCTCGGTGACGAGTGAGGAGTGGTTGGCGAGGCCGGGGACGGTCGGACGCCCCACGAACGCGGTGCTGCACATTCTCGACGACGAGGGCAACGAACTGCCTCCCGGCGAGGCCGGCACCATCTATTTCGAGTCGCCGATGGCCGCGGGCTTCCGGTACCACGGTGATGCCGCAAAGACCCAGTCGACGCGCACCGAACAGGGATGGGCGACGATGGGTGACATCGGGTACGTCGACGAAGACGGCTATCTCTTCCTCACCGACCGCAAGGCATTCATGATCATCTCGGGTGGCGTGAACGTGTATCCCCAGGAAGCAGAGAACGCACTGATCATGCATCCCGCGGTGGCCGACGCCGCCGTGTTCGGTCTGCCCGACGACGACATGGGTGAGATCGTCCACGCCGTGGTGCAACCTGCCGACGGTGTCGTGGGCGATGCCGAACTCGAACGGCAACTCATTGACTATTGCCGCGAGAACCTCGCGACGATCAAGTGCCCGAGACGCATCGACTTCCGCGACGAGCTGCCGCGTCTCGCAACGGGCAAGCTGTACAAGCAGCAGTTGCGCAACGAGTATCTCACCAAGGGCTGAGCCCCGCGGCTGTCACCGACCCGCCCAGGCAACATCGACAGGGTCGACGACCCCGAAGCGCTGCTCGAGTGCGTCACCGGCGTCGAGCAAAATGTCCTCGCGCCATTGGTGCGCCACCATCTGCACCCCGATGGGCACTCCGTCGACGTGACCGGCAGGGAATGCGAGGGCGGGCAATGCGATCGCCGAGAGATTCACGCCCCAACGCCCGTGGTGCAACAGTTCGGCCATTGCCCCCTTGTACGACACGTCGAACGCACGTGCAATCGACGCCTTCGCCATCATCGGGGTGATGATCAACGGGTACTCGGCAAGGAAGACGTTCCACGCACGCATCAACAGGTCGCGGTCGTTCAACGCGGCCATGAACGTCTGCGGTGTCGGCGGGGGGAGAGTGCTGACCCAGTCTGTTATCGATGCCGTGAGACCGGAGTCGTCGATGCCCGGCAGCATCGGCGCGAGACCGAGCGAGATGTCGAGTGTTCCCACCCGTTCCCACATCGAGAAGAAGGTGTCGGTCATCGGCGGCACCGCTTCGTTGACTTCGTATCCGGCATCGGCGAGTGCATCGCCGACTCTCCGTACGGCGTCGACAACATGCGTGTCGATGTCGTCGCCGTCGCTCGTGACCAGAGCGACCTTGATGCGGGAGCCGTCCGAGGGGAACTGGTGCGGCGCCGGCACCCAGAACGGTTCGTTCCAGTCTCCTGTCGCCATCGCTCGGTAGGCGGCACGAAGATCTCGCATCGTGCGGGCGAGTGGCCCCTGGGTCGACATGTTGGCGGCAGACCACCCGCGTGGCGCCGCGGGGTTGGTCCCGCCTGTCGGCATCCGGCCGATGGTCGGGCGCAACCCGAGAACACCGTTCAACGTGGCGGGCCACCTGACCGAACCCGCTACGTCGTTCCCCTGCGCGACATGGCACATGCCGGTTGCGACAGCGACGCCGGCACCACCGCTCGAGCCACCGCAGCTCACGTCGCGCGAATGCGGGTTGAGGGTCTCTCCGTGCAGGTCGTTCTGGGTGTGGAACCGCATCGCGAATGCAGGTGAGTTCGTGCGACCCACCATTGCGAGACCTTCGTTGAGCAGCCCGCGCACGACCGGGTGGTTCACCGTGCCGATGTTCCCGGCGAGCGCCTTGATGCCGTTGTCGGTGGGGTAACCGACGTGATCGGTGTTGATCTTCGAGGTGAACACCGCGCCTGCGAGGCTTCCCGTGGTCTTCCCCTGGTCGACCGACGCAGCAGTCGCACGGGCCTCGTCGCTTGCATCACGAACGATTGCGTTCACGTGCGGGTTGACGTCGTCGATGCGTGCAAGGTGTGCCTCGACGACTTCTCCCGCCGATATCTCCCGGGCAGCCACGCGCGCGGCAGTCTCGGTCGCATCAAGTTTCCATAGATCCATTCGAGCCTCCCCAGATCTGCGGTGAAAATGATGGTAGTTGTGTCGTGACGACCCGGGCGACGTAAAGAATTTCCCGTATGCTTCGTGGGTGTCAAGAGTGAGGCGGTTACGTCGATTCGCAACCGCAGTCACCGCAGGTTGCCTGGTGAGTGTGGCTCCCGCGACACCGCTCTCGGCACTCGGAATGCCGGCAGCATCGACCGACGCGCCGGGTGCCGACGGGTTCGACCCCGTCGCCGATGCTGTTCTCCGCGTTCTGCAACGCTCGTCGACGGCCAAGGTGGTGGTCACGGCCGACGACTCCGCGCGTGACAACTCTCGCGTCCGCGAGATTCTCGACCAGATGAGGTCGATCGGCGAATCGACGTATGCGGGGCGACTCTCACACGAGACCATTCTCGACCTGGCCGACTCGGGCGCCGCGGTCGTCGACCTCGATGCAACGGTCAGGCTGCCGACCGACCCCACCAGTCTGCAACGCGACCCTGTGCGCCCGATGGTCCAACCTGCCGGGTTGTGGGATGCAGAAGTCACGATTCCTGACACCGACTCGCGACTCGTGTCGACGCAGCAACAACTCGGAATCGACGGCACGGGTTCGGTTGTGGTGGTGATGGACACCGGGGTCGACTCGAATGCGTCGGGTCTCGCGGGTCAGGTGATACATCGTCAGGACTTCAGCACGCCGACGGGGTCCTGCACAGACAGAGGGTTTCTCGACCCGAGCGGACACGGCACGCATGTTGCCTCGATCATCGCCGGCAAGCCCGGCAACTTCACCCCGTCGAACATGAGGGGAGTCGCACCGGGTGCCAAGATCATCGATGTCAGGGTGTTCAACTGCGCAGAGGAAACGACTGATTCCGAGATTCTCAACGCAATCAACTGGATCATTGCCAACAAGGCCACGTACGGAATCGACGCAGTCAACATGTCACTCGGGTCGAGCGGCACGGGTCAGAACGGTCAGGACAGCAAGAGCATCGCAGTCAACCGAATGGTGGCGGCGGGCCTGTTCGTGGCAGTCGCCGCCGGCAACGACGGCGACGCCCCCCGCACCATCGGCTCGCCCGGTGTCGCCGAGTTCGCAACGACGATCGGCGCCGCGAGCGTGTCGAAGTACGGCGCGTACCAGGCGTTCTTCTCCAGTGTCGGCCCGACGGGAGACGGGCGTGCGGGCATCGATTTTCTTGCTCCCGGGTCGGGCATCATCGCCGCACAAACCACTGCCGTGCAGATTGCAGGTGGCGGAACCGTGAAGGCCGGAACCTCGATGGCGGCGCCGTACGTCGCGGGCATCGCCGCGTTGCTGGCCCAGCAGCACCCCAACGAAGCACCATCGGGAACAACCTGCGACATCGGTGCGGGGTGCGCCATCGGGGTGGTCGCAGCATCGATGTCGAACCCCGTGCAGGACCGCATCAAGGCGTCTGACTGGTATGCAAGCGGTCTCGACAACATGTCGGGCAACGGTCTCGTGTCGGCGAGCGCCACTCTCCTCGGCGAGAATCTGCCCGCAGCAAGATCTCTCAGCGGAACTTTCAGGTCTGATGCCCCCAACACGATCCGTATCCCCCCGCACTCCGGGGATGCAGTCGTGTCGATCTACACCCCCACAAGTGTCCGCACCGACATGTGGGACTCCTCGACGCTGAACATCCAGGTCATCGACCGGAACTACTCGATGAAACGAACCGAAGTGCCGTGCACCAAGCTGGCCTCGAACGTCTGCAGCACCGCCGCGTTCACGTTCACTCCGCACCTCTATGCGTATCTCCTGCGCCCTTCGCAGACCGAGACAGTGCTCCAGGTGGCTTCCCCGAAGGAGGTCGGTTTCCACATGACCATCGCAGGGCTCGACGGTTCGCCGACGTTGCTCTCGAAGGTCGCGTCGACCAACATCGACCTTTCGTCGTCGACGACAGGGACCATCACGGTTTCCCGTGTTGTCTCGTCTGCCGAGCCCACCGTGTTCTCCGTGAACACCCCGTCTGCGCTGTCGGTACCGTCGACTGTCACACTGGCCGCGGGAGCAGCCGGAACATCCGTGACTCTGTCAGTCGAGCGAACGGGAACGCCCCGTTACTCCGAGGAGCTTGTCGTGCTGTCGGGCGACGACGGAAGCCTCATTGCGTCGCGCGTGCAGATGCGCACGACCGGGAACGGGCGCATCGTGTACCCGAACCCTGCGGGTTACAGCGACCGTGGGGAGAATTCGGATTACTACGCGATGGCCGACGACGGCTCCATCTTCATGAACTCGCGGGCGACCGGCATGAAGAGCACGAACGGTTATGACTCGATCGGGTACATTCCCGCGAACTCACTCGTGATCGAGAAACTGAACCTGGTGCAGACATCGCCGTCACAACTCGACGTCGAGGCAATCGCCGCCGATGGCTCGGCATTCATCGGGTACCAGTTCCCGGCAGGTGCCGGTCTTCTGCAGGGCGACGGCGACACCCGCGAGAACTACTTCGTCTACAACAGGTCGACGGCCGCACTCACCGAGGTCGGCCCCGACATCCGCCCGTTCGGCGAGATGTTCCTGATGAATTCCCAGTACCGATTGAACGGCGACGGAACCGAAGTGGCGTGGTCTGTCAACCTGCCGTCCGGCGTGAACCCGGTGAGGCTCGGTTGGCAGGGTGGCACGAATTTCGCGACCACGAGAATCCTCGACTCGTTTCCCGCCACGACGGTGATGCGACTGCTGGCGTTCAGGGGCTCGCACATCATCGTGAGTGTGCAGGAGACCGAGTCGGCGCCTATCGAGTACCGCGACTACGACTCGACGGGTGATTTCGCCGTGCTCAGTTTTGGCTCTACCAACCCCCACTGGCTGGACATGATCGTCAGCGCCGACGGCTCGGCGCTCGCCCGTGTGTGGGGAGACGGAACCATCAAGTGCATCGACGACGGAACCGCGGTCGAGTTCGACAACGCCTACGCCCGTAGTGTCGGATTCGCCTTCGGTCTCAACGCAATCGCTGATGATTGTTCATGGGTGGTCATGGGTTGGACATCCGACCTGACAGACCGGAGGGGCGATTCAGGCCGGCGTTTGGTGAAACTCTTTGCGAACGACCGCATGGTCGAACTCGACAGCGCGCCCGCCGGTCGTATGCAGGGCTGGATCAGCAATCCCACCGGCACGCATTTTCTGCGGGTGTCACCCGACCAGCTCGAGCCGGGCGACCTCAACGGCGCCTGGGACTACTACCGCGGTGTCAGCGGAAATTCTTCATCAGAGATGCTCGGGCCGTATGTCGCACCGCCGACTCCGCCGAACCCGACTCCGCCTTCGAACCCGACTCTGCCGCCCAACACGGTGCCGCCCGGCTCCATCAACAATCCGCCATCGACTGCCCCAACCACATGGACTCCGCCGGTTGTGAACTGGAAGCCGGCACCCGTTCCGGTGACGATCACGACCATCAAGGTGGGCGCGGTGAAGTCCCGGGTGTCCCTCGCAAAACTCGCGAAGATGACCGTGGCGTCGACATCGCGTGTCACGGTTCGTGTGAACCCGTCGTCATCGAGGTTCTGCACGACCTCGACCGGTGGTGTCCGGTCATTGAAGGCAGGTTCGTGCAAGATCAGCATCACCGTGACTCCGCGGCGTGGCAAAGCGATCACCAAGGTCGTTCTGATCAAGACCGTCCGCCGGTAGGTCGGTCGCCCGCACGGCCGTCGGCCCGCGTGGCTGTCCGGGCTTTGGGGTCGAGACCGGCGAGGAATAACCTGATTTGATGCCTCGACTGCCGTTCCCGACCCGCATGCGGACGGCCCTCGCGCGACTGTCGGTGGTCTTTGCCCTCGTGGGCGCGGTGTCCGTGGTGTCTGTTGCCGACCCACGGGTCACATTGGCCGAGGGAACGGACGACTCCACACCGTCAACCACCGTCGACGACACGACCGCGCCCGCGGTTCTGCCGCGGGTACTTCTCGTCGGCGACTCCACGATGGCGCCGATGCGTTGGTTCCGTGACGGAACACGGCTTCTCACCGGCGCGACGTATGTCGTCGATGTCGAATCGTGCCGGGCGCTCGGCGGGAACTCGTGTTACGGCCGCGAGAACCGCCGACCGACCACTTCGTACGAGGCTGTCAGGTCGGCAAAGGGTTCGTTCGATGTCGTGGTGGTGATGGCCGGAACGCACAACATCGGCAACGACGTCAAGCCTGAGCTGCTGAAGATACAGAGACTCACCGAACAGAGAGGCTCACGACTCGTCGTCTTGACCCTGCGCGATTTCAGCTGGGCAACCAAGTCGACCCGCAACGGACCGTGGACCCCGAAGGCCGTCAACGAGATCATCAGGCGGGTGGCTGACACTCAACAGTCGTCGAACATGTCAGTCGCAGACTGGAAATCGTTCACGAAGGGCCGTACCAACTGGTTCAGGAGAGACGGTATCCACCCGAACATCCGCGGGGTTGTGGCGTTGCAGTGGTACATCTCGCGTGTCGTTGCCCACACTCTCGGCAGACCGTGCAAGGCAGACGAACGCGATGTGTGCCCGATGCCCGTGCCGGCCGACGCGTTGTACGACTGGATGCAGTACTTCGACGTGAAGTACACCGACATGCACTGCTACGAAGACGGACCAAAACGCACAAAGAAGTGCCAGCGCGACAGGCGCATGCCCTAGGGCGTCACTCGGCGAAGAACTCGTTCACGACCGTGATGACTGCCGACGCGTTGGCCTCGGCTTCACCCTCGCGCAGCCCCTTGCCGAACTCGACCGTGAGGCTCATGCTGTCGTTCTTGTTCATGGTCTCCGACCACATCGCCGCGGTTCCGCTGTAGCTGCCGCCGGTGATCCGGAGAAGCGGCAGGTCGACCAGTTCGGCGTAGCGCTTCCTGATCTGGCCCTCACGGCCCGTGCCGGGGCTGATGCGGAAGTAGTCCTGGTGGTACCAGACCGAGAACTCGGGCTGCACGACATTGCCGAACCGCAGCATCGCTGCGGTCTCCGGCTCGGTTGCGGGTGCGAGTCCGGACCACTGCCAGAATCCCTTCTCGCCGATCGGCTTCCAGTTGACGGGGAAGTTGCGGTTGAGGTCGACCTTGTTGGCGTTCTGACGTGTCTTCAACAGGTAGCCGTCCGGGTTGAGCATCGGCAGGATCCACATGTCGATGGTTGACGGCAGTGACGCTTTCTTCAGCAGGTCGATCACCGCCAGGCCTGCTGCCTCGTCACCGTGGATGACACCGACCACCACCACGCGCACGCCGTTCGGGTTTCCACGACGGATGAACGTGAGCGGTCTGTTCTGCACTGACCGACCGAACTCGATCTCGGTCTCGAAAGGAATCGATGCGCGGTCACCGTACGACGTGAGCAACGGGTACGTCTTCCCGGGGTTCTCGTTGATGGTCGGAATCGGCGCGAACGTGGTCGGCACCGCGGGCGCCGACGTGTCAGGGGTCGAGGGCTCACCGGTCGGCCGCAGGATCAACGCAAGGCCGCCGACCAGGATGGTGGCGACAAACGCGATCTCGCGTGACCGCACCAACGGGGGCCGTGCCGCCGGGTACTCGACCTCACGATCGTCGAAGTCGTCGTAGTAGCCGGTGTCCTGGCGGTCGAGAATCGCGGTGCGACGGCTCTGTTCCGTGTCGTACCCGTCGCGTTCGACTGAAGTCGACTGCTGACGCGACGTCGGCCGCGGCGTGGTGTCTGGTTCCTCGACGAAGGCGGCGTTGCGGCCCGAACGTTTGCTGTCGATCATCCAGGTTCGACCACGCGAGTCGGTGTAGCGAAGGGCCAGAACCTGGTCACGAGCCGCTTCAGACGACAGTTCCCCGCGGTCGAATGCCGCACAGATGTCCTGGTACTTGCTGTTGAGACCCGCAAGGCCGTCTGCCGACACATCTCTTCGTGGGTCACTGCCCGCGTGACCGTCGGCCGAGACGCGGATGAACCGCGCCTTCTGGCCCGACCGGGTGATGTCGACCTTCCACTCGACACCGAAGCGGTCGACGTGGCGCAGCCCGATGATCAGTTCGCGGGCCTGTGCAGAGGTCAGCTCTCCGCGCTCGAAGGCATCACACGTGTCTCTGTAGACGTTCTGGAGATGCTGAAACTCGAGTGCATCGGGGCTGGAACTCATAGGGCAGTGGATTCAGGATAAACACTGGGGCTTCGCTCGGGGGGTTCATCGGCGTGGCCATTCGTACCTGCACCTGTTGTGAGCGGGGGCGGCCGCACCGCCGGGCCCTCCGGAAAATTTCCTGGGTGTCAGGTTGCGAACCGCCTCGTTACACGCCAGAATGCTCGTAGTAACAGTAATTACTGACAACAAAGGAGAAACCCATGAACACATACACAGAAACCCCCACAGCCCCCACCGGCACGGCCCGGCCCACCATTCAGGTGTCGGGCATCGCGGTGCGCCAGCAGCCAGCAACCTCGGGTCGCACGACGGTGATCATCGACGTGAAGGCCCCGAACCGCGAGGAAGCCTGGCGCATGTTCCAGGAGGCCCGCTCGAAGTTGGCCGCCGCACTCGGCGACACTGCCGAGCTCGGCAACTCGTTGCCCCGCGAGTCGTCAGAAGAGGTGTCGAAGATGCTGCGCACCGAGACCGAACACACCGTCACTGACAACATCGAGGTCACGTTCGTGCCGGCCCGCGTCGGCGAGGTCATCGCGGTGTTGCTGTCGTGCGACCTTTCGTTCACCACCCCCACCTTCGGGTTCGACACGCTTCCCAAGGTGACGCCCGAACTTCTCGGTGCCGCCGCCGGGGTGGCAAAGACCAACGCTGCCGGTATCGCCGCAGGTGTCGGCGGGCGTCTCGGCCGCCTGGTGTCGATCAACGTCGGGCCGCCGCAGCTGAAGACCGTCTACCGACCGTTGACCGAGGTCGAACCCTCGATCAACAGGTCATGGTTGACGTCGATTTCCCGCTCTGTTCATGCGTCGTCGTTTCTCGACTCGTGGGACTTCGACGAGGAGAAACTCAAGACGTACGACACCGAGGTCCAGGTGACCGTCGAGTACGAGATCATCGAGGAATCGGTTCTCGAGGAGGTTCTGTGATGGCGCTGTTCAACCGTGGCACCGGAAAGAAGGAGAGCTCGACGAAGTCAACGCGGCCGAAGATCACGTGCGTCACCGGTGACATCGTCACCATCGGCACAGACATCATCGTGAACGCCGCAAATCCCGGCCTGGGGGCCGGCGGCGGTGTCTGCGGCGCCATCTTCGCGGGGGCAGGGAAGGCAAGGCTGCAGGCGGCGTGCGACAAGCACGGGCGCTGTGACACGGGGTCTGCGGTCATCACCCCCGCGTTCGACCTCGAGAAGCACGGAACTCGCCACATCATCCACGCGGTCGGGCCCGTGTTCTCCGGGGCTCGGGCGGCCGAGTGCGATGTCGAACTGGCCTCTGCGTACCGTTCGGCTCTTCGTCTGGCCGAGTCGGTGGGCGCCCGCACGATTGCGATCCCGGCCATTTCCACCGGCATCTTCCGTTTTCCTGCCGACCGCGCAGCACGAGTGGTGGCAGATCTTCTCACCGCCGAGTCGTTCGACCTCGACGAGATCATGCTGATGGCGCTCGAGTCGGAAAAGACGGCGCAGTATGCAGACGCTCTTGCAGCGGCCCAGTCGAATCGGTGAGGGTGGTCGCCCGGTGAACATCGACGAACTGTGTGCAGAGGTGAACCGCGTTCTGGCCGAACGCGGGGTCAGCGTGGCCGACGGCCGGACATCGTCGGTTGTGACGCCACGAAATGTGCGTTACTACTGCAGTCTCGGGCTCGTGAAGCCACCCGTGCGTGAAGGGAAGCGGGCCAGGTACGAGACATCACACGTCGACGAGGTCGTTTCGGTGAAGCAGGCCCAGGAGAACGGGGCCACTCTCGAGCAGATTCTGAAGGTGCGGCAGGCATTTGCGGCCTCACTGACGGAACGACGTGACGTCTCCGGTCAACCGTGGCTGGCGAGTGTCAACCGCATGGCGGTCGAACCGATGATGAACCCAACTCTGTTCTCGGCGACTTTTTCGAGATCGGTGTCACCCAGTTCGATCAACCCGGACATTGTCGTCAGCACGAGACGACCTGCAGGTATCGGCTGGTCGGTCCGTCTCGGTGAGATGACCTTGAGTGGCCCGGGAGAACCGCCCACACCGCAACAGATCGCCGCGGTCATGAATGTTCTCGGAGACGAACACCCCGACTAGCCGAGATGGCCCGAGAAGCGACCGGCATGCGGCCGC
>CAYRUT010000003.1:0-72856 GCA_964427545.1 uncultured Bifidobacterium sp. | reverse complement strand
GCAAGGAAGACCACCACGCCAACGATGCCGCGCGCAGGAAAACTCTTCCGTAAATCTTTTTGGAACATCGTTCTAACGATAATCTTTCCAGGAAGCGTTAGAAGTTATACAGAATAGTGTTATGACTAATAACTAGCGTGTTTCGGTCACAGGCCCGGTTCCCCGCCCTCCACCACCGAACAGAGACGGACATACTTGGCGCCAAGTATTTCTTCGGAGGGCTCACATGACTTCTGGTCTCATCTCCCGCACCCGCGCCGTCATCGGCGTCACCATGGTGTCGGTCGGGCTGTCAGGTGGCCTGCCCGTGTCGGTCTCGGCGGCGACGACGACCTCGACCACGACCACCACCATTGCCCCGGTGTTCGCGCCCGGCAACTCACCCGTGGCGGGTACCAAGCGCTACATCATCCGTTATGCGGACAACGTGAGCGAAGCCGACAAAGACAAAGAGATCAACGACCGCAAGGGCACCACCAAACAGAAACTGAGCAAGGTGTTCAACGGTGCCATCGCCGACATGAGCCCCGCCCAGGCGGCGTTGCTGCGCAAGAGCACGAATGTGCTCTGGGTCGAGGAAGACAAGGGCGTGAAAACGCAGGTGGTTCTGCCGACACCGAGCGCCGACATGTGGGGTCTCGACCGTATCGACGAGACGACACTGCCGCTCGACGGCCAGTACGAGTACGCCACGAACGGGTCGGGCGTAACGGCCTATGTCGTCGACACGGGAATCCTCGCGGGCCACACGCAGTTCGGCGGTCGCGTCTCGGGGTCGTATTTCGATGCCTTCGGCGGCACCGGCTCTGACTGCAACGGCCACGGAACCCATGTTGCCGGCACGATCGCGGGCTCGTCGCTCGGTGTGGCGCCGGCAGCAACTCTCGTCGCCGTGCGCGTGCTCGACTGCAACGGGTCGGGCAGTGTCTCGGGCGTGATCGCCGGCATCGACTGGGCAATCAACCACCACACCACCGCCCCTGCAGTGATGAACCTGAGTCTCGGCACCACCAAGAGTGACTCGCTGAACTCCGCGATCGACCGTGCGTTCGCCGACGGCATCACTGTCGTTGTCGCCGCCGGCAACTCGAACGTCGATGCCTGCACCGCGTCTCCCGCCAGCAACAAGGTGTCGGCTCTCACCGTCGGCGCAACGACGAACACCGATGCACGCGCGACGTACTCGAACTTCGGGGCGTGTCTCGACCTGTTCGCCCCCGGCTCGGGAATCAAGTCGGCGTGGCACACGGGCACGGGCGCCACGCAGGTTCTCTCGGGCACCTCGATGGCGTCACCCCATGTCGCTGGCATCGCCGCCCGCTACCTGTCGGCTGTGCCGGCGGCATCACCGAGCAGCGTGATGTCGGCCATCGTGTCGGCGGCAACGAGCAACCAGGTGTCGAACCCCGGCACCCTGTCGCCGAACAAGCTGGCATACGCGAGCCCGACCGCGGTGCCCTCCGGAAGCGGCAGCGGCACGACCGTGCCCGGTTCGACAACACTGCCTCCCGGGTCGGGCACCGAATCTGCGCCGTCGGTACCCGGAGTCACCGGTACCCCCGTTGCGCTGGCGGGGGCAATGTCGTCGTGGCTCGAGTGGACTGCTGCGGCAAACGGAGGCAGCCCGGTCACCGGCCACGTCGTGCGCGTCTACCGCGCCGGCAAGCTGCTGACCCAGGTCGTCGTCGACGCCGACACAGTGCACACGATCACCAATCTGCGTGCAGGATCGAGCCACTACTTCACGGTGGCGGCGATGAACGGGGTCGGGGTGGGGCCGTTCTCCGCACGGTCGAACACGATCATCCCGCTGAAGAACACCGGCACCTACACGAAGTCACAGTCAGCAACCCTCGACAACGTGGTGCCCGACGCGCCGACAAAGTTGACGGTCGCCCAGAACGGTGCGCACGCGGTGGTGTTGTGGACTCCGGCGTCGAACGCGGTGGCCTCGTCGCACGAGGTGCTGTTCTACCAGAACAAGAAAATCGTTGCGAAGGTCGTCACAGTTTCATCAGGTGGCGTGCGCGTGTTCGGTCTGAAGAAAGGCACCTACGCAGTTCGCGTGCGTGCGGCGAACTCTGCGGGTTTCGGTGTGGTGACGCCGCACAAGGTGCTGCGCATGCGGTGACCGCCTAGTGCGGCAGGTGCTTGTAGCGCTCGAGAGCGGCCGAGATCTCGTTCTCCGCGGCCTCGCGACCTTCCCATCCCTTGACGGTCGTGTCCTTGTTGGGTTCGAGAAGTTTGTAGACCTCGAAGAAGTTGCCCACCTCGTCGAGCAGGTGCTCGGGCAGATCGGCGATGTCGACATATTGCGAGAAGCGCGGGTCGTGCGATGACACGCACAGCACCTTCGCGTCGGGGCCCTTCTCGTCGGCCATCCAGAACACCGCGACCGGTCGCACCCACACGTGACAACCCGGGAAGGTGGGCTGGCTCAGCCACACGAGGGCGTCGAGCGGGTCGCCGTCTTCGCCGTGCGTGCCCGGGAAGAACCCGTAGTCGAGTGGGTACTGAGTGGCGGTGAACAGAGTCCGGTCGAGCCAGATCGCCCCGGTCTCGTGGTCCATCTCGTACTTGTTGCGGGACCCCTGCGGGATCTCGACCACCATCTCGACTTCCACGGGGTCAGTCCATCGCCGACGTGTTGGCGACACCCATTGCGCCGCACAGCATCGCCCGCATGAGCGAGGAGAACTGCTCGTCGGTGACGCCGCCACCACCCTCTTCGAGGAGGTCGTTCAACACGAAACCGAGACTGTAGGTCTGCACCAGCATCGCGAGTGCCTCGGCCGAGAGCTGCGGCTCGGCACCGGTGATACGGCGCACAGCGTTGCCCATGAACGCGACCATGCGCTCCTGCAGGATGTTCTGCACGAGGCTGAGTCGTGTGCGCAACGCGGGGATCTCGACAGATGCGGCGAGGATCTGCACTCGCTGCCAGCGTCGCGGCCGGCGGAAGTCCTGCTGCGGGAGTGCGAGCACTGCGAGCAGGTCATCGACGGTGGGTGACTCGAGGGCGTCGAGATAGGCCTCGGACGCATCGAGTTGTTCGAGCACGAACTCCTCGAACATCTCGCCGAGCACCTCTGCGAGCAGGCCGTCACGGTCGACGAAGTACTTGTAGATGAGCGGTACCGACACCTTGGCGTTCTGTGCGACGTCCTGCACGCGCAGACCGAGGATTCCCTTGGTCTCGACTTCGAAACGCGCGGCGGCGATGATCCGCTCACGGGATGAGGGGGTGTGATGAGTCTCCACGGCGGTGACGCTATCGCTTGCCCCGGCGCTTTTTGGGCTG
Organism: uncultured Bifidobacterium sp.; assembly: GCA_964427545.1. Classification (GTDB taxonomy): domain Bacteria; phylum Actinomycetota; class Acidimicrobiia; order Acidimicrobiales; family Ilumatobacteraceae; genus UBA2093. The sequence goes on along the minus strand of CAYRUT010000003.1, from coordinate 69,555 downwards.
CGCGAGCAGCTCGAGAGCCGCCGCCAGTGTGAAAACCGTCGGGTCGGCATCGGGCCCGAGCGGCCTCGTGTCGCCCGCCCTGTCGACGTAGTAGCCGTACCGGCCGCGCTTCAGCACCACCTCGGTCTCGCCGTCGAGACCGAGCACCTTGGGGTAGGCCAACAAACCGACCACGTCGGCGAGGGTCACCGTCTCTGCGTCGAGCGACGACGGCAGCGACACGTTGCGCTTGCCCACCTTCACGTACGGGCCGTGCGGACCCGACTTCAACTCGACCACCGAGCCCTCGTGCTCGCCCAGCACCCGGTCGATCTTCGGTGCATCGAACAGTTTCATCGCGAAGTCGACGGTGAGTTCGGACAGTTCGGTGTGGTCGGGCACCCCGACATTGCGGCCGGCACAGGTGATGTAGGGCGATCCTGATGTTCTCGTGTGTCGCTTGCCGCGGGCGGTGACCGCCTTGCCGAACGAGCGACCTGGTTTCAGCACGATCGGCTCGCCCGATTCGGGGTGCATGCCGATGACACGCACCGGGTTCTCCCGCGGGTCGTAGGTGGCCTTCACGTTCGCAACGGCCGTCAGCAGGCCCGGCCAGTCTCCGCTGCCGTCGGTGTGGAACTCTCCCAACACGTCGACAAGAGTCGTCTCACCGTCGACGATCGCGTTCAGCCGGAGTTCCATGTCGCGGGTGAATTCGTCGTCGATCAACGCGGGGAAGCACGTCGCCATGAACCCGTGCACGGCAACTGCGGTCAGAGTGGGGATCAACGCCCTGTCGCCGTCTTTCGACCACACGTACTCACGACGCAGTTCGTCGATGATGGGTGCATAGGTGGAGGGCCGGCCGATCTCGCGTTCCTCGAGGGCACGGATGAGGGTCGGAATCGTGAACCGTGCCGGAGGCTTGGTGGTGTGCTCGGTCACCTCGATGCCCGAGATGCCGAACACCTCTCCGACCGTCAGTGCTGCAAGCGGCGTCGGCACGAGTTCGTCGATGTTCGACATGATGCGCATGTACCCCGGCTCTTCGATGGTGGTGCCCGATGCGGCGAACTGACACACGCGGTCGGGGTCATGGGTGACCCCCTCGAACGTGACCGACGTGGTGGTGCCGGTCGCGTTGATCATCTGCGAGGCAACCGTGCGGCGCCACACCAGGTCGTACACCATCGACTGCTGCGGCGTGAGCCCCTTCGGTGCCCGGTCGGTCATCCTCGCCGGCCGGATTGCCTCGTGCGCCTCCTGGGCAGTCTTGCGCTTGGGGAAATAAAGGTTCGGCTTCTCGGGAACGCTGGCCGCACCGAACATCTCGGTTGCCACCAGACGTGCCGACTCGGTGGTGGTGCGGCTGAGGCTCGGGCTGTCGGTTCGCGGATACGAGATCAACGACTTCTCGTAGAGCTGGTTCATGATGGCCTGCGCGGCCCCGGCACCGATCGAGGTACGGGTGAGAATGTCGGAGAGCAGGTCTGTCGTGGTGTACGGACGCGGCGGCTTGCGGGTGTACTTCGTCTGTTTCACGTCGACAACGGTGAGGCTCGTGCCGGTGAGGGCGGCCTCGATGGCCCGGGCCTCGGGCACCAGCAGCAACTCCGCGGGTGGCGCCACGACGCCTGCATCGTCGATGTCGTTCGACCGTGCCACGGGTGTGCCGTCGATGCTGCGCAGTTCGGTCTCGAGAGGAAACGCCGCTGACAGGTTCGCGGTGATTCCGCAGTACCCGGTCTGCACGAACGCAAGTCGTGCCTCTTCGCGTTCGACCAACAACCGCAGGGCGGGGCCCTTCACCCGGCCGATGCCGAGGTTCTGTCTCACGTTGCTCCACAGCACCGGCGAGACGACGAAGCCGTAGAGATAGTCGAGATAGCGACGGGTGCGGGCGGCCTCGACCATGGTCGGGCTCACCTCGCGACGTTCGTCGAGTGCCTTGAGCACCTCGATCTTGGTGATCGCACGGAAGGTGATGCGTGACACCGGAACCGTCGGCTGCAGGAACTCGACCAGCAACGCCGCGATCATCTCGCCCTCCCGGTCGTCGTCTGTCGCGAGGATCAACTCGCTCGCCGACCGCAACTCGCGGCGCAGGTCCTCGATGACCTCGCGGCCCTTCGACGACAGTTCGTAGGTTGCGGCGAAGCCGTTGTCGACATCGATCGCGTTGCGCTTCGCCGGGATGTCGGCGAAGTGGCCGTACGAGGCCTTGACGTTGAAGTTCTCGCCGAGAATCTTCGAGATCGACTTCAGTTTGTTCGGCGACTCGACGATGACGAGAGGCAGGGCGGGAGAGGCGGGTGTTTTCTTCATGGCGGCAGTTTGTAAACCATGCCTGTTGCAGAGTGACCCCGATGACACCCGTCAGACCCTTGTGCAGAAAGGAAAAAAGAAAGACTTGACAGGCCGGGCGCGCGTACGCGCGATGCGCGCGCACGCACGCACACGCGAGGGAGACCCATTACGACACCACGATTGTCGCCGTGCGGAGCGTGCGTTTCCCGCGCTTCGGGATCAGCGTGACCAGCACGGTGCAGGTTCCCGTGCGCACTCCCCTGACGCGTGCACCCACGAACGAACACGACCGTGCCCCGCGCACGATCGACATGCGCATGGTGCCGCGCGAGGTCTTCGGGATTGCCAGAGACACGTGCGCCGCGATTGCCCTCGCAGTGAGATAGCGACCCCTCTTCACGGTGAGGTAGGCGATCTTCTGCACCCCTGGCACCGGTATCTGGCCCGCGACGGTGCCCGGTGGCACAACGGCGTTGCCGGGCGGCAACGTGGTCGATGTGGTGGATGTCGTCGTGGTTGTCGTGGTTGTCGTGGGAGATGCATCGAGTGCCGCCACCGCCACCGCCGAGGTGCGGGTCAGACGCGAACCGTCACCGAGTTGACCCGATGCGTTCACGCCCCAGCACCTGACGGCACCGGTTGCGAGAAGTGCGCACGAGTGCTGGTCACCCATCGCCACGTCGACAACGACACCCGAAATACCGGTGACTGCGGCCGCAGTGTGGCGGTGACTCTGGGTGGTGCCGCTCGCCAGTTGACCCGATGCGTCGGCCCCGAGACATTCGAGTACTCCGGCGGCCACGACCGCGCACGACACCTCGGTTCCCGTCGCCACCGACTCGGCAGACGCCGACAACGCAACGGTGCGCGGAGCCGAACTGGTCGCCAGCGTTGCCGGGTCGGCCCCGAGCTGGCCGAACCCGTTTGCCCCGAAACACTGCATCGATGCACCGACACGTGCGCACGTGTGGTCGGTGCCCGCGGAGATGTCGACAACCTGGCCGCCCGTGAGCGAGGTGAGTTTCTGCGGGGTGTGCACGTCTGATGCGACGTTGATACCGAGACGGCCGTCGTCGAATGCGCCCCAGCACCACGCCTCGCCCACGGTGCTGACCGCACACGCGTGGATCGCACCGAGGTCGAGCGACTCGACCACCGGAGACGACCCGGAGACGAACACCGCAGCCGGGGTCGCATTCGCACCGACACTGGTTGTGCCGTTGCCCAGTTGACCACGGTTGTTGCGCCCCCAGCACATCACGTCGTTGGTGGTGAGCACCGCACATGTCGAGTTGCCGCCGGCCACCACCAGTCGTGCCCCGGCAGACAGCGTGACTTGCGCTGGGTCGGCTTGATTCGTCAGTGAACTCTGGCCTGCCTGCCCGAAACCGTTTTCACCCCAGCACCACACGGTCGCATCATTCGCCAGCACGCACACGTGCCGCTTCCCCGACGTGATCGCCCGCGCCACCCGACCACCGGGCAGGGCTGCGGCCTGCACGGGTGTCGTCGACCTGCTGTTGGCTAGACCTGCGTGGGTGCTCGACCCGAGCTGGCCGTAGGTGTTGTCGCCCCAGCACCACACCACGTCGTTCGACGCGATGGCGCACGAGTGCGCATCACCCACCGCGATGCGCTGCGAGGTTGCGGGCCGGTTCACCGATGCGGCACCCGCGCGCGGCACGACGGGCACGAGCAACAGCAACGCAGTACCCAGACACGCGATGCGTCTCCTCGACAGAACTCCCCCGAGCCTCGCCACGGGGTGAGTGTAGAACGATTATTCGTTCGTGCCAGCCGCCTCGGCCTCGGCTATCTCACGACGCACCTCGTCCATGTCGAGCGACTCTGCGGTGGTCACGATCTGCTCGAGTGAGTGCTCGGGCAGTGCGCCGGCCTGGTTGAACAACAGGATTCCGTCGCGGAAGATCATGATGGTGGGAATCGAACGGATCTGCAGTGCGGCGGCAAGGCCCTGCTCGGCCTCGGTGTCGACCTTTGCGTACCGCACGGTGGGATGCGCCTCGGACGACTTCTCGAACACGGGTGCGAACATCTTGCAGGGCCCGCACCAGTCGGCCCAGAAGTCGACGATCGTGATGCCCTCTGCGAGAACGGTCTCCTCGAAGTTCTCTTCTGTGAGTGTGAGAGTTGCCATTGCGGGTTTTTCCGTTTCTCTGTCGTGTGAGCGGACACCGGGGATCACGGGGCGATCTGCGGCCACGTCCGGCGCCTAGAGGTCAACCACAATCGTGCAGCCCGCATTCCCCACCGACCTGGGTTCCGGCCCCGGGAGCCCCGTCTACTTGACTGTGACCTTCAACGTGGTGGTCATGGCGGGATAACTGCCCGACTTGGCCACCTTGAGTACCACGTTGCACGTGGTCGCGCGCTTGGGGGCCACCAGGCGACCCGACGAGATGGAACACGTACCGGTTTCTGCCCACGTCTTCTTCCCGCTCGATCTCGGGGAAATGAGGCCGGTGAGAGAGGTGCGCGACCCCTTCGCCACCGTCGACTTGCGAACGACAAAGCCGGGGCGCACCTGGAACACGGTCGGCTTGTCTGACACCACACCTGTCGGGGACACTGCACTGATGGAGAAGGTGTAGTTGACGCCGTAACGAAGGTTCGTCACCACGCACGAAGTCGACGTTGTGGTGCACCCTGCTGTCGCCGGTGACGACGACACCACGTAACTCACGTTGCCGGTGGTTGATGCCGGCCAACTCAATGTGACCGAGTTCTTGGTGCCGCTGACCGACGTGGAGACCGGAGCCGCCGGTGGTGCACCCGCAACGACGGTGGTGACGGCCGTCGGGCCCACCCCGTCGGGATTCGAGCCCGTGACCGAGACCGTGTAGGTGGTGCCGGCAACCAGCCCCGTGAGGGTGCACGTGGTGCCGGCGACAACCGAACATGTCGAGGTGCCAGGCGACGCCGAGACTGAGTACGTTGCTCCCGGGACAACCCCCTGCCACGACACCACGGCAGCCAGCGGCGCCGGAGTCGCGGTCAACTGCGACACCTGCGACGGCGCAGACGGGACATAGAGGAGACGATTGGGAGACTGACTGGACGGACTTCCGTTCACGAAACTGATGGCATTCGGTGTCACGTTGGAACTGAGCCATGTCCAACCCCGGATGAAACCCGTGAGAAGACTCGTCGGAGGAGAAACGGTGAGCTGCAGATAGCGGGCCAATGCGCCGGACACAAACGGTGTCGCCATCGAGGTGCCGTTAAAGATGGCGTAGGTGTTGGTGACGCCGCCGAGGAACGGGTACGCCGACTCGATCTGGCTTCCTGGCGCGAACAAATCGATGCACTGGCCGAAATTCGAGAACGCACTTTCCACATCGGAGACTGTCGATGATGCGACCGAATACGTTCCGTACGTCGATGCAGGAGTCGAATTGCACGCTGATCCCCCGTCATTGCCGGCAGCCGCAACAACCAGAACCCCTTCGTTCAAGATCGCAGTGATGGCATCATCAACTTCGCTCACCACCGAACCGAAACCCACGCTGAGGTTGAGTACTGCTCGTTCACCCGCATCGTGATCGGCAAGAATCCACTCGAGCCCCTGGACAATCATCGTGGTGGTGCCGTTGCCGCAGGAGTCGAGTGCGCGCACGGGAATGATGGTTGCCTCTTTTGCGACCCCTGTCTTGTCGCCGGCCGCGATTCCGGCCACGTGTGTGCCGTGACCGTCGTTGTCGAACTTTCCTTTGTCGCCCACGACGACGCTCGCAGGGTTGTCGAAAGTGGTGGGATTCTGTGCATACGTCGGGTATGCGGGATCACTGGGGTCAACATCCGTGCACGGTTCGATACCGGTGTTCGGATTGTTCTGGTAGTTCTGCAGGGCATTCTTGTAACTGTTGAGAGCCGTGCTGTTTGCGCGGTAGCTCCACCCGTCGGCCACACGCGAACCGAATTCGGGGTGTGACGCGTTGACGCCCGAGTCGAGCACGTAGATGTTCACGCCGAAACCGGTGTTCGCATAGTTGTAGGTGCGACTGCCCGAGACCGGGCCCCGTTGGTCGATCCGGTCGAGACCCCACGACAACTGCCCGGTCGGGCCGGCGGTCTGGGGCGAACTCGTCACCATCTTGCGTGCGACAGCCTCGGGCACCACGGGTTCTGCCCGCACAGGTGCCGTGGTCGCCGGGGCCAGCAGCCCCGTGGTCAGAACGAGAACCGCAAGAAGCTGCTTTCTCACACCCCGACCCCCTGCATCGCGGCCGCATTGACCGTGTTCTCCATGAGGCATGCCACTGTCATGAGACCCGTGCCGCCGGGCATCGGCGTGAGAGCCGACGCCACGTATCTCACGCTGTCGGCGTCGACATCGCCCACGATTCCCGACTCGGTGCGCGAGATGCCGACGTCGACGACGACTGCCCCCTTGGCGACATGGTCGGCCGTGACAGACCGCGCGACGCCGGTCGCCGACACGAGAATGTCGGCACTTCTGCACACCGCCGCGAGATCACGTGTCTGTGAATGAGCCAGGGTCACGGTGCAGTCGACGCCCTTGCGTGCGAACAGCAGCGACAACGGAAGCCCCACGAGTGTCGAGCGCCCCACGACGACTGCATGACGCCCCGCAGTCGGCACCCCGTGATGCTGAAGAAGACGCAGCACACCGAGCGGCGTGCAGCTGACGTGCCCGGGAACTCCGCGCACGAGGCGGCCCAACGATGCGGTGGTGAGACCGTCGACGTCTTTTTCCGCAGGGATCATCTCGAGCACACGTTCGGTGTCGAGGTGTGCAGGCAACGGCAGTTGCACGAGAATGCCGTGCACCGTGTCGTCGTGCGCAAGCGACGACACCTGCGCCTCGACCTGGGCCTGCGTGGCGGTCGCCGGCAGGGCAGCATGCACCGACCGGAGGCCGAGTGCTTCTGCAGCGCGGTGCTTGCTTGCCACGTACGTGTGGCTGGGGCCGTCGTCGCCGACGAGAACTGTTGCCAGTGTGACCTGAGGTGAACCGGCCGCGGTCAGCCGCGCCGCGAGTGACGCAAGCAACGCGTCTCGCGCGGGGGCGCCGTCGAGGCTCGTGGCAATGTGCGATGACGGCATACCGTCATCGTAACGGTCGGCAATTCCGCCTGTTCCTCAGGGCGAAGTCACCATTTCCGGTTGAACGTCTGCACGGGCCGGAAGAAATTTCAGTGCGAACAGCGACCCGACCAGGGCCATTCCCGCCGTGACGAGACATGCGGTAGAGAAACCGTGCATGAACGACTCGCTCACCGCGTTCAGCACCGCCGGCTGCACAGCAGGCGGCGACTGCTGTGCAACGGAATAGGCCGCACCGACAGAGTCCTGAGCCTGTTCGAACACACCCGCGGGAAGCGCCGACACCAGCCCGGGCAATGCGGTGAACTTCTCGGCCAGCGTCGGCCCGTACAGACTCACGAACACAGAGCCGACGACGGCGACACCGAGGGTGCCGCCCACCTCACGGCTGATGTCGTTCACGGCAGAACCGACACCGGCCTTCTCGCGCGGCAGCGAACCCATCACCGATTCGGTTGCGGGCGACGTGACCAACGAGAGACCGTTCGCCATGAACACCATGCCGATCACCACGTGGCCCCAGTACGAACTGGAGGCATCCATGCGCGAGGCGATCACGAAGCCGATCGACATGTTCAGCAGACCCAACGCAACGATGCGCTTGGCACCGAACCTCAACGCCGCACGCGCCGCGAACGGTGCGGTGACCCCGGCCCCGACGGCGAACGGCAACGTGTGCAGACCTGCGCTCAGGGTGTCGTAGCCGCGCACGAACTGGAAATACTGCGTGACGAGGAACGTGAAACCGAAGAGGCTGAAGAATGCGATGCCGAGGCTGCCCGTCGCCGCACTGAAACGGGCACTGCGGAAGAACGACACCTCGAGCAAGGGCTCGTCCTTCGCGATCTCGACCTTGACGAAGACTGCGAGCGCGAGCGCACCCAGGGCAAAACCGGCATTCGACTTGAGACTCCCCCAACCCCAGTGCGGCGACTCGATCACGGTGAACACGATGGCGGTCACCGCCACCACCGACAGCACGAAACCGGTCTTGTCGATGGCGTGCGCATTCTCGTTGCGCGAATCAGGAATCAAACGAGCGCCGACCAACAGGGCGACCGCAACGATCGGGATGTTGATGAGGAACACCGAGCCCCACCAGAAGTGCTCGAGAAGGAATCCCCCGGCAACAGGGCCGAACGCGACCGCCATTCCCGACACCGCAGACCACAGACCGATCGCCTTCGCCCTCTCGACGGGGTCGATGAAGAGATTGGTGATGATGGCGAGCGTCGCAGGGAACACGAGCGCCGCGCCGATTCCCATCGCACCACGCCAGAAGATGAGGCCGTTCGACGTGTCGGCAAACGCCGCGACACCACTGCACGCGGCGAACAGCACGAGACCCACCTGCAGTGCCCGCTTGCGGCCGTAGCGGTCGCCGATGCCACCGCCCGCCAGCAACAGACCGGCGAAGACGAGTGCGTACGAATCGACGATCCACTGCAGTGCCGTGGTCGAGGCGTCGAGCTCTCGCTGCAACGTGGGCAGCGCCACATTCACGATCAGGTTGTCGACGACAACGAGAAAGACGCTGACGCTCAGAATGGCGAGAATCAGCCATCTGCGGGCATGGACCTGGTCGGACACTGGTGATGCATTCATACTTGACAATGTCTATCAATCTGGCTTGACATTGTCAAGTCTTGGGCTACAGTCTCGGTCATGGCCCGAGCTTCCCGTCGACCCGCACACACCACCGTGGCCGCATCTCCCGATGTGCGTCGAGCGGTGCTCGACGGGGCTCTGGCCATCATCGCGAACGACGGTGCCGACGCAGTGTCGATGCGCGAGGTGGCACGTCGCGCCGGGGTCAGCCACCAGGCGCCGTACCACTACTTCGGTGACCGCGCCGGAATCTTCGCGGCGATCGCCGAGGAAGGGTTCAGCGGTTTCGCCGACGAGCTCGAGGCCGCCACCTTGTCGGCGGACGACCCTCTCACCACGTGCATGACCGCCTACGTTCGGTTTGCGGTCGACCACAAGGGGCACTACCGCGTGATGTTCAGGGCAGACATCTGCGGCATCACGACGCACGAGGCCACACGGATGGCCGCCGACCGCGCTTTCCTCGCGTTGCTCGATCTCGCCGCAAAGGTCGACCCCGACCGCGCGGCACACGACAACCCGTTGACCCTCCCGATTGCGCTCTGGTCGTCGGCTCACGGGCTTGCCACCCTCTTGATTGACGGCCCTTTGGTTGCGAAACTTCCACCCGAGGCCACCGTCGACTACGTCATCGACAGCGTCGCACGGTTCACATCCAGGAGCATCCATGACCACATCACGCGCTAACCCGTTTCTCGCCGGCAATCTCGCACCTGTCACCGAAGAGATCACCGAGTTCGACCTTCCCGTGACGGGAACGTTGCCGGCCGACCTTGACGGTCGTTACCTGCGCAACGGGCCGAACCCATACGGCGTGGTCAACGAAGAGAAGTACCACTGGTTCAGCGGTGACGGCATGGTGCACGGCATCCGCATCCGCGACGGCAAGGCCGAGTGGTACCGCAACCGTTGGGTCCGCGAACCGAAACTCGCCCGCAAGATGGGTGTCGATTCACCTCCGTCCGACTGGCCGGCCGACCACAACACGTTCCCGGCCAACACGAACGTGATCCAGCACGCGGGAAAGACCTACGCAATCGTCGAGGCGGGCGCCCCACCGATCGAACTCAGCTTCGACCTCGACTCCGTGCGTGTCTCGAATCTCGACGGAACCCTGCCCATGGCGTTCTCGGCCCACCCGAAACGCGACCCGAAGACCAACGAACTGCATGTGATGACCTACTGGTGGGGGTGGGGCAACCAGGTGCAGTACCTCGTCGTCGACACCGAGGGCCGTGTCCGCCGCACGGTCGACATCCCGCTGCCCGGCGGCCCGATGATCCACGACCTCTCGATCACCGAGAAATACGCGATGGTCTTCGACCTTCCGTGCGTGTTCAACATGGAAGCAGCAATGAAGGGCGCCGGACTTCCCTACTACTGGGACCACGACTACGAGGCCCGCATCGGTCTGCTGCCGCGCGAGGGGAACGCCGACGACATCACGTGGATCTCCATCGACCCGTGCTACATCTTCCATCCGATGAACTCGTACGACCTGCCCGACGGCCGGGTGGTTCTCGATGCAGCGCGTCACCCGCGCATGTTCGACCGCGAACGTCGGGGCCCGAGCGAAGGGCCGCCGAAACTCGTGCGATGGATTCTCGACCCGTCGACGGGCCGGGCGACAGAAGAAACTCTCGACGACCGCCCGCAGGAGTTCCCGCGCATCCGCGAAGACCTGGTCGGCCTGCCGAACCGCTACGGCTACTCGGCCGGTGTCGCCACCGAGTTCACACAGGACGTTCTGATCAAGGCCGACCTCGAGAAGAAGACCTTCACTGCGCGCACCGACGCGCGCGACTACGGCTACGGCGAACCGGTGTTCATTCCGCGCACGAACGACGCGGTGACGGCGGCGAACGAAGACGACGGCTACGTGATGGCACTGCGCCACAACCTCAGCACCGACACCTCCGAACTTGCGCTGTTCGACTCCCGGGCATTCACCGACGAGCCGGTGGCCGTGGTGCACCTGCCCGTGCGGGTTCCGAACGGGTTCCACGGCAACTGGCTGCCTGTCGACCAATAAACACAAGGGTTCTGATTCCCGACCAAAGTTGTCGGGAATCAGCGGTTTTCCCCGTATCCTTGCCGATACCCCCGACTACCAAGGAGACAGTCATGGCCGTACGTCTTGGCGACACCGCCCCCGATTTCACTGCTGACACCACGCAGGGCACCATCAATTTCCACGAGTGGCTCGGCGACTCGTGGGGCGTGCTCTTCAGCCACCCGAAAGACTTCACCCCGGTCTGCACCACAGAGCTCGGCTACGTGGCTCGCATCAAGCCCGAGTTCGACAAGCGCAACGTCAAGGTGATCGGTCTGTCGGTCGACCCGGTCGATTCGCACGAGAAGTGGGAAGCCGACATCGCAGAGACCCAGGGAACCGCGGTGAACTTCCCGATGATCGGCGACTCTGACCGCAAGGTGTCCGACCTGTACGACATGATCCACCCCAATGCAAACGACACCATGACGGTGCGTTCGGTGTTCGTCGTCGGCCCCGACAAGAAGGTGAAGCTCACCATCACCTACCCCGCTTCGACGGGCCGCAACTTCGACGAGATCCTGCGTGTCATCGACTCGTTGCAGTTGACCGCGAAGTTCAAGGTGGCGACGCCGGCGAACTGGGCAGACGGTGACGACGTCATCATCGGTGCGGCGGTCTCCGACGACGAGGCAAAGACCCTGTTCCCCCAGGGTTGGAAGACCGTGAAGCCGTACCTTCGCGTTCTGCCCCAGCCGAAGTGATCCGTACCCGTCCCACGCACTGAAACAGCACAAAATTCACCCCATTATCGGTGTGTCGGTGTTGGGTCATTGCGCCCACACCGACAGACTTTCTGCATGACCTCCCCCACCCTCACGGTCGCCGCATCGGCGAGCCACGCCACCAAGACGTACGGCAAGAACGAAGGCGTCGTGCACGCCCTCGACAACGTCTCGGTCGAGTTCTATGCCGGACAGTTCACCGCCATCATGGGGCCGAGCGGCTCGGGCAAGTCGACCCTCATGCACTGCATCGCGGGTCTCGACGAACTCACCTCGGGCAGTGCTGTCATCGACGACGTCGACCTGTCGACGCTGAACGACAAGGCACTCACGCAGTTGCGCCGGGAGAAGATCGGGTTCATCTTCCAGTCGTTCAACCTCGTGCCGACCCTGACCGCCGACGAGAACATCCGTCTTCCACTGCTGCTGGGCAACCAGAAGGGCGACGAGCAGTGGATCCAGCGCGTCATCTCGACGGTGCACCTCAACGACCGCCTCACGCACCGCCCGAGCGAGCTGTCGGGCGGGCAACAGCAGCGTGTCGCGGTTGCACGTGCCCTCGCCAGCAGGCCGCGCATCATCCTCGCCGACGAACCCACGGGCAACCTCGACTCCACCACCGGCAGCGAGATCCTGAAGTTCATGCGCATGGCCGTCGACGAACTCAACCAGACGATCGTGATGGTCACCCACGACCCGGTTGCCGCCGCGTACGCCGACCGCATCGTGTTTCTCGCCGACGGCAAGGTTGCGGGCGAGATGCTCGAGCCGACGGCCGAGAAGGTGCTCGACCGCATGAAGAGCCTCGGCAACTGAACCCATGTTCCGCATCGCCCTGAAGAGCATCCTCGGCCGCAAGGCGCGTCTGGTGCTCACCTCGCTCGCGGTCATTCTCGGCACCGCATTCCTGTCGGGAACGTCGGTGTTCTCCGCAACGCTGAACCGCACCTTCGACAACCTCTTCCAGGACGTCTTCAAGAACATCGACGGGTACGTGCGGTCGACGCAGGTGGTCGAGGGCGACTTCGGGCTGATCGAGCGCCAGCGGATTCCCGCCGACGTCGTCGACAAGGTGCGCGAGGTGCCCGGTGTCAGCGATGCGGTGCCCGACATCCAGGCCTTCGCCCGCATCGTCGGCAAAGACGGCAAGCCCATCGGTTCCGAAGGCGCGGGCCCGCCCACCTTCGGGAGCGTCGCCGTCGAGTTCGAGGGTGCCCTGTGGACCATCACCGACGGTCGTTTCCCCAACGGACCGAACGACGTTGCCCTCGACGAGGCGTCGGCAGAGAAAGCCGGCTACGTGGTGGGCGACACGGTGAAAGTGGTGGCGCAGGCCGGCAGCCGTGAGTTCACCTTGGTGGGTATCGCGTCGTACGGCGACGTCCGGTCACCGGGTGGCGCCACGTTCGCGTTGTTCGACGTGCCGACGGCGGCTGAGTTCCTCGGAAAGCCCGGTTTCGTCGACGCGATCCTGGTTGTGGGTGACGGAACGCGCAGCGACGAGCAACTCGCGGCCGACATCGACGCCATGTTCGATCCCGACCAGAAGATCGAGACCCTGACGGGGGCCGAGATCACGAAAGAGACACAGGACGACATCGGCCAGGCACTGTCGTTCTTCAGCATCTTTCTCACCATCTTCAGCGTGATCGCCCTCGGGGTCGGCAGTTTCGTCATCTACAACGTGTTCTCCATCAGCGCCGCACAACGCCAGAAAGAGAATGCTTTGCTGCGCGCGCTCGGCGCGAACCGTGGCCAGATAACGCGCTCGATGCTGATCGAATCCGTTGTCGTCGGCCTGTTCGGGTCGCTCGCCGGGTTCCTCGGCGGCATCGGCATCTCGAAGTTGCTGTCGGTCGCGCTGCCCGCGATCGGTTTCGAGATTCCGAGCGGCGGTCTTGTCGTCAACACCTCGATTCTCACCACCACCGTGATCGTCGGTCTCGCAGTCACCGTGTTCTCTGCTGTGCTGCCCGCACGCCGGGCGGGCAAGGTGCCGCCGTTGGCTGCCATGCGTGCGACGGCCATCGAAACGGCGGGGCCGGGGCGCACGAGACTCGCCTGGGGTCTCGGCTGCATCGCTCTCGGTGTCGCCGTCATCGTTGCCGTGGTGACGGGAGCCTCGAACAACTTGCTCGGGTTCGGCATCGTGTTCGTGTTCGTCGGCACCATCGTTCTCGGCCCTGCCCTCGCACGACCCGTGGCACTGTTCCTGGGGCGCCCCGCAGAACGACTGCGCGGGGTCACCGGGTCGATGGCACGCCAGAACGCCGCGCGCAACCCGAAGCGCACGTCACGCACCTCGGCACCCGTTCTGATCGGTGTCGCCCTGGTCACCGCGGTCTCGGCGCTCGCGGCCAGCATCAACGGCCAGATCTCCGACATCTTCACCGAACAGTTCAAGGGTGACTACGCGATCAGCACGTCGGCCCAGGGGTTCGGCGGTCTCAGCCCCGATCTCGCCGCATCGCTGTCCGGCATCGACGGTGTCGACGACGCCACGGGCATCGGAACGGTGCTCACCAGGATCGACGGGAAGGGCCGCACCCTCACCGTGATCACACCCGAGACCATCGGGGGCAACTTCGACATCGGTCTGGTCGATGCCGACTACTCGGTGCTCGACAAGAACGGGATCCTGGTCTCTCGTTCGCTCGCAGAGCGCGACGGTCTGGAGAAAGGCGCGGTGATACCCGTGACCTTCGGCGACGGCATCACGCGTGACCTCACGGTGCGCGCCGTCTACGAGAACGACGACCTTGCGGGCAACCGTGTCATCAACCGTGAGTCGTTCGCCGGCACCACCGTGTCGAGTTTCGATTTCGCCGTGTACGTGAAGCTCGACAAGGGCGCAGACTCCGCACGCGTGCGGGCCGACCTGCAGAAGGCAGTCGACGAATACGGCCAGGGCAAGTTGCTGTCGAAAGACGAGTACATCGACGAACAGGCCGGACAGGTCAACCAGTTGCTCGGCCTCATCTACGGACTCCTCTTTCTCTCCGTCATCATCGCGGTCGTCGGAATCATCATCACGCTTCTGTTGTCAGTCTTCGAGCGCCAGCGCGAGATCGGACTGCTGCGTGCGGTCGGCATGACCAAGTCGCAGGTGCGCACCACGGTGAGATGGGAAAGCGTCATCACGTCGCTTCTCGGTGCGGTACTGGGCATCGTTCTCGGTGTCGGGCTCGGGTGGGTCATCGTGTTCGCACTGCGCGACCAGGGCCTCACCTCGTTCGAGGTGCCCCTCGATTCCACGGTGTTCATCATGATCATGTCGTTCGTCGTGGGTGTGCTCGCGGCGGTGTACCCCGCATGGCGCGCGACCAAGGTCGACATGCTCGACGCCCTCAACACCAACTGACATGCGCACACCGGACGACATCGACGAGGCAATGCTCGCGTTCCTGCGCGAGTACCACCTGGCCTCTCTCACCACGTTCCGCGCCGACGGCTCACCGCACGTGGTTCCCGTGGGGTTCTCCTACGACCACGATGCACGTGTCGTGCGCGTGATCACGTTCGCATCGTCGACGAAATTCAAGAACGCCCTGCGCGGCGGACGTGCGGCCGTCAGCCAGGTCGACGGCGGACGTTGGCTCACCCTCGAGGGCACCGTCAGCGGAACATCCGACCCCGCCCGGGTCGCCGCGGCTGTCGCGGGGTATGCGGCGCGCTACCGCCAGCCCGGCGAACGTGACGACCGGGTCTCCATCGAGATTGCCGTCGACCGCGTGATGGGCCGCGCATAGACGCGGCACCGGTGCGCAGTCGCTACGACGCGTTGCGCGAGCGCAGAATCTCGCTGACGAACTGGGTTCCCGCCGGGTGCGGGTCGGTCAAACGGGCGACCGGGTCGCTGTCATCGCGTTGCGGGTACGGTTCGCATCCCACCTGGCAGCCGGGGCACCAGTACAGCAACCGGGCCATCTCGCCCATCTTCGTGAGTCTGATCACGTCTCCGCAGCGCACGCATTTCTGCCCGTTGCGGCCGTAGACCGCCAGACCGCCGGGCACGTCGGGTGCCGTGACACGGGCGGGCGAATCGAGATTGGCGCGCAACTGGTTGGCCGCCGTGAGAACGAGATCGAGACACGTCGATTGCGGCACGTTCGACACCTTGGCCCACGGGTGGATTCCGCAGGCCCACAGCACCTCACAGCGGTAGACGTTGCCGACTCCGCTCATCACCCGTTGGTCGAGCAATGCCTCGGCAATCGTCGCGTCGGGTCTGTCGTAGTGGAAGAGACGCGACGCACACTCGTGGAGGTCTGCGTTCTCGTTGCACAGGTCGGGCCCGAGTCGGCCCGACCGTGGGTGACGGGTCTGGTCGAACTCGCGGTAGGTCTCGACCACCGGGGCGTTGAAGCACACGGCAACCCATTCATCGGTCTCGATGATGACTCTCGCCTGGTGGCGGCGTTTGCGCCACTTCTCGCCCGGGTGGTACAGGTGCCACGAACCGGTCATGCGCATGTGCGTGTGCAGCACGATGCCGTCGTCGAAAACGATCTCAAGGTGCTTGCCGTGGCTCTCCACCCGCTCGACAGCCGAACCGAGTTTCGGAACAGGGCCAACCAGACGGGTTGCCTCGAACCGGGAGACAGTTCGGCCCACCAATGCTGTTCGCAACGCGGCCGCTGCTCGATAGATGGTGTCTCCCTCGGGCACGACCCACAGAGTAGTTCAGGGCAGTTGTCCGACCGATGCAAGAGCAAGGCGAATCAGCCGGTCGTGCCCGCTCGTCATCTCGCGGATCACGTCTTTGCTCACGGCCTGTTCGGGCGTGAACCACGCAAGGTCGAGTGCCTGCTGCGTCGGATGGCACTCACCCGTGACCGGCACCACGAACGCGAGACTCACTGCGTGGTGCCGGGGGTCGTAGAACCCGGACACCGACGGGTCCTGGAAATACTCGACGACAGTGAACGGAGACGGCTCGGGCGGGATGCGCGGGAATGCCATGGGCCCGAGGTCCTTCTCGAGGTGGCGCATCAGGGCATCGCGGATGCGCTCGTTCAGCAGCACACGCCCCGAGACCACCATGCGGCTGATGTTGCCGTCGGCGGCCTGGCGCAGCAGCATTCCGACGTGGGTGACCGTGCCGTCGTGGTCGGTGCGCACCGGCACCGCGTCGACGTACACCATGGGCACCTGGTTGCGCACCGCCTGGATGTCCTCGGGGCTCAGCCACGCGTGCTGGGTGTCGGTCTGCTCGCTCATTGCAGACCGAGAATACACGGGGTTCGCGGCCCCTCGGTTGATGTGGAGCCCGTCGGCAGTGGCCCCGCACCATGCCCTGACAACGAGAGTGGCCCGGTGCAGATGCACCGGGCCACCGTCGTGATGGGGATCAACCTGTGTCGTCAGCCTGCGCTGATCTTTGCCACCTGCGCGAGTGCCTTGGTGAGGATCGCGCCCTGCAGGGCGGTGTACCCGGCACCTGCGGCGTTCTTCGGCGCGCACTGGTTCAGGAAGAAGCTGAAATAGCTCTTCACACCGGTGTTGTCGGCCGACGTCGTCTTCGAGGCGAGTCCGTACGAGATTGCGTTGATCGGGTAGGCGTCTGCCGCGGTGTTGGCAAAGTTCTGTGTCACGAGTCCGGTGTCGGCAACCTCCGCCGCCTCGAACCACACAGCCGAGCTGACGGGTGACGGGGCAACGAAACGCTTGCCGGGGTTCATCACCGCGGCGGCCTTGACACCGCGCTCGTCGAGGAACGAGAGCTCGGCATAGGTGATGGCGCCGTTGTTGTCACGCACGTAGTTCGCGAGACCCTCGTTGCCGCGGGCCGACTGGAAAGAGCCGTCGGTGGGAACCGTGCCGGGGAATGCGGTTGCGAAGGTGTCGCTGGTCGGCTTGGTCCAGATCGAGGGGAACGACTTGTTGAGGAAGTTCGCGAAGTTGTTCGTCGTGCCCGAGCCGTCACTGCGGTGAACCACCCGGATCGGCAGGTTGGGGAACGTGATGGTGACACCGTCCTTCACCTGGTCGACAGCGAGGATTCCGATGGTCGTACGACCGGCCTTCACTGTGTAGATGGTGTCCTTTGCGTATGCAATCGAACGGGTCAGCTTCGCTGCCGGTTTGGACGACTGGAGAATCTTCGGCGAGCCACCGAGCGCGGTGCGGGTGATCACGAACTTGGCGTTCTTGTACTTGTTGCGTGCCGCCGGAGTCATCGTCGTGGTGAAGTTCACCTTCGACCCGACCTTTGCGACCTTGACGGTCACGCCGTCCTTGGTTGCGGTCAGCTTCTTGGCGACCGAGGTTGCCTTGTTGACCGCGGCGATGGCCGGGTCGTTCCAGTTCGTGATCTGGCCGGCGAAGATCTTCGCAACCAGTTCGCCGGTGAGCCGGACCTGGGCATTCGCGGGCGAGAGACCGTCGACCCGGTAGCCGATCGCGATCGGACCACCGACGAGCGGGACGTACACCAGCGATGCCGGGGCAGTGCCCGCCGAGTACGCGGATTCTGACCCGCCGAACTTGTAGGTGCCGTTCGCAAAGTTGGTCTTGCCGGAGCTCGAACCGACTGACGCATACGTGACGACATCCTGACCGGGGTTGTACTGACTGTTGCGGTTGTAGAGGGCCGCACAGATGTCCATCATGTTGGCGAGGAAGCTTGCGCCCCCACCGCCGAGGGCAGCCGCGCTCGCGGGGCTGGCCGGTGTCATGCTCGTGACCGCTGCGAGAACTGCAACGGCAACGAACTTACGACGAAGTTTCATTAGGTATCTCCTTCTGGGTGTGTTCCCGAGGAAGAAGGTACGGTGCGTGATTTTCGCGCAGACTGACTCGCGCTGAACGGTTCAGGATGATTCAGTGAACAGTCGGTGAACGACGCTCAGCCGAACCGACCCTGCACGTAGTTCGAGGTGCGCTCGTCTGACGGGTTCGAGAAGATGTTCGTCGTCAGGTCTGCCTCGATCAACCGACCGGGGCCACCGTCAGAGAGGAAGAACGCGCAGTAGTCACTGACACGTGCTGCCTGCTGCATGTTGTGCGTGACCATCACGATGGTCATCGTCTCCGACAACTGCACGATCGTCTCCTCGACCCGCAGGGTGGAACCCGGGTCGAGAGCCGAGCAGGGTTCGTCGAGCAGCAGCACATCGGGCTTCAGGGCCAGTGCGCGGGCGATGCAGAGCCGTTGCTGTTGACCGCCCGACAACGAGCCGCCGGGCGACTTGAGGCGGTCCTTCACCTCTGACCACAGGCCCGCACGCGTCAGGCACTCCTCGATGAGTGCGTCCTTGTCGTCGACCTTGACTCGCGCCAGTTTGAGCCCTGCAACAACGTTCTCCGCGATGTTCATTGCGGGGAACGGGTTCGCCTTCTGGAACACCATGCCGATGCGCCGACGAATCTCGATGGGGTTCACGCCCGGTGCGTAGATGTCGTTGCCCTCGAACAGGACCTCGCCTGCCATGGCCGCCTTGGGGATGAACTCGTGCATTCTGTTCAGCAACCGCAGGAATGTCGACTTGCCGCACCCCGACGGTCCGATCAGACCGGTGACCGTGTTCTCGGGGAAATGGAGCGACACGTCTGCGAGTGCGTGGTGCTTGTTGAACCACGCGTGCACCCCGACTGCCTCGAGGCCGCCCCGACGGGACACCTCGAGATTGCCGGCGTTGCGCTGGGTTCGGTCTTCCATCACCACGGAGTCAGCCGGCACAGACGGCACGATGACTTCGGGTGAATCGGTTTCGCTGTTCATGTTGTTGTCCATTGTTGGTTGTCACTTTCGGGTGAGGCGCGTGCTGAGTATCCGGGCGAGAGCAAAGAGAACGAAAACGACCCCGAGCAGCACGAGTGACCCGCCCCATGCGCGTGTCGTTGCGTTGTCGTCCCCGAGACCGAGACTCGAGAAGATGTAGATCGGGAGACTGGCGATGGGCTCGGTGAGGCTCGTGCTGCGTGCGACGAAGTACGACGACGTGAGAATCAGCGGGGCCGTCTCGCCGACGACGCGTGCAATTCCGAGAACGGCAGCGGTGACGAGACCGGAAGCGATCGTCGGCAGCACGACCCTGAAGGTCGTGCGTGCCTGGGTCGCCCCCAGCGCATAGCTGGCAGAGCGGAGGTCGTCAGGCACGATCTTCAGGACTTCTTCCGAAGTCCGGGCCACTGTCGGAAGCATGAGAATCACGAGCGAGAGAGCACCTGCCCATGCGCTGAACCCTCCGAACAGAATCACGACGGTCGCATAGATGAACAGGCCGGCCACGATCGACGGCACACCGCTCATCGCCTGGGTGAGGAATCTCACCATGTTGGCGAGTCGTCCCTTGGTCTCGACGATGTAGATCGCTGCGAGGATGCCGAGAGGCACCGCAATGAGCGATGCAATGAGAACCATGATGAGCGTGCCGATGACGGCGTGGGCAACCCCGCCGTACTGAAGAAGATCGCTCGAGGGGGTGATGCGCATGTCGTCGGTGAGGTACTTCGCATGGAACGCCTTCGAGCCCTTCTGGTACACGGTGACCACGATCGACACCCACGGGATTGTGACCGCCGCAAAGGCGACGGTGATCAGCGAGGTGGCCACGCGGTCAGACGCGAGATTCCAGCCGTGGCGCACAGAACCCACGAATGCGATGACTGGCATGGCGAGCGCGAGACCGAGATACCAACCAAGGAAGCCGTCGAGCCCCGTGACTGTTGTGAGCAGCCTGCCGAATGCCCCGGAGAGAACGACGAGCACCACGACACGCACGGCAGTCGACCGCGAATGGTCCCAGGGGCGACGGGGGTCGGGCACCGTCTCGGTGTACTGGTAGGTGGTCATACGATCTTCCTCGATCTGTTGACCACGACGGTGGCCATGAAGTTGACGAGCAGTGTCACGAGGAAGAGAACGAGTCCGGCAGCCATCAGGGCCTTCAGTTCGTAAGCGGTGGCCTCGCCGAACTTGTTCGCGATCAGCGACGCAACGTTTCCGCCGGCCGAGGCGAGCACCTGGAAGTTGACCTTGAACACGAGGTTCAACGTGAGGTACACCGCGACCGTCTCGCCCATCGCGCGTCCGAGTCCGAGCATCGCGCCACCGACGAGACCGCTGCGTCCGAACGGAAGAACCACCGTGCGCAGGCCGGCCCACTTCGTGCCGCCGAGTGCGTACGACGCATCGATGAGGTCACGCGGGGCCTGGCTGTACACCTCGCGTGCCACCGAGGTCACGATCGGCAGGATCATGATCGCCAGCAACAGCCCGGCAAGAAACGGCGACCGACCGAAGATGGGTGTCTCGACGGCAAATATCGGTATCCAGTCGAGGTACTTGTTGAGCGTCGCAGACCAGTCCTCGACGAGCGGCAACAGAACGACGTAGCCCCAGATTCCGTAGATCACCGAGGGAACCGCGGCGACCAGGTCGAGAACCGCGGTGAGCAGTGTGCGCAGGAATCTCGGCGCATAGAACTCGATGAAGAGTGCCGATGCAATCGCGAACGGAACCGCAAACAGGATCGCGATGAACGCAGTGACCACGGAACCGACCAGCATCGCACCGATGCCCAGCACCGCAGTCGACGGATCCTCCGGGTTGCCGATGTTCCAGGTGGACGAGGTGATGAACGACAGACCGAAGTCGGCGAATATCTCGAAACCGCGGTACAGCAGGAAGGCGGCGATGAGAACCAGAACGACCAGCGAGAACAACGCGGCAGACGCTACGAACCGGCGGAAGATCCGGTCGACGAGTGTGTAGTTGGTCTCGATCTCGCGTTGCGCGGGAGGGGTGTCCATCTGAAGCACGACGAGAGTCTCACACTGCCACCTGTACCCGAATGGACGCACAGGTGAACGGAAGGTGAACTCGGGAGTGAATTCTCGGGGATGACCGGCAGCGGGTCAGTCGAGCCGGTGGATGCGCGACACGACTCCTCGAAGGTCGTCTTCTGCATGCGACACGTACAGACAGACGCCCGGGAAACCCGCCAGCACTTCACCGACCAGATCCCTCAGTTCGAGTCGCGAACCGGCGTCGATCGCAGACAGTGGCTCGTCGAGCAACAGCACCTGCGGGCGCATCACGAGCGCCCGCGCCAGGGCGACTCGCTGTGCCTGCCCGCCCGAGATTGCCGACGGTTTCCGGTGCATCACAGACTTCGCACCGACGTTCTCGAGTTGCGCAGTCGCCAGTTCGGTTGCCTCTGACCGCCCGGTACCGGAGCAACGAAGCCCGAAAGCCACGTTCTCGAGACAGGTCATGTGGGGGAACAACCGAAGGTCCTGGAAGACAACGGCACACTCCCGCTGCTCGGCAACCACGAACTTGCGGTCGGCGGGGGCGTCCCACACTCTCCCGCCCATCGACAACGAACCCGAGCGCAATTCGCACAGCCCCGCAACGGTGTGCAGAAGGGTCGATTTTCCCGAGCCGTTCCGGCCGACTATCCCGATCGTCTCGCCGGGTTCGACCCGCAACGACACACGGTGGGAGAACATGTCGCGCCCGATCACGCCGTCGACCACGAGACTCATCGCTGGCTCCCCGTCAGCCATCGATCACGCAGACCGACGAGTATCGCCACAGACACCGCGATCATGAAGAGAGACACCACCAGGGCCTGGGAGTAGTCGACGGTCGCAAGCTCGTACACCGCCATCGGCAGCGTCTGTGTGCGGCCCGACATGCTGCCCGCAAAGGTGATCGAGGCACCGAACTCCCCGAAGGCACGTGCCCACGCCAGCACCGCACCCGCACCGACCGCCGGGGCAACCGACGGAAGAGACACACGCACGAACGTGCGGAAGGGCCCGGCGCCGAGTGTGCGCGCCGCATCGTCGAGTGAGGTTCCCGCCTGCCGGAAGGCCGACTCGACGCTCAGCACCAGGAACGGCATCGCGACGAAGACCTGTGCCATCACCACCGCGGTACGGGTGAAGGGCAACGAGACGCCGAACCAGTCGTTCAGCCACTGCCCCACCACACCGCGTCGACCGAACGCAGCGAGCAGGGCGATTCCCCCGACCACGGGAGGCAGAACGATGGGCGACACGGTGACGACCCTCACCACGCGGGCGACAGCCGAATCGTTGCGCGACAACCAGTACGCCAACGGCACACCGAAGACCAGCACGCACGCAGTCGCAACAACCGATGACAGCACCGACACGAAGAGGGCCTTCCCGACCAACGGCGACCCGAGCAGGTCGAGCGAACGGCCCCACGGAACACGCACGGCAACACTCAACAACGGAAGTGCCACGAACAACCCTGCCACCGATGCGACGAGGCCCAACACCCGTGACGTGCGTCGTGTCGTTCTCACGGTGCCTCGAGACCGAACTGCGACTGCAATCTCGACACGAAGCCGGGACTGGTGAGATGGCGGAACACGGCTGCCGAGCCATCAGACGCCGAGAGCCTGACCACGACATAGGGAACCCTCGAGTTCAGGGGTTTTCCCTCGGAGTCGACATCGGGGATGTCGACACATCTCACCGTCGCGGATTCTGCGGCCACGGCGCAGTCGCTGGCGTAGACGATTCCGGCATCGATCTCGCCCATGGAGATCTTCGACACGAGGTCGGCGGCATTGAGCACCTCGGTGTCGACGAGGGTCCGGCGTGGCGAACCGGACCCGACGAGAGGTGCTCCGGTGGCCCGTGACATGACCTCGTCGAACAGTTTTCCGCACGGCGCACTCTCGACGCACGCCCCGAGAACCAGGTCGTCGTTGTCCAGGTCGTACACAGAGGCGACTGTTGCGCCCTTCGCCGTCGCAGTGCTCAGCATCACCGCCGCCGAGTTGAGACCGATCGTCTGTGGCTCGCCGGTCGTCACCCCCTGTGACTGCAGCAAGCGCACGGCGTCCCACCCGGCACTCACGAACACGTCGACCGGCGCCCCGTCGGCGATCTGCGCGGCCAGAACCGTCGACGAAGCGAGTGACACCGACGCCTCGCCGAGACAGTCGTCGGTGGTGTCGACGACGGGCGCAAAGGAACTCGCCGCGAACAGGGTCACCCCGGAACACCCGGTCGACGTCTCGGGCACGGCACCAGTTGTGCCGCCGCACCCTGCGACGAGGGCCAGGGTGCCCAGAACCATCGATCGACGCATTCAACCATGGTAGTCACATTGTGACTACTTGCCACCCGTTGCTACCCTCGTCGTGTGGCAAGACAGGATGCACAACTGGCGAAGAACGTGGTTCTCGCACTCGTCGTCGAGGAACCACGTCACGGTTGGGCACTGCAGGAGGAACTCTCGCCCACCGGTGCGGTCGGCCGGGCGTGGAGACTGTCGAGACAGTTGGTGTACCGCGCCATCGACACTCTCGAGGACGAGGGTCTTGTCCGTCGTGCCACACCGAAAGACGGCCGCGGCGCGGACAAGGTGGTCATCTCGGCGACCGCAAGAGGAAGATCACGCGTCGACACATGGCTCGAAGAACCTGTTGCCCACCTGCGCGACGTGCGCACCGAACTCGTGGTGAAGATCATGCTGCGTGAACGTGCACAACTCCCGATGGCAGCCTTCATTGCGAGGCAGCGGCAGGAGTTCGAACCGGTGTTCCGCGCCATCGACGGGTCCCCCGCCGCCACTGCGGTCGACGCATGGCGCCGCGAGAGTGCGTCGGCGGTGAAGCGTTACCTCACGAGGCTCGAGAAACTGTACGGGCGCTAGCCGCCGAGGTACGCAGCGCGGACTGCGGGATCCTCGAGAAGACCGTGTCCGGTCCCCTTCTTCACCACGTACCCGGTCTCGAGAACATAACCGTGGTTTGCCACCCGCAGTGCCTGGGTCGCGTTCTGTTCGACGAGCAACACCGAGATTCCCTCGGAGTTGATCTGCTTGATGATCTCGAAAATCTGCTTGATGAGCATCGGGGCCAGACCCATCGACGGTTCGTCGAGCAACAACAGCCGCGGCCGGCTCATGAGGGCGCGACCGATGGCGAGCATCTGCTGCTCACCGCCCGAGAGAGTTCCGCCGAGCTGTGAGACACGCTCCTCGAGGCGCGGGAACAGATGGAACACATGCGCGAGGTCTGCCGCCTTCTGCGATGCATCCCCACCGCGCACGTACGTGCCCATCTCGAGGTTCTCGCGCACGGTCATGCCCGGGAAGATGCCGCGACCCTCGGGAGCCTGGCAGATTCCGAGTTTCACGCGGTCGTGCGGCGCCATCTTGGTGATGTCCTTGCCGTCGAACATGACCGAACCCTGGGTCACGGTGCGCACCCCGGAGATAGTGCGCATGGTGGTTGTCTTGCCGGCACCGTTCGCGCCGATGAGAGTCGCTATCTCGCCCTCGCCCACGGAGAAATTGATGCCCTTCAACGCCTCGATGCGGCCGTAGAAGACGTGCAGGTCGGTGACTTCAAGAAGCATTGTCGTCCACTCCAAGATAGGCGGCGATCACGTCGGGGTTGTTGCGCACCTGCTCGGGCGGGCCGTCGGCGATCTTGCGGCCGAAGTCGAGAACGGCAACCCTGTCGCTGACCTTCATGACCACGTTCATGTCGTGTTCGATCAACAACACGGTGTATCCCTGCCCGCGGATCTTCAGGATCAACTCGTTGAGCTCCTGTTTCTCGGCCGGGTTGAAGCCCGCTGCCGGCTCGTCGAGGCACAGCAACTGGGGCTCTGTCGCGAGCGCACGGGCAATCTCGAGACGGCGCTGGTACCCGTAGGGAAGGTTGCGGGCCGCGTTGTTTGCACGGTCTGCGATGCCCATGAACGTGAGCAGTTCCATCGCCCGCTCGCGTGCCTCGGTCTCCTCACGGCGCTGTCGCGACGTGCGCAGGATGGCACCGCCGACTGATGACCTCTTGCGCGAGTCTGCACCGACCATCACGTTCTCGAGGGCAGTCATCTGCGAGAACAACCGGATGTTCTGGAAGGTCCGGGCGATGCCCTGCTTGGTGATGTGGTGGCGCTTCATCCCGGTGATGCTGCGACCTTCGAAACGCACGTCGCCGGTCGTCGGTGAGTACACACCCGTGATCACGTTGAAACACGTGGTCTTCCCCGCACCGTTCGGCCCGATGAGCCCGAGAATCTCGCCACGGGTGATCTGCAACGACACCTCGCTGAGCGCGGTGACACCCCCGAACTGCATCGTGACGTTGTCGAAATCGAGAAGTATCTCGCTCATTGCGCCACCTCGGCGTTCGTGGTCTTGTTGCGACGTTTCTTGTGCTCGTCGCCAACCCGCTTCGGCAGGATTCCCTCGGGGCGGAACACCATCATGAGAACCAGCACCACACCGAACACGAACACACGCTTGTCGGCGAAGTTGCGGAGGCGCTCGGGAATGTAGGCGACCATCACGGCACCGAGAATCGCGCCGTACATGTTGCCCGAACCGCCCAGCACGACCGCGGCGAGGAACAGGATCGACAGCGTCAACGGGAAGTTGTCGGGGTTGATGAACCCCACCTTCCCTGCGTAGTGCACCCCGGCGAGTCCACCGACGGCGGCACCGATGGTGAAGGCCCACAGTTTGAACTTGAAGGTGTCGACACCCATGAGTTCGGCGGCGTCCTCGTCTTCACGGATTGCCACCCACGAACGCCCCACGCGCGAGTACTCGAGACGGTGCAGAACGAACACCACGATGAGAACCAGTGTGAGCCCGAGGTAGTAGTACGGCTTCGGGTCGATCACGCCGAACTTCAGTCCCAACACCGACGGCGGTTTCTTGATGTTGCTGATGCCGCGGCTCGCGCCGAGCCACTCCATGTTCTTGGCGGTGAGACGGATGATCTCGCCGAACCCGAGGGTGACGATCGCCAGGTAGTCACCCCGCAGGCGGAGCGTCGGGGCACCGAGAATGACACCGAACAACATCGACACCACCACCGCCACCGGGAGAGAAAGCAGCCACGGCAGGTTCGCGTGTTCGCTGGTGAGACTCGCCGTCACGTACGCACCGACGGCGTAGAAGCCGACATAGCCCAGGTCGAGCAGACCGGCCAGGCCCACCACCACGTTGAGACCGAGGGCGACCAACACGAAGATGATCACCTGATCGTTCAGCACGGTCGAGAACTGTGTTCCGGGGGTGTCGACGATCTGGCCGAGCACCGGGACATCGGGCCAGAACGGCGCGAGGTACAGCGCGATGACAAGAATTCCGTAGAAGGAATACTTCTGCCACTTGTTCATGCGGTCGAAGGCCTCGCCGAAGGTGTCACCCAGGTTGCGCAAGGCGGCGAGAAGTGAGCGAACCTGGTTCATACGCGCGCCTTTCCGAGAGATTCACCGAGAAGCCCAGTCGGGCGGAACATGAGCACCACCAGCAGCACGGTGAACGCGATGACGTCTTTCCACTGGCCACCGAAGATCGCCGAGCCGTAGTTCTCGACGAGACCGAGAACCAGGCCACCGAGCAGGGCGCCCTTCAGGTTGCCGATGCCACCGAGAACCGCCGCGGTGAAGCTCTTCACCCCGAGGATGAACCCGATGTTGAACCGGGTCTGGTCGTACACCAGTGTGAACAGCATCGCCGCACCACCGGCCATGACGCCTCCGAGGGCGAACGTGACGATGATGATCATGTCGACGTTGACACCGAGAATGCGCGACGTCTCGGCATCCTGCGCCACGGCACGCACCCCGCGGCCGAGGCGGGTCTTGTTCACGAACAACGTGAGTGCGGTCATCATCAGCAGGGCGCCGACGATCACGATGACGTAGTCGATGCGCACGTCGGTGCCGAAGAGGTTGAACAGGGTCTTCTTCTCGAGAATGCGCGCGGTCTGGTACTGGTCGCGCTTGTTGGTGCTCCAGACCCCGACGGCCTCTGCAATGGCTGTCGACGCGCCGATGGCCGAGATGAGGAACGCAAGTCGCGGGGCCTGCCGGCCGCGCCTGAAGATGCGCAGGTAGCTGTAGGCGATCGGTGCAGTGAACACCAGCGAGACGATGATGTTCATCCTGGTGTCGTCGATGAAGATCAACGACACGACAAGTGCGGTGAGGAACGCAAGGGCCACCGCCCCGATGCTGTCGCCGTTGCCCCGCAGCGGCCTGTACGCCACGCGTTCGAGCAGCACCGCGCTGATGCCGGAGAAGAGCATCGCGATGACGAGAATGACGACGAGGAAGAAGACGAGGGTCATCCCCGTGCGGTACGGGTAGTTGCCGTCCTCGAGCAACGGAATGTTGAGGAACTGCGACGAGGCGAGCAGAGAACCGAAGGTGCCCACCATGAAAATCTCGGAGTGGGCAAAGTTGATGAGCCGAAGCACGCCGTACACCAACGTGTACCCCAGTGCGACGAGCGCATAGATGGAACCGAGCGCCAAGCCGGTGACCGTGAGGTCCCAGAATGTGCGGATGATGAGCCAGTCAGGCATTCGAAAAACCAGTTCTGCTAACGGAGCGTGTCACGCATGACCACCGACACAGCGTAGACAAAACGAATGGCCGGGGAACAATGTCCCCGGCCATTCGCCAGTGCTTTGAGTGTTCCCTGAGGGATTACTCGATGAGGCCGATGCCCTTGATGGCGCCGTCCTTGACTTCGTAGGCGTAGACAGCGGAGCCAGTGACTTCGCCGGTCTCGTCCCACTTCAACTGCTTGGTGACGCCAGCAGCGTCGTAGCCGTTGATGAACTCGAGGATGTCAGCGCGCGATGTCTTGCCGTCCTTGATGGCTGCAATGAACACCGATGCTGCGTCGTATGCCTCGGCTGCGTAGGTTGCCGGGTCCTCACCGTTGAACTCCTCCTGGAATGCAGCGAGGAACTCAGGGTTGGTGTCGAACGGTGCGCAGGTGCAGGTGAGGATCGCGCCCTCTGCTGCCGGGCCTGCTGCCTCGATGAAGCCCTTGTCGAGCGTTCCGTCGCCTGAGTAGAAGGTTGCGGTCACGCCTGCGTCGGCCATCTGCTTGGCGAGCTTGCCCGCTGCTGCGTAGTAGCCACCGAAGAACACTGCGTCAACGCCTGCGTCCTTGGCTGCGGTGATGATCGCCGAGTAGTCGGATGCTTCGGGGTCGAGGCTGTTCAGCTCGACTGCCTTGTCACCGAGCGACTCCTGGACGATGTCCGCGAGGCCCTTGCCGTACTCGGAGTTGTCATCGACAACGCCGACCTTCATCTTGCCGTCGGCAACGATCTTCTGTGCAGCGCCGGGGCCCTGCTTGTCGTCACCGGCGAGTGCGCGGTGGAAGATGTCCCAACCGTTGGTCGACAGTGCGGGGTTCGTCGCCGAAGGAGTGATGATCGGCAGGCCGGCCTCTTCGAACTTCGGGTTGACTGCTGCGGACTCACCCGAGAAGGCAGGTCCGACGATGCCGACGACACAGGGGTCTGCAATTGCCTTGTCGGCGAGAGCAGGAGCCTGGTCGGGGTCACCCTGGGAGTCGTATGCCTCGACAACGAGCTGGTTGTCTTCGTTCTCGGCGTTGTGCTGAGCAACGGCGAGGTCGAGACCCTTCTTGATGTTCTGGCCAAGGTTTCCGGCGTCGCCTGTGAGTGCGCCGAAGAATGCAATCTTCAGGTCGCCGTCACAACCGTTGCCGGAAGCGTCGTCTCCGCCGCCGCAGGCAACGCCCACGAGTGACAGAGCGAGCAATGTTGCGCCAACGCGCAGCACACTCTTCTTCATGTGTTTTTCCCCTTTAAGGAATCTGGCGGTCGCCCGCCGTTACTGGGTAGTAGAGCAAAACTACCCGTAAATGCGCCCCAAACTCAATGGTCGGCCAGGACTTCCACCAATTTCACGACATCACCGTATGAGTTGTACAGGGGCGCAAAGCCGAATCTCATCAGGTCTGGTGGGCGGAAATCGGCGATGATTCCCCGGCTTCCCAGGTCGTCGACGAGGCTCTTGCCCTCGGCAAACCCAAGTGCCACATGGCTTCCGCGCTGTTCGGGGTCTCGCGGGCTGCCCAATGTGAACCCTCTCGGGGCGAGGTGGAGATCGTACAGATCCACGAAAAACGACGTGAGCCCCATGCTCTTGGCGCGAAGTTCACCGAGAGACACCCCCTCGAAGGCCTCGAGGGCGGCCTCGAGCGACTTCATGCTGAGAACGTTCGCGGTGCCGGTCAGAAACCGGGAGATGCCGGCGGCGGGTCGGTAGTCGATCTCGAAATCGAACGGGGCCGCGTGCCCCCACCAACCCTGCAGCGGCTGACCCGACTGCTCGAGCAGTTCCGGGGATGCGTAGATGAACGCCGGTGCCCCCGGCCCCCCGTTGAGGTACTTGTAGCCGCACCCCACGGCGAAGTCGACGCCGAGGCCGTCTGCCTCGAACGGCACCGCACCCGCGGTATGGGCAAGGTCCCACACCATGAGTGCACCGTGACGGTGTGCTGCGTCGGTGATCCCCGGTGCATCGAGAATGCGTGCCGACCGGTAGTCGACATGGGTTGCGGTCACCACTGCAGTGTCGGCAGAAATCGCACCGATGATGTCGTCTGCCCCGACAGCCCTCAGTGTGAGTCCGTGCTGGTCGGCAACGCTCTGGGCGATGTAGATGTCGGTGGGAAAATTGTTGACGTCGATCACCATGTCGCGACGGCCGGGGCGAAGTGCAACCGCGGCGTGCAGTGCCTTGCTGAGGTTGATCGACGTGTTGTCGGCACAGATCACGGTGTCGCGCCGGGCCCCGATCAGCGGCGCGATCCTGTTGCCGACACGAAGAGGCATCGCGAGCCAGTCTTCGTTCCACGAACGGATGAGACGTTCGCGCCATTCGAACTCGATGGTGCGGTTCAGCACCTCACGCGAGCGGAACGTGAGCGGACCCAGGGAATTGCCGTCGAAGTACAGGATTCCCTCGGGAATGTCGAACAGCGATCGCAACGACGCAAGGCTGTCGGCCGAATCGCGTGCCCTTGCCTGATCACGTGCTTCCGACAGCGTCATGTCTGGTTTCCTTTCAGAACGCCGAGCACCCAGTCTCCCACGACGGTGCCCGACCGCAGCAGGTCATACGGCAGGTCGAAATGATCGCGGTTGTCGACGACACGGATCACCGTGTCGGTTCCGTTCTGTGCGAGACGTTCGCCGTACTCGAGGTTCTGGCGGATGAACTCGGAGGATTCGTGCTGACCGACAGCGAGAAGAGCGCGACCGAGGGGCACTGACGCGGGCAGCAGCTGCGGGCTCACCTCTGTCGCCGACTCGACAGTGAGACCCAACGGTTCGTTCGTCGGGGTGCGAACGATGGGTCTCACGTCGTAGATGCCGCTGAGCAGAGCAACGCCGTCGATGCGTGCCGCGACATCGGGGTCGCGTGCGCACATCGCTGCAAGGTGCGCACCGGCACTGCAGCCGGCGATCACCGTCGAGGAGGGCCGGAGTTCGCCGATCACACGACGTATGTCTGCGATGCACTCGTCGACCATCGCGCTCACACGGGCGTGGGGTGCCAGCGTGTACTCGACTGCGTGGAGTGACACGCCCTGGTCGAGTGCGTCTGCGGCATTGAACAACGAATCTGCCGCCGACAACCGCTGCCAGTAACCGCCGTGGACGTACACGAGAAGCGGTGCCCCGACCCGCGTGAGCACCCGCGAGCGGTACGGCTCGCTCAGTCGTGCGTACTCGGCGAGATAGTGGTCGAGCGGCCGCGTCGCGAACTGCGACGGGGAGTACTCACGGTCGACTTCTGCGTCGGTCGCTGTGCGCCAGTCGAACCGGCTCACTGGGTCGGGCGGCTTCCCGCCACGGTTGTGCGGTGCAGTTCGCGGCGGAACCCGGCGTAATCGTTGAGTGCGTAGTGCTGTGTCGACCTGTTGTCCCAGATGGCGAGGTCGCCGGCACTCCACTTGTGGCGCACGGTGAACTTTGCATCGGTCGTGTGCAGGTGCAGCCATTCCATCAGCCTCAGTTTCTCCTCACCCTCGATGCCGACGAGGTCGCGCACGTACGCACGGTTGTAGAAGAGAACCTTCTCCCCCGTCTCCGGGTGCGTGGTGACGAGCGGGTGGATCTGTGTGTCGTTCGCGGTGTCGTCGCACACGATGTTCATGCTCGACAGACCCGAGTGCAGAGGTTGCATCCTGGGCGAATACGCATCGCGTGCGGTGTGCACCGCCTGCAGACCGTCACACAGTTCCTTGTGCTGCGGAGACAGGGCGTTGTAGGCGGCAACCATGCACGACCACAGCGTGTCGCCCCCGTACGGGGGAATGTCGAGTGCGAAGAGAACCGTGAACGACGGTGGTGCCGGCAGGAAACTGAAGTCGCTGTGCCACGCACCCCCGAAGTTGAACGCGTTTCCGTCGCGGGCCTCTTTCAGCACCTTGATGACCTCGGGGTGGTCGGGGCTCGGCTCGATGAACGGTGACTCCGCCGCCGGCCCGAACCGGCGGGAGAACTCGACCTGGTCGGCAACCGACAGGTCTTGGTCGGGCAGGAACACCACCCCGTGTTCGCATGCGAGAGCGCGCAACTCCCCGAAAAGGCCATCGTCGAGCGAACGCACGTCGATTCCGTCGATCCGGGCTCCGAGAACCCCCGTCAATCTCTCCACTTTCATGGCTCCACCGTAGACCCACCCGGTGCGCCACATGGTTGGTGTGCCAACATCTGTGAATGGCAGTCGGCGACGGAAACGGTTTCATCCATTGCCAGCAGTGCAACTCGCGCCACTGGGGCCTGTACGGGGCTGCCGGCCTGTTGCTCGTGCGAACCGACATGTCGCCGGCGTCGGTCTTGCTGCAGCTTCGGGCGGACTGGACACACGGCGGGGGCACGTGGGCACTGCCGGGCGGCGCCCTCGACTCTGACGAGCACCCTGTGGTTGCGGCAGCCCGTGAGGCATGGGAAGAGACCGGTATCGACCCGAGCATCCTCGACCCCCGCGACATGTACGCCGACGACCACGGCAACTGGTGCTATTTCACCGTGATCGCACACGCAAAAGGAGAGGTGCACGAGTTCGACGCGAACGCCGAGACAGAAGACCTGCGCTGGGTTCCGATCGACAATGTCGGCGGGTTCGACCTGCACCCGGGTCTGCGCGCCACGTGGCCGACGTTGATCGACCGCGTGAAGGCCACGCTCGACGCGTAGGAACTGCTCACCATGCAACGACACCTTGTCCGGCTCCTGCAGTCTGCCAGCGCCCTGAACGCCATGAGCTACGGCGTGATGTTCACGGTGCTAGACGACTACCGCAACGAGTACGGCATCACGGAGTCGAAACTCGGTCTCGTCGTCGCGGCCGGCTTCGTGGCGGGATTCGTCTCGAACGTGTTCGTTGCCCCGGTTGCCGACAAGGGCCACGCAAAACGACTGGTGACGGTCGGACTCGTCACCCAGATCGTCGGCTGTCTCGTGATGGCGTTCGGGTCGACGTTCACGGTTCTCGTGCTGGGCCGGTTTCTCACCGGCATCGGCGGCGGGGCGGCCGACCCCGCTCTCCGCCGCATCATCATCGTCGCCAACCCGCAGGAGATGGGCTCGAACCTCGGTCGCATCGTGTCGGCAGGCGTTGCAGGGTTTGCGCTCGGCCCCGTGATCGCTGCCGTCACCGTCGAGCCGCTCGGCCTGGCAAGCCCGTTCCTCATCGTCGCGGCGTGCATCGTCGCAGTGCTCGCGGGGCTCTCACGGGTGCACGTGAACGAGGCCGACCACGAGACCGCTCCGTCGCAGCGTTTCGCCTTCGACCTGTTGCGCATCAGGGCGATTGCCGGCGTGGTGGTCATCGGGTTCTCGTTGTACATCATGATCGGCACCTTCGACTCGATCTGGTCGGTGATGATGGACGACATCGAGGCACCCGACTGGGTGGCCAGCGTGGGAATCACCGTGTTCGCACTGCCCATGATGTTTCTCGCGCCGCTCGGCGGCCGGCTCACACAGAAGTACGGGCCCTTCCGCGCGAGCATCAGCGGTCTCTCGGTGGCGGCGGTGTTCATGGTGCTCTACGGAACGTTGTCGTCGCCCTACGTGATGCTCGGCGTCGGTGTCGCACACGGCATCGTCGACGGACTCACCATCACCGGTGGCTCGGCGGCACTGGCGATTGTTGCGCCGCGCAACCGCCTTGCAGCCGCCCAGGGCGTGTACAACGGCACGCTCACCCTGACGGGAGGTCTGGCGGCCGGTGTCGCTGGCGCAACGTACGACCGAATCGGGCAGTCAACCTATGTGGTGTGCGCGCTGGTGATGTGGGTGCTGATCGCCACCGGTGCATTCCTCGCCCGTGGCTACCTCGGCATCACGGGCGCCGACATTCAGGCCGACTGAGCGCGCCGAATCGCGTTCCACACGTTGACCGAGGTGCACGGCATGTCGATGTGCGTGACACCGAGATGGCTCACTGCATCGACGACCGCGTTGTGCACGGCAGGCGTTGCACCGATTGTTCCCGCCTCGCCGATTCCCTTCGCGCCGAGCGGGTTCAGCGGGGTCGGTGTCTCCATCGGCACGCGTTCGAAACTGGGAAGTTCGGCAGCCGAGATGAACCCGTAGTCGGCGAGGTTCGACGTGATCGGGTTGCCGTCTTCGTCGAACGCGACAACCTCGAGCAACGCCTGTGCGACACCCTGGGCGATGCCGCCGTGCACCTGGCCGTCGACGATCAACGGATTGATGATGGTGCCCGCGTCGTCACACGCGATGTGACGTGCAACGGCGACCGCGCCGGTCTCGATGTCGACCTCGACGACACAGATGTGAGTGCCGAACGGGAACGTTGCCCCCTCGGGGACAAAGTCGACTTCTGCGTCGAGCGGCGCATCGATCCCCACCATGATGTCGCCCCACGTACGCATCGGTGTCGGCGAACCCACGACATGGAACCCACCGCGAACGGTGTCGATCACCACGTCTTCCACCGCGGCCTCGAGAAGGTCGGCCGCTCTCTGACGCGCCTTCTCGATGACGGCATCGGTCGCCAGTTTCACGGCAGTGCCCCCGACCTGCAGCGAGCGGGAACCGCCGGTTCCGCCGCCTCTGTCGATGTCGTCGGTGTCGCCGAATCGGAACTCGATGCGGTCGAACGGGATGCCGGTTGCGTCGGACACCAGCATCGCCCACGCGGTGTGGTGGCCCTGGCCGTGCGACGACGATCCGGTGCGGATGATGGCACCGCCGTCTGCGGTGATCTCGACGGCGCCGTAGTCGCCCGATCCCATCGGGTTGGTGGTCTCGACGTACGAGGCGATGCCGATGCCGAGCTGCACGGGTGCACCGCTCTCGCGTCGGCGTGCCTGTTCGGCGCGCAGATCTGCGTACCCGGCGGCTTCCAGCGCCTTGTCGAGGGCGGCGGCGTACTCACCCGAGTCGTACTTGGCACCCATCGGTGTGGTCAACGGGAAAGACGACGGCTGCAGATAGTTCTTGCGACGAACCTCGGCCGGGTCGAGACCGCACACACGCGCGAACTCGTCGATTGTCCGCTCGATTGCGGCGGTTGCCTCGGGGCGCCCGGCCCCGCGGTATGCGACGGTCGGTGTGGTGTTCGTGACCACCGAGTGCGACTCGAACTGCACGTTGGCGATGTCGTACACGCCGCCTGCCATCATGCGGGTCATGAACGGAAGCACCGCACCGGCCTTTGCATAGGCCCCGGCATCCTGCAGCACGTCGATGCGGTACGCCGTGATGCGACCGTCTCTCGTGCCGCCCATGCGCGTGCGCTGGCGCTGGCCCCGGCCGTGCCCCATCGACAACATGTTCTCCGTGCGGGTCTCGGTCCACCGCACCGGCACGTTCAGTTTGCGTGCCGCCCATCCGACGAGTATCTCCTCGGCATAGACACCCGATTTCGCGCCGAAACCACCGCCGACATCGGGTGTGATCACGCGCACGGCAGACTTCTCGAGCCCGAGTGTCTCGGCAAGACCGTCGCGTGCGCCGTGGGCACCCTGGCTGCACGCCCACTGGGTCAGGCGCGAGCCGTCCCACTGCGCTGCGCACGACCGCACCTCCATCGGTGCAGGCGCGACTCGCTGGTTCTCGATCTGAAGTTCGACGACCACGTCGCAACCGGAGAAGACGTCGTCAGAGCTGTTGGCGGCGAACGTGAGCACGACATTCGTGCCGGCATCGGGGTGAAGAACCACCTCGTTGCGGATCGACTCGTCGAGATCGAGAACGACGGGCAACGGTTCGTAGTCGACGATCACCGTTTCGGCGGCATCGGCCCCCGACACCTTGTCGGTGCTGACGACCACCGCGACGATGTCACCGACGAAGCGCACTGTGTCTCTCGCGACGTACGGAAAACGGATGCCCTTGTTCATGAAACCGTGGGCAGGCGGGGCGGGGTCGATGTCGATGTCGTCTGCGGTCCACACCGCAACGACACCGGGCATCGAGCGTGCCTCGTCAGCATCGATGCCGGTGATGCGGCCGTGCGCAACCGACGACCGCACGTATGTGAGATGAACGGCCCCCGGCAGATCGAGGTTCGCGATGTAGGTGCCTTCACCCTTCAGGAAGCGCGGGTCCTCGACGCGGACGACGCGCGTGCCCAGGATGCTCATGCGGACCAACCACCGTCGACGATGAACTCTGACCCGGTGGAGTACGCACTGTCGTCACTGCCGAGATACAGCGCAAGTCGTGCGACGTGGATCGGTTCGGCTTCGTAGCCGAGAGGGATGCGGGTTCGCACCGCCTCGCGAACCCCCTCACCCGCGGCGTCGAACGTCTGCAGCATCGGTGTGTCGATGATTCCCGGGTGGATCGAGTTCACCCGGACGCCGAACGGCGCGAGTTCCTTGGCGACCCCCTTGGTCATGCCGCGCACCGCCCACTTGCTCGCACCGTACGCGAGAAAGCCCGGCGTGCCGTTCAGGCCGGCCACCGACGAGATGTTGATGATGCTGCCCGTCTTGCGCGCGACCATGTGCGGTGCGACGGTCTTCATCCCGAGGAACACGCCCGTCACGTTGATGTCCATCGTCTTTTCGAACATCGCCAGCGATGTGTCGAGCACCGTGCCGCGTTCGAAGATGCCGGCGTTGTTCACGAGAACGTCGATCTGGCCGAAAGCTGCGAGGGCCTCTTTCATGACGGCATTCCAGTCGTCTTCGCTGGTGACGTCGTGGTGCAGGAAGACGCACTTCGAACCGTCGGAAGAGAGCCGTTGCGCCGTCTTCTTGCCGTCGTCGTCGAGAATGTCGGTGATGACGACGCGGGCCCCCTCGTCGATGAAGAGTTGTGCCTCTGATGCACCCATTCCGCGCGCACCACCCGTGATGAGAGCGACTTTTCCGTCGAGACGTGATTTACCCATGGGAGAGTTCTACCTCATGGGCTCAGTCATGGACCACCCCGGCTTTGTCCTCGGCTCTGATCTGGAGAACCAACCGCAGTGCGACCACGAGCAGAAGGGTGGCAAAAAGGACATTTGAGACGGTGTCGGACATGCGCGCAGAGATCCACCCGCCGGCGACAGCCGCGAGAATGCCGCCCATCCCGAGAATCGCCGCGGCCCTCAGGTCGACGTTCTTCTTCGTGCGGTTGCGCCAGGTCCCCATGATGGAAGTGGGGATGATGACCGCCACCGAAGTTCCCTTGGCCATTGCGGCCGGCATCTGCAGAAGCATCATCATTGCGGGCACCATCACGACTCCACCGCCCACCCCGAGCAGGCCGGCAAGAATCCCGGTTGCGACTCCGATGAGAACCAGTGCGGTGATCGTGCCGACGGTCAAGACGGCACGTGTGCCGCTGTCGAGCGGGAGAAACAACCTGACGGCGGTGACGATCAACAGGGTGGCAAACGAGATGGCGAGCGTGCGGTGCGGCAGGACATGCAGCAGACGCGTGCCGACGAGTGCACCCACGAGTGCGCCGACGGCCAGACAGACGCCGACGCGCCAGTCAACGTGGTCATGCGCCCAGTACGACGCGAGCGACGACGCCGAGATCGGCAGCACGGCGGCCAGAGACGTTCCGTGAGCCACGCGTTGGTCCATCTTCGCCACGAGAACGAGCCCCGGGACAATGAGGATGCCGCCCCCCACACCGAACATTCCCGAGAGGAACCCCGCGGCGATGCCCACCAGCACCACTGTGGTCGTCGACGCCGAATGATGGCCCGCGGCGGTCGACGAATGCTCTGACATGCGTGTCCATGCTGGCACATGTGGGCTCTGCTTCCGTATCGTCTGGGGAATGCGATTCCGACCGAACGTGTTTCTCGTCGTTGTCGCGTCGGTGTTTGCCTCTTCTTGTTCCCCGACAGGGTCGACCGAACCGCCGGCCACGGAACCGGTGTTGACCCTCGCGGCGAGGGTGTCGGCGAAGTGCGGCACGTTGAAGGTGCCACGCCTCGGGCCGGGCACACTTTGCATCGACACACAGTTCCAGCCGAAGCGTGACGACTTCTCGTTCGGGAACTTCGGGCGCACCCCCCGGGCCGACGAGAACGTGACGGCCCAGACCTTGATCGACCTGTTCGGTTACGACACCGTCTGTGTTCCCGGTTCGCCGCGCGAATGCGTGATGCGCCCCCCTGCCGTGCAGTTGCTCGAACGCTGGAACACCGCGCTGTCGGGTGGCAGGTGCGAGGGCCTCGCGACGCTCAGCACCAGGTTCTTCCTCGCGCAGGAACACCCCCAGAACTACGCGGTCTCTGCGACGCGGACTGCCGATCTGACCCGGTTCAACAGAACTCTCTCCGAATCAGTCGTGTACTGGTGGGCAACCCAGTTTCTCCAGGAAGTAGCGCAGGCCGGGGAAAACTCACGGCGCAAGTCGCCCCTGCTGCTTGTCGACGAACTCATCGACGGACTCGCGCGGTCGTCCGGGTACACGTTGGCGATGTACTTCGGCAACAACGGGCACTCTGTCACCCCGTTTGCCGTCACCAAGCGCGACAACGACTTCGTGATCCATGTCTACGACAACAATTTCCCCGGCACGCGGCGGGAGATACTCGTGAACTCGGTGACCAACTCGTGGCTGTACCTCGGTGCGACCGAGTCGATCGACGGCACCCCCCTCGACTGGGCGGGGTCGACGGGTTCCCTCGAACTCACCAAGATGTCCGAACGCACGGGGCCGTTCACGTGTCCCTTCTGCTCGGTGATGACAGACGAATCACCGTCGGTGGTGACCCTCGCCTCGCGTGACCCGCAGAACGCCGGGTACCTGCACATCGAGACGTCGGCGGGAACATTCGAGGTGACGCCGCAGAGAGTCACCAACTCGATCAAGGGTGCGACATGGTCGATCTCGAAGGGCAACAAGGGCATGATCCGGGTCGAGATCCCGTCGTCTGCATCCTCTTTGACCGTTTCTGTCAACCGCGAGTCGAACGAGACAACGACCGGAGACGTCGTGCTCGGCGTGGAGCGTGGAGGGTTCGCACGGCTTCAGGTCACAGGAAACCTTGCGGTTGCGGACCCGTCGTCCGAACCGGTGCCCATCGTGAGATCAACACGCAAGGACATGAAGGTTCTGGCCCCCGACAGCACCAGGATCTCGGTGTCGGTCGCCCGGCGAGGAACACTCGCGACGCATTCACTTGATCCGAACCACGAGATCACGTTCTCCCGTGTCGACGACAACACCATCTCGGTGGGTGTCAAGGGGGCAGGCGGGCAGTCATCTGTTGCGCTGCCGGTCGCCGCCGTCGACACGAGTGAACGGGTGAACATCGTGGTCGACCAGAGCGGCTCGCTGGCGTTGCGCACCACCGCCCCGACCCCGGTCACCTCGCGGAGGCAACGTTCGGTCTCGTTCACTGCCACTCCCCGCCCGGCGCCGAGAACGACCACGACGGTTCCCACCATCGAGATTTCCGAGCCCGATTGAGGCTGCCGATAGTTT
This sequence comes from uncultured Bifidobacterium sp., assembly GCA_964427545.1. Taxonomy (GTDB): domain Bacteria; phylum Actinomycetota; class Acidimicrobiia; order Acidimicrobiales; family Ilumatobacteraceae; genus UBA2093. The sequence continues at coordinate 30,079 of CAYRUT010000003.1, read as the reverse complement.
TGATGACATCGAACACAAGATTGTCCTGTTCTACAAGTTCACGCCTCTTGCGGACCCCGTGGCGGTTCGCCTCTGGCAACGCGCACTGTGCGAGAAACTGAATCTCAAGGGTCGCATCATCATCTCGAAAGACGGCATCAACGGAACCGTCGGTGGCCGCCTGACCGACGTGAAGTACTACGTGCGCGAGACGCGCGAGTTCGAGGCATTCAGGGACATCGACTTCAAGTGGAGCGAAGGACGAGGTGACGATTTCCCCCGGCTGCGTGTGCGGGTGCGGGACGAGATCGTCACGTTCGGTGTTCCCGACGAGATCAAGGTCGACGAGAACGGGATAATCGGCGGCGGCACCCGTCTCTCCCCGCGGGAAGTGAACGAACTCGTCGAGAAACGCGGCGATGACGTGGTCTTCTTCGACGGTCGCAATGCGTTCGAAGCCCGCATCGGGCGTTTCAGGAACGCCGTTGTTCCCGACACGCGCGTCACCCCCGACTTCGTGCGCGAACTGGAGAGCGGGAGGTACGACCACCTGAAGGACAGACCCGTCGTCACCTACTGCACCGGCGGCATCAGGTGCGAGGTGCTGTCGGCAATCATGAAGAACCGCGGGTTCCGCGAGGTGTACCAGATCGAGGGCGGCATCGTCCGTTATGCCGAGCAGTACCGCGACAGAGGCCTGTGGGAGGGGTCGCTCTACGTCTTCGACGGTCGTCTGCGCGTCGAGTACGGAAAGCAACAGAAACTTCTCGGGGAATGCGACTTCTGCGCGCAACCCACCAACGATTTCTTCAACTGCAGGGTGCTCACCTGCCGGACGAGAGTCCTCGTGTGCGACGACTGCGCGGGCGATGAGGAACCACTGTGCAACGTGTGTGCGTCAGCGGAAGTGAACGGCGACCTCTGACCAGAACGTCGAGTACGCGTCGAGACGCTGTTGGGGTGACTGCCCCATCGTGAAGTCGGGAACACAGATCTCGTCGAAACCGATCTCCTTGTAGCGACCCACGGCATCGACCAACTGCGAGGTGGTCCCCACAACGGAACGGTCCGCGGGAACCACACTCTTCAGTTTTTCTGCGGCGGCGTCGTCGGGCACGATGAAGAACAGCGGCTGCACCGACGTGCGGATGGTCGCAATGTCGCGCCCCTCCTTGTCGCACGCCTCGCGCAGCTTGGCCATCACCACGGCCGCACCCTCGGGGGTGCCCCAGGTGTTCCATTCCTGAGCGAAGCGCGCAGTGAGCCTCAACATGCGGGGCCCGCCGGTGCCGACGAGAATCGGGAGCGGCGACTGGACCGGCTTCGGCTCGCACGGGGCGTTCGTGATGCTGAAATGCCTGCCGGCAAACGTGGTGCGTTCCTGCGACAGCATGCCGACGACGATCTCGATCGCCTCGGCAAAGCGGTCGACGCGGTCTTTTGCATCGAACAACTCGATGCCGAACGCGCGGTGCTCGTTCACCTGCCAGCCAGCACCCATGCCGAGAACGAAACGGCCGTTGCTGATCTGGTCGATCGTCGCCGCGCGGTTCGCGATCAGCGCGGGGTGGTTCATGGTGGTCGGCGTCACGAGAGAGCCGAGACGAACCCGTGACGTGGTTGCGGCGAGTGCCGACAGAACACTGAAACACTCGTGGAAGTTCCCGCCGACGGGTTCGCCGTCGGGGGTGTTCGGCATGTAGTGGTCGGCGTACCAGAACCCGTCCCACCCCATGTCCTCGACAGCGCGGACGAAATCACGCACCTCGGTCCACGGGTGCGCGCTGTTCGCCCAGGCGGAGAAGTACATGGTCAGGCCGGACCGGAGAACATGCCGCGGTAGACCTGCGGCTTCGGCGGGGTCGTCTCGCCTTCGTAGCGGTTGATCTCCGCACGGGCAACGACTCCCCAGTGCACCTCGTCGGGGCCATCGGCGAGACGCAAGGTGCGCTGGCTCGCGTACATGCGAGCGAGCGGTGTCCACTGCGACACACCGGTTGCGCCGTGCATCTGGATCGCCTCGTCGATGATCTGGCACACACGGATCGGCACCATCGCCTTCACAGCGCTGACCCACACGCGCGCCTCGGCGTTGCCCATGGTGTCCATCGCCTTTGCGGCACGCAGAACCATGAGACGGCATGCCTCGATCTCGATGCGCGCCTTTGCGATGACCTCGGGGTTCTTGCCGAGACGGACAATCGGGCGGCCGAAGGCCTCGCGTGTCAACCCGCGACGGATCATCAACTCGAGTGCGCGCTCTGCCGCACCGATCGAGCGCATGCAGTGGTGGATGCGCCCGGGTCCGAGGCGCAACTGCGAGATCTCGAATCCGCGGCCCTCACCCAGCAGCACGTTCTCCTTCGGCACCCGGACGTTGTTGAAACGCAGGTGCATGTGCCCGTGCGGAGCGTCATCCTCGCCGAAGACCTCCATCGGGCCCACGATCTGGACACCCGGGGTGCCCATCGGCACGAGAATCTGCGAGTGCTTGCGGCTCGGCGGGCCGTCGGGGCTCGTCAGCAACATGACGATGAGGATCTTGCAGCGAGGGTCACCGGCGCCCGATGCGTAGTACTTGTCGCCGTTGATGACCCACTCGTCACCGTCGAGATACGCGCGGCACTGCAGGTTCTTCGCGTCGGACGACGCAACGTCGGGCTCGGTCATCACGTACGCCGAGCGGATCTCGCCGTTCAACAACGGAGTCAACCACTTGTCTTTCTGTTCGCGCGTGCCGACCCGCTCGAGAACCTCCATGTTGCCCGTGTCGGGCGCAGAGCAGTTCATGCTCTCCGATGCGAGCGGGTTCTTGCCGAGTTCGACCGCGATGTATGCGTAGTCGAGGTTCGAGAGCCCCTCACCTGTCTCTGCATTGGGGAGAAAGAAGTTCCACAGTCCCTGTTGCTTGGCCTTCGCCTTGAGGCCGTCGAGGATCTCCAGCTGGCCGGGTGCGTAGTCCCACCGGTTCTCGCGGTTCTCACCGAGCGCATAGAACTTCTCGGCTGCGGGCTCGACTTCCTCTGCGATGAACTTCTTCACCGCGTTGAACAACGGAACCGCCTTCTCTGACATTGCGAGATTCAGCGAATCGTCGGTCTCTGACACTGCGTGCATTCCTGGCTTGGGCATCGCTCTCCCCTTTGGGTCCGGGGGCTTCTGTGGCCCCGTGGCTCTCACCATAGTTCTCGACCCCGTGAGACCTTTCAGGCGGAAACTAAGGTCACAAGGTCACACATGAACGGGAGGCCCCACATGGCAGAGGCACTTGGGCACAAGCCTGCAACCGACCACACGCGCAGGCGCAATTCGGCGGTGTCCGTGGTCGACGACCCGGGTGATTTCGAACGGGTCTCGCGCGGATTCATCGCCAGCCACCCCACGGGAACCATCGTCGACCAGCACGGCCGGACCGTGATCAACACCAACAACTACGAGTTCCTCGCCCCGGGGAACCCGGCGCCCGACACGGTGAACCCCAGCCTCTGGCGCCATGCACAACTGAACCACGTACATGGTCTCTTCGAGGTGAGGCCCGACGTGTACCAGGTGCGCGGGTACGACATCTCGAACATCACGTTCATCAAGGGTGACACCGGCTGGATCGTCATCGACCCGCTGACCACTGCGCAGACCGCGCGCGACAGCTACGACCTGGTCACGCAGCATCTCGGCCACCGCCCGGTGACCGCGGTGATCTACACCCACTCGCACACCGACCATTTCGGCGGCGTTCTGGGGGTGATCTCTGAAGACGACGTCGAATCGGGGCGCTGCATCGTCGTCGCGCCAGAGCACTTCATGCACGAGACCGTCGGTGAGAACGTGATTGCCGGGCCCGCCATGGGTCGCCGTGCACTGTTCCAGTTCGGTCCGTTCCTGCCGCCCGGCCCGACGGGTCATCTCGACTGCGGTCTCGGCAACTCGATTCCCGTCGGGGCACCCGGGCTCATCGCGCCCACGCACGACATCACGCGCACGGGCGAAGAGATGGTGATCGACGGTGTGCGGGTGGTCTTCCAGTTGACCCCGGAGTCGGAGGCACCGGCGGAGATGAACTTCTACTTCCCCGACCTCGGCGCACTGTGCATGGCGGAGAACTGCAACCACACCATGCACAACCTCATCCCGATCCGCGGCGCACTCGTGCGCAACGCGATGAACTGGTCGAAATACATCAACGAGGCGATCGAACTGTTCGGTGCCGACGCCGAGATTCTCTTCACCTCACACCACTGGCCGCGCTGGGGCAACTCAGACCTGGTCGACTTTCTCGAGAAGCAGCGCGACCTGTACAAGTGGATGCACGACCAGGCGATGCGCCATGCAAACCACGGTCTCGTCGCGACAGAGATCGCAGAGCACCTGGCACTGCCCGAGGAGTTCCTCGCCAACGAACACACACGTGGTTTCTACGGCGACCTCGTGCACAACGCCAAGGCGGTGTACCAGCGCTACCTCAGTTGGTACGACGGCAACCCGGCGAACCTCAACAAGTACCCCCCGGTCGAGGCCGGCAAGAGGTACGTCGACCTCGCGGGCGGTGCCGATGCCCTGCTCGACAAGGCGCAGAAGGCGTTCGACGACGGCGATTACCGCTGGGTTGCAGAACTCGTGAACCATCTCGTGTTTGCAGACCCGTCGAACACGCGCGCCCGCGATCTTCAGGCAGACACCCTCGAACAACTCGGCTACCAGGCCGAGTCGGCCACGTTCCGCAACGCCTACCTGAACGCCGCGCAGGAACTGCGACAGGGCCCGCCGAACCTGATGGGCGGCGCTGCGCGCGGAAAGGGACTGCTTCGCGCCATGACCGTCGAGCAGGTCTTCGACGCGATCGCAATTCGCCTGAAATCAGAAGAGGTCGGTGGTCAGCGGCTCTTCGTGAACTGGACCTTCACCGACCTCGACGAGAAGTGGGTGATGGGGCTCTCGAACCGCACGTTGTTCCACGTGAAGGGTCGCCACGACGACAGGGCGACGGTCACCGTCACGCTGTCACGGCTCACGTTGGTGGGTGTCGTCACCGCGGAGACCACTTTCATGGACGAGATCCAGGCAGGTCGCATCTCGCTCGACGGTGACCCGGCGGCGCTGCTCACGATCTTCGGCAACCTCGACACCTTCGTGCCGGGCTTTGCCGTCGTGGAGCCCTGACGTCGCGACTACCTGCGGCGCTGCTGCCCGACCAGACGTATCGAGACGCCGAGAAATTCCTCGAGCAACGAGGTGCGCTCCTGCGCGGTGAAGAGATTCAGGTCGAGAATTGCCTGGTTCTCGCACGAGTTCGAAACCACGAGTTCGACAACGTCTCCCGACCTTTCGGTGACGACCGATGCCCTCACCCCGGAGACACACTGGTCGTGGGACCGGTCCAGTCCGGTGGCGATCCGAAGTATCCCTGCGAGCAGGTCGACGTCGTGCCGGCGGTCTTCGTCGAGCGCCGCATATTCGGGATGCGACTTCTTCGGGTTTCCCTTGCGGTGGTACCTGGCGGCCAGCGCGATCAACTCGATGTCGTCGTCCGTGAACCCGACCAGGTCGGCGTTCCTGATCATGTAGTACGAATGCAGATGATGGCGTGAATACGAGATCGAGGCACCCACGTTCGAGAGGATCGCCGCGGCCTCGAGCAGCGGAAGCAGTGCCTCGTCGAGTTCGAAGTGATCGTGCAGGGCAGAGAAGACGGCCGACGAGAGTTTGGCCACGTGTTCGGAATGCCGGACATCGACGGAGCATCGCCGGGCGAACCGGAGCACTCCGTCACGGGCGGCATCACGCCGCGACAGTCGCATCCCGAGCAACTGCTCGGCCGCGTCGAAAAGAACACCTTCCCGAAGTGCGAAGTCGCTGTACTCGTACGTGTCGATGCGAAGGGCCCGACCGATCTCCTGCAACAACAGCGACCCTGCGGTGATGATCTCTGCGCGCTTCGCATCGATGCCGGGAATCGCGGCAACCTCTGCCACCGACCCGCACCCGCACACCTCGTCGACCAGGTTCTGCAGTTCGGACCGCGTGATCGTCTGGCCGTTGAGGGTCGCCGAGGACTCCCGGCCGCGACGCAGAAGCACCGCCCGGACCAACGTCTCGCATGTTCCGGACGACACGACCACGCGCGAGAACCCGGTCTGCTTGATGTCGTTCGCGAGAGGAGCAAACGTCGAGGCGACGTATGCCCTCAATTTGCTGATCGAACCCCCTGCAACGCGACCATCCATGAACTTGTCGGTGAGCCGAACGGCACCGAGTTTCAGACTCTGTGACACGAGCGTGCGGTGCCCTTCCGACACGGTGAACTCGGTTGATCCGCCGCCGATGTCGATCATCAGCACACGGTCATCCCCGAGAGACAACGATTGCCTCACACCCAGTGCGATGAGGCGGGCCTCTTCGACCCCGCTGATGACCTGCACGTCGATCCCGATCTCGTTGCGCACGCGGGAGACGAAGTCGTCGCCGTTGTCTGCCTCACGAACGGCACTCGTGGCCACCGCGCGCACGATCGCGGAATGTGCGTTCGCGATCTGCTTCATTCGTCGCAGGGCGGCGATGCCCCGTTCCACCGCGTCGGGCGACAGTCGGTCGAACCCGGAATCGCCCGAGCCCAGACGAACGACCTCTTTCTCGGTGGTGATGATGTGGAATCCGAGTCTGTCGACCTGGGCGATGACCATGTGCACACTGTTGGTGCCGATGTCGATGGCAGCGACCACAGCATTCTGCATGTCGTCAACCTTCGTGGGCATGCCCCCACACTAGGTAACGAGAAGCCGAACTTCGCGTGAACTGTGGGCACGGAGCATGTGACACCTGGGGCAAACCCCGCGGCGATTTGTACCGTATGGGGCATGACAAGCAACCTGTTCGTGAACCGCGAACTGAGTTGGCTCGATTTCAACCAGCGGGTGCTCACGTTTGCCGACGACCCCGCGGTTCCGCTTCTCGAACGCTTCAAGTTCGTTGCGATCTTCTCGTCGAACCTCGACGAGTTCTTCCAGGTGCGCGTCGGAGCACTCCACGACCGGGTCGAAGCTGGCATCACACAGATGAGCTTCGACGGGATGACCCCCACCCAGCAACTGCTCGCAATACGTCGCAAGACGCTCGAGTTGTCGAACCATCGCGACCGGATCGTGAACCGACTGTTCACCGAACTGGGCAGGGCCGGGTTCACCATGGTGCAGCCGTCGGAACTCGTCGGCCCGGAGAAAGAGTTCATCGACGCGTATTTCGAGAGTGCGGTTCTGCCCATCCTCACGCCGCTCGCAGTCGACCCGACGCACCCGTTTCCCTACATCTCGAACCTGGCGTTGAGCATCGGGGTCAACGTCACCGACACCGACACCGACACGACGAGGTTCGCGCGGGTCAAGGTTCCCGACACGATCCCTCGGTTCGTTTTTCTCGACGAGAGACGATTCGTCACGCTCGAGGCAGTCATCTCCGAACGACTTCACATGCTGTTCCCTGGGATGAGCATCAGTGAGTCAGGGGTCTTTCGGGTCACCCGCAACACCGACCTCACCATCGAGAGCGAGGAGGCAGAGGACCTTCTCGAGATGGTCGAGCTCGAATTGCGACGCCGTCGGTTCGGCAATGCCGTGCGTCTCGAGACCAGCGAGAACATGCCGAACGAGATTCTCTCGATCATTCTCGAGGAACTCGAACTCGACGCGGACGACGTCTACCGGCACGAATGGTTCGTGGGCGGCACCGAACTGTGGCAGTTGCACCGGATCGACGCCCCCGCTCTCCACGACAGACCATGGCAGACCACGACCGCGGGGCGCCTGTCGGCTGCCAACGATGCCGGCCACAGTTTCTTCAGTGTCTTGAGGCACCGCGACCTGATGGTGCACCATCCGTACGAATCATTCTCGACCTCCACAGAGGACTTCATCCACCAGGCCTCTGTCGACCCGAAGGTGCGCGCCATCAAGGCAACCCTGTACCGGACCTCTGCCGACAGCCCCATCGCACGCAGCCTCGTTCGCGCGGCCGAGCGCGGTGTGCAGGTTGTTGCGCTCGTCGAGCTGACGGCGCGGTTCGACGAACAGACGAACGTCGCGTGGGCAAAGGAACTGGAGCGGGCCGGCGCCCACGTCGTGTACGGCATGGTCGGGCTGAAGACACACGCAAAGTGCCTGCTGGTGGTCCGCGAGGAGGAATCCGGGCTCAAGCGCTACGCCCACATCGGCACCGGCAACTACAACTCGACGACCGCCCGCATCTACGAGGACATCGGGTACTTCACCGACGATGACGACATCACGAACGACGTCTCGAACCTCTTCAACTACCTCACCGGCTTCAGCAAGGCACCGGAGTACGCAGACATCATCGTTGCCCCCGAGAACCTGAGGGCCCGCATCCGTGATCTTGTCGCCCGCGAATCAACTTTCGGCGACGAAGGGCACATCAGTTTCAAGATGAATTCGCTGGTCGACCCTGACATCATCGCCGAACTGGTGGCTGCCGCACGCAACGGCGTCAGGGTCGACCTGCTCGTGCGCGGCATCTGTTGTCTCAACATGACACACGTGAACGGTCTCCCCATTCGGGTCCGGTCGATCATCGGCAGGTTTCTCGAGCACTCGCGCATCTACCGGTTCGCCCACGGCACAGAGTCGGGTGATCCCGCGTACCTCATCGGCTCGCCCGACATGATGCAGAGGAACCTCGACCTGCGGGTCGAGGTGCTGACCCCGATCCATCACCGCAAACACCAGGCATGGCTCGACAAAGTGCTCGAGATCCACTGGGCAGGCGACGCATCTGCATTCGACCTCACGAGTGACAACCGCTGGGTGCGTTCGGTTGAGTTCACCGAAGACACCGACCCCCAGCACCGGCTCATGAAGTGGGCCACCGAACTGCAGCAGGTGCGCGGTCAGTTGAGCACGTTCGACACCGACATCACCACGGAGACGGTGATCGAGGAGAACGTTCTCCAGCGAATTGTTCCGTGGCTGCGGGCTCGCAGTCACTGACCGCCACACCTTCCCGCCCGGTGACACCGATGACTAGTGTTCGGGAATCACAACTGAAGGTTGGGGGGAAACCATGTCAGAGAACCTGAAGAACGGCTATGGAGGTCTCACCGCGGTGGTCACCGGGGGCGGAACCGGGATGGGCCGCGAACTCGTGCGGCAGCTGACCGCCCAGGGATGCAACGTCGCCACGTGTGACGTGAACGCCGACGCACTCGCCGAGACCGTCGACATCTGCACGAAAGACGGCAACAAGGGCACCGTCCTCACACACATTGCCGACGTCTCGGACGAACAGCAGGTGCTGGCCTTCCGCGACGCAGTCGCCGCGTGGGCCCCTCACATCCACCTTCTGTTCAACAACGCCGGCATCGGAGGCGGCGGGAGCATCGTCGAGGACCCCCGTGACGGCTGGGAGAAGACCTTCGATGTGTGCTGGGGCGGGGTCTATCTCAACACCCGTGCTTTCCTGCCGTTGTTGCTCGCCGCGCCGTTTGCTCACCTCGTCAACACGAGTTCGATCAACGGTTTCTGGGCCTCGCTCGGGCCCGGTGTGTCGCACTCGGCCTACAGTGCGGCCAAGTTTGCCGTGAAGGGCTTCACAGAGGCGCTGATCACCGACTTCCGCATGAATGCCCCGCACGTGAGGGCCCATGTGGTGATGCCCGGCCACATCGGCACCGAGATCGCCATCAACTCGAGCAAGTTGCACGGCAACGATCCGAAGGAGATGAACGAGGATCAACTGTTGCGCGTGCGCCAGCGCTTCGAGCGACAGGGGGTCGACATGACGCCCGTCAGCGACGAAGACCTGCGCGTGCTGCTGCAGATGGGGGCCGAGGGCTTCCGTGACAACGCCCCCACCAGCGCAGCCGAGGCATCGAAATACATCCTCGACTGCGTGGCGCGGGGAGACTGGCGCATCCTCATCGGCGAGGATGCAAAGGTCCTCGACGAAGAGGTCCGCAAGGACCCCTGGTCGGCGTACGAGACCGACTTCATCGACCGGGTTCGTGCCCGCGGTGCGCTCGGCGGATTGGTGCGCGACTAGATCTCGGCGAAGGCGTAGGCGTGCATGAGGTCGCCGGCGTCGTCGACGAGCGCGTGCGCAACGACACGCTGGCTCGCCACGTGATACTCGGTACCGAGACCGGTGCCCTTCGCCTCGGTCGCCTCCTGGGCGGCAACGTCGGCGAGGAACTTCTCCACGTCGGCGATGTCGACGGTGACCTCTGCAGGGAGACCTTCGGGCGAGTCGAGAACCGCTGCACGCACCAATGACTCCCAGCTGCGGGTGAAGTCACCGGTGTTCGTGAAGAGTTCGATGCCGGCGATCTTGTCTCCGTAGGCCACGGCGATGCCGGTCTGACCGGGGTCGACTCCGGCCTTCTCGAATTCCTTCAGGACCTCGAACAGCTCCTGGTTGCGCTCGAAATACGAGTCGGCCGCGAGATAGCTGTTCGACTCGTGCTCGATGTGGCGCGACGAGAGTTCGAACGAGATCGAATCCCACACCGCGCCCTGGTCGCTGTGCTTCATTCCGGAACGATCGATGTTTCGCTTGACACCGCGCTGCTTCGCCATGCGCACGCTGCGGCCGACCAGGCGCTTCGAGTCGCGGAACTGCATGCCGCCGTGCCAACGCCCGGCCTCGACGCACGACACCGGGATGGTGATGGTGGCCCCGGCGGGAACGAGAATCGACACGTTCACCGTGCGGGTCTGACGACCGCCCTCGAGCACCCGACCTGCGGGGATGATGACCGGGATGTCCTTGGTGTTCGTGACCTGCAACTGCGGCACCGTGGCCGAATCGAGTTCGGACACCTTCAACGAGTCGTCGGCGACGACGGCCGTGGTGGGTCGGGGGTTCTCGAGATACAGGGGGAAGATCGAGACTCCCCCGTGGCGGATCGGCTGGCCGACCTTGGCTGATGTGAGTGTTTTCATTGACATTGTGTTCTCCTTCTGCGGTGCGACTGGCCCCGCACCGGAGAAGGTACGGAACGGGTCTGTCATATTTCGGTAGAGCCGACTCTAATACCTATTTAGGGTGGAAACTACCCTTGCGAGGAGAATTCAGAATTTCCTCATCCTTCCCCGCGGCTTCCCCTGTCGTTCACGTGACCTCCACCTGCCTGGGTGAAGATTCGGGCATGAAGAACCACCGCAGGAAATCAATGGCTGAAGCACTCGGACTGTCTGCAGCCTCTGTGTTCATCGGCCTCTATCTCGCCTCAGGATCAGACCACACGGTGACCCAGATCGTGATGCTGTCGTTCCCTCCCGCGAGCCTCTGGATGGCAGTCCGTCACCAGCCACATCGCGCCGGACACCGCAAGCCCCAGCCGGCGGCACCGGAACGAATGACGTCAGCTGCAGCGACCGTCAACCGCGTGCTCGACCTAGACGACCTGGTGCGAGCCTCATAACCGGGCCCGCCACACCGGGGTGCAAGACTGACCCCGTGTACACACCGCCCGAATACCTGTCGCCGTCCGCCATCCGCGGGTTCATCGACTGCCCCCAGAAGTTCAAGATCAGTCGCTTCGACAAGATCAAGGAACCCCCCACCTGGCACACCCACCTGGGCTCGTTCGTGCACGAGGTGCTCGAACACCTGTACAAGCTTCCCCACGACGAGCGCACCGTGGATTCGGTCAAGACTCTCGCGGGTCGCCTCTGGGCAGACAACGCCTGGGAAGGGAAAGTGCTGGCCCTCACCGATCCGATCGGCACCGTCAAAGACTTCAAGGTTGCTGCATTCACCAACATGGTCAACCTCTGGACTCTCGAGGAGCCCGCAGAGACAGACCTCGACGAGACGGAGATGACCATCGAGACCGAGGTCGAGGGCGTGCGGCTCCGCGGCATCATCGACAGACTCGTCATCAACGACGAACAGTCGGCCGTCATCTCCGACTACAAGACCGGCAAGGTGCCCAACCCGAGGTTCAAGACCGAAGACGAGATCTTCTTCCAGTTGCTCGCGTACGCACTCATGCTCGAGGCGTCAGACGACGTGCCGACCGAGAAACTCGAGTTGCTCTATCTCACCGAATCGAAGAAACTCGATCTCGAGGTCACCCCGGTGAAACTGTCGATCGCCAAGGGAACAATCCTCGAGACCAAGGAGAACCTCGACGCAGCATGTGCCACGGGCGAGTTCCACTGCAACGTCACGGTTCTGTGCGACTGGTGCCATTACAAGAAGATCAATGTGTGCCCTGCACACAAGTGATCATTCGAAACGCAGACAGCCGTCGTCGAGGTCGGCGGCAGGCAACAGGTCTTTCTCTGCCCAGTAGTCCTGGTTGTGCATCCACTCGGGCTTGTTGCCCCTCTTGGGCATCAGGTGCTGTGAGCGCATCAGGTAGTTGGGGTTGAAGTTCTCCGGGTCCATCCAGAGACCTATCTCCATGTCGGCGTCTTCGGGGCGCAGTTGCGGTGTCACACGGTGGGCACCCTTTGACTGCATGTGCTTGAACATCCGGATGACGAAGTCACCCATGAGGTCGACACGCAGTGTCCAGCTGGCACGGAAGTACCCGAACACCCACGCAAGGTTCGGCACACCGGTGAACATCATTCCCCTGTAGGTCACCGTCTGACTCCAGTCGAGCGGCTTCCCGTCGAGCGAGAACGGGATGTCGCCGAGAACGCTGAGGTCGAAACCGGTGGCCGTGATGATGATGTCGGCGTCGAGCTGGATTCCGCTCTTGGTGAGAATGCCTGCCTCGTTGAACGTCTCGATCTCGTCGGTGACCACGCTGGCCTTGCCCGCGCGGATGCCCGCGAACAGGTCGCCGTCGGGCACGAAGGCGATGCGCTGCTGCCACGGGCGGTACGACGGGGTGAAGTGCTTCATGTCGAAGTCCTCAGGCAGCAGGTCGCGGATGCCCGTCAGCAACTGTTCGCGCAGGAAATCCGGCTGCTCGAAGCCCATCTGTGCGATGAGCTTCTGGTCGAACAGAACCTTGCGACGCACGATCTCGTGGATCCAGTCCTCACGGATCTCGAGCTGTCGGAGTGTGTCGGCGAGTTCGTTCGCGTTGCGGCCCGGGATGAAGTACGTGGGTGACCGCTGCAGCATCGTGATGTGCTCGACCTCGTTCGCCATGTTCGGCACGATCGTCGCCGCGGTGGCGCCCGAGCCGATGACGACGACGCGCTTGCCCGCGTAGTCAAGGTCTTCGGGCCATGTCTGGGGGTGGATGATCCGGCCCCCGAACGAGTCCATGTTCGGCCACTCGGGCGTGTATCCCTTGTCGTGCTTGTAATAGCCCTGGCACATCCACAGGAAGTTGGTGCTGATCCTCACCGTCTCGCCGGTGGACTTGTTCTCGGCCTCGACGGTCCACGCATTGTCTGCACTCGACCACGATGCAGCCGTGATGCGGTGTCGGTACCTGATGTGGTCGTCGATGTGGTTGTCTTCGATGACCTCGCGCATGTACTTCTTGATCTCGTCTGCCGTGGCGATGGGGGTGCCTGTCCACGGCTTGAAGCGGTAGCCGAACGTGTACAGGTCACTGTCCGAGCGGATACCCGGGTACTTGTGGGTGTGCCACGTGCCGCCGAAGGTGTCGTACGACTCGAGAATGACGAACGACTTGTCGGGCGCCTGCTCTTTCAGGTGGTAGGCCGTGCCGATGCCCGAGATGCCTGCACCGACGATGAGCACGTCGAAATGCTCGATGCCGTTGCGAATGGTCGGTTGCGATGTTTCGATCAGACTCACGAACGCCCCTTTCCTCTGCAGTCGATACTAGGTATCGGGGTGGGGTGCACCCCCTGTCGAGGCGTTATTCTGTCGCACAAGGGGGTCTCGACATGTTCGACATCATCATTCGCGGGGGAACCGTGGTCGACGGCACGGGCGCACGGGCGCGGGTGGCCGACGTTGCGATTTCCGACGGTCGCATCGCTCTCGTGGCCGACCGCATCGTCGGCGACGCACGCGAGGAAATCGACGCACGCGGCCGTCTCGTGACGCCCGGGTTCGTCGACATACACACCCACTACGACGGCCAGGTCAGTTGGGACACCCTTCTCGAGCCGTCGAGCGCCCACGGTGTCACGACGGTCGTCGTGGGCAACTGCGGGGTGGGCTTCGCCCCGGTGCGCCCCGGCAAGGAGGAGTGGCTCGTGCAGTTGATGGAAGGCGTCGAGGACATACCCGGCACCGCCCTGCACGAGGGCATCAGCTGGGAATGGGAGACCTTCCCCGAGTACCTCGATGCAATCGACCGCCGTCGTTATGCAGTCGACGTCGCTGCCTATGTTCCGCACGGCGCGGTTCGCGGCTACGTGATGGGCGAACGCGGCGCACGCAACGAAGACGCAACGGCGCACGACATCGCAGAGATGGCGCGCATCGTGAAAGAAGCGCGTGCTGCAGGTGCCGTCGGGTTCTCCACCAGCCGCACGATGGGCCACCGTGCAAAAGACGGCCAGCCGGTGCCCGGAACATTCGCGAACAACGACGAACTCAACGCGCTCGCCGATGCACTCGTCGAGGCCGGTGGCGGCATCTTCGAGGTTGCACCCGAGGTGCTGCCCGACGGTGGCGACCAACCCACCATGGGAATGACAGAGGAACTGCAGTGGATGGGCGACATGGCCCTGCGCACCAACCTGAAGGTCACGTTCCTGTTGCTGCAGTACATGACCATGCCCGACTCGTGGAGACAGGCACTTGATTACTCGCAGGAGATCATGAACAAGGGCGGCTACCTTCGCCCGCAGGTTGCTGCGCGGCCGTTCGGCATGATGGTGAACTGGGCCGGGTACCACCCGTTCCTGAAGCGCCCCACGTTTGTGCACCTGCACGGGACACTGTCGCTCGACGAGCTGCGTCGCGAACTCGCAAAGCCCGGGGTGAAGGCGCAGATTCTCTCCGAGACCGACGGGCCCGTCGACCCGGCTGTTCAGTTCGACGGTCTCGGCCCGCGTCTCGGCATGATCCCCCACCTCATCTATGCGATGGGCAACGGAACCGACTACGAGCCCACGCCGGAGATGTCGGTGGCTGCGCTCGCCCGCGCGGCCGGGGTCGACCCGCTCGAGATGGCCTACGACCTGCTGAACGAACAGTGCGGCCACGCGTCGCTCATGTTCCCCACCCTGAACTACGTCGGCGAGAACCACGACGTGATCCACGAGATGCTGACGCACCCTGCCGCAATCAACGGTCTCAGCGACGGTGGTGCACACGTGCGCATGATCTGCGACGCGTCGATCCCCACCTACCTGCTCACGCACTGGGCACGTGACCGTGCACGCGGGCCGAAGCTTGCCATCGAGGAAGTCGTGCGTCTGCAGACCTCGGCCACCGCCGAGGTCATCGGGCTCACAGACCGCGGCGTGATCGCCGAGGGCAAGCGTGCCGACATCAACGTGATCAACTTCGACGAGTTGACGCTGCACCCGCCGCAGGTCGTGCACGACCTCCCCGCCGGCGGGATGCGTCTGCTGCAGTCGGCCAGCGGCTACGAGGCAACCATCGTCGACGGCGTCGTCACACGACGCAACGGTGTCGACACCGGCGAACGACCCGGTCGGTTGGTGCGCGCCTAGGAGATTGTCGCCTCGGTGTCGCGCCGCTCGAGCGAGCGCACCTCACGCGACAGCAACGGAACCAGACTCGCAACCAACGCGATCGTGCCCGCGGTGAGCAGTGCCGTGCGCGGTCCCACTGCATGGGTGAACGGTCCTGCGGCGAACAACCCGACCGGTGCCAGCACCATCGACCCGAATGCGTCGTAGGCACCGACCCGCGACATCGACTCCTCGGGCACGTGCGTCTGCAGGGTCGTCAGCCAGTTCGCGTAGAACACGTCGATCGCGATGCCACCGAGAACCGCCGCGAGGACAGACACGACTAGCGGCGCCGGAATCACCAGGCTGAACATCCATACGCTGACCAGCGGCATCACACCGCACGCCAGAAACAGAGGCCGTCGCACGTGAAAGCGCAGGGCGACGAGGGTGCCGAGCAAGCCGCCGACCCCCCACCCCGCGAGCATGAAACCCATGTCGCGCGAACCGCCCATGTTCTCCTTCACCTGGACAGGCGCAATGACCGCGAGAAAACCCTCGAAGGCGGGGTGGAAGAACGCGAATGCCAACACCGTGATGACGATCCACGAACGCGACGAGAACTCCCGCCAGCCGTCCTTCATCTGGGACACCATCCCGGGGTTCCCGTCTTCTTC
The DNA here is from genome assembly GCA_964427545.1 of uncultured Bifidobacterium sp. Taxonomy (GTDB): domain Bacteria; phylum Actinomycetota; class Acidimicrobiia; order Acidimicrobiales; family Ilumatobacteraceae; genus UBA2093. The sequence continues at coordinate 13,890 of CAYRUT010000003.1, read as the reverse complement.
CGTGCGCGGGAGTCTGTCGAGGTGCCGCAGGGAGAACACGAGAATGCCGGCGACGAAGAACGAGAGTGAGTCGACCATGATCGCCCAACCCGAGCCGACTGCGGCAACCACGATTCCGGCGACCGCCGAGCCGACAGTGAACGCGAGGTTCCCGCCCATGCCGAGAAGCGAGTTCGCCGACTGAAGACGGTCCTTCGGAACCACCTGCGGGGTCAGGCCGGTGAATGCCGGGTACCAGATCGCGTTGAGAATGCCGAACACGAAACCGTTGAATGCGAGCAACGGGATGCTCGGGTGATGCGTGAGGAACGACAGTGCGCTGATCGCGACGAAGACACTGCCGATGATGTCGCACGACCCGACAAGACGAGCGCGTCCGAACCTGTCTGCCACCGCCCCGCCCACCAGCATGAACCCGACCAACGGCACCATGTGGGCGCCCGTGACGATGCTGAGGGATCCCGCGTTGCCGTCAGGCATGTCGAGAACACCGAACGCGAGAGCCACCGGCGCCATGCCGTTGCCGATGTTGCTGATGATGCGAGAGAGAAGGAGCGCCCGGAAGTCGCGGACGCCCCAGAGGTCCCTGAGTTGCTCGCGCGTGCTCAGCGGCCCTTCCATTCCGGCGCACGCTTCTGTGCGAACGCGGTTGCGCCTTCACGTGCGTCTTCGCTGCCGAACACCTTCTTCTGCAGTTCGCCGAGAAGCGCACCGTTCCCGTTGCCGATCTCGTCGAGCATCAGCTGCTTCGTTGCCTGAACGGCCAACGGCCCGTTCGCAGAGACACGTGCGGCGAGTGCAAGTGCCGCATCGCGCAGCTCGGCGGCCGGCACGACCTGGTTGATCAGGCCCAGTTCCTTCGCCCTCGCTGCATCGATCGGGTCACCGGTGAGACCCATCTCGAGCGCGACGGCCAACGGGATTCGTGCCGGCAGACGCACGCCTCCGCCGGCAGCGAACAGGCCGCGCTTCACCTCGGGGATTCCGAAGCGTGCCGTGTCGACGGAGACGATGAGGTCGCACATCATGACGACCTCGAAACCGCCGGCGAGTGCGTGACCGTTCACCGCCGCAATCAACGGTTTCTTGCACTGGCGGAGCGCCGCAAAACCCATTCCGATCTTTGCGATGTCCTCGCCTGCGGCAAACGCCTTCAGGTCCATGCCGGCGCAGAAGATCTTCTCCCCCGCACCGGTCACCACGACGACGCGCACGTCGTCGTTCGTCGCGGCACCGTCGAGCGCGTTCGACAGGGCCTCACTGAGGGCCCCGTTCAGTGCATTGCCGGCTTCGGGCCGGTTCAGGGTGAGCACGAGGACATTGCCGACGAGATCAGAAAGGACTTCCATGGTTTTCCTCCGGTGTAGGGACACAACCCTGCCACAGGCAGGTCAGGTGTCGCCATTTGGGCGGGGCTTCACGGTGAACGAGAGCCCGAACGACGACACGTCCGCAACGAAGGTCATCACGCGGTTCACCGCGAGCGCGACCACCACCGCACGGGTGGAGGTGTCGGTCGGCCCGATCGCCCACAACGTGACCGCCTCGCGCACGCCGATACCGGCCGGCGCGAACACCGCGGCGTACCCGAGCCCGCGACCGAGCGAGAACGCACCGATTGCCACCAGCGGCGACACGTTTGCATCGACTGCTTCGAGCGGAATCCACACCCCGAGCCCCAGGAAAACCGCCATGACAACCTGCTCGACCACCGAGCGCGCCACCGATGACGGAACCACCGCATTGCCGGTGAGGCGGCCCCCGGCCCAGATCAACGCCACCCAACCGACGAACAGCAGAACCCTCGACACCACCACCATCGCCGCAGACGTCGACAACCCGACTGCCTCGAGACCGTCGGGAGCCAGCGCCAGTGAGCCGGTCGCGAGCGCACCGAGCACCATCCAGTATTTCTCGAGGGCGAAAGCCTTCGTCGAGTCGGCACCCGACATTCCCATGTTCGTGTACAGACGCACCCTGGCCAGCGCGTTCCACAGCCCTCCGGGCACGTACTTCACCAGGTCGCTGGCCGAGTACATCCAGAACGACTCCCTGAACGTGAACTCCCGGCCGTTCACCTTCGTGATGAGCTGCGAATGAATGCTGATCACGATTTTTCCGGCAACGGTCACCGCGACGGTTCCGACCAGCACAGCCGCGCTGAACGACTCGAACACGTCGACGATCGAGTCCCAGTTGCGCACCATGTAGCGCACCACGAACCCCGTGACGAGCACGACCCACACCGCCTTCAGCACGTTGCGCACGCGTGGCGGGAACAATGTCGTGGCCAACGACGTCGCACGCCTCAGCAGCGTCGTCAGTCGCGTCATGAACGGGCGGGACACTGGCCCGGTCAGTTCGAGATCGGGTCGACGCGCAGCTGGTGCTGTGCACACACGATGCGACCGTTCTCGAGACGGCCGTCGCGAAGGGGCACTCCCTGGTGCGGGCAACGGGCACAGAACGTCTTCTCTCCGTCGGGGGTCTGCACCACGAGTTTTCCGTCGACCTCACGCGAGGTGTCGCGCAACGGCCGGGCCTGCGGACCGAAATCGGTGAAATACTCGTCGCGGGATGCCGGCTCGAACGAACTGCGGGCCGACAGCTTGAGTTTGGTCAGGTTCGAGAACGTCGGCGCGATGCGCACGTAGTTGTACATGAAGTCCCGGTGGAAATCGGGTTCCTCCGTGGTGCAGCGCATCGAGAAGGCAAACCGAGTCTGGTCGGTCTGGTTCACGATCGACCCGTGCATCAGTTCGGCACGGAACAGAAGCACGTCCCCGGTGTTCATCGACGTGAGGTACTGGCGCTCGGGATACGTGTCGCAACCGGGCACGATCTCGTTGTCGGCAAATTTCGGCAGGTACCCCGTCGAGTGCGGCACCAGCATCATCCCGTTCAGGGGTGACACGTCACTCAGGGCGAGCCACACATTGATGGTGTTCGAGGGGTGGAAGCGCCAGGAGTCCTTGTGCGGCCCGTGTGCGTTCATCTTCCCGCGCCCGACACGAGCTTCGATCTCGGCCTCCTTGCCGCGCACGTTCTCGTACGGGACCTGCGGCCGCAGATTCGGCATGAGCTCGGCGTACAACTCGGGTGAATGCCCGAACAGGGCGTGGAAGATGCTGCACTCGAGCTGCAGGATGCGTTCGTCCATCTTGAGTCTCTCGGTGACATCGAGAATCTGGTCGATGGTCAAGAGTTCGTGGATGCGACCGAGATCCTCGAAGGGCACCCCGTAGGCCCCGGACATCACCGAAGCGAACTCTGTTGCCAAACCCGTCCCGGCCAGGAAATCCTTCGCAAGCAGGATGTGCCCCTTGTCGAGCCGAGGGAGCACGTCGTGGCGGGCCACGGTCTCGCCCGACATCACATCGATGACGACGCCGTCGAATTCGGGCCGTGCCGCGTTGCGGACGACCCGACGGTTCGCCGAACTGCGCACGATCGAATAGGCACGCGAACCGAGACTCGCCACAACAGGAAGATCGGACTTCAATTTTGCAACGAAACGATGCTTCAACATTGGCGAAACTCCCTGTGAGAACCGAGGAAATTCTACCATCGGGCCCGTTTCGGGTTCTGTGAACTTGGTCGGCGAAAAACCCTTGGCCTATGTGGTCTTGCGGAATTCGAGTCCGGCGAATTCACCGCTCTTGCGCCACTGCTCGATGTACTCGAAATACGCAACAGGCCCGCCGGGATGACCGCTCGAGTTCAGTTGTTCGCGCCGGCCCATCGGGCGACCCTCGTTGTTGTAGTAACCGGGCGTGCAGTCGGCATTGCCGCGAAGCCCCCGTTGGGTGCCCGTGATGTACTCGAGCCACTCGTCTTCGGCGCTCTTCGTCACCTCGATCTCCGTGGCACCCGACGACTGCGCGTGCGCCACGATCGAGGCGATCACCACGCTGTTTGCCACGTAGTTGTGCGGCACGTTGGAGATGAGATTGGCCCCCTGCGACGGCCCGAGCACGAAGAGGTTCGGGAAATTGTGCACGTTCATGCCGTGAAGGCTGCGCATGCCGTCGGCCCAGTACGAACCCAGGGTGACGCCGTCGCGACCGACGACGTCGTACCCGCTGCGCCTCGTGTAGGGCGTCCCCACCTCGAAACCCGAGGCGATGACGAGACAGTCGAGTTCGTGGTGCACCCCGTTGACCCACACTCCCGTCTCGTCGATGCGCTCGACACCCTTGCCGTCGGTGTCGACGAGACGGGTGTTCGGGTTGTTGAACGACTGCAGGTACTCGTCGTGGAAGCACGGCCTCTTGCAGAGCTGGCGGTACCACGGCTTCAGTGCCTCTGCAGTCGCCGGGTCGTTCACGATCGAGTCGACTCGGGCACGGATCTCCGACATCTTCTCGTCGTCGCTCTCTTCGTAGGCACGCAACAACGTCTCTGGTCCGACCTCGCTGCCCGCGTTCACCATCTCGATGACACGGTCCCTGATCCGCAGGGAGATGTCGGTCCAACCGTCTTTCACGAGGTCCTCGTCGGCAAAGCCCATCGTCTGAAGGATCGTGAAGTTCATCAACCACTTGTCCTGCCACCCCGGCTCGAGCGAGGCGAACCACTGCTTGTCGATCGCGTGGTTGTTGCGCGTGTCGATCGCCGACGGCGTGCGCTGGAAGACGAAGAGTTCCTTCGCCGCGCGCGACAGGTGCGGAATGCACTGCACGGCCGTCGCACCGGTGCCGATGATCCCGACACGTTTGTCCCCGAGGTTCTGCATCAAAGTGCCGGTCGGGTCACCGCCGGTGTACGCGTAGTCCCACCGGCTCGTGTGGAACGCGTGGCCCTTGAAGTCGTGTATGCCGGGAATCCCCGGCAGCTTGGGTCGGTGAAGCGGGCCGGTTCCCATCGCCACGAACCGTGCCCGCAGTGTGTCTCCCCTGTCGGTGGTCACGACGTACCGCGACAACCCGGGATTCCATGTCATCGACACGATGCCGGTGGAGAACAGTGCCCCGTCATAGAGCCCGAATGTCGTCGCGATTCTCTTCGCGTGGGCATGAATCTCCGGGGCCGGAACGTACTTGGCCGACGGAACGGTGCCCGTCTCCTCGAGCAGGGGCAGATAGATCATCGCGGCCGTGTCGCACATTGCACCCGGGTACCGGTTCCAGTACCAGACGCCACCGACGTCACCCGCCTTGTCGATGAGCCGCACGTCGGAGATTCCGGCCTGCTTCAGGCGCGCCGCGGTGACGAGCCCGGCAAAGCCCGCACCGACAACCAGCACCTCGACGTCTTCGTCGAGTGCCTCGCGGGGCACGACAGGAACATACGGATCGTCGAGCAGGGACGCGAACCGACCGGATGGCTCGAGGTACTGCTCGTTGCCGTCGGGGCGCAGACGCTTGTCGCGCTCGAGGTGATAGCGCTGACGGATCTTGCGACGTTCTTCCTCGGACAGCCTGGTGGTCATGGCTGCGACTCTAGGTGCAGCGCGGATTCGCCCCCGAGTCGGGACACCGCATCACGAACGCGCAGAATCGAGCATGTCGGCGCCGTACCGGTCGAACGACGAATTGGAGACCACCAGGTGCTGGGCCGACCCGTGTGCATCCCTGAAACAACGCTGCAGTGCGCTCGACGTGAAGAGAGCGCCCGCGCCGGCGAATGCCATCAGCCTCGTGATCGAATCGACGGCAGAGCCGGTGCAGTAGGTCGCCATCGCCGAGATCTCTTTCTCTTCGCGCGACGTGAGACTCCCGTTCGACTCGCATGATGTCCACGCGTCGCTGAGAGTGGCGAGCGCGTGCGACTGTGCTGCCCTGAACTGTTGTGTGCTGCGCCCGAGTTCGTACTGGAATGCACCTCGGTCGGACAGACGTCCGTCGAACCCGCGTGCCTTCCCGTTGGCATACCGGACCAACTCGTCGAGAAACCGCGAGCACACGCCGAAGGTGAAACCGAGATTCTCCCCCGCGACATACGGCCCGTAGCCCAGCCCGTACATGGGGCCTCCGCGCATGTTCCCCTCGAGTGGGTTGACGGTGAGTGCATCAGGCACAAAGACATCACTCACCGTGATCGACACACTGCCGGTGCCCTTCAGTGCCATCACGTCCCATTCGCCGTGAACCGTCGTGTCGGCGATGCGCACGATTGCGAGACGTACGTCGGGCGCACCCGACGCGTCGAGTGCCGCCAGCATCGCCCACCCCGCGTGCTTCACTCCGCTTGCGTAGTTCCAGGTTCCGTTCAACACGATCCCGCCGTCGACACGGCCGAACGTGCCGGTCGGTGCGGAAACTGCCGCGAGAAACGGCACGGGGTCGGAGCCGAACAACAAGTTCAGCCCGTCTTCAGAAAGTCGAGCCCCTGCCATGCCGGCAGCACCGGCATGGTTGAAACCGGTCCACGCCGCCGTCGGGTTCTCGTAAGCCAGTGCCGTGAAATATCGGCACTGATCGGGCAGAGACAGTCTGTCGCCGTCGACCTCGTGGGGGGCCTTCACGAGCGGAACACGGATATCACGCATCACGTCGACCAGTGCCGGGGTCGCATCTGCGATCAGTTCGGATTCACCCGCCTCCCTGTCGAACACCTCGTGGTGAGACTCGATCTCGCGCACCATCTCGGCCAGCGAACGCGCCATGTCAGAACACTCCTTCGTAACTGCCGCCGTCGAGCTGGAGACTCTGGCCGCTGATGTAACCCGCCTGAGCAGAGCACAGGAACGCGAATGCGTCGCCGAACTCCCCCGGTTCCCCCAGACGTCCGGCCTTGATCGATGCAACCTGCTGGGCCCGCGCCTCTTCGTACGTGATGCCGAGACGCTTCATCGCCACCTGGGCCATCTGTTCCTGACGGTCTGTGTCGAACCGTTCGGGCAGCAACTGGTTGATGGTGACGTTGTGCCTGACCACGTCCTTCGACACCGCCTTCAGCACACCGGTCAGACCAAGCCGCGATCCGATCGACAGGCTCATGAGCGAATTCGGCGACTTCACCATTGCCGAACTGACCGCCACGATTCGACCGAACCGTCGTTCCTTCATCCCGGGCAGCACCATCTGCACGAATGCCAGGGGGCCGGTGAAGGCCTGCTGCAGGGCCGTGCTCCAGTCGTCGCTGTCGATATCCCCGAACGACTTCGGTGATGGCCCCTGCCCGTTCAGCAGCACGATGTCGGGTTCCCTGCACATCGCAAGAAGATCGTGCTGCACGTGACTGATTGTCGAGTCACCGACCACGCCGGCGACGGTGACGTCATGCCGGGACGACAGGTCGGCGACCGCAGACTCGACATCGGCGGCGGTGCGGCCGTTGATCACGATGTTGACCCCCTCGCGCGCGAGGCTCTCGGCGCAGGCACGCCCGAGCCCCCGGCTCGAGCCGAGAAGAATCGCGTTGCGACCCGCAAGACCCAGGTCCATCGGCTATCTCAGCCCGAGTGCTTCGCGCGCCGACCCGATGTCGGCGATGTCAGGCGGAGAGAAGAATTCTGTCGGTGGGTTCTTCGGACCCCACACCGAGAACCCTGCAGGCCCGTCGGCGCCCTCCCAGTCGAGTTTGCAGTGGTTCTTCTGCCAGTCGTCCTCGTCGACGATCTGGTCCATGTCGGAGAAGAACTCGAACATGTTCCCCGCAGGGTCGCGCAGGTACCAGAAGACGTTCGCACCGAGATTGTGGCGGCCGACCCCCACCACGCTCGAGGTGTTCTCGTCCTCGAGCACCGACCGGCCCGAGAGTCCGACCTCGTCGATGTCGTCGACCTCGATGGCGTAGTGGTTGAGGTACGAGGTGGGCCCCGGCTGGATCATGAGGTTGTGGTGGTCGGACTCGACACGCATGAACGTCGCGACACCTTTCAGCATCTGGTCAGAGATGCGGTACCCGAGGATGTTCGCGTAGAACTCGACAGCCTCTGCCATGTGCGGCGTGCCGAGCACGACGTGCCCGATTCGCCGTGGTGGCCTGGGCGCAACAGACCGAACGGCCTCTGCACGGATGTTCGACCGGGTGAGTTCACCCGGCCGGTTGAAGGCCTTCGACTGCGACGGTGTCAACGGGTGTGGGGCACCGACGTCGATCACGATCGAATGCCCGAACACCGGGTCGACACAACGGAGCGTCGTGTCCGACACTTGGTGGGCAATCGACGCCCCGGCCAGTCGATGACCGATCGACGCGATGTCCTCTTCGTTCTCGCAGCTCAGATGCATCGAACTCAGGTGCCGGTGGGTTCCTTCCTTCACCGTCATCTGCACGGGGCGGTCGACGGTGCCGAGCACCCCGTCACCCGTTGCAACCAGGCCGTGACGCAGCCAGAAGTCGTACAACACCTGCGGGTCCTTCACCGCGACCTCGATGTCGAGCAATCCGTTCAGAGCCATCGCTAGTTGCCTTCCGTATCCATCGTGTCCCACACCTCGGCGAGCACACGTGCGGCACTCACGGCCACCGGCCACCCTGCGTAATGCGCAACGTGGGTGATCATCTCCTCGAGTTTTTCGCGCGGGATGCCTAGGTTGCGCGCGCCACGGAAATGGAGGAACTGTTCCGACTCCCGGCCCGTGGCGACGAGAACAGCACATGTCAACAACGAACGTTCCTCGACGGCGAGTCCGGGCCCCTGCCACACGGTTCCGAACAGGTGATCGATCGTGTGAACCATCAGGCTTCGGTGAACACCTTTGGTGGGTGGTGAGCCCCTGAAGAGTCGACCTGCCAGCTCGCGGCCTTGTTCTACCGTCATCGTGTCCCCCAGTTCCGACGCTGTGAATTGGTCGGGTTGTTCATCCCGATGGTCCTGATAATACGACATCAAATTATTTGATGTCAAACTAAAATTCACCTAGGGTGGGGACATGGACATCTGCAGAATCATCGATTCCACGGTGGACACCTGGGGCGAAGTGCATCCCGAGACCGACTTCTCTGCCATGGGTGTGATGCTCAGACTGAATGCGCTCACTCACGGTCTCAACCGCAGCCTTGCCGAGATGGCTGACACGTGCGGCATCACAATGGGCGAGTTCGACGTTCTCGCCACCCTGCGACGACACGGGCCCGGCGCACTGCTGACCCCCTCGTTCATCGCCGAGGTGGCCCTCGTGTCGCCCTCCGGACTGACGCACAGACTGACCCAACTGGAAAAAGCCGGGCACATCGTGCGCCACTCTGACCCCACCGACCGGCGCAGTTTTCTCATCGCCATCACGCCCTCCGGGGAAGACCTGGCCGATCGCGTGGTGGCATTTGTTGCAGAGACAAGTTCGATGCTGCTCGAGACAATCAGTGCCTCACGGGTCCGGCCGTTCGTCCGCGATGTTGAGGCACTGGTGGGTGCCCTGAAATCCGTCGGCACTTCGGTCGCCGCGGTGTGAGAGCCAGAGCGCAAGGAACCGGCACGTGAGAATCGGCATTGTCGGAGCCGGAATCGGCGGGCTCGCCGCGGCGGCATTCCTGCAGAGAGACGGACACGACGTCGTGGTCTTCGAGAGTTCGCACGGGTCGGCTGAGGTCGGAGCCGGAATCCAGATTTCACCCAACGGATCACGCCTGCTCGCCGATCTGGGCCTGGGGCCCGCGATGCAGGAACGCTTCGTGACCCCCGATCGCCTCGTGCTTCGTCGGTGGCAGGACGACACGGAACTCCTGGCCACCTCACTCGGCAATGATGCACAGGCGCGGTGGGGAGCCCCGTACTACAACGCCTACCGACCCGATGTCATCTCGGCACTTCTCTCCGTTGTCGATGTTGACATCGTGTACGACGCGAAGGTGACCGAGCTCCGGGAAGACGAAGGGTCGGCAACGCTGTCTTTTGCAGACGGGAAATCGCGTCAGTTCGACATAGTGATCGGTGCAGACGGAATTCATTCGACTGTCCGTCGTCATCTCTTCGGCGATTTCCCGTCACGCTTCTCGGGAATGGTTGCGTACAGGGCTCTCGTGAGACGCGAATCGGTCGGCCATCTCCCCGTCGAGGCGACGAACCGTGTCGGACCCGGTGGTCACGTCGTCACGTACTTCGTCGGGGAAGACTGCAGGTTCCTCAACGTCGTCGCCATCGTGAACCAGACGTCATGGACCGGGGAGTCGTGGACAGAAGAGGGTGACAAGGAGGAGATGCAGTCGTACTTCTCCGGGTGGTCGCCGGAGTGCGTTGACATTCTCCGCAAGGTCGAGACGCCCGTCTATCGCTGGGCCCTGCACGACCGGACCCCTCTCCCGACGTGGTCGACCGACAGGTGCACACTTCTCGGAGATGCGTGCCACCCGATGGTGCCCTTGATGGCACAGGGGGCCTGCCAGGCACTCGAGGATGCGGCCGTGCTCGCTCGGGCACTTGACCAACTCGACCCCACCGATGCCCTGCGTGCATACGAACAGATCCGTCTCCCCCGCACCTCCCGGTTCCAGGAACTGTCGTTTGCGAACGCGACCACGTACCACCTTCCGGACGGCGAAGAACAGGCCGCACGCGATGCGCTGTACCGACTTGCTGCCGCCTCTGCGGAACCACTCGCTGTCTTCGACTGGATCTACAGCCACGACGCACGCCTCGAGTTGACGGGAGAACGAAATGAGTGACGCCACACCGACACTGCTGCTGGTGCACGGGGCATGGCACGGCGCATGGTGTTGGGCCACGCTTCAGTCGCATCTCGATGCACGGGGAGTCGCATCACATGCCGTCGACCTGCCGGGTCACGGAACCTCGACCCTGCCTCTCGGCGACCTGTATTCCGATGCACAGCATGTTGCCGATGTGGCACGCGCAATCGGCGGTGACGTCACGCTCGTCGGGCACAGTTACGGAGGTGCCGTGATCTCCGAGGCTGCACACCTGCTCGCCGATGAATCCACGGTTGCCGTGACGCGCTTGGTGTACGTGGCCGCCTTCTGCCTGTCGAAGGGTGAGAGCATCGCCGACTTCAACGGCCGCCAGCAGACGGAACACGACATGTTGTCGGCGGCAGTTCGCGACCTGGGAGACGGCACTCTTGCGCTCGACCCCGACGGCGCTGTCGCCGCGCTGTACCAGTGCACTCATCCGGCAACGGCCCGCGCGGCGGTTGCGAGACTGTCGCCCCAGCCGATCATGACGGTTCTGCAACCGATGCGTGGCGAACCGTGGAGAACAGTGCCGTCGACATACGTTCTGTGCGAGCAGGACAACGGCATTGCCGCATCTCAACAGCGCGAGATGGCGCAGCGGTGCCGGGAACTCGTCGTTCTCGACACCGATCACTCCCCTTTTGTCAGTGCTCCCGCACCCCTGGCCGACGTACTGACGTCTGCGTAGCCCGGCAACCACAAGGGATTACGCTCTTTTTCGTGGGGGCAAAATGACGGGCGTGCCGGTGATCGCCGATGACTTCTTCTCGTTCGATGCCCTTCGTGACCCCTACCCCCTCTACGACGAAGTCCGCCGGCTCGGCGAGGTCGTGAGGCTCTCGGCACATGACGTACTGGCAGTCGGCCGTTACGAAGATGCGCGCGAGATTCTGAGGTCTCCCGGGTTGTTCACGTCACAACACGGCATCGGCCTGAACCACCTCGTCAACGGGAACAAAGGACGCCCGATCACGCTGACATCCGAAGGAGAAACACACCGTCTTCTCAAGTCGATCGTGATGGCGCCGATGATGCCGAGGAACATGGACGAACTCGCCGCCCGGCTCGAGAGAATTGCCGCAGACGTCGTCGAGAGCCTGGCCGACAAGCGTCGGTTCGAGGGAGTCTCCGAACTGGCAGTTCATCTGCCCGTGACGGTGGTGAGCCGTCTGGTGGGACTGCCCGAGGAGGGCCGGCAGAACATGTTGAAGTGGTCGGCTGCGACATTCAACCTCATCGGCCCTCTCAACGAGCGCGCGCAGAACTCGATCGATTCAATGTTGGAGATGTCGATGTATGCCGCATCGCTCACGCGTGAACAACTGGCACCAGACAGCTGGGGGGCACTCATCTTTGCTGCGGTCGACGAAGGTCGCCTTCCTGAAGATCTTGCGACCGGACTGTTCGTCGACTACATCGCCCCGAGCCTCGACACGACGATTCATGCGGTGAGCCACATGATCAACCTTTTCGGCACTCATCCGGAACAGTGGAAGAAACTCCGGGAAGACGAAACGATGCTCGACAATGCGGTGGAGGAGGTTCTCCGGTTCGAGGCACCAGTTCGCGGGTTCTCCCGCGTCGCCATGCAGCCGACCCGGGTCGGGAACATCTACGTCGACGAGGGCGACCGCCTCTGGGTGCTGAACGGTGCCGCCAACCGGGACGAGAACAGATACGAACGAGCAAACGAATTCGACATCTCGCGCAGTGCCGCCGGGCATCTCGCATTCGGTTACGGCACCCATCTGTGTGCGGGTGTCCACCTCGCGCGTCTCGAGATGCGTGTGTTGTTGCGGGCGATGCGCAGACGCTTCCGCACCATCGATGTCGGTGAACGTACGATCAGCGAGAACAACATCCTGCGCGGCTGGGCATCACTCGATGCTGTCGTTCAGCCCGCGTGAGCACACCCGAAGAACAGGTAATGCTGATACAGACGTTGGCCGTCAGATCGAACGTGACTTGCGCACCCGCATGAGACCGAATCCCAGCACAATGAGCAGCACTGCCGTCAACGCAGGCAGTGTCGAGCCGCCCGACTGTGGCAGCCCACTCGTTGATGTACCAGTGGTGCCGGGGATGGTGCTCGAAGTCGTTGTCGACGGTGCGGTTGTGGCCGTGACCGCACCGACGACCACAGGAGACGCGGTGGAGGCGACGACTGAGTAACCACCCGGGCCGATGGCCTGCACATTGACCGACACAGACGCACCATTCGTGAGACCGGTGATGACACAACTGGTGGTCGGCGCACTTACGGTGCATGACTGACCACCTGCGGTTGCAAGGTACGACGTTGCACCGGGCACACCTGTCCACGACACATTGATTGCCTGGGATGCCGGTGCCGCCACGATGTTGGTGACAGGAGACGGCCGGACGACGGCTTCAGACAGGGTCTGCGCACTGAGTGAGGTGCCCGACCAGATGCGCAGGTCGTACACCTTTCCGTTGTTCGTTGCTTCGGAAGGAGTTGCGGTGTCATCGAAGAAGAAGCCGAGTTTCGTCTTGCCGCCAACGACTTCCGGAATCGAGTTCCCGACGTTGTCCGCATACTGGAAGAGCTGCGTGAGTGAGTTGTCGGATCCGACGCCGTACACGGTGAACGTACCCGTGAGAACTGCCGGGTTCGACGGGTTCGACGACTCACGCACGATCACGAGGTCGAGCACGGTGTTGGCCGGATACGAACTGGCGCTGTTGAAGGTGTTGCCACCGTTGTAGAACTGAAGTTTCGAACCGTAGTAGTAGAAGCCGTTGTCAGTGCTGCGGTCCTCGTAGTCGATGATCTTGCGCCAACCACTGACCTGGGCGAACGAGAACTTCATGGCGATCGTGTAGCTGGTTCCGATGTTTGCACTCGTCAACACGGTGAAACCGCCGCCACGGTTCGCAGTCGACGACCAGGTCCAGTACTTGCCGTCTGCGTCACTGCCGAAGGACGATGCCGAGTTGCACGGATCTGCTGGGCATGCGACGGCAGCCGTGAGGGTGCTGTTGCTGTGGACATCGAGCAGATCGGTGTCGAACGTGTAATGAATGGCCGGAGCCGGAAGAGCCTGAGACCTCGCGGTTTCCTCGCCGCCGTCCGAGGCTGATGCCTGCAGTGCCCCGGGAACAAGTCCGCACGTCAGGACAAGTGCGAGAAGCGCAAATCTCCGGGAAACCCTGGCTCGGCCGTCTGGTGAAATCATGAAGCCGAGACTACCCAATCGACCTCCGTACCTGGTCAGCCGAGCAGCCTCTTCATTTCGTCGATCTCGGCTTCCTGACCGGTCACGATTGCGTCTGCCAGTGTCTTCACGGCCG
>CAYRUT010000002.1:4063-124141 GCA_964427545.1 uncultured Bifidobacterium sp. | reverse complement strand
ATGTGGCAGTGGGGAACCTCGTACCCTGCGATGATGAGGCCGACCCGCTCGCACGGAAATGCCTTCTGCAGTGCGCGTGAGATGCGGTGCGACACCTCGAACAGGTGCGACGAGAGATACGGCGAGAGGTCGACCCAGTGGTCGACCTCGTCACGGGGCACCACGAGTACATGTCCGTCAGCCATCGGGTTGATCGACATGAAGGCCACGCAGGCTTCGTCGCGGTACACGAAGGTGCCAGGGATGTCGCCGTTGATGATCTTCGTGAAGACGGTGCTCATCCGAGGTAGCCGCCCGACACCGTGAACACATCGCCCGTGCAGTAGGCAGACTCGGGTCCCGAGAGAAAGCGGATCATCTCTGCGATGTCGTTCGGTTCGCCCATGTGGCCCTTGCCGATGCGCATCACGATTCCCGCCTTCAGCATCTCGCTGAACGGAGTGAGAAGTGGTGTCTCGATGTAGCCGGGGCACACGGCATTGACGTTGATGCCGAGCCCGGCAACCTCGTCGGCGGTCGTCTTGGTGAGTGTGATGATCGCGGCCTTGGCGACCGAGTAGTGCGGTGCACCGGCCGAGGGCTTCTGGCCGAGTATCGACGAGATGTTGATGATGCGCCCCGAGCGTTTCGGTTGCATGTGGCGCAGCGCGGCACGGGTCCCGTAGAAGGCGCCGTAGAGATGCACGCGGATCATGCGGTCCCACTCGTCGTCGCTCATGTCGACGACATAGTTGAGGGGCTCGAGATCGTCGACATGACCCTCCATGCGCTTCATCTGGTTGCGGGCGGAGATGTCGATCTTGCTTCCCGGCGCCTGCGGTGCGATCCCTGCGTTGTTCACCATGATGTCGAGTCGACCCAGTTTCGCCACGCATTCGTCGACGGCGTGGTCCATCGCGGCAGAGTCGGTCACGTCGAAGGCGAAGGCGAGGCCCCCGACCTCGGCGGCAACCTGCTCGGCGGCGTCACCGTGAAGATCGTTGACGGCAACGAGGGCGCCGTCGCGTGCGAGTCGACGCGCAGTCTCTGCGCCGAGCCCGGAGCCTCCCCCCGTGATGAAAGCAACTTTGTCCTGGAGCGCCTGGGTCATGTCAGCAGACTATGTCGTTGCGCCGCTGTCGATGCCACCCCGACTAATGTTGCGACGTGTCGTGGCGCTCGGTTCTCACTGTCCCGAACGTGATCTCTCTGGTGCGGCTCGCGATGTTGCCCACCTACGTCGGGTTCATGGCCGACGACAGGGTGGTCGCGGGCAGTTGGTTCTTCGGTCTGCTGGCCTTCACCGATTGGATCGACGGGTACATCGCCCGTAGGTTCAACCAGGTCAGCGAACTGGGGAAAGTCATCGACCCCGTGGCCGACCGCCTCGTGTTCTTCGTGGGCATCGGGGCGGCGATGTACTACGGGCATTTCCCCACATGGTTCGGTGTGGTCATCTTGGTGCGTGAGGTCTCGATTGCGGTCTTGATGGTCGGCGCCACCGCGCTCGGCATGGAGAGGTTCCCCGTCACGAAACTGGGGAAGTGGGCCACGTTCGCACTGTTGTCCGCGGTGCCGTGGATCACGCTCGGCTCGGCCGGGGGTTGGTGGTCGGTGTTCACCTACATGGGGTGGGCGGCCGGCATTCCCGGGGCGGTCATTTCGTACGTGTCGTTCGTCAAGTATCTCCCCACGGTGCGGGCTCATATGGCCTCGGGGCGACAGTCGTAGCGAGTACCGTTGCGACTGTGAATGTCCCCGCAAACCTGAAATACACGAAAGACCACGAGTGGGTCCTCATCACCGGATCGACCGTGCGTGTCGGCATCACCGACTACGCCCAGGATGCCCTCGGTGACATCGTCTACATCCAGTTGCCCGACACCGGATCGACTGTCGAGCTGCACCAGGGTCTCGGCGAGATCGAGAGCACCAAGAGCGTCAACGACGTCTACGCACCTGTGTCGGGTGTCGTCGCACGGGTGAACGACGCGTTGTCGTCGACGCCCGAGTTGCTGAACACAGACCCCTACGGTGACGGCTGGATCTGCGAGATAGAGGTGTCCGTGCTGAACGAGGCGGATCTCATGACCGCTGCGGAGTACTCGGCGCTGATCGGAGCCTGACCGTCGCGATGTCGTACGTCTTCTGCAACAAGTGCGGGCACAGGAACCCACCCGGGTCGGCCTTCTGCTCCGCCTGCGGGTCGGTCCTCGACCTCCTCGACGACCGCACCATCACCCTGGCCAAGGTCGACCCACTGCAGGACGGTCTCGGGTCCCGTGACGATGTGCATGTCGATCTCGATGACATCGAGGCCGGCCAGGCCCTCCTCGTGGTGCGCGGCGGGGAGGACGAGGGTGAGTATTACGCGCTCTCGAAGGCCATGGTCGCCATCGGGAGAAGCGAGGATGCCGACATCTGCCTCGACGACATCACCGTCTCACGGCAGCACAGCGAGATACATCACACGGGTGGCCGGTACATCGTGCGCGATGCCGGGTCGCTCAACGGCACCTACGTCAACCAGCGACGCATCGACGTGGCCGAACTCACCCAGGGTGACGAACTGCAGATCGGCAAGTTCAGGCTGGTGTTCCTCGAGAGCGCCGAGGAACTCCCGTGACGGAACGCGATTATCTGTCGATCGGCGAGGTTCTCGCGCAGTTACTCGAGGAGTTCCCCGACGTCACCATCTCGAAGATCCGTTTTCTCGAGAGTCAGGGTCTGATCGACCCCGAGCGCACGCCGTCGGGATACCGCAAATTCACCGAGGCAGAAGTCGAGAGACTGCGTTTCATCCTGCGCGAGCAACGCACGAACTATCTCCCGCTGCGCATCATCAAGGACAAACTCGACGACGAGAGCAGCGACATCAGCCGCGACTTCTCGCTGCCCAACCAGGTCGTGTCGACGTCGGGCCACCCTGCGGCTCGCGGAAGCGTGCCCCGGCCCCGCGACGAGACGACGAAGATGTCGCGTGACGCCGTCGAGCAGGACCCGATGGTTCCGCAGAGTGTCCAGCGCGAGCAACGTCGTGAGGCGATGCGCCACAAGGACAACACAGAGTCGATACCGCGTGACCAGTTGGTGCAGCAGCACAAGATCGACCCGTCCTTCCTGAAAGAGCTCGAGGCCGCCGGCCTCATCAGCGGTCACGAGGTGGGAGACACGACCTTTTTCGACGCCGCATCGATCGAGGTGGCAAAGGCAGCCTCGCGTTTCCAGGCGCTCGGTATCGAGGTGCGGCACCTGCGTGCGTGGAAGACCTCGGCCGACCGTGAGGTAGATCTGTACGAACAACGCATTCTTCCCCTCCTCAGGCAGCGCAACCCTGCCTCGCGCGAGGAGGCGCTGAATATGCTGGGTGAGTTCGCCGAACTGGGTGCCGACCTCCGTGCCGCGCTCGTTCTGCGGCACATCATCCGTCTGACAGAACAGAGGTAGTCATGAAGTCTCTGTCGGTTCGAGGGGTGCGTGTCGACCGGCTGTCGAACACACCCGTCGTGACCCTGCGCGAGGAGGAGACCCCGCGCCGGCAGTTCGAGATCTTCATCGGTGGCCCGGAGGCCGCCGCCATCAAGACGGCCCTCGACGGCGAGGCGACCCCGCGTCCGTTGACCCACGACCTCTTCGTTCTTGCTCTCGAACGCATCTTCGTCGCGGTGGTGCGAGTGGTGATCACCCACGTCTCGTCCGGCACGTACTACGCAGACGTGGTGCTGCGCCACGAGACCGACGACGAGGTGGTGGTCTCGGCCCGCCCCTCCGACGCCATCGCGATTGCGCTCAGGGCGTCGTGCCCGATCTATGCCCAGGACGACCTCCTCGACCTGGTGGGGGAGCAGGTCGAAGAGGAAGAGGGTGCCTCCGAGACCGAAATCCTCGATGAATTCAAGGAATTCATCGAGAACATCTCGCCCGAAGATTTCTCGGACTGACCCCTTGACGATTCGGGGAATCGTCTCGTAGCGTCTTACACCCGCGTAGTTACCGAACTGTGATGCGCGCGAAAAAGGACGAACGGACACTCATCATGAAGTCATTCAGTGGAACCCAGGCCGCCGAGATCGTCGGCATCACGTACCGCCGGCTCGACTACTGGGCACGCACCGACCTCGTGCGCCCGTCGGGGGCCGACGCAACCGGCAGCGGCAGCCGACGCGAGTACACCTACCGCGACCTGCTCGAGCTGAAGGTCATCAAGAAGCTGCTCGATGCGGGCATCCGTCTCGAGTCGATCCGTGACGTGTTCGCCTACATGCGCGAGCACGTCGACACCGACATCTCGGCGGCGCATCTCGTGATCAACGGCTCGAGTGTCATTCTCTGTGACGGCGACGAACTGATCGACGTTCTGCGTCACGGCCAGGGCGTGCTGAACGTGCTGCCGATGTCCGGTGTTCGCGACGAGGTGGACCGTCGCATCATCTCGTTCACGCCGCACGGCGATGCCGTCGTCACCGACGTGACTTCAGACGATGGTGACGACGACGGCGTCACCGTTGCTGTCTGAGGTGAAGTACTCACCGCTCGACGCTGAGCACCGGGCGCTCGGGGCAAAGATGGTGCCCTTCGGCGGCTGGGAGATGCCGTTGAACTACTCTGCCGGCACCCTCGCCGAGCATGAGGCGTGCCGCACCGACGCGGTGATGTTCGACGTGTCGCATCTCGGAACCGTCCGGGTCGAGGGAGACGATGCATTCGACCGACTGCAGTCTGTGCTCACCAACGATCTCGGCAAGGTGTCCGCCGGTCGTGCGCAGTACACGCACCTTCTCGACGACAACGGGTTCGTTCTTGACGACATCATCGTGTGGTGGGTGGCCGACAACGTGTTCGATGTGATGCCGAATGCCTCCAACACCGACAGGGTCGTCGGCGCGATCGGCGGAACCGACACGACATCGACCCGCGCGGTGATCGCGGTGCAGGGTCCGAACGCCCGTGACAAGGTCGCGGCCGTTTCGCGTGAGGCGTCCGAGGTGCCGCGTTTCCATGTGCGCCCCGTCGGGATGTGCGGCACCGAATGTGTGGTGGCCGGAACCGGGTACACAGGGGAGGACGGCATCGAGATCGCTGTCCCCGTTGTGGCCGCCGCGCGCGTGTGGGAAGAACTGCTGAACGCCGGCATCAAGCCTGCCGGTCTCGGGGCCCGCGACACGCTGCGTCTCGAGGCGGCGTTGCCCCTGCACGGGCACGAACTGGGCGAGTCGATCACCCCGCTGCAGGCGAACCTCGAGTGGGTGGTGTCGTGGTCGAAGGAGACGTTCCGTGGCCGCGCGGCCCTCGAGCGCGAGAAATCAGCCGGTGTGCCGCGTCGTCTGGTTGGAATCTCGGTCGACGGGCGCCGCCCGGCTCGTGACGGCACTGTCGTGCTCGATGCGCACGGAGGCACGGTGGGCACGGTGTCGAGCGGCAATTTCTCGCCGACTCTCGGTCACTGCGTGGCGCTCGCGTTCGTTTCGCCGGAGGTGGCCGTGGGTGATGCGGTGTCGCTCGACGTGCGCGGAACACTTCTTGCGGGCGTCGTCGTGAAGACACCCTTCGTGGCCAAGAAGAAGTAGTTCAGCCCGCCGACGACTCTGGCGGTGTCGATGTCTGGCCCCTGTTCGGTCTGAGGCCGAAGAGACCGCCCGCGTTCTCTGCGAGCGTGGTGAGCGGGCCGAGCCGCTTCGACAGGTCACCGAGCTGCTGGGCGGCTTCGCCCATTGCCGCCATCGCGTTCATCGCCGTTCCGACCTGGGGCATCATCCGTCGCAACGGTTCCTCGATCTCGTCGAGAAGCGAGTTGACCCTCGTTGTCGTGCGGTTCAGGTTGTCGACGGTCGAGGCGAGGTTCTCCATGATGGTGATGAGGGCCTCTGTGGTGCGTCGTGAGGCGTCGACCGCACGTGACGCGAGGTCGACCGGGTCGACCAGCGTCAGCAGTGTCATCAGCTGCTCGAGCGGGTTGTAGGTCTCGCTGGTTCTCTCGGTGTTGCCCGGCTCGCCGGCGGTCTCGCTCACGGTCACACGGTAGCGGTCTCGAGAGACTGTGCGTAGGCCTCGATCGGCGCGCACGTGCAGACCAGGTTGCGGTCACCGAACGCGGCGTCGATTCTCGACACGGGCGGGTGGTATCCCCGCGTTCTCAGGCTGGAGACGGGGAACAGAGCGGTGTCGCGGGAATACGCACGGTTCCAGTCCCCGGCGATGTCCTCGATCGTGTGCGGTGCATGCCGAAGAACGGAGTCCTCAGCCGGGACGACCGAGTTCTGCACGTCGGCAATCTCGCGACGGATCGAGATCATGGCATCGCAGAATCGGTTGACCTCGGCGAGTGACTCGCTCTCTGTCGGTTCGACCATCAGGGTGTTCGCGACAGGGAAACTCATGGTCGGCGCATGGAGTCCGTAGTCCATGAGACGTTTCGCCACGTCATCGATGCTGAGGTCGGTTCCCTTCAGCACAGAACCCACATCGAGGATGCACTCGTGTGCGACGCGGTCGTTCGAACCCCGGTACAGCACGGGGAAGGATTCGTCGAGTCTCGCGGCGACGTAGTTCGCCGACAGGATGGCGTCTGCAGTTGCCTGCAGAAGTCCCTCGGCACCCATCATCTTGATGTAGGTCCACGGAATCGCGAGAATGCTCGCTGATCCGTGCATTGCAGCCGAGATGGGTCCGACGGGGGAGGAGTCATCGAGCGGGTTTCCGGGCAGGAACGGCGCGAGATGAGCCCTGACGGCCACGGGTCCGACGCCGGGTCCGCCGCCGCCATGGGGGATGCAGAAGGTCTTGTGCAGGTTGAGGTGGCTCACGTCTGCGCCGAACCTGCCGGGCTGTGCCGTGCCGACGAGAGCGTTCATGTTCGCGCCGTCGACATAGACCTGGCCGCCGTTGTCGTGGATGATCGCACAGATCTCGGCAATCGCCTCCTCGAACACTCCGTGCGTCGAGGGGTAGGTGACCATGGTGGCGGCAAGCGTGTTGCCGGCCTTCTCTGCCTGCAGGCGAAGGTCGTCGACGTCGATGTTGCCGTTGTCGTCGCACTTCACGACCACGACTGTCATGCCGGCCATCACAGCGCTCGCGGCATTCGTGCCGTGTGCGCTCGATGGGATCAGACAGACCGTCCGCTGGTGGTCGCCTCGCGAGTGGTGGTAGGCGCGGATGGCCATGAGGCCCGCGAATTCGCCCTGGCTGCCTGCGTTCGGTTGCAGGCTGACCGCGTCGTACCCGGTGATCGCAACGAGCATCTGCTCGAGTTCTGAGATGACCGTGCGCATGCCCCGTGACTCGTCGTCAGGAACGTACGGATGCAACGAGGAGAACTCGGACCAGGTCACGGGTTCCATCTCGGTGGTGGAGTTGAGTTTCATGGTGCACGAACCGAGGGGAATCATGGTGCGGTCGAGTGCGAGGTCCTTGTCGGAGAGCCAGCGAAGGTAGCGCAGCATCTCGTGCTCGGTGCGGTGCCGGTGGAACACCGACTGCGTCATGAACTCGTCGGTGCGCAGCAATGATGCGGGCAACGGGTCACCGGCCGCGGTCAACGAGGCATCCATGGCCGCCAGAAGCCGGGCGAGCAGGTCTTCGTCGGTGGTCTCGTCGATGCTGAACGACACGGTGACGTCGTCGACGCGCCGGATGTTGAAACCGTTCTCGCGCACCCGCGCGACGAAGGCGTCGGCGTCGTCGACCCGCAGCGCAACGGTGTCGAAGACGCTGTCGTTGACGACCTGGTGACCGGCACTGCGGAGAGCACGGGCCGACCGCGATGCGAGTGACGCCACCCGTTCGGCGATGCGACGGATGCCGTCGGGTCCGTGCCACACGCCGTACATGCCGGCGATGTTGGCAAGGAGAACCTGCGCGGTGCAGATGTTCGACGTCGCCTTCTCGCGCCTGATGTGTTGCTCGCGTGTCTGGAGGGTGAGACGCAGTGCAGGTCGGCCCTCGGTGTCGGTGCTGACCCCGACGAGGCGGCCGGGAAGCGCACGGGCATGGGCGTCGAGCGTTGCCATGAACGCTGCATGGGGGCCACCGAACCCCATTGGCACTCCGAAACGTTGCGACGACCCGACCGCAACATCGAACCCGAGCTGGCCGGGCGGCACGATCACCGAGCATGCCAGCAGGTCTGTGGCAGCGATGGCGACCGCCTTGTGTGCGTGCGCGCGATCGGTGATGGCGCGCACAGTGTCGGGAGAGGGGAGTGCCCCGTTGCTTCCGGGCCACGACACGACGACGGCAAAGTGGTCAGACGGGTCCATCGACTCGACGGGGGCCGTCTCGACGGTGATCCCGATCGGTTCCATGCGGGTGCGCAGAACAGAGAGAGTCTGTGGGTGGGTGTTCGCGTCGACGAGAACGATGTTCGACTGTGACTTGCTGATTCGATGTGCCATGGCCACGGCCTCGGCGACGGCGGTTCCCTCGTCGAGCAGCGAGGCGTTGGCGAGGGGGAGACCGGTGAGCTCGGAGATCATGGTCTGGAAGTTCAACAGGGCCTCGAGCCGACCCTGGCTGATCTCCGGCTGGTACGGGGTGTAGGCGGTGTACCACGCGGGGTTCTCGAGCAGGTTCCGCTTGACGACGGGGGGAGTGATGGTTCCGTAGTACCCCTGGCCGATGAAGCTGTGACGGTGCGCATCGTTGTCGAAGCGCGAACGCAGTTCGTCGAGCACCTTGTGTTCGGCAACCGCGGGCCCGAGTGCGAGCAACTGACGCAGCCGGATCGACGACGGGATGGTCTGCTCGAGAAGAGACTCGACCGACTCGACACCGATGGTCTGCAGCATGTGGGCGCGGTCGGAGTCGGTGAGACCGAGGTGTCGGTATGCGAAGTCATCAGGGGTGAACGCTGGCGCGGTGAGCGAACGAGTCGGCGTGTTCATGGGGTCTCCAATGATGTATGACCCCCGCTGTCGTCTTTGCCTGAGAGCTTCACCACCGAAGTGGCTTTCCCCGTCGGCGGAGGGCAAGCCCTCGCTTTCCAGCGTTGTGATACCTGACTGGTCCTCTTTGCCTGAGAGATTCCGGGGTGGTTGCTCCTTCGGCGGTGCCGGGGCACTCTCTCCCAGGCAGGTATGTGCCCATACCGTAGCCGTTCACCCCGGCACCACGGGCGCTTGTGTCACTCGACCGTGGCGTAACTTCCGTCGCTCCCGGCGGTGCCGTCGAGGGCCCGCATGCAGGCATCGAGGTCGACGAGGAACTCCCTGTGGGTGGCCTCGTGGCCCGCGTGGACAGTGAGGTGGAGAGACCGGGGCGGCGACTGACGGTCGACGTACCAGCCGCGTTCGTTCAACATGTCGGCGAGGGCAAATACGTCATGACGATTTTCGTCTGAGGCCCCGAACGAGAGGAGAGTGGAGTCAGGTTCGGCACGCAACACAAGATCGGGGTGCGACGCGATGTGGCGTGCGACAGCGAGAGCGGTGTTGCGGGCAGACGCGGTGACCCGGGCGTATCCGTCTTCGCCGAGGTAGCGCATCACGGCCCACGACGAGGCGATCGATCCGCCGGATTTCGTCCCGAGGATTCCCGACGAGCCGTACATGCCGCCGAGCCAGTTGTCGGTCACGAAGATCTGGTCGTTGCGCAGTGTCTTGTTGCGGTGCAACAGCACCCCCGAACCCTTCGAGGCGTATCCGTACTTGTGCAGGTCGACCGAGATCGACGTGACTCCGTCGACCCTGAAGTCCCACGGCGCCATCACGAGGCCGGACTTCTCGAGATAGGGAAGCGTGACGCCCCCCATGCACGCATCGACGTGACAGTTGATGTCGAGCCGTCTCGCAACAGCGGCGATCCCGGCAATGTCATCGACCACGCCCTGGGGGTACTGCGGGGCAGAACCCACCACGAGAACCGTGTCGTCATCGACGGCATCAGACATCGCGTCGACGTCTGCGCGCCAGTCGTCACGAACAGCGACACGCCGGGACTCGACACCGAAGTAGTCGGCACCTTTCTCGAGCGCCGCATGGGCCGAGGTGGGAAGCACCATGTTCGGCCGTGCCGACAGTCGGCCCTCGCGCTCGGCGCGCTTCACCGCGGCCCGCACGACGAGCACGAGGCTCTCGGTGCCGCCCGAGGTCATGAACCCCGATGTGGAGTCGTCTCCGTGCAGCCACCCGGCAACCGTGTCGACCACCTCGTTCTGCATGTGCCTCAGCGAGGGGAACGCGGCCGTGTTCAGGCCGTTCTCGCCGGAGTACCGCCGGTAGGCCTCCTCGGCGACAGCGAGGACGTCGTCACCGGCCGTGTAGGCGAGCGTGAAGACCCGGCCCTCGCGCCAACGCACGTCGTCGGTGCGGAACGATTCCAGTTCGTCGAACACCGTGCCGGCCGGAACACCGTCGCCGAGTCGTCTGATCGTCATGCGAGCACCTTAGGGCCAGTCAGGGCAGCGAGGCCCAGGAATGCCTGCGGGTATTGGGTTCTCCGTTAATTACATAACGGACATTATGAGCGTAACGACGGATTGAGGGAGGCAGCCGCCACGGGCTCTGCGGCATCCATCAACCACTCCAGGATGTCCCGCAGGCTCTCCTTGGTCTGTCTCGGGTTCTCGAGATCACGCCGTGCGTCAACCAGTGCGCAGTGCAACACGTAGATCTGGTCCTTGAGTGCGTCGAGTTCGTCGCGGGTCATCACGAGCTCGTTCTCGCTGAGTTCCAGGTCGCTGGCACGTTGCCGGGCCACCCAGTCCCATTGGCGGCATCTCTGGCTGCAGAACTCCCGACGACGGCCCGGGCCGTCTTGACCGGCGAGAACATGCCTGCACCAACGGCAACGGCGGTCGTTCCCCCGCACCCCTGTGTCACGTGTGCTTTTCGTCATGACGAAAATGTAACGACCGATAGCGTTCGAAGTGTGAATTTCCCTCCGGCGCCAGAGCGCCTCTTTGCCTCCGACAATTTCAGCGGCGCGCACCCTGCCTATCTCGATGCAATCACACGCGTCAACGCCGGTCACCAACGCGCATACGGCGGTGATGCCACCACGCAGCGGGCTGTGGGCCTGTTCGAGGACCTGTGTGGGTGTGATGTCGAGGTTCTGTTCACCTTCGGTGGCACAGGGTCGAACGTCGTCGCACTCGGCAGTCTTCTCGGTGCGGCCGAGTCGGTGGTGTGCACCAACTGGTCGCACATCCATGTCGACGAGACGGGTGCGCCGGAGAAGTTCCTCGGGGCGAAACTGCACGACGTGCCCACTGACGATGCCAAGGTCAGGCCGGAGCATCTCGACGAACTGTCGACGGCCCTCGGGAACGTGCACCACGTGCAACCGGGCGTGGTGTCGATCACACAGGCGACCGAACTGGGTGGTCTCTACTCTGCCGACGAGATCGCCGCAGTGTGCACGCGTGCGCATTCGTACGGAATGCGCGTGCATCTCGACGGTGCGCGCATTGCGAACGCAGTGGCCGCACTCGGCGGCGACGCCGACACCTTCCGGGCTCTCACATTCGGCGCCGGTGTCGATGCGGTGTCGTTCGGCGGCACGAAGAACGGCATGCTGGGGGCTGAGGCGGTGCTGCTGCGCCGTTCGAGTGCATCTCCCCGGGCGGCGTTCCTTCGCAAGCAGGCGACTCAACTGCCCTCGAAGCAGCGGTACGTGTCGGCCCAGTTCGAAGAGGCTCTCTCGGGAGGTCTGTGGATCTCTACTGCGGCACACGCCAATGCAATGGCCCGCCGGCTCTACGAGGCGCTGTGCGACATCGAGACGCTGTGCCTTGCTCCCCCTGCGGTGAACAGCCTCTACCCCATCGTGCCTCCCGCGGTGAAGTCCGCCCTGCAGGACTGGAGCTTCTTCTGGGACTGGGACATCAGCAGGTCGCAGGTGCGCTGGATGACCTCGTGGGACACCACCGAGGCCGATGTCGACGCCTTCGCAGCAGGGGTCCGGGTGGCCATGGAACAGGCTTCCCGTTGACAATTCGTTCAGAATTGACTCCTCAGTAAATTCCGCTATTGTGTGCCGAGGCGCGGCGTAGTTGGGGGAACAACCATGGCCATCGGAGAACTCTTCGCATTCAGGGAATGGGACGACACGTCGTGGGCAGAGCTTGCCGAGTGCAAGGGTCTCTCTGCCATCTTCTTTCCGCCCGCAGCCGAACGCCCGCAGGCGCGCGAACGTCGTGAGGCACAGGCGCGCGAGGTGTGCATGTCGTGCGAGGTCATGCACGAGTGCCGCGAGTTCGCCCGACGCAACCGCGAGTACGGATTCTGGGGTGGCGAATCAGAGGAAGAACGTCACGCGGCCGGGTACCGGCTCATCGCACCGATCGGTGTGCGTGCGCGGGTCATCTCCTGACCGGCACGTTTCCCGAACGAAACCGTTCAGACCTTGCGCAATGACACTGCGCACCAGCCGTCGATCGATTCCCTGCCGATTTCGGTGAACCCGTGGTAGCGGGTAAGAACGCGCCCGACCTGTTCGTCGCGCATGCCCGACAGCACCACGACGCCGTCTGACGACAGACACCCCGAGATCGACTCTGCCTCTGCCTCGAGCACCGGAGCAAGTATGTTCGCCACCACAACATCGACGGGTTCGTCGGGGAACCCGTCTGACCACCTGCAGGTCGTCACGTTGTTCAGCGACATGTTCTTGCGCAGGGCGCTCTGTGCCGACTCGGCGATGTCGTAAGCCAGGGCGGTGCACCCTGTCGTCTTGGCGAGACCGACCGCGAGCACTCCCGACCCGCTGCCGAAGTCGAACACCCTCGATGCCGCCGTCACGAGCGGCAGCGCAAGACGAAGCGTGAGCACGGTTGTCGGGTGGTTCCCGAGTCCGAAGGTGTCGAGAGGTTCGATGAACACGGGTGTGCACCCCGCGGGCGGGTCGCACCACGCAGGAACGAGAGCAACAGAGCCCGAGACCCAAGTGGGTCCGGCGAACTCGCGCCAGGTGTCGGCCACTGCCCTGTCGTGTTCGGACAGCGTCACGTCGGCGAGTGGGAACAACTCTCGCACTCGGTCTGCGAACTCATCGGGGTCGTCACCCATGCTGGTGCGAAGGGTGACCCTCCCGTCCCCTGCCGGGATCTCCTCGATGGCGACGACCCCGAGAGACCACATCGCGTCGGCAACGAGCTCTGCAGACCCCGCATCGACGGTGACGTCGACCAGCGACCACGTTTCATCGCTCAATGGTCACCTGCAACACGCGCGCGCTGTCAGAGGTCGATGCGCCGCAGCTGTTCCCTGAAACGTCTGCCCTTGTGGAGGTAGGCCTGCACTGCCATGTCGATGTCCTGCGGTCGGGCACGGTTCTCCTTGATCGTGGCGGGGGCCCCGACAGCGAGTGCCCCGGCGGGCACGACCATGTCGTTCAGCACGACAGCATTCGCGGCGACGATCGCGCCCGTCTGCACGACCGCGCGGTGCAGCACGATCGAACCCGTGGAGACCTGGGCCCCGTTCTCGATGATGCAGCCCTCGAGGTGCACGATGTGCCCGATCACGCAGTCATCCCCCACGGTGGTGTGGTTGATCGGTGTCGTGTGGATCACCGAACCGTCCTGGATGCTGGTTCGCTCTCCGACGACGATCGCCCCGTCGTCGCCACGCAACACGGCACAGGGCCAGATGCTGCTGTCTGCGCCGATCGTGACCGACCCGATGATGATGGCATCGGGGTGCACGAATGCGCTGGGGTGGATGTCGGGAACCTGGTCTCCGAGTGCATAGATGGGCATGCGCGCAAGGCTAGTGATGGGTCGGCGTTTTCTGCTGTTCGGACCCATTTTCGGGATACCGTAGAGCCCCTATGTCACGGCGAATCGAGATCGAACTCACCAGCAAGCGCGAAGACGGAACCTGGACCTGGCGCGCAGCCGGCGCCCAGCAACCGAAGGGCGTGGTCGCAGACTCGGTGGTCCCCTCGGGCGCATCGGTGAAAGACGTGTTGCGTGCAGAGGTCGAGACAGACCTCGACGGAACCCGTGTTCTTTCGATCACCCCGCCGAAGCAGAAAGCCGAGCGCACGGGTCTGCTGCAGCTGCTTCCGTCCGAGAAACCGTTCCAGCCCGTCACGCAGCAACTGAAGAAGAAGGGCGGGCGTGACGGAGACAAGCGACGTGGTCCGCGTCGCGACGGCGACAAGCCGCGCGGAGAGCGTCGCGAGGGTGGCCCGGATCGCCCCCGTCGTCCGTTCTTCGAGGCGCCACCGGAGCTTCCCCAGCGCCCCAAGCCGAAGCGTGTGAAGCCGAAGCGTGTCAATGTCGATGCAGTTCTTGCCGAACTGCCCGAGGCCCATCGCGCCATCGCCGAAAAGGTGCTGAACGGCGGCGTCCCCGCAGTCCGTGCCGCGATCGAGGAACAGAACAAGAAAGCTGTCGCCGAAGGTCGCGAGAAGGTGCCCGCAGAGGGTCTCCTGAACATCGCCGAACAACTGTTGCCGCGTCTGCGTGTGGCTGAATGGCGCGACCGCGCACTGTCTGCCGAGACCATCATCGAAGACATCGACCTGCGCGACCTGCGTTCGATCGTCGTTGCGGCCGAGCAGCTCGTTGCGGTCGACGAGGCGACCCGTGGTCTGGTTGCGAAGATGAAGCAGGCACTGGTTGTGCGACAGGAGACCGAGATCCGCAACTGGTTCGAGGACATCGAGGCAGCCATCAAGGTGGGCCGCGTCGTGCGCGCGCTACGACTGTCGTCGCAGCCGCCGAAGGCGGGAGTTCCCTTCCCTGCCGCTCTCGCTGTGCAACTCGTCGATGCAACGGTTCTCGGCATGACCCCTGATGCTCCGGCCGAACGTTGGATCACGTTGCTCGAGGCGGCGGCATTCTCCCCTGTGCACGCAAAGGTGCTGCCACCCGTGTTGCCGCCGGTGGTCTCTGACGACCTGTTGAAGACCGTCGTGCGTCTCGGGCCGCTGATGCCGCAGCTCGCGGTGTTGTTCGGGGTCACTGTCGACCCGAAGGCCCGTGCTCCCCGCCCGCTGCCCGCGCCCCGGCCAGACCGCGCAGGCAACAAGAAGCGCGCATCAGACGTGAACAAGTCGTCCGACGCAAAGCCCCCGCGAGCGAAGGGCCCGCAGAAGGCCAAACCAGAACAGAACAAGCCGGATTCGAACAAGCCCGAACAGAGCGAGACGTCTGCCGGGGCCGCGCCTTCGGAACAGAACGATCACGTTGAGGGGTCCCCTGTCGTCGAGGTGTCCCCTGTTGTCGAGGTCGTCGAGTCACCAGCCGGGGAGACTGTCGCCTCCGAGTGACCCGAACGTGCAGTTGCCCCGACTGCGGGCGACGGCACTACGGTGACACCCATGTCTGACATGGTCACCTACGAAACTCGCGGCCCCGTCGCCGTCATCACGCTGAACCGCCCTGATGCCCGCAACGCGGTCAACGACGAACTCGCCCAGGCGATGGAAGAAGCCATCGACCGTCTCGAGAGCGAGGAAGGCGTGTGGGTCGGTGTTCTCACCGCGAACACAGAGGGTCACAAGTCTCCGGTGTTCTGTGCGGGGGCAGACCTGAAGGCGTTGAACGCGGGCGGCCAGACACTCGGAACCAAGCGCGGTGGATTTGCCGGGTTCGTGTACCGCGAACGTAACAAGCCTGTCATCGCCGCCGTCGACGGTCTGGCGACTGCGGGAGGCTGCGAGATCGTGCTCGCCGCCGACATGGTCATCGCCACGACGCGTTCCTCGTTCGGTCTCGCAGAAGTGAAGCGGAATCTCATTGCAGGTGCCGGCGGGTTGTTCAGGCTCCCGCGTGCCATCGGCAGGTCCGTGGCCATGGAGGTCATCCTCACCGGAGACCCGTTGACGGCTGAACGCGCGTACCAACTCGGTCTCGTCAACCATGTCGTCGAACCCGGTGGCGCACTCGACGCGGCCGTGGCGCTCGGTCAGAAGATCGCCACCTCGGCACCCATGGCGGTGGCGGCAAGTCGACGTGTGGTGCTCGCATCGGCATACGAATCAGACGAGACCCTCAAGAAGATGACGAACGACGAGTTCGCGCCGATCCTGCGTTCGGAGGACACGAAAGAAGGACTCATGGCCTTCATCGAGAAGCGTCCTCCGCAGTGGAAGGGCCGCTAGTCGAGCGACCGCCCCACCAGGATCGTCTGGGCGACCAGTCCATGGCGCTCGAACAGGTTCTTGAGTGCCCTGTTGCCGGGTTGGGCCTGTGATGCGAGATGCACTGCCCCCCGCGACCTGAGAACGTCGAACAGTCGCACAACGAGAGAGTCCCCCAGACCCACCTCACGGGCCTCAGGCTCGACGAAAACGTGGGTGATGACCCAACGGAGCCCGTCGTCTGAGTCTGCGACCAGAGAGCCGAACACGGTCTCCCCCACTCCGGCAACGAGAGCCACGGAGTGGGTCCGTGCAGGCTCGTCGACATGCTCTCCCCTGTAGCGCGACGATTCCTCCCTCGACAATGCGCGGTGCGACGCGATGACGTCGTCGTCGGTGGGGGCCGCCTCGCGAACGAAGAGACTAGGGGCCGGGTTCATCTGCCGGGGTCCCGTCCGTCGGGCGTGTGCTCGGCGGTGCCTGTTCTGCGCCGCCCATTTTCTTCTGGGCCTCGCTGACGACATGCTTCACGGCGAACTCACCGATCATCCGTGCCCCCGGCGCCTGGCGCCGCAGCGACTGTGCAGTGCCGGAGACCGTTCTCCACACAGCGCGGTGAATCGCAACGAACGGGTTCGTCACTTCTTTTTCGTCTTCTTCTTCACGACGATCGGGCACTCGTCGTCGCCCATCGGGCACACGGGTGCGTTCTTTCTCACCAGCATGAAACACGAACTGCAGAGGGTCTCGTCGGCGCGTTTCGGCTGGAGCGCATCCTCTGTTCCCGAACGGTCATCGGTCTCGGGCACTTCGTCTTCCTCGGCCGGCAGGTCTTCGGAGGCCAGGCGGTCCTTCAGGATCTCAGCGAGGTCCTCCTCGACGTCGTCGGGTGCGACCATGTCGTCCTCGTCGTCTTCGTCATCCTTGGCCTTGCGGGCAACAGGGGTGCCAAGAGTGTCGTCCTCGTCGTCCTCGTCGAGTTCGTCATCGTCGACAAGGTCATCCTCGAGTTCATCGTCGAGAATGTCGAGATCGTCTTCGCCGTCTAGATCGATTTCTTCGTCGATGTCTTCTGGATCAATGTCGTCTTTGGCCACGTGGTTGTCCTCCATTCACCTCAAGGCTCGGGGCGGGATACTAGGCACAAACTGTGCCGAAGGGGCGAATGGGGCAGGATTCGGTAGTAAAAGTGACCCGCGTCACAGACAGCGAATCGTTGGGCTACTGCCCGGCGCGTCGGGCTTCCGCGCGGCGTTCGGACTCGAGGCGTTCGAGTTCGGGTGCCTCGGTCGTCATGTGGGACATGGCGGCGGCAACGGCTGTGTGCCCCGCTTTCTCTGCGATGAGACGGTGCATCTCGAGTGCGACACGACGGTACGACGGGTGACCCTGCGGGCTCGAGCGGAGTTCGAGCATGTGCATCGCCTCACGCGCGTTGAACTGCATCGTGTACCTGATGCGGTAGGCCATCGAGACCGCGTACGAGGCCTGGCTCGGGTGGTCTGCGACCAACGCGTCGAAGAGGCCGGCCGACCGTTCCATTGCCTCGTCGAAAGAATCGTTGACTCCGGCGGAATCGACGAGTTCGGGGCGTGTGTACCCGTGGTACGGGGTCAGCGGTTGCCATTCGATCGTCAACAGACGGTGGCGCTGCATGTCGCGGAAGGCGCCGTAGTCGGACAGAACATCGAACCGGTAGTCGGTGCGCTCGAACGCCCTCCCCGGCCGGTGGCGCCGGTTCTCCCGGTCGCCGACGTATGCACGCAGGATGTCGGTCTTTTCCTCGACTGACATCCTGTCGACGCGCGCCATGATCTGCGACTCGGACAGATGCGAATACGAGTAGCACGCCGCGGCGACGATCTTGTTCTCGCCGTCAGGGTCGAAGTCGACAAGGGTCACCTCGTCGACGTCTGTCGCGATCGTGTCACCGAACATCTCGTCGACAAGTGCGTTCATGTTCGCGGCGTTCGTCGCGAGGTACTTCGACCACTGGCCGCCCCGCTCTGCGACGTCGACACGCCGCAGGAACGACGGAATGACCTTGCGCAGTTCTGTGAGCATCATGTCTGCGTACACCCTGGCCTCGGGCAGTGCGTGTGCACGCATGCGCAGCAGCAGTGCCTCGAAAGCCTGCCCGCTGCCGTAGATGCCGACGTTCGAGAGCGACGATGCCGGCAGCATCCCGCGCACCGCGTCGAGTGCCTTGGCGCGCGTGGCCTGGCGGTAGACGAAGTCGCTGTCGCCCTCTTGCTTGGGCACGGTCGCGCGCACGTGCTGGGTGACAGCCTCTGCGACGGCGCTGTACGAGTCGAACATGCGGTCCATGTCGCCCACATAGCGCGTGCCGAACCGCCCGGCGAGCAGATCGGGGTCGCGGTAGTAGCGGTAGCGGCCGCCCAGACGCTCGTCGTAGGCGATGTACCTCGTGCTCTGCTCGAGATAGCTCATGAGCCGGCCCCACTCGAGGATCTTTGTGAGGATGTTCGAGGCCTGCTCGCAGGCGAGATGCACGCCGCCGAGCTGTGCAACCGAGTCGTCGCCGTACTCGACGAAGACCTTCTCGTAGAGCGATTCCGCACGGTCGACACCGACAGTCGCGTCGTTGGCGATGTCGCCGGCGATCTCGAGGTCGTTCACGAACTCGTCGAGGAAGAGTCGCCGCAGGCTGCGTGGGCTGCGGCTGTAGCGCGCGAACAACGCTCCCTTCACGACCTCGGGAAGGTTGACCAGGGCAAAAACGGGCTGGTCGAGATTGGTGAAGTAACGCCGGAGGATGTCTGACTCGGCCTGCGTGAATTCCTCTGGAACGTACACCGTCACAAGGATTCAGCCTAGGAGTCGGTGGGGCCGGACCCGTGGATACCGACTAGAGAACGTCCTTGTCGGCATTGGTCCCCGCGAATTCGGCGGCAACTGACTCTCTCAGTTGTGACGACGTCCAGAAGTCGATCGCCGTCATCGCCATCGCCTTCGCGCCGTCTACGACTGCCCGGTCGGCGGTTGCGGTGATCGACTCGCGTGCAAAATCGAGAGTGTGGATCGACGTGCCCCGCGGTGCCGATGCGATCATCGGGTGGATCGACGGAACCAGATGACTCACGTTCCCCATGTCGGTGCTCCCGACGACGCGGTGGCCGTTCCTGCCGGGAACCAGAACGTTGCGACCGAGCGCACCGGCGTTCGCGACGTACATAGCTGCGAGATTGTTGTTGGTGACCATGTCGGCGTACGGCGAGTCGACCCATTCGTGCGAGAACGAGCATCCGCACGCTGATGCCCCGGATCTCAGGGCGTCGAGAACCCGCGGCTTCAGTTCGGAGAGCGTCGTGACGGTGTCAGACCGCACGTACCATTCCATGGAGGTCTCCCTCGGCACGATGTTCGGCTTCTCCCCTGCCTTGGTGAAGATGCCGTGCACCCTCTCGGTCGGCATGATGTGCTGGCGCAGCGCCGCGACCGCCATGTAGCCGAGCACCGCCGCATCGAGGGCGTTGCGCCCCTTGTGCGGCGCGGCTGCCGCGTGTGCGGCCTCTCCGTGGTATTCCACCACCAGTTGCTGCAGCGCGATCGCGTCGATGGTGGTCAGATCGGCATCTGCCGAGTGAACCATCATGGCGACGTCGACCCCGTCGAGGGCGCCGTTGCGCGCCATCACCAGTTTCCCGCCGCCGCCCTCCTCTGCCGGTGTGCCGAGATAGCGAAGGCGTCCACCGGCTGCACCGGTGACGGCGGAGAGCCCGATTGCGGCCCCCAGCCCCGCGGCGGCGATCACGTTGTGGCCGCAACCGTGACCGATGTCGGGCAGGGCGTCGTACTCACTCATGATGCACACTGTCGGTCCCGAGCCGACGTCGGCCCCGAACCCGGTGTCGCAGCCGTACGCGCCGAGCTCGACCGGCACGTCGTTCTCGTTCGCAACCCGCGTCAACAGTTCGCTCGCGAAGAACTCGGCGAAATTCTGTTCGGGGTGGGCGTGTATCGAGTGGCTTGCCTCGACCAGGCGGGAAGCGACTGCGTCGATGCGTCGGCAGGCCTGTTCCTTGAGCTCTGCGATGTCACGGTTCATGGGTGTCTCCTCTCGGGACCCGCTGCGCCGGGAGTTCTCAGAGCAGCAATGTCCAGTGGTCGGCGACGACGACGATGTCGATGCTCTGCCATTCTGCCACCGCACGGCCGTCGATGCTGAGGCGCTCGCGTCTGTGGGTTCTCTCCCTGGTGAACGAGTTCACGCGCCGCACAGAGATGTCCGGGTGCGGCACGTGTGTGCCCGTGCGTGCGCGTCGACGTGCCATGAACCGTTGCCGTCGCGACATGCCCGGCCGCAGCGTGACTGCGTCGGCCTCGCCGTCGTTCGGGTGTGACCTCGGCGCGATGTTCAACCCGTCGAGGAAACCCGAGTTCGACACGACGACGAACTCGCCCGACCACCATGTGCCGATCGCCACCGACGACGCTGCCCAGCGTTCGGTCGTCTGTCCGTCTGTGAGAGTGACGAGGCAGCGGAGTGCGTCGATGGGTACTGACGTGCAGTCGCATCCCCTGCGCGGCAGGGTCGGCCCCCCGAGTGCCTTGTGCAGGTCGCCGCGCCGCAGAGACAGCGGTTCGCCCGGGCCGTGCGTCGCGAGGTCGGCATCGTCTTCTGCCACGCGGAAGACATCGGGTGTCGGGACTCTGTGGCCCCATTGCTCTCCCTTGCGGATGGTCACGCGTTGGCTCCCTGCGCGGCCGCAACGACTCCCCTGTCGAGTGCCTTGATGGCAGACTCTGCATTCGAGCGCAACTGCGGGTCGTCGGAGGTGTTCGCGATCTGTCGCAGGAGGTCTATGAGCTGTCTCATCGACCTCACGAAGTCACCCGGGGTGAGGTCAGGATCGAGAATCCGCGAGAGCGGCTTTCCCGCCGACCACGCCGACGTCTCGAACGCAAGCCCTCCGTGCGGTGCACGGTGCACGTGCAGCCCCTTCTCGCGCTGCTTGTCCTGCAGTTGCTGACTGACCTTCTCGACGCGCCTGAAGCGTTGGCGCACAGTGTCGGACGGCCAACGGGTCGGGCCGCCGGAGTCACCGCCCCGCGGCTCGTAGACGAGTGTCGAGAGCACCGCGACGAGGTCGCTCGTGGAGAGACCGTTGAGGATGCCGCGGTTCATCACCTCGACAACGAGCAGGTCGCTCTCGTGAAAGATGCCCGACAGTGTCTCACCCTTCGGGGTCAGTGACCACTCGTCGACATAGCCGAGTTCATCGAGCAGGTCGATGACATCCATGAACCTCGCACTCACCGAACCGGACCGGTTCCTCGACCTCTCTTCCATCTGTTCGATCTCGCGCCGGAGCCTTTTGATGCTCTTGGCGCTGACCGGAGACTCGCTCACGCGGGTTTCGCCCGCCCGCTCGATGCGACGTGTCGCAGATTCGTCGACCTTCGCCTTCACCAGCCTGGCCACGGCCTCCTTGATGAACTCGGTGCGTTGGGGTTCGAACGGCACAGGCAGGTCGATGTGTGTCGCCCGTTGGGGAAGCGACCTGAGGTCCTTGGCCATCACCTCGACCGACTTGCGTGACGGTGTCAGCACGGTGAGCCTGATTCCCGACCTCCGCGCGGCAGTCGACAGCACGAGGCCACGACCACGTATGTTCGAGGCGTCGAAGAGAACCACGTCGCCGGGCCGGAGCGACCGCAGGGCGATCTCTGCCTCGACAGAAGATGCCCCGTCGGTGTCGGCGGTCTCGACGTACTCGAGTGGTGCCGAGCGCTCGAGAAGAGCCAACTCACGCTTCTTGCGTTCGAGCACTGCTTCGGAAGTCACGATGTCCCTGTCGGCCTGGAACTGTGCGAAGGAGAGATTGAGAATGTGGTGCGCACCCTCTTCGGAATGGTTCCGCACCATGTTCACGGCCATGTTGAAGGTCGGTCTGAATGCCGACGACAGCCTGAAACTCTTGCTGAGTGCGAGACTCGCCGCCTGGTCGAACGTGACGAACGGGTTCCAGACGGAGATCGCGTGTCCGATGTCGTCGAGGCCGCGCCGGCCCGCCCGGCCCGTGAGCTGTGTGAACTCCGACGCCCGCAGCAGTTGGTGGTGCTCGCCCGTGTACTTGGTGAGCTTCTCGATCACCACGGCCCTCGCCGGCATGTTGATGCCCACAGCGAGCGTCTCGGTCGCGAAGACGACCTTGACGAGGCCCTTCACGAAGCATTCCTCGACTGCCTCCTTGAACATGGGGATCATGCCGGCGTGGTGGCACGCGATGCCGGTTCCGATGTCGTCGAGAAAGTGGTGGTACTCGAGTGCGTCCTTGTCGTCGGCACTGAGCGACTCGCAGTGCCGCTCGACGACCTCGATGATCCGTGACTCCTCGTCGGCTGACGTGAGCACCAGGCCGTCGCGCATGCACGACCTGACCGCATCCTCGCACTGTGCACGACTGAAGATGAAGACGATGGCAGGAAGCATCTCCTCGCCGGCGAGAAGGTCGACGATCTCGGGCCGGGTCGGGGGCGAGAATCTCCGCGACTTCTGGTTTCCCTGGTGCCGGCCGCCGTTCGGGCGCCCGCCCGCAAGCACGCGCTGCACGTGGCGGTTCGGTTCGCCCGACACGATCGTGTTGTACATCTCGGTTCTGTGTGATGCCTTGTCGTGCACCGCGAAGTGGTGCACCAGTTCGATCGGGCGGGTCGTCTCGACCACCACGTCGGTGCGGCCGCGCACGGTGGTGAGCCATTCCCCCACTTCGTCGGCGTTCGAGACGGTCGCCGAGAGGCAGACGAACTGCACCTCCGGGTCGAGCTGGATGATGACTTCCTCCCACACCGGGCCCCGGTAGGCGTCCTGCAGGTAGTGCACCTCGTCGAGGACCACGACACCGAGATCGTCGAGCCGGTGTGACGATGCATAGATCATGTTGCGCAGCACTTCTGTGGTCATGACCACCACGGCCGCGTCGGCATTGACGGCGTTGTCGCCCGTGACCAGACCGACGTTGTGGGGCCCGTAGAGCTCGCCGAGGTCGCGGAACTTCTGGTTGGAGAGAGCCTTTATCGGTGTCGTGTAGAACGCACGCTTCTTCTGGGCCCGTGCCCGCGCGATCCCGTACTCGGCAATGAGGGTCTTTCCCGAGCCGGTCGGGGCCGCCACGAGGACCGACGCCCCGGAGTCGAGTGAATCCATCGCCCGCACCTGGAAATCGTCGGGCGTGTAGGTCAGTTGTGCAAGGAACTGCTCGCGCATCGGACTCATTCGGTCCGACGACGTGTGATGAGCCAACCGACCAGCACCGCGAGCACGAAGAGAACCGTGAGCGGCACAGCGAGCGCCAGCAGGCTGATGGGGTCACCGGACGGCGTGATGACTGCGGCAGTGACGAAGATGCCCATCACGGCGTAGCGCCACTGCCTGACCAGGGTGTGCGGGCGGACCGCGCCGACCAACTGCAGGAACACGATGAGCACCGGGCTCAGGAACCCCACGCCGAACGCGAGCATCATCATCACGACGAGCATGATGTAGTCGGTGATCCGGTAGGCC
Source organism: uncultured Bifidobacterium sp. (assembly GCA_964427545.1). GTDB lineage: Bacteria > Actinomycetota > Acidimicrobiia > Acidimicrobiales > Ilumatobacteraceae > UBA2093. The sequence goes on along the minus strand of CAYRUT010000002.1, from coordinate 100,605 downwards.
TCTGTGACGTCGGAGCCCGACCAGTTGATCAGGAACTCGAGAGCCTTGTCGAGTGTCCAGTACGCGATCGAGCAACCCGCAACGAAGAGAACCACCGACGACACGATGAAGGGCACCGCATACCGCTTCTCTTTCTTGTTGAGTGCGGGCACGATGAACCGCCAGATCTGCCACAGAACGACGGGCAGTGCGAGCACCAGGCCACCGTATGCACACACCCGCAGACGCGCGGTGAAACCCTCGAGGGGTCCGAGTGCGAACAACGACCCGTCACACTTGAATTCCGGTCTGGCCGAACAGAGATTGCGGTACGGCTGCGTGAGCCACTTCTTCACCGGGTCGTAGAACGCGAGCATGACGATCGTGCCCACGGCAACGGCCAGGAGTGCCCTGATGACCCGTTGGCGCAGTTCACGCAGGTGGTCCATCATCGACATCGCGCCGTCGGTCTGCGGCTGTGTCATGGCGTCGTCTCGTCGGGTGTGTCCGGCGGGGTCTCGTCGGCGTCAGGGTTGCGCGCCAGTTCGGGCCGCATCGGCGGAGAGGGTTCGGTGTCGACCTCGCCGAAACCGTTGCGAATCTGCCGGGCCGTGTTCTTCAGGTCTGACACCGGTTCTGCGAACGTGTCCTTGATCTCTCTCTCGAGGCCCTGGGCCATGCCTCTCACCTGACCGTAGATGCGACCCACCGTGCGGATCACCCCCGGAAGGCGTTCCGGTCCGAGAACCACGAGACCGGCCAGAAGCACGAAGATGATCTCGCTCCCGGTCAGGTTGAACACTCTTCCAGCATACGACGGTGCCTCTATTCTTCGTGCGTGCAGCAGAGACTCCCCACTCAACGCGAACACCCGATTGCGTTCGCCCACCGAGGGGCCAGGGCTCACGCACCCGAGAACACCATTCATGCGTTTCAACTGGCGATCAAACTGGGTGCCAACGGTGTCGAGACCGATGCGTGGATCACCAAGGACGGCGTGGTTGTGCTCGAACACGACGGAGTGGTGCGCCGCGGGATCAGACGGGTCGGCATTTCCGACGTCAACCGTGACGAACTGCCGGCGCACGTGCCCTCGCTCGCGGAGTACTTCGAGTCCGTCGAACCGGTGGTCGACCTCAGCATCGACGTGAAGGACTTCGACGCGGCCGGTGCCATCGTCGACGAGGCACGCGCGCACGGTTTCCCGTTGGAGAGGCTCTGGCTCTGTCATCACGAGATCGACAAGGTACTTCTCCTGCGCAGCCGGTTCGAGGGTGTGCGCATCGTCGATTCGTCGCGTCTCGCCCGCATCAAGGAGGGCCCGGAGAAGCGCGCCGCCCTCCTCTCGGAGAATGCCGTCGATGCGTGGAACATGCACATAAACGACTGGAACGGCGGTCTCGTCACCCTTGCCCACCGCTTCGGTGTCTGTGCGTTCGGGTGGGATGTTCAGTTCCCCCCTGCCCTGACGAATGCCTTCCGCATGGGGCTCGATGCTGTGTACAGCGACCACGTCGACCGGATGGTCGATGCATACGCAACCGAGTTCGGACGCGTGCCGGTGGTCGACTAAAGACCGCGGATGCTGCCGAACGGCCACACGACCGCGAATGCGCGTCCGATCACGAGGTCCTCGGGAATCGTGCCGAAACTGCGGCTGTCGAACGACTGTGCACGGTTGTCGCCCATGACGAAGACCTGGTCCTTCGGTACCGTCGTTTTCTTCATGTCGACGACCCTGCAGACCTCCTCGAGCGACGGCAGGGCGAGCACGTCCTTGTCGAGGTATGGCTCGTCGATCATCTGGCCGTTGACCAACACCTTGCATTTCTGGATCTCGACGGTGTCGTTCTCGATGCCGATGACCCGCTTGATGAGGTCGTCGTGGGCCACCACACCGCCGTTGGTGGTGACACGGTCGAAAACGACCACGTCGCCGCGCCGGATGCCGTGAAGCCGGTAGCTCAGTTTGTTGACGAGCACCCGGTCGTTCTCCATCAGGGTCATCTCCATCGACGGGCCGCTGATGTAGAACTGCTGCAGTACGAACACGCGCACGAGCATGGCCGCGCCGAGGGCCAGCAGAACGACGACGATCCAGTCCCGCAGCAGTTTCGAGGCCGACTTCTGGGTCTCCGCGTCGGTTTCGTCGAACCCTGCCTCATCCATGTCTGCCTCATCCATGACCGAACCAACCTAGTCGTCCCGGCGGAGAGAAAGGGTTACAGGCTCGCGATGAGCCGGTCGACGCGTTCGTCGGTGTTCGCGAAGGGATCCTTGCAGACCACGGTTCTCTGTATCTGTTCGTTGAGTTTGAGGTGCACCCAGTCGACTGTGAAGTCTCTCGATTTCGCCTTCGCCTGCCGGATGAAACGTCCGCGCAGGTGTGCCCGTGTGGTCGACGGGGCGACTGACTTGGCATGCACGATGTCGTCGTGCCCGACGAGGGTGCGCACCGCCCCGTGGGAGGCCAGTTTGTTGAAGACGCCGCGGGCGGGGTTGATGTCGTGGTACTGGAGATCGAGCGCGAGTGACTGCGGCGAGTCGAGCGCCACGCCGTGGCGGGCGCAGTACCGGTCGAGCAGGTCGAGTTTTGTGACCCAGTCGATGCGGTCCTTCAGCACCATCGGGTCGGTCTCTAGTGCCGACAAGACGACCTCCCACTCGCGAAGAGCACGCGTCTCGAGTTCGTCGAAGCCGTGTCGCGACCCGAACTGCAGGGCACAGTCGAGAAAGTACGACTGCAGGTCGAGGGCCGACATTTCCTTTCCGTTCCTCAGACGGACCTGACGTCGGCACGAGATGTCCCCCGAGATCTCACGGATGGCCCTGATGGGGTTCTCGAGAGTGAGGTCGCGCAACGATGCCGGGTCCTCCTCGAGCATCCGCAGCATGCAGGCTGCGGTGCCGACCTTGAGGAATGTCGAGTACTCGTTCATGTTCGAGTCACCGACGATCACGTGCAGTCGTCGGTACTCCTCTGCGTCTGCGTGGGGCTCGTCGCGCGTGTTGATGATGGGACGCGACCGGGTCGTCGCCGACGACACGTCTTCCCAGATGTGTTCTGCCCTCTGTGACAGCGCGTACAGCGGCCCCTTCGGTGTCGAGAGGATCTTGCCGGCGCCTGCGAAGACCTGTCGCGAGACGAGAAACGGGATGAACGAGGTCTGGTAGTCGTGCGGCTCGGTGGCCCGGCGCACGAGGTAGTTCTCGTGGCACCCGTAACTGTTCCCCGCCGAGTCGGTGTTGTTCTTGAAGAGGTAGATGGTGCCGCGGATGCCCTCGTCGTGCAGGCGCGACTCCGCGTTCTCGACAAGATCGTGCAGGATGAGATCGCCTGCCCTGTCGAAGCGAACCACGTCGAGAATCGAGTCGCACTCGGGGGTCGCGAACTCGGGGTGCGAACCCACGTCGAGATAGAGGCGGCCGCCGTTCTCGAGAAACACGTTCGAACTGCGCCCCCATGCAACGACGCTGCGGAACAGGTACCGCGCGACCTCGTCGGGCGTGAGCCGGCGTTGTCCGCGCAGGGTGCAGGTGATGCCGTACTCGGTCTCCAGACCGAAGATACGGGGCAGCACGGTTCAGACCTGCAGAAAAGCGGCGACCGCGTCGGTGTCGATGCGGGCGAAACAGCGACGGTGTTCGCCGCGTGCGAGCACCGCGACCTCGAGATCGTCGGCACCCAGTGTCCGCTCGGGTCCGGCAAGTGCGCGCGCCGCGATTCTCACCGCGTCGGCAAGCGGGGCCACCGGGTTCAGTTCGGGACTCAGACGGGCAGTGATCGCCTCTGCGTCGCCGCCGAGAACGCTGGCCTGCGACTCGTCGACGACCGTGCCGTCGTACGTGATGTGGAACAGCCTGTCTGACGAAGCGTCGAGGCCGACCTCGGCAATGAGAATCTCCACCTCGAGCGGCTTCGACTCGTGGGTGAACGCCTGCCCCATGATCTGGGCGTATTGGTTGGCCAGACTGCGGCCCTCGACGTCGAGACGCGAGAACTGGTACCCGGTCAGGTCTGCCGAACGCACCCCGGCCTGGCGCAGCTGGTCGAACTCGTTGTACTTGCCGACACCCGCGAAGGCGATGCGGTCGTAGATCTCCGAGATCTTGCGCAGGTTGTTGGACGGGTTCTCCGCAACAAGAACGATGCCCGATTCGTACTGGAGAGCGATGAGGGCACGGCCGCGGGCAATGCCCTTGCGGGCGAAGTCGGCCTTTTCCTTCATCATCTGTTCGGGCGGGACATAGAACGGCATGCTCATCGCGAACGCACCTCCTGGGCGATCGCCTCGAAGCGGGCCGCGAGGTCGCTGTCGGACACCTGCGACCAGCCCGACGAGTTGATGACGGCCACGATCGGATACACGCCGCGCAGGCTGTCCGGCCCGCCCGTGGCTGAATCGGCATCGGCGGCCTCCCACAGCGAGCGGCACGCGAGGTTGACTGCGGCATCCTCGCTGAGATCCGAGCGCCAGCCGACCTTGACGACGGTGCCCGCGTGGAGACTCCCGCTGCCGATGGCGACGTATTCACGTTCTTCGTAGCGCCCGCCGGTGGCGTCGTAGTCCCAGATGCGACCTTGTGCGCTCAGGGTGTCGAATCCGGCGAAGAGGGGCATCACGACCATGCCCTGCATTGCGGCCGGCAGGTTTCCGCGCACCATCGCCGACAACTGGTTTGCCTTGCCCTCGAGAGTGAGTGCCCGGCCCTCCATCTTCTCGAAATGCTCGAGCTGCAGCGAGAACAGTTTGATCATCTCCATCGCCGGTCCGGCCGCCCCGGAGATTGCGACCGCGCTGAACCTGTCGGTCTGCACGACTTTTTCCATGCCGCGGTGGCTGATCCAGTTGCCGGACGTCGCACGACGGTCACCGGCGATGAGAACGCCGTCGTTGTACCTCAGTGCGACACAGGTCGTTGCATGGGGCACACCGAGTGCATCGCTCCAGTGTGACACGTCGGGAGCCAGGCCCATTCGGCGCACGAGTTCGACAAAATTCGCGCCGGGATCGTTGTTGGGGGTGAAGAGGGGCATCGACATCGTCACTGGCCCCCCTTCTGCACGTAGTTCTTCACGAACTCCTCGGCGTTCGACTCGAGAACCTCGTCGATCTCGTCGAGCAGGTCGTCGATGTCGGACTTGATCTTTTCTGCAGACTCTCCGTGCCGCGCAGTGTCGGTCTCGACGGGGGCGGACGTGTCGGTGCTTGTCGTTTTCGGCTGACGGATCCGTTCCTGCATGGCTCATACGGTACCGAGAGCCGGCCCGCCCCGTGCTACCAGCCCGGGTCGTCGGCCACCGGCTCGACACTGTCATGGCCGAGGGCATCGAGCAGTTCGCTGACGGAACCCACCGACTCCAGCAGATCCGCGACGTGCGATTCTGTTCCCTTGAGGGGGTCCATCATCGGCACCCGCTGCAGGAGAGGTCCGCCGGTGTCGAACACGATGCTGTCCCAGTTCGCCGCAGAGACCTGTCGGGGCCATCTGCGGATGCATTCGCCGCGGAAGAACGCCCGCGTGTCACGCGGAGGCTCTGACACCGCCCGCACGACATCGTCGGCGTCGACCAGAGTGCGCAGACCCATTCGCCGCGCGAGACAACGTGTGGGTTCCATGTCGTGGTACTGCAGGTCGATCGCTCTCATCCTGTCGTAGACGACATGAAGACTGCTGCGCTCGACAAGTGCGTCGAAGACCCGCTTTTTTGCGACCCAGTCGACCATCGTGGCCGCGTCGTCGGAGCCCGTGTCGAGAAGATCGAGAACTGTGCCCCACATGGAGATGATCCTCTCGCCGTCACCGTCGGTCGGGTCGTCATCGAGACGGGCGAACCAGGCGGTGACGGCCTCGAGCAGTCGATGCTGCACGTCGAGCGGCCGCATTGTGACGCCTGAGGAGAGTGTCACTGCATGACTCAGGGAAGGGTCGTGGCTGACCCGTCGTATCTCGGTCACCGGGTCCGCTATGCGCAGACTCTCCGGGAAACACGAGTCCTCTATCAGCGACAGGATGAGCGCGGTGGTCCCCACCTTGAGAAACGTCGCGCACTCCGACATGTTCGCGTCACCCGCAATCACGTGCAGGCGTCTCCATCGTTCCGGGTCGCAGTGCGGCTCGTCACGCGTGTTGACGATCGGGCGACGGACCGTCGTCTCGAGGCCGACTTCCTCCTCGAAGAAGTCGGCACGTTGGGAGATCTGGAACGGCACCCGTTCTTCTCCGTCGCGACGACACTCGACACCCACTTTCCCGGCACCGGTGAACACCTGTCGTGTCACGAAATGAGTGGTGATGAACGACGCCAGCGCCCCGAACGGGACCTGCCTCGACAGCAGATAGTTCTCGTGGCAGCCGTAGCTGTTTCCCTTGCCGTCGGAGTTGTTCTTGTGAAGCACGATCTCGACACCGTCGGGCAGCCGTGCGTTGGCACGTGCCATCGACGTGCGGAGGATCTCCTCGCCTGCCCTGTCGTACAGCAGTGCGTCGGTGACCGATCTGCACTCGGGCGTGGAGAGTTCGGGGTGTGCGTGGTCGACGTAGAAGCGCGAGCCGTTGGTCAGCACGGTGTTCGCCATCAGCATCTCGATCTCCGGGTAGTCAGCCTCGGGTCTCCAGCCGTCGCGCGCATCGTTGTCGGGGTGTTCCCCGGCGAAGTCCCACGCGCGCAGCGCCATTCCTTCGTCTGAGTAAGCGTTCACGATCAGTGACGACGCCATCATCGGCGTCATGTCGGCCCCGCGCACGAAGATTCCGTATTCGGTCTCGATTCCGCAGATCTTGGGTGTCGGCATCGTCAGAGGTACTGGCCCGACACGGTGCGCTCGATTGCCTTTGCCCCCGTCGGTTCTGACGAGCCGTCGGTGGACCTCACGAGAGTACGGATGAACACGATGCGCTCGCCCTTGCGGCCGGAGATGCGCGCCCAGTCGTCGGGGTTGGTGGTGTTCGGGAGATCGTCGTTCTCGTGGAACTCGAGTCGGATCGCGTCGATGAGGTCGCGCGTGCTCAGGCCACGGGGCCCGCCTGCGAGGATGCGCTTGATCGCGGTCTTCTTCGCCCGGCGCACGATGTTCTCGATCATTGCTCCGCTCGCGAAGTCCTTGTAATAGAGAACTTCCTTGTCGCCGTTCTGGTATGTGACCTCGAGGAACTCGTTTTCTTCGGTCTGGGCGTACATCGCCTCGGTGGCGGCTTTCACCATTGCGGCGATGCAGTCCTCGACAGAACCGCCCGAGTTCTCGATCTCCTGTTCGTCGACGGGTATGTCGGCGTCGACGTACATGCTCATGATGCGTTCTGCGGCCTGTGCATCGGGTCGGTCGATCTTGATCTTGACGTCGAGCCTGCCCGGGCGCAGGATTGCGGGATCGATCAGGTCCTCGCGGTTCGTTGCTCCGATCACGATGACGTTCGAGAGACTCTCGACCCCGTCGAGTTCGGCAAGAAGCTGGGGAACGATCGTCGACTCCATGTCGGACGACACGCCCGTGCCGCGCGCGCGGAACATGGAGTCCATCTCGTCGAAGAACACGATGACCGGCCAGCCCTCCTCGCTCTTTTCCCTCGCACGCTGGAACACGAGACGGATCTGCCGCTCGGTCTCGCCCACGTACTTGTTGAGAAGCTCGGGACCCTTGATGTTGATGAAGTACGAGCGACCCTTGTCGGCGCCGGTGCTCTGGGCGACCTTCTGGGCGAGGCTGTTGGCCACGGCCTTCGCGATCAACGTCTTGCCGCACCCGGGTGGCCCGTACAGCAGGATTCCCTTGGGGGCCGGCAGGCGGAACTCGCCGAAGAGGTCCTGATGGAGAAACGGAAGCTCGACCGCGTCGGCAATCTGCTCGATCTGGGTGTCGAGACCCCCGATGTCGCTGTAGCGAACATCGGGCACCTCCTCGAGCAGCAGGTCCTCGACCTCGGGCTGCGGCAGGCGCTCGAGCAGGATGTTGGCGCGCGCGTCGAGTCTGTAGGTGTCGCCGGGTCTGATCAACGTGCCGCGCAACGAGTCGCCCAGCTCGACAACCTTGTTCTCGTCGCCACGGGTCGACACGATCGCACGGATTCCGTCTTCGAGAACATCTGCCACCGTCACGACCTCGCCGACCGCATCGGACCGGCGCACGAGAATGATGTTGAGGCTCTCGTTCAGGAGAACCTCGGACCCGCGCTGGAGTTCGTCTGCGGACACCGCCGGCGAGGCCTGCACGCGCAGCTTGCGACCGCCCGACATGATGTCGAAGGTGCCGTCGTCGTTGACGTCGAGAAGCACCCCGTAACCCGCCGGGGGGGCCGACAGCTGGGCGACCTCGTTGCGGAGCGCCTCGAGTTGTTCGCGGGTGTCCCGCAGGGCGTTGGTCATGCGGTCGCGCTGCATCTCGCTGTGCGACAGTTGGCCCCTGATGGCAAGCAACTGTTCTTCCAGTTCCCGGGTCTTCTTCGGCAACTCGGACACGCGGGCCCTGAGTTGTTCGACCTCGGCGAGGAGTGCATCTTTCTCGATGTCTGCCACGTCTGAACCTTATTGCCCCGAGGTGTCGTCCGGCACTCCGAACCGTGAAGAGTTGTCATCATCAGGGGGAAACGGGTCCGTCGGTGTATTCTTGGCTGCAAGCCGGCAACGGCTCACGGAAGGTGCGCCGTAGGCGTCACGGAGAAGGGAATCCCCACATGAAGGTATGGATCGACCAGGACTTGTGCACAGGCGACGGACTCTGCGAGGAAATCGCACCCGACGTGTTCACACTCCTCGATGACGGCCTTGCCTACGTGAAAGAGGGTGACAAGGTGTTCGCCACCGCCAAGGGACTCCCCCAGGGCGCAGACGGTCTCGCGAACTTCCCCGACAGCCGCATTGATGCCGTTGTCGAGTCCGCCGAGGAATGCCCCGGCGAGTGCATCTTCATCGAGCCCTGATGCGTTGAAACGCGTCCGTCGTGTTCCGGCTGTCAGCCGATGAACCGCGCGACGGTCAGAAAAGCAGTGTGTGCGACCATCCGGTGATCGGGTCTCACTGACATTCCCTCGATGTGCCATGTGCGGTGCAGAACCTCGAGTGTGCGCTGGTCGACCCATCCCCTGCCGAGAGACTCGCGCACCTGCACCGCCTGTGTGATCGACGGTGTGTATGCCACCAGGAGCCCGCCCGGGACGAGAATCTTCTCCGCGGTCGGCGTGACACGCCAGGGTTCCGGAAGATCGAGCATGACCCGGTCGAACTCGCCCGCCGGTGTGTCTTCGTAGCTGTCGCCGATGCTCACGTCGTAGCGCTCGAGTGCGTCCTCGCCGAGGAACGACCGAACGTTGGCCCGTGCCCGGTTGAGGAAGTCCTCACGGATCTCGAACCCTGTGATGTGCGCACCCCACCGCAGCATCGTCATCGAGAGCGCACCCGAACCGATGCCCGTCTCGAACACGCGCGCACCGGGGTGGATGTCTCCGAGCATGCACATCGGAGCGAGATCCTTCGGGTAGATCACCTGTGCACCGCGGGGCATCTCGACGACGAAGTCCTCGAGCGTCGGCCTCAAAACCGTGTAGCGCGCGCCCTTCGTCGACTCGAGCACGCATCCGGGTTGTGCGCCGATGACAGAAGTGTGCGGCACGAACCCGGCGTGGCTGTGGAACTCACCCTCGACGTTGAGAGTGACGAGATACCGACGCTGTTTCGAATCGATGAAGAGAGCCTTCTCCCCGTCGGCAAACGGAGCACTCACGGACGGCTCTCCCCGGTCCTCACGACCTCGACGCGGAGACTTTCTCCTCGCTTCAGTGCAATGCGCTGCGTTGCCGCGGGGAAACGACGCCGTATCCACCTGACGAGGGCAAGCAACACGATCACGCGGCGCACGAACGGGTGTGCCGCCAGTGCCCCGTTCTGGAGTCGACGCCCGACGAAACGGAGAATTGCGGTCACGGGTCAGAACCTGCGGAATTCGACGCGACTGCCCCGCCGCCGTCCGCTTCTGCGCCCGAAGAGATACGCGAGCACGACCACGACGGCCGCGATGGTCGACCCGGCCGCAACAAGAGTCTGTTTCTTGTCGGAAGCACGCCCCTGGATGTCGGACTGGAGGGCGCGGAACTTCGACTCGAGGTCGGCGCGCGAGATGTGTGTGGACTCGTCGGTCATGTCACTCCCCCTTGGCGAGGCTTCGTTGCGAGATGCGGCTGTAGGAGACCCCGACGAGGGCCGACACGACCACGAGGGTGATGAGGTAGTGAACGAACGACCATGATCCGTCGAGGGTGGTTCCGCCGAGGTCCTGGCTGAGGCGCAGAACTGCAAGAGCCACGAAGACCATCGACAAACCGAGCGACACCGCCGCCAGGGTTCCGACCGCCACCCACCGGGCGGCGCCACGCAACGGCTCGATGGTTTCCTGGCGTGCGTAGGCCTTCACCGAGTCGACGATGTCGGTGACCTGGTCTGTCGGTACGGGCTTCCGACGGAAAGACGATGTGGTTTCGGCCATGGGCAGTCAAGCCTAGACCTGACCCCGACGGTTATCCACAGGAGAATCTCATCCGTAGCGGAATGTCAGCAGGTCGTTCATGTGGGCGATTGCCCCACGGACCCTCTGCGCCCGCGACACCAGGGTGCCGTCCCGCAGGAACTCGTACTTGTCCATCGGCGTGCACGGTACGAGACCGGCGAGTCTCCAGAACGACGACCAGAGCTCTTCGTCGGTGAAGAGCTGTCCGGACACGTCGAGGACTGCATCGAGGTGCGGGTATTCGCCCGGTGCGAGACCGAGTTCGCGCACACGGTTCACGAATGACCTGATGTCAGTTGCGACATCGACGAGGGCACGGTGGGCTTCGTCCCTGTCGCCGGTGACGGGCGACTGCACGGAAATCTCCGCACGTGCGTAGTCGAGATCGTCATTCCACGAGACGATGTCGACCGCCCTCTCGGCGTGGGCGAACAGATGGAACCCGAACTCGGCAGCGGCGACATGGTCCACGGCAACCAGCACCCCGGTGTCGAACCGCTTTTCTCCCCCGCCCACCTCGGATCCTGCCTCGATGAGTGTCGTGACGAACATGTTGGTCGATGTGCTGAGGTCGTCGAGCATGCGGACGTATCGCGGTTCGAAAACGCGGAGTATGACGGCTTCGCCCGGCAGGTACGCGGTGCCGAGAGGAAACGCGGCGACCAGGCTCACGGCAGCAGTTCTTGCGCCGTCGGTGAGACCCGTGCCTGGTTCAGTGCAGAGCCCAACGCATTCCAGATGGGTCGGTACTCGCCCTGGTTGTCGATGCCGTTCCTGTTCATGATCAGGGTGAACCGCACCGGACTGTTGCCCTGCAGCGGCAGGTACCCGGAGAGAGCCTTGATGCCGGTGAGTGTCCCGGTCTTGCCGACCAAACGATCGGCCATCGACGATCCCTCGAACACGGTGCGCAGGGTTCCGGTCTGCGCGGCGACCGCAAGCAGGTCGGGCATCTGCTTCTCGAAACGGGTGAGAAGTGCCATCAGGTTCGCGCAACTGGTGCGGTTGTTGGACGACAGACCCGAGCCGTCTGCGATTGTCGACCCGGTGGGCATCTTCCATGCGGCGAGCTGGTCCTGGATGACTGCGAGACCCGCACTCGTCGAGCCCGTCTTCTTCTTGACGTAACCCAGTTCCTTCACGAGCAGTTCGGCCGTGTTGTTGTCGCTGTTGACCAGCATCTCCTTCACGATGGCCGTGAGCGAGGCCGACTGGATCGATGCAATCTGTGTGGCATTGTTCGGCACGACTGCCTCGTACCTGGGTTCTTGTGCGACGTAGACGCCGCGGGCCGCAAGAAGACTGCGAAGTTCGGCCGCGGCTGCGACCGCAGGATTGTCGGGTTTCATCGGTTCCCCGATCACGGCGCCGTCGTTCACCACCAGTGCACCGAGTGGGCCGGCCTCGACCGCGTTGAACGATGTCGGCCACGCGTCGAGGAAGCGGATCTGGTCATAACGCGAATCGACACCCACAATCGAGCCCGTCACACTCGTGAGCCCTGCACCGACGAGGGAGTCGGCGAGTTTCTCCAGCGAGGTGCCGTTGAACGTGGGGAACTTCTCCGTCGCCACGTACTCGTTGCGAACGATCAGCGGGTCGCCGCCGCCCACCAGGTAGAGGTCCTGCGCGGCTCCCGACGCCATGCCGGTGGCGAACACGTTCGTGCTGAACCTGTAGTCGGCGCCGAGTGTCTCGAGCGCCACTGCGGCGGTCACGATCTTCTGGGTGGAGGCCGGGATGAAAGCGTCATCGCTGCGCACCGAGACCAGATTCGATCCGAGCCACTCGACCGAGATGCACGAGCCCCCGGGAATCTGCTGTGTCACGGGCACAAGTGCGCGCCGCACCAGCCCGAGTCTCGTGACGGTCGAGAGGGTCTCGGGTGCCCGGCGCACCGAGAGAACCTTGGTCGACGGCGGCTTGACGGGCGCAGACGACTCACGCGCATTGACGCGAGCGGCCACGCGGTCGGTGACGAAGTACCCCGATGCAAGGACCAGCGCGCCGATGAGACCAATGATCACGACGACACGCACGGGGTCCTCAGCCCGGCGGGACGGGGTCCTAACGGACTGCGACACCTGTGTGCACCGCGTATCGGTAGAGGTGGCCGAGAGCAGCGACTGCCCTGTTGCCGCTTGCGTAGCAAAGACGTCCCGTCTGACGCACTGTCGACACACCGGGGTTGTCGGGGTCGGCGACAGCCAGTTCGGTCGCGACGAGAATCGGTTTTCCGGTCGACAGAGAGAGGTCGTGGGCTGCCTGTGCGAAACGTGCGTCCTGGCGCTCGTGGTACTCGACGATTCTCTCGAGACCGTGGTCCGGGTAGTACGAACCCTCCCTCATCAGGCGGGCCTGGTTCGCCTGGATGCCGATGCCGAGATAGATCACCGCATCGACCGACGGATGGTTCGCGATCATCTCCATCACTTCGGGGATCGTGTCGCGGGTCTCTCCCCCGGCACAGTCGACCGGGTTGTTGCGGCTCCACCGTGGGGGCAACTTGGTGTCGATCATTTCCTTGAGGTCATCGGGCAGCTGCATCAACTGCAACAAGCCGTCGCGTGCGATCGCGTCGCTCGTGACCACACCCCATCCTCCGGCGGTCGTCAACACAACGACGCCGGGGCCCTTCGGCAACGGTTGTGTTGCGAAAGTCGCGGCGGCCTCGAACGCTTCCTCAACGGTTGCGGCCCGTGTGATGCCGCCGGCCCGACAGGCGCCGTCGAAGATCGAGTCGTTGGCCGCCAGAGCTCCGGTGTGGCTGGCCGCGGCGCGCGCACCCTTCTCGGTCGCACCGCCCTTCACCACGACCACCGGCTTTGTCGATGCCACGGCACCGAGTCGCTTCATCAGGCCTGCTCCGTCGCTGATGCCCTCGACATAAGCAAGTGAGACTTTGGTCGCGTCGTCGCGGCCGTACCACTCGATGAGGTCGGCCACGCCGAGCGCGGCGGCGTTGCCCGCAGACACCGCACGGCTGATGCCGACTCCCGTCTGGCGCGCGTAGTTCATGAAACTCGAGACGAAGTTCCCGCTCTGGCTGGCGACACCGATGGAGCCCGTCGGTGGGTACGGTGCAACGATCTGGGCGCACAGTTTCGCCGGTGTCGAGACGACACCCTGTCCGTTCGGTCCGGCGAGGAGAATCCCGAGTTCGTCTGCGAGGGCGACCAGTTCCTCCTCGAGTTTCCTGCCTTCGTCGCCGGCCTCGCCGTAACCGGCCGACGTGAGGAACGCGGCTTTGATGCCCTTCCTTGCGCATGCTCTCAGCAGGTCGGGGTTCGCAGATGCCGGCGTGCACACGAAAACAAGGTCAATCGCGCCAGTCGGCAACATGTCGATGTCGGCAACGGTCTTGACCCCGAGAACCTCTTCTCCCTGCAGGTTCGTGCCGTACACGCCGCCCGCATAGCCGCTCGCGAGAATGTTGTGGAGCGAGACGAACCCGAACTTGCCCGGGTGGGTTGATGCGCCCGTCACGAGCACGCCCCGGGGCTCGAAGAGAGCGCGGAACTGTTCGTCGGTGTATGCGGCGCGAGCCGACGATTCTCTGGTCTCCCTTGTGCCCATCTCGACGAGTGCGTCGACTGCCACCAGGTGACCGTCACGTGTCACGATCAGCGGGTTGATGTCGATCGACACGATGTCGGTGCGTTCGAGGGCGCACCGCGAGAGCCCGACCAGACACGCAGCAATCTCGTCGACGTCGACCGCCTCCTCACCGCGGAACTCGTGCAGAATCCCCTGCGTGCGCAACGACGTCACCATGTCCCGGGCCTGGCGGCCGTCGACCGGTGCGGGTCTGAACACCACGTCTTTCAGCACCTCGGCCATGATTCCGCCGACACCCAGCATCACCGTGGGGCCGAACTGCGGGTCGACGAGCACGCCGGCGATCAGCTCGCGTGTGCCCTGGATCATCGGGGCAACGAGAACATGAACCTCGCCGTCTTCCGGACGCGCAGCGGCGAACAGTTCGTGGGCTGCACTGCGGACGTCGTCTTCGTTCTGCAGACGGAGACGAACCAGCCCCCGCTCGGTCTTGTGTGCGATGGAGTCGCCGCCGAGTTTGGCGACAACCGGATAGCCCAGCTGTTCGGCCGCGGCGACTGCGGCATCAGGGCTGGCGACGCGGTGTTCGGGAGCGAAGGGAACCCCGAAAGGGGCCAGCAGTTCCTTCGAGGCGGATTCGGAGAGCGTATGTGAAGAAGAAGGGGGCACGGCTCTATACGGTAGTCATGCAGGGCCTTCGGGGTTGCCCTTACGACGTGTGCTTCACGATCAGCCTGGCTATGTCGCCCGGCAGTTCTCCGATGCAGAGGTGGCCCGAGGGCAGTTCCACGAGTTCTGACGACTTCACCACGGCGGCAATGTGCCGCGACTTCGAGAAGTCGACCCAACGGTCGTCCCTGCCGCCGATCACGAGCGTCGGGCAGGTGATCCGTGAGAGATCATCCTCGATGTCGACCCTGATGTCGAGTTCGAGATGGGCGTCAGACCCGGGTTGCACTGCAGTCGCAGCCATCGCCGCAACCGAGTCGATCATCGGCTCGAGCATCGAGATGGTGTCGACTGAGTAGCCGTCAGCCACGGCGTACCTCATGAACAGGTCCGGTCCGACGGCGATGAGGCGGCGCCAGAGGTCGAACGTGACACGCATGCGGGCGTCGCTCTGCGACCATCCGCACAGCGAAGTTGCACTGAGCACCCTGCGCGGGTGCATGGCGGCAGTCTTGAGTGCGGCGACAGCTCCGAGCGAGTAGCCGACGACATGGAAATGCTGGTGGCCGAGGTGTTCCATCAAGGCGACGGAGTCGTCGATGACCTCGTCGAGATCGATCGGGCCTGTCGGCATCGACGACTCACCCGAACCTGGAAACTCTCGCACAATCCACGTGCGTGGTTCGGTGCACGCCGCGCGCACCTGGTCCCATGCGTTTGCGGCCTGGGTTGTTCCGTGGAATGCGAGGATCGCCGGACCCTCACCCTCGACGAGATGACCTATGTGCCGGTCATCGATGCTGAAAATCGCCATGGGGGAACCGTAGACCAGACCCTGCGGTGAGTGTCACTTCAGCAGTGCGGCCCGGAAGAACGAGATGACGTGTTCCCTGTGTTGCTCGACATGGGCTCTGTCCATTGCATCGGCATCGAGCAGCCCGTCGATGAACGGGGCATCGGAGAAATAGCTGAGAATCGCGCCGTACCCCGTGATGAGAAGTTGGCGCGCGTCGTGACGCCTGAACACGCCCGAGTCCATCTGCTGCTCGAGGTAGGCAGCAGCGCCGTCGAACAACGGCCTCAGCACTCCCGAGAGGTCGATACCGAGGTGCACACCCCCGTCGAGTGCCTCACGGCGCATGATGCGGACATAGTCCGGTGTGTCCGCGAACAGGTCGAGGCCGGCTCGCAGAACCAGTTCGGCCTTGTCCCACCCCTCTGCACGGCTCGAGATCGCACCCTCGAGGCGCTCGAGCCATTCAGACAGGAGACGCTCGAACACATCGCCGTACAGAGCCTCTTTGCTGGGGAAATGATGCAACAGCGAGGGCCGTCTGATCCCGACCCCGGCAGCGATGTCGTTCAAAGACGTGCCGTCGTAGCCCCGCTCGGCAAAGCAGCGAAGGGCTTCGTCGAGAATCTGGTCCCGGGTAGACCGGGAAGACTCGGAACCTGAACTCTCTGACACAGGACACAAGTTATAGCCGTTTCTGCCTACCTACCAGTAGGTAGTGGACTAGTCTTCGCCACATGAGCAGTTTCCTGATGAGCATCCTCACGGCCTGCGTGGCGGCCGCAATCGTGACCACCATCGCCAACACAGGCACAACCGTCTACCTGCACCGGGCGCTCAGCCACAGAGCGCTCTCGTTGCACCCCGCAGTGGCGTGGGTCTTCCGGCTCACACTGTGGTTGACGACAGGAATCAAACCGAAGGAATGGGTTGCGGTTCACCGCAAGCATCACGCCTACACCGACGTCGAGGGCGACCCGCACTCCCCCGTGCTGCTCGGTTGGTGGCATGTCCAGAGAATGAACGTCGCCCTCTACCGAAAGGCTCTGTCTGATCCTGACCTCGTCTCGAAGTACGCACGCGACCTGCCCGACGACAGATGGGACCGAATGTTCTTCGGCCACAACAAGACCGGCCTCGGTCTCGGCATAGCCATCCTTGTGTTGGTTCTCGGCCCGTTGACGGGTCTGCTCGCGGCGTTCATCCACGCGAACGTGTACCTCGCGGGAAATGCCGCGGTGAATGCGCTTGGTCACCGCTTCGGCAAGCGCCCGTACGCGAACGACGCAACGAACCTGCAGTGGCTGGCTTTTTTCACCATGGGTGAGGGTCTGCACAACAACCACCACGCGGCACCGTCGTCGGCTCGGCTGTCGCATCGCAGGGGCCAGATCGACTTCGGTTGGTGGGTCATCAGGTGTCTCACGATCACCAAGCTCGCCCGGTTGCGGTTCGCAGACATTCGCCTCGCTCCCCAGGCGCAGTCGTCTGCGGGTGGTTCACCGCACTAATTTGCTGTCGTGCTGCGGGAAGTCACTGCCTCTGGGTTTCACGACGGCGACACCCTGCACGGACCGACCCGTCTGACCGTCGACGAAGGTGTTGTCGTCTCGATCGAGCCGTACGAGGGCACGACACGTCACGCTCTCGTGGCTCCCGGTTTCGTCGACCTGCAGATGAACGGATACGAATCGGTCGATGTGTCGAGATGCTCGCACGAGGAATTCCTGCGGCTCGACAGACGCCTCCTCGAGAACGGAACCACGAGCTGGCTTGCAACATTGGTGACCGCTCCGCTCGACCGCCTGACCCGCAGCATCGAACAGCTCGCCGAGTGGATCGCCCGCGGTGACACGGGCTGTCTGGGCGTGCATGTCGAGGGCCCGTTTCTCGGCCGCGCACCGGGCGCCCACAATCCGGCATGGATCATCGATCTCGACGATGACTGGCTCTCGAGTGTCCCCTCGGCGGTCCGGCTCGTCACTCTCGCGCCCGAACAGAAGAACGCGCCGCAGTCGGTCGCCCTGATGCGGGCGCGCGGAGTCCGTGTCTCCCTCGGCCACAGCCGGGCAAGCCACGATGAATTCGATGCGGCAGTCTCGGCGGGGGCCTCGATGGTGACGCACCTTTTCAACGGAATGTCCGGCGTGCACCACCGCGACGACGGGGTCGCCCTGTCGGCCCTGACCGACAACCGTGTGGTTGCTGGTCTGATCGCCGACGGAGTGCACGTCTCTCCCCCGGCGATACGTCTCGCCTTCCTCGCCAAGACGTCCCGCGGTGTGTGTCTGGTGTCTGATTCGATCGCGTGGCAATCGGAGTGGGCGGCCACGATGAACCTCGTCGTGTCCGACGGGGCACCCAGAATGCCCGACGGAACACTTGCGGGTTCTTCTGCCACGCTCGGGTCGTGTGTGCGCACCGTTGTCTCGGTCTGTGGCGTGAGACCGACCGACGCAATCATCTCTGCGACGTCGACGCCCGCAGACCTCATGGGTTTTCCACAGACAGGCAGGGTGACGACCGGTGGGCCTGCCGAATTCGTCTGTCTCGACGACGACCTCCACGTCGTCGAAGTGCACCGCCGATTAGTGTCACTACGTGTCTCACAAACTGACTGAAGAACAAGACCGCAAGGCAATCGCACTCATCCGCGGCCTGGCGATGGACGCACCGTTGAGAGCCAAGAGCGGTCATCAAGGCACAGCGATGTCGCTGGCACCACTGGCGCATGTTCTCTACAGCAGGGTGATGAAGCATCATCCGGGGCAACCGTCGTGGCCCGACCGTGACCGCATCATTCTCTCGAACGGTCACGCATCGATTCTCCAGTACGCGATGCTTTTCCTCGGCGGATGGGGACTGTCTCTCGACGACATCAAGAACTTCCGTCAGTGGGATTCGTTGACCCCCGGCCACCCCGAGGTCGGTCACACGAGCGGTGTCGAGGTCACCACGGGTCCCCTCGGTCAGGGGTTCGCCAACGCCGTCGGCATGGCGATCGCCGAGGAGAACCTGCGCGCAACGCACGGGGCGCACGTCGTTGACCATCACATCTTCGTGATCGCCGGCGACGGTTGCCTCATGGAGGGAATCAGTCACGAGGCTGCCTCGCTGGCCGGGCACCTGAAACTCAGCCGGCTCATCTGCATCTTCGACGACAACAGGATCACCATCGACGGCTCGACCGATCTCACCTGTTCGGACGACGTGCCGATGAGGTTCCGCGCGTACGGCTGGAACGTGCTCGAGGTGGGAGAACCCGGCGACGACTGCGATGCCATCGAAACGGCACTGTTGCAGGCGAAGGCCAACACCACCGCCCCCACTCTCGTGGTGCTGCGCACACACATCGGGTATCCCTCGCCTGATCTCACCGACAAGCACGAGGCCCACGGCAATCCGTTCACCGCCGAACACGTCGCATCCACGAAGAAGGTCATGGGCATCCCCGACGAGCCGTTCTGGGCACCCGACGACCTGGTGGGTGCGTACCGCCTGCACATGGCAACGAACGGCGACGAGCATGTTTCCGCCTGGCACGCACGCACGACCGATGCCGAGCGCGAGGCACTGCTCGCACAGACACGTGCTGCCGACCCCTCACGCGTTTCCGCGGTGCTGCCGACGTTCGACAACGACACGAACCTCGCGACTCGCCAGGCGTTCCAGAAGGTGCTCGAGGCGACGCGCGACGTGCTTCCGCACGTGGTCGCCGGCGCAGCCGACCTCACCGGCAACACGGGCTCGAAGTTGTCGGCCACGGTTGCGTTCTCTGCACAGCACCGCGAGGGGCGCCAGGTGTACTACGGCATCCGTGAGCATGCGATGGGCGCGGCCCTCGTGGGCATGGCGCTGCACGGCGGCGTGATCCCCGTCGGCGGAACCTTCTTCGTGTTCGCCGATTACATGCGCCCGAGCATCCGGCTTGCGGCTCTCACGCGCGCCCGTTGCGTCTTCGTGTTCAGTCACGACTCGGTCGGGGTCGGAGAAGACGGCCCGACACACCAGCCGGTCGAGCACCTTGCGTCGCTGCGGGCGATACCCGGTCTGCAGGTGATCCGCCCGGCTGACCCGAACGAGACGGCGCGTGCATGGTTGGCTGCAGTGACACATGACGGACCGACTGCGATCATTCTCTCCCGACAGAATGTGCCGTCTCTCACAGACGGCTCTGCGGTGGATTCCGGCGCCGCACTTGTGCGCTCCTCGCCGTCGTCACGCGCAGTGCTCATCGGCACCGGCAGTGAACTGTCGGTTGCCCTCGCGGCCGCAGAGGTGCTCTCCGCCGACGGCACAGAGGTGGACGTTGTGTCGTTCCCGTCGTGGGACCGTTTTGCCTCGCTCGCACCCGACAGGCGCGATGCGGTGATGCGGCCCGGTCTGCCCCGGGTGAGTGTCGAGGCAGGGTCGACATTCGGTTGGAGGCAGTGGGCCGACGAAAGCATCGGAATCGACCGGTTCGGCGCCAGCGCACCGGGACCTGTCGTGATGGAGAAACTCGGCATAACCGTCGACGCCGTCGTCGAGGCAACGAGAAGGGTCATCTCGAGGTGAGCAATCTGCTCCGTCGTTTGCACAGTGAATGCGGCCAGAGCCCGTGGCTCGACAACCTGCAGCGCAGCTACCTCAGAAACGGCACCCTGCGGGAGCTCATCGACAGTGGTGTGAGGGGCCTCACGTCCAACCCGACGATCTTCCAGAAGGCGATCCAGGGGTCGACCGACTACGACGACCAGTTCGCGGGTTTGGTGCGCTCCGGCGTGCCGGTCGAGCGTGCCTACTGGGACCTGGTCATCGATGACATCACGGGGGCACTCGACGAGTTCCGTTCGGTCCACGAGGAATCGAACGGAATCGACGGGTTCGTGAGTGTCGAGGTCGACCCGTCTCTTGCGCGCGACGCAGGCGGCACCCTGTCGGCGGCCCGCGAACTGCACGAACGGATAGACCGGCCGAACGTGATGATCAAGATCCCTGCCACAGAAGAGGGTCTGCCGGTCATCAGAACGATGATCGCCGAGGGCCGCAGCGTGAACGTCACGCTCATCTTCAGCGTCGAGAGGTACGAGCAGGTCATCGAGGCGTACCTGGCGGGCATCGCCGACCGTGTGGCGGCGGGTCACGACGTCACCGCAGTACAGAGCGTCGCGAGCTTCTTCATCAGCCGGGTCGACAACGCCATCGATCCACTGCTCGAGCGCATCGGCACCGAGGAGTCTCTTGCCCTGCGCGGAACCGCTGCGGTCAACCAGGCCCGGCTGGCCTACCAATCATTCCTCTCGCGGTTCAGCGGGGCCGAATGGGAAAGACTCGAGAAGGCCGGCGCGAATGTCCAACGGCCACTGTGGGCCTCCACATCGACGAAGAACCCGTCGTACGCCGACACGTTGTACGTCGACGAACTGATCGGGATGCACACGGTCAACACGCTGCCCGAGGCGACCCTCGCCGCCTTTGCAGATCACGGGTGCGTGTCGACGACGATCACGAACGACCCCGCTCTCGCCCGTGAGCAATGGAACCGACTCGCACATCTGGGCATAGATGTGGGTGCCGTCGCGAACAGGCTCGAGACGGAAGGCGTCGACTCGTTCGTCTCGAGTTTCGAAGATCTCATCGGGGCACTGCGCGAGAAGGCGAAACACATCGCCTGAACTACGCTTGCGGCATGCCGGCAGACGAACCCACGCGCGAAATTCTCGCCAGCATCAGGGAGATGCTCCGTTCGGACAGCGCCGGCGACCGACCCTCTGCCGACCTTCGTCAGTTCGACAGGATCATCGCCTCGGCGACCCGAATGATCAACGGCGCCGCATCGTCGCTCGATGTGAAGATCGCCGGCACCGCACTCGAGGAGATGACCCGTGCATTCGAGATGTTCGCGCCGTACAGGGACACCCGCAAGGTCACCATCTTCGGTTCTGCGCGCACGACTGCGGACAACCCCATCTATTCGGTGACCGCCCGTACCGCCCGCGAGCTCGCCCGCGCCGGGTACATGGTGGTCACGGGTGCGGGGCCGGGGATCATGGAGGCCGGCATGATCGGTGCAGGGCGTGAGAACTCGATCGGCGTCTCCATCCGGCTGCCCTTTGAGACGGGTGCCAACTCGGTCATTGCGGGAGACGAGAAATACGTCAGCATGAGGTACTTCTTCACGAGGAAACTGATGCTGGTCAAGGAATCACATGCGTTCCTCTGTCTCCCCGGCGGGTTCGGCACCCTCGACGAGACATTCGAGCTGTTGACGCTTGCCCAGACAGCCAAGTCTGTTCCCGTTCCGATCGTGTTTCTCGAGGTTCCCGGGGACCCGTTCTGGACTCCCCTCATGAAAGTGATGGAGCCCTTGCTGCTCGCACACGGTCTCATCTCGCCGTCTGACGTCTCGCTGTACCGCATCACCGACGACGTGCAGGAGGCCGTCGACGAAGTCGTCGGCTTCTACCGCAACTACCACTCGATCCGTTTCGTCAACAACCGCCTGTACATGAGGGTGCACAGACGCATTCCCGACGCGGATTTTGCCGCAATGTCGCGAGAGTTCTCGCATCTTGCAACCGACGGTGTCATCGAACAGACCGTGGCAACGCCCGACGAGACAAGAGACAATGACGTCGTCGATCTCCACCGGATCTCGCTCGACTACGCGGCAAAGGGGTTCGCCGACCTGCGGCCCTTGATCGATGCCGTGAACCGTTACTAGTCGTGCCGAAGGTGGTGCAACGCCTTCTCGACGGCGCGCCTGGCCTGTGAGATGCGTTTCTCCTCCGCCGGTCGATCGCTCAGACCCCGCTCGATGGCATCGGCGAGCACCGACATCGAAGCATCGTTCAGCCGCTCGGCGATGGCCTCGAGATCCTCGATGATGCGCTTCACGTCCTCGGAATGGTCCATGTTCTTCACTCGACTTTCTCCCGAGATGGTAGCGAACAGTCTTGTGCCGGGCGCGGCGGCATGACATAGAGTGAACGATCGTGCTCAGAGAAGAACAGCCCCGCGAGTGGATCAGTTTCGAGGATCCGGACGAACTGCGTACCTGGATGATCGACGCAACTTTCCTGCGCTCGAACTACAAGTGCATCTACGGTGAGGGGTGCAAGGGTGTCCATGACGACCCGACACCCGAGTTGATGCAGGGGTGCTGTTCGTACGGCGCCCATTTCCTCGACGAAGACGACCTCAAGTCGGTCACCAAGTACGTGAAGCGCCTGAAGCCGAAGCACTGGAAGAACCACAAGAAGGGCGCTGACGGCCGGTGGAAGGTCGGCAAGGGCGACGACGTGAAGACCCGCGTGGTCAACGGCGCCTGCATCTTCCACAATCCTCCAGGCTTCGAGGGGGGCACCGGTTGTGCGTTCCACATCGCGGCAGTCGAGGCCGGCGAGCGCCACATGGACTGGAAGCCCGACGTCTGCTGGCAGGTGCCCGTGCGCCACGAGGACTACACCGAGGACGGCGGATACGTCATCTCGACGATCCGTGAATGGAAACGTCGCGACTGGGGCGAGGGCGGTGACGACTTCCACTGGTGGTGCACCGAGTCTGCGGATGCGTTCGTCGGCAAGGACCCCGCATACGTGTTCTTCAAGGACGAGCTCACCGAGATGATGGGCACGAAGGCCTACAAGATCATGGTCGAGCAGCTCACGAGGCCGACTGCCGTGCCGCTTCCCCACCCGGCGGTGCGCAAGAAGGGTTGATCAGCCGTTCTTCTTGAAGGCGCGTTTGCGGTCTTCGAGGGCGAGCATCCTCTTGCGGATCCGGATGCTCTTGGGGGTGACCTCAACGAGTTCGTCGTCGCCGATCCATTCGATGGCGGTCTCGAGTGTGTGCTCGACCGGTGCAGCCAGTTTCACGCCGTCGTCGTGGCTGTGGGTGCGGATGTTGGTCTTTTCTTTTGCACGGACAGCATTGACGACCATCTCCTCGCCCCTGGCGCCCTCACCGATGATCATTCCCTCGTACACCTCGACGCCGGGATGCACGAAGAGCTCGCCGCGCAACTGGAGATTGTCGAGCGCATATGCGGTCGTGGAACCGATGCGGTCAGCGATCATCGCGCCACCGATGCGGTGAGGAAGTTCGCCGGCCCACGGTGTCCAGCCGGCATGTGTCTGGTGAAGCAGGGCGGTTCCGCGCGTCTGTGTCATCAACATCGACCGGAAGCCGATGAGACCGCGCGACGGGGCCTCGAACGACACGATCGTGCGCCCCGGGTCACCCGGGCGCAGGTCGGTGACCCGGCCCTTTCTCGGCGCGAGTGCCTGTGTCACGGTGCCGACATGTTCGTCCGGCACGTCGCATGTGCCGGCCTCGAGCGGTTCGTGCTTCTTGCCGTTGATGTCCTTGGTGATGACCTCGGGCCGGCTCACCTGAAGTTCGAATCCCTCGCGCCGCATGTTCTCGATGAGCACGGCCAGCTGCAGCTCGCCACGACCCGCGACGCTGGTGACATCGGGTGAATCGGTGTCGGCGATCTTGATCGACACGTTGCCGAGGATCTCCTTGGCGAGTCGTTCCTTCAGGTGCCGGCTGGTGACGAACTTGCCCTCACGACCGGCGAACGGCGAGGTGTTCACGCCGAAACTCATGCGGATGACCGGTTCGTCGACCTCGAGTCTCGGCAGGGCGGACGTGACGTCTGGTGCCGCGATGGTGTCGCCGACCTCGACCTCTGCGATGCCTGCGAGCACGAACAGGTCTCCGGCCTCGATCTCGTTGACCTCGGTGCGACCGATGCCGTCGAACACACTCAACTGTGCGATGCGCCGCCTCAACGGGTTTCCGTCGGTGTCCTTGCCCCAGAGAGCGACAGAGTCACCCTTTTTCATGGTCCCGCTGTGGACGCGCCCGATTGCCAGACGACCGAGATAGTCGGATGCATCGAGGTTGGTCACGAGCGCCGTGAGCGGAGCCGAAGCATCGACAACAGGAGCCGGAACCGTGTCGATGATCGTGTCGAGCAGGCATGACAGGTCTGCGTCGGGCTCCGGCATGCCGACCCCTCTCATGGCTCTCCCTTCGCGTGCGACTGCCGAGATCACGGGGAACGCCAGTTGGTCGTCGCTCATGGCCAGGTCGAGAAAGAGTTGCTCCACCTCGCCGAGCACCTCGTCGGCCCGCGCATCCTGCCTGTCGACCTTGTTGATGACGAGAATCGTGGGCAGGCCCCGACTGAGCGCCTTCGACAGCACGTAACGCGTCTGTGGCAACGGACCCTCGGCTGCGTCAACGAGAAGAACGATGCCGTCGACGAGCGCCAAGGCACGCTCGACTTCCCCGCCGAAGTCGGCGTGTCCCGGGGTGTCGACGAGGTTGATGAGTGTTCCCTTGTAGGTGATGCGTGCCGCCTTGGCGAGAATCGTGATGCCGCGTTCGCGTTCCTGGGCGTCTGAGTCCATCACGCGGTCGACCACCTGCTGGTGTGCCGCGAATGCGCCTGTCGACCGCAGGAGAGTGTCGACGAGGGTGGTCTTGCCATGGTCGACGTGGGCAACCATGGCGACATTGCGGAGAGAGGTGGTCATGAGGGGGATCTGTTTCCGGCGGGAACGGACGCTGTGAACGTCTTATTCGTCGTCTTCGTCTGTGTCGTCGTCTTCGTCGTCATCGAACGTGACGCCGTAACGTTCGGCGATTGCTGCGTATTCGTCGTCCTCAGTGGACGAGGTCCGGGACGAGTCACCGAAACCCAGGTCGGCCGCGGTGGGACCTGCTTGCTTCAATTTGCGCGCTTCTTCGAACCGGCGATGTCGACCCTTTTTCACGGTCGGTCTCCGAACAGTGTGTGGCACAGGTGCCATATGGACAATCCCCGATACTGTACAGGAAAATGAGACGAATCGAGGGCAATTGCCTCAATCGCCCTCGACCTCGACCAGTCTGAGACCTGTCTCCCCGTCCCTGTGGACAAATGTCAATGCCTTTCGCCCCGCGACGAGATCCTCGATGTCGCGACCGACGATGTCGGCTCGCCAGCCGTGACGCAACCTCGCATTGGGTGCACCAGCAAGAAGATCGTTGATGTCCCGTCGCGTTCCGAGAAGGGCCACGTCGAGTTCGCTCTGACGTGCGAGTTCGGTGATCCACGCAGACACGAGGGTCGCCGCCGGCCTGAGTGTCTTGTCGAGGTCGTCGGTGTCGGATGTGGGGAATGCAAGATCGCCCTTCGATGCGTCGTTGATTCCCTCCCGGACCGCATTCATCAGTGCCTTGCCCTGCGCACCGTTGACATGACGGTTGTCGACTCCCCTGCACTGCGACAGTTCCTCGGGTGTGCGGGGGGAACGCTGTGCAATCCCGAGCACTGCAATGTCGGAGAGCACATGCCGCGGCGGTATGTCGAGGTCCATTGCGCGGTGTTCGCGCCACTGCGCGACGCTGCGGGCGACCCACCGTGACTTGCCCTTGACCGTGCGAACGTCCTTGACGCGCAGCCATGCGTCTTCGGGTGGCTGGGGACCTGTGCGCCGTTGCCTCAACTCTTCGCACGCTTCCTCGGCCCAGGACATCCGTCCCATGTCGGTGAGTCTGGCGACCATGATGTCGAGAAGCTCGGGCAGGTACGCAACGTCTGATGCCGCATACGAGAGTTGTTCGCGGGTGAGAGGTCTGCGCAGCCAGTCGGTCAGGCGGTCGCCCTTCGGCAACGAGACCTTGAGGAATATCTGCAGCAGAGATGCAAGCGACGGCTGCGAGTGCCCGAGAAAACCGGCGAGTATCTGGGTGTCGAGGATTCTCGACGGAACAGCACCGACCGTCTGGGCGAGCACGTCGAGATCCTGCTGTGCAGCATGCAGGACACAGACCGCGGGGCCCTCGAGAAGGGGGCGCAGATGTTCGAGATCGATCATCGTCGGGTCGATCAGCACGATCTGGTCGTCAACCTTGATCTGCACCAACGCGAGCTGTGGGAAGTACGTCTTCTCGCGGTGGAACTCCGTGTCGAGGTGGTAAACCTGCGCGTCACGGTGTTCGGCGACGAATCTCTCGACATCGACGTTCGAGTCGATCCATCGGAAGGCGACGTCAGGAAGGTTGGTTGCCGACGACGACGTCGTGTCCCTCGAGAATCCAGGCACCGGTCCCCCCGCTCACGTTCACGAATTCGGTCTGTGCAAACTGCTGCTGTTGGGAGAGAAACTCACACGCACGGGCGCTTCTCCCGCCTGCCTGGCACACGACGTACACGGTCGCCCCGACGGGGACCATGTCGAGTGCCGAGGTGAGGACGCTCAGCGGAACGTTGACTGCACCGGGAATGTGACCCGATTCGTACTCGTCGGTCTCCCTGACGTCGATGAGGAATCTGTCGGCAGTCGCGGCGAGGGTCGACACGTCGGTTTCGGTCCAGGTCATCACTTCAGAGTAGTTGGGTCGACAGGCTCGTCGAGGTCCCCGACGGTGTTGATGTTGCGCACGGCAACGGCCGGAACGGGTATCTCGGCGACATCGAGCAGAACGGCCGCACGGTGAACAGCACGTTCGTTGCGCTTCCACACTGTCTGCAGGGTTCCGAGACACTCGTCTTTCGACCACGCGGCACACAGCCAGTTGAGGCGGTCGGTGCGCCCCACCGAGGCCTGTGCATCGTTGAGACCGCGTACGAGACTCGAGATGACTGAGTCGGTGATGAAGGGCATGTCACACGACAGAACGACGACCGAATCGTGCTGCGCCGACTTGAGTGCGGTGATGACCCCACCGAGAGGCCCCTCTCCCGGGTACGCATCCTTTTTCCACGAACCGTTCAGTTTCTTGGCCCGCGCCTGCGTGCCGCCGATCAACAACACCTCGTCTGCCCCTGCCGACCGGGCGGCGAGAGCCACCCGGTTCGCCATGGCGACGCCGTCGACCTCGAACGTGGCTTTGTCCTTGCCCATGCGGGAACTGTCTCCGCCGATGAGAATGGCGACGCTGAACACGGGCGCGGACATGGTGTCAAGGGTACGGGCAACGACGTGCCTAGCATTGCGAGATGAGCATGATCTTTGCCGCCACAGACCCGGACACCCTGAAAAACCTTGCCCTCGGCGTATCGGGCGGTGCACTTCTCATCGGGATCATCCTGATGAAGGTGGTTTCCTCGATTGTCGGGAAAGTGGTCTCCACCGCCGTGTTCGTCGGAATCGCATTCGCCGGTTACTCGCAACGGGCCGAGATCTCGGACTGCGTCGACAAGGTCAAGGCCCAGGCGTCGACATCGGCAGCCGTCGACACGACCTGCACCTTCTTCGGTCAGGACGTCAACGTCAAGGTGCCGTTGCCCTCCAAGTGAGGTGCAACGAGCAGAGAGTGGAACTCTCTCGGGTGTGACACGGGTGCCGCGTGACCTGCGTCCTCGACGGTGACGAGTCTGGCGTTCGGCAACATCTCAGCGAGGCGCGAGCTTGCGTTTATGTGGTGGTCGAGCCCGCGCGATCCACGACCGCACAGGACCGGCACGGTGACACCGGGGGCGTTCCACGGAGGTTCGGACCTCAGGTCGAGCAGCTCCTCCCGCAGGGCTCTCCCCTCACGTCGACGCTGAGCTTTCGTCTTTTCCGGCACCTGGGCCCATCTCTCCCTGCCGATCATGCGCACGATGAACGCCTCGGCTGCATCTTCGGGGCTTGCAGTGACGGCGTTGCCGCCCGGTGTGTTCTTCGGCCACCAATCGAACCATGACAGTGGGGTCTCGTAGGTGGACACCCCGACCACGAGACCCGGAACACGCTCCGCGACCGCGAGGGCGATGTTGCCGCCGTAACTGTGCCCGATGAGCACTGCCCTGCGGCTGCCGATGATGTTGATCACGTCGTCGGCGTTGCCCGACACGGTGAACGGACCCGGGTGACCGTGGTGCACCCCGTACCCGCGACGGTCGAACCTGACCGTGCGGTGGGTCTGCTGGGCCAGACGAGCGAGACGGGCCATGCCTGCCGCTCGGTCGAGTGAACCATGGATCAGAACGACAACCGTCTCGGTGTCCGGACCGGATTCGTGAACCTCCAGTCGCTCCGAACCGTCCGAATGCGACAACTTTCCGCCCACCGCTTTATCATCTCACAGCAATGGAACTGATTCTTGTCCGTCACGGTCTGCCTGTGCGCCGTGAGAATGTCGATGGCCCTGCAGACCCAGAACTCTCAGTCGAAGGACACGCACAGGCCAGGCATCTCGGCGACTATCTCGCCCTCGAACACCTCGATGCCATCTACACCAGCCCGATGAAGAGAGCACACCAGACTGCCATGCCTCTCGCTGCCCTCAAAGGCCTGTCGCCGGTGGTCGAGCCCGACGTGGCCGAATGGGACCAGCACTCGAACGAATACATTCCCATCGAGGAACTGAAGGCTGCAAACGACCCCCGCTGGAGAGAACTCGCGAGCGGCGAATGGACATCCGAAGAAGACCCCGAGATCTTCAACCGTCGTGTCATCGGCGCACTCGACAGGATCATCGACAACCACAGGGGTCAACGGGTGGTGGTCACCTGCCACGGCGGTGTCATCAATTCGTACGTCTCGCACGTGATCGGCATCAACCGGGGCCAGTTCTTCTACCCGAACTACACCTCGATACACCGCATCGCCGCCTCGTCGCAGGGGCACCGCAGCATCCTCTCCGTGAACGAGACGCCACACCTGCGCGGCACGGGACTGCCGATAGGTCTTTTTCATGGCTGACGACCGCATCGAATCGTTGTTCCGGTGGATCGATGCGTCACCGACGCCGTTCCATGTCGTGGCGACCGCGGCCGACGTGCTGGCGGCGCGGGGGTTCAGACGGCAGACCTCACTCGCTGACGAAATCGCCCCCAGGGGTTTTCTCGAGGTCGACGGTGCGATCGTCGCATGGTCGCTCGGGGCAGACGGCGCGCCGGTTCGAGTGGTCGGCGCGCACACTGATTCGCCCAACCTGCGGATACAGCCGAACCCCGACATCGCGACACACGGCTGGGCGCAACTCGGGATCGAGATCTACGGCGGGGTTCTCCTCAACTCATGGCTCGACAGGGACCTCGCGCTCGCAGGTCGCGTCGTCGGCCCCGACGGCAAAGTCACCCTCTTCAATGTCGACAGACCCCTGGCGCGCATCCCACAGTTGGCGATTCATCTCGACCGTGACATCAACGACCGTGGACTCGTGCTCGACCGCCACCAACACACCGTTCCGGTGTGGGGGGTCGACGCACCCACGTTCGCAGAGTGGCTCTCGGAAGTCTCGGGTGTCTCGTCGGTGTCTGCCTTCGATGCCCACCTGTACGACACCCAGAAGGCCGGGCTTCTCGGTCACGACTCAGCGTTCGTCGTCAGCGCTCGCCTCGACAACCAACTGTCGTGCTGGGCGGCCGTGCACGCCCTCTCCTCCACGGATTCGTCGAACACCTGCATCGCGGTCCTGAACGACCACGAAGAGGTCGGCTCCGACAGCGTCACCGGCGCGGGCGG
The DNA here is from genome assembly GCA_964427545.1 of uncultured Bifidobacterium sp. Classification (GTDB taxonomy): domain Bacteria; phylum Actinomycetota; class Acidimicrobiia; order Acidimicrobiales; family Ilumatobacteraceae; genus UBA2093. The sequence continues at coordinate 70,672 of CAYRUT010000002.1, read as the reverse complement.
GCCACTGCTCGAGTCGGTGCTGAACTCGATCTTCGAGAACCAGGGTCTGGGTGCGGCACGACGCCACGCCGTGCTGAGAGATTCATGGTGTCTCTCGGCCGACAACGCACATGCCGTTCATCCGAACTACCGGGAACGCCATGATCCCCGGCACGCTCCGCTGCCGAACGCGGGTGTCGCACTGAAACTGAACGGCAACCAACGGTACGCAACCTCTGCGCGGGGCGCGGCACACCTGCGGTCTGTGGCTTCTTCTGCCGGCGTGCCGTTGCAGACCTTCGTGTCACGCAACAACATGCCGTGCGGTTCGACCATCGGGCCGATCACGGCGACCCGACTCGGCATAGAGGCAATCGATGTGGGCGTGCCGCAACTCTCGATGCACTCGGCACGCGAGATGTGCGGGCGCGACGACCCGGGCAATCTCCTCGACCTGGTTGCTGCCTTCCTCGTCGCCTAACGACGGTTGGGCGAACCCGCGAGTTGCTGGGCCTCGTCGAAGAGTCTCTGCAGGTCCGATGCCAGTCGGTCGGTCACTTCCCTGACTGCACTGCGCGGAACCTTGCCGGTCTCGTCCCTCGGTGCGACGATCGGCTCGCCCACCACGAGCACACACTTCCTCGGGAAGATCATCTTTGATCCCTTCGGCATGACCCTTTCGGAGCCCCCGATGCCCACCGGAATGATGGGCACCCCCGCCTTCACCGCGACATACGCTGCACCGTCGAAAAGCGGCTGCACGTCGGGCCCGCTCTGGCGGGTTCCCTCGGGGAACAGCACAAGCGGCTCGCCCGACTCGAGCACCGCCACGCATCGTTTCAGGGCCTCGCGGTCGGCCGTGCCACGTGTCACCGGGAACGCCCCGAGCGCAGAAATGACCCACCCGACCGGCTTCACCTTCCAGATGGAGTCCTTGCCCATGAACCGCAGCCTGCGGTGTGTCACCGCTGCGGCCAGAGGGGTGTCGATGTTCGACCTGTGGATCGGGGCGAGGAGGTACGCACCCTCTCTCGGGATGTTGTGCTTTCCGACAATGCGCGTGCGTGTGTAGGCCACGGACAGACCGACGACGACCGCGCGGATCACTGTGTAGAAGATCTTGCTCACGAGCGACTGTCCGATGAGTCGCGTGTCCACGTCTGCCATGTGTCATTTCCTCCGTGAGAGGAAGACGGCGACGATCTCGTCGACGACCTCCCCGATTGATTTTCCGGTCGAGTCCACCATCACCGACTCGGGTGCGGGGCGAAGGGGCGAATCGGCACGCGTCGAGTCGATGCGGTCGCGCTCGCTGATCGATCTCGCAACCTGGTCGACGTCGCCACCGTGCTGATCGACGCGCCTGCGGGCTCTCTCGTCTGCCGAGGCGGTGAGGAACACCTTGACCTCTGCATCAGGGAACACCACTGTTCCGATGTCGCGACCCTCGACGACGCCGCCGCCCTTCGAACTGATCCACGCTTGCTGCTGCGCTCGCATTGCGTCACGCACCGCAGTGTGGGTCGCGATGACACTGACGACCCCCGCGACTGCGGTGGTCCTGATCTCCGAACTGACGTCCTCACCGTCGAGGAGCGTGCGCTCGCCGTCGAGATGGATCGTCACCGACGATGCAATGCGCCCGACGGCAACCGCATCATCGGGGTCTGTTCCCGTGCGCAGTGTCTGCAGGGCCACACAGCGGTACATGGCACCGGTGTCGAGATACGGCAGACCGGTCGCCTGTGCAACGAGGCGTGCAACCGTCGACTTTCCCGCCCCTGCGGGACCGTCGATTGCGATCACCGCCACGGGTCACCAGCTGGTGCCGAGCGGACGACCTTCGTCGTATCCGGCAGAACTCTGCACCCCGACCACAGCCCTCTCGTGGAACTGCTCGAGGGTCGAGGCGCCTGCGTACGTGCACGACGAGCGAAGTCCGGCGACGATCTGGTCGATGATGTCCTCGACACCGGGGCGCATCGGGTCGAGATACATGCGCGAGGTGCTGATTCCCTCCTCGAAGAGTTCCTTCTTGGCGCGCTCGAGTGCAGTCTCGGTGCGCGTACGGTTGCGCACGGCACGGTTCGATGCCATGCCGAAGCTCTCCTTGTACAGACGACCCTCGGTGTCCCTGAGGGTGTCGGCTGCCGACTCGTAGGTGCCGGCGAGCCACGAGCCGAACATCACGCTCGCAGCGCCCGCGGCAAGGGCGAGTGCAACGTCGCGCGGGTACCTGACTCCGCCGTCTGCCCACACGTGCTTGCCCATCGAGCGGGCAACCTCGGCGCACTCGAGAACTGCAGAGAACTGGGGGCGACCGACGCCGGTCATCATGCGGGTGGTGCACATTGCCCCCGGGCCGACGCCGACCTTCACGATGTCTGCACCTGCGTTGACCAGGTCACGGGTTCCCTCGCGGGTCACGATGTTGCCCGCAACGAGTGTCGTGGCGGGCGCGGCCTTGCGCACCGCCTCTATGGCCCTCAGCATTGTCGCCTGGTGGCCGTGCGCAGTGTCGATGACCAGAACATCGACACCGAGGTTGACAAGTTCGCGCGCTCTTGCCGCGGGGTCTCCGTTGATTCCCACTGCGACGGAAGTGAGGAACTCGCCGGCCTTGTTGACGGCGGGTTGGTAGATCGTCGACCGCAGTGAACCCTTGCGGGTGATTGCACCAACCAACACCCCGTCGGCATCGATGACGGGTGCAAAGTTGAGGCGCTGCTCGACGAGTGCATCGTGGATCTCGACCACCGACATCGAATCGCGGTAGCAGACCATGTCGAGGTTCATCACGTTCTTCAACTGTGTGAAACGGTCGTACCCGGCGGCATCGTGGTCGGTGAGGGTGCACTGGGGGTGGTTGTCGGCGTCGACGACCACGACGGCACCGTGGGCACGTTTGTGTATGAGGCTGATCGCCTCGCCGAGAGTGTCCTCGGGGGCAAGCGTGATGGGTGTCTCGAAGACCGAATGCCGTGACTTCACGTAATCGACGACGATCTTGATGATGTCGAGCGGGATGTCCTGGGGCAGCACGACGAGCCCGCCGCGGCGCGCAACCGTCTCGGCCATTCTCCTGCCCGCGACGGCGGTCATGTTCGACACGACGATCGGGATGCTGGTGCCGACTGCGTCGCTGGTGGTGAGGTCGACGTCGAGTCGTGAGGGCACCGACGACATGCTCGGGACCATGAACACGTCGTTGTAGGTCAAATCGTGCGCGGGGAGCTGCTGTAGGAAGCGCATAGGGCGTTACGAGACTACCGTGTCCGCATGGAGTCTTCTGAGAACATTCCCGTTGTCCTTGTCCACGGTTGGGCAGGCAGCTTCAGGGAGACCTGGCAGAAGCCGGGCATCGACGCGCTCCTCGAGGACATCGGGCGCACTGTTTTGGGCATCGATCTGCTCGGCCACGGCTCACAGGACAAACCGCACGACCCGGAGGCATATTCGCGCCTTCCCGAATGGCTCCTCGGGGAACTCCCGGAAGGCGCCCCTGCAGTCGATGCGGTGGGCTTCTCGCTCGGTGCCCTGACCCTGCTGCGCGCACTCATCGACCAACCGCATCGATTCCGCAAGGTCGTGCTTGCGGGAATCGGCGACGGCGTGTTCCGACCCTCGGATCCGTCGGGAAACCAGCGCATCATCGACGCACTCGAGGGCCGCGCCCCCGAAGACGACACCTTCGCCCGCATGTTCGCCCACTACGGAAACACACCGGGGAACGACCTCGCCGCGCTGACGGCAGTGATGAAGCGCCCTCCGAGCGAACCCGTCGACAAGGCGACTCTTGCGTCGCTGGACAACGAGGTGCTGGTTGTCATCGGTGATGCCGATTTCACCGCACCCGCAGACGAACTCGCCGGGGCCTTCCCGGCGGGGCGACTTGTGGTGCTGAAAAACACCGACCATTTCGCGACCCCGGAGGCATTCCCCTTCATCGACGCCCTGCTGGACTTTCTTGCATGACGTCGACCGGTGCCACGCACGACGTGTCGCGGGCGGTCGACGTTCTCCGTCACGGGGGGATCATCGGACTGCCGACCGAAACCGTCTACGGTCTCGCGGCCGTCGCCACGAACAGTTCGGCAGTCGAACGCATCTACCGGGTGAAAGGCCGACCGAGAAGCCACCCACTCATCGTGCACCTCGGGTCAGTCGAGCAACTCGACACGTGGGGCGTTCTCGACGACAACGCCCGCCTGCTGGCAGCCCGTTTCATGCCGGGCCCCCTGACCCTGCTGGTGAAGCGCACTCCCCTGGTGCCCGACTGGGTCACCGGTGGCCGCGACACCGTTGCCCTCAGGGTGCCGGGGCACCCCGTCGCACTCGAGGTGCTGAGGGCTGTCGATACGGGGGTGGTTGCGCCGTCAGCAAACAGATTCGGTCGCGTGAGCCCCACGACGGCAGAACACGTGGTGTCAGACCTCGGTGATGACGTCGACCTGGTGCTCGACGGCGGCCCGTGCGAGGTGGGTGTCGAGTCGACCATCGTGGAATGCACAGACGGTGAGGTGCGCATCCTGAGACACGGTGCAGTCACCGACGACGATGTTCTTGCGATCGTCTCCGTGGACATCACGGGTGACAGCGGCGAGTCACGGGCACCGGGAATGCTGAAGTCCCACTACGCACCCCGCGCACGAGTGGTGCTGGTCGAGTCACTGCGCTCTGCCGAGGAAGAAGTGCGGCGTGCTTCGGCTGCGGGAACAAAGGCGACTCTCGTGCATCACGATGACGCCCGGGAATACGCCGAGGCCCTGTACTCGGACATGAGGCGCGCCGATGCAGAAGGGTTCTCGTTGATCGTCGCGGTGCTTCCGGTCGACACCGGGCTCGGGCGCGCGGTGCGCGACAGGCTCTTCAAGGCGGCAGCCGACCAGTCCGCCTAGTGAGAGATCTCGTTGACGATCCCCACCAGCATGTCCCTGACGGTCTCGAGCGGAACCGGCCCTGCCCCCGTGACGCTCAGGTGCACAGTGGTTCCGCCGGCCTCCGGCATCAGCTCGCAGCGACACACGGCCCTGGACAGCGCGGCAAGACCTGATTCGTGCATGGTGAACTCGAGAAGATACGGGCACTCTTCGTCTGTCACCTGGCCGCAGTGGGCGGCAGCAACGGTAAGTGTCTCGAAGGCAACGACAGGCAGATCGTTGATCGTGAACGACGAGACATCACGCGAGACGAACGAGTGGGTGCGTGTGGTGCGCTGTCTCGCCTCTGACTGCGCAACCGGGGTTTCCCTCCACAGCAGTGCCTGATGCAGGGCGGCGTTCAGCACGATCATTTCTGTGTGCGAACCCCCGGCGTCGGGATGCAATTGCTGGGCACGCAGTCTCCATGCTGCCCTGATCTCGGACTCTGTCGAGCCGGGGGGCACGCCCAGCATCTCGAACGCCGAGCGGGCGTCGGTGGTCATCGACCCTTGAAGTTGGGCGGGCGCTTCTCGATGAAGGCCGCCACACCCTCCTTGAAGTCCTGCGTGCGGAACAGGGGCAACAACTGGAGAAACACGTGGTGCACGTTCTGCTCGAACGTCTCGGTCTCTGCGGCACGCATCATGCGCTTGATGGCGCGTACGGCCAGCGGCGCGTTCGACGCGATCTCGGCCGCCATTTCACGCGCGCGGTCCATCAACTGGTCTGCCGGCACGACCTCGTTGACGAGACCGAGTTCGAGACATTCGTCGGCGAGAAGCGTCCGACCGGTGAATGCGATCTGGGCCGCCCGCGCATACCCCACGATCCGAGGCAACAACCATGTTCCGCCGCTCTCGGGGAGTATTCCCCTCTTGGCGAAACCCGGCGCCATCTTGGCCGTGTCGGCGGCAATACGGATGTCACAACCGAGGGCGATGTCGAGACCGTATCCCGCCGCCCCGCCGTTGAGTGCACAGATGACAGGGGTGTCGAGCCCGTGCAGAACGATCGGAGGCGTGTCGCGAATGTTGAACTCGACCATGTTGGCCTCTGTGTTGTCGAGCACGCCGAGCGACTCGGTCTTTCCCGCCTGCGAGCCGAGATCGAGACCGGCGCAGAAGGCACGACCTGCGCCTGTGAGAATGATGCAGCGGACTGCGGGGTTCTTGTCGGCCTCGAGGAACTTCTCCGACATCTGGTCGAGCATCCGGCCCGAGATGGTGTTCATCCGGCCTGGTGCGTTGAGGGTGATCGTGCCGATGTTGTCGGAGATCTCGAGCAGAACTTCGTCTTCTTGTGCCATGGAGGCAAACTAGCAAGCGTGAACCAACGAGAACCCAGCCAGCCACCCGATTCGACGAGCGTTCCGCAGCCGACCCTCGATCCGTCAGTCGGCGACAGCTGCCGTGTTCTCTTGATACGGCACGGCCGCAGCGCCGACATAGTTCCCGGTTCGGCCGAGAGCAGCGACCCTCCGTTGCACGCAGAGGGAGTGCGACAGGCGACGCTGCTCGGCCAACGTCTTGCCGGTGCCCGCATCGGTGCCGTCTACTCGAGTCATCTCCTGCGCGCACTGTCCACCGCCGAAGAGGTGGCCAGACACCACGGGTTGTCGGTCTCGGTGCACGAAGACCTCGAGGAGGTCAGGTTGGGAGACTGGAGCCACGGCGAGTTCCGTCGTCGCGCCGCGACCAACGACCCCGAGTTCGTCGAGTGGCGCGCGCGGGGCACGTGGGACGGAATACCGAACGGAGAGGGCGACGCCGCCTTCCGGGCGCGGGTCGCCGGGAGAGTCAGTCAACTTGCGACGCAGCACCGCGGGTCGACCATCGCGGTTGTGTGCCACGGCGGGGTCATCAACGCGTTCCTCGCCCATGTCCTGGACACGCCTCGATCACTCTGGATGATGGTGGAGAACACGAGTGTCACGACGGTGAACCTCTCCGACACAGTTCACGTGCTCGGCGTGAACGACTGCTCGCACCTCTACGACATCCTGCACACGGCCTGAATCATTCGGCACCGAGGTTGCGAGGCAACGGAACGAACACCGTGTTCAGCACGGCGACGAAGAACGAGACCGCGCCGACGATGTGCGCGGCGACCAGCACCACCGGCACCCCTGTGAAGTACTGCAGATAGCCGATGCCGGCCTGTGCGAAACCGACGAACACGACCGTCGCGAGCGAATCGCGGTACTCGACGTCGGGCAGCCGTCGTGAGCGCCACATCAACACGAGCAACACCACCAGCGAGATCATCACGGCCGCACCGTGAACGCGCGCAACCGATTCGAGGGCGAACCCGAAGCGCACGGCATTCTCGTCACCGGCATGGGGTCCGGTCGCAGTGACCACGGTTCCCGTGACGATCGCCGTGAGCGCTGCAGTGACGAGAAACATCAGGGCCCGGAACTCTGTCGGCGGCACGTCTCTCCACCATCGGTCGCTGCCGGACACCGCGGCCCTGCGGTAGAGCATCAACGCCGACGCGATCAGCACGAGGGAGACGAGAAAGTGCGCCATGTTGGCGTACGGGTTGAGGCCCGTCAGAACGACGATTCCACCTATCACCACCTGTGCGATCACGCCGCCCACGAGACTCCATGCCAGCATCACCAGGTCGGGTCTCCTCGGCCGGACTCGATGCGACACGAGCACCGCCGCGATGACGCTCGCAGAAACGACCCCGGTGAACAGGCGGTTGGCCTGCTCGATGAACGTGTGCCCCGAAGAGACGTCGACGAACTTTGATTCGTTGCACCGTGGCCAGTCCTCGCACCCGAGCCCGGACCCCGTGAGCCTGACCAGTGCACCCGTGAACACGATCACGCACAGAGACCCGAGAGCCGCCCCGCAGACGATTCGGTAGACCTTCGGCGACACACCAGACACGACCCGACTGTAGGTGTCACCCCCGATTCCCAGCCACTTTCTGCACTGTCGGGCGGAATGACTACGGTCACAACCATGATCACTTCGTTCGACGACTATCCGATCCACCAGACCTGGCAGCCGGTTGCCCATCCGGAGTCGGGCGACCCGAGTCACTACGACCGGTACTTCTTCAACGGTTACACCCGGGACGGATCTCTGTTCTTCGCCCTTGCCATGGGTCTCTACCCGAACCGTCACGTGGTCGACTCGTCGTTCAGCGTCATTCGCAACGGTGAACAGGTGAACCTGCACGCCTCAGCAAGGGCACCCCACGACCGCATGCAGTGCACATCGGTCGGGCCGATCACTGTCGACATTGTCGAGCCGCTCCGCCGGCACCGCATCACGGTCGAGTCACCCGAACATTCGGTTTCGGCGAGCATCGAGTTCACTGCGACATCACTGCCCTACGAAGAGCCACCGTTCCTCGCGCTGACGGGGAACCGCACGACGATGCACTACACACGTCTCACCCAGCTGGGCAGCTGGACCGGCAGCATCACCGTCGACGGCGAGACATTCGAGATCACCCCCGAGAACGTCATCGGATCGCGTGACAGGTCGTGGGGCATCCGCGGAATCGGCGAGCGGGTGCAGATGGGTGCACCGACGGTTCAGTCGCCGCAGTTCTACTGGTTGTGGGCGCCGGTCTGTTTCGACAACTTCGGCACCGTCTTCGACGTGAACGAATATGCAGACGGCGAGCGCTGGCATCACTCAGGTGCCCTGTTGAGCGGACTCGACACAGTGCGCCATGCCCACTCCGTCGACTACTCATTCGACTGGGAGCCCGGCACCCGTCGTGCCCGTCACTTCAGCCTGACCTACGGGTTCGACGGCTCGGGACTCTCGCTCGAGTTCGAACCGATTCTGCATTTCCAGATGTCCGGTCTCGGCTACCTGCATCCTGAATGGGGCCACGGTGTCTGGAAAGGCGAACTAGCCGTCGGATCCGACCGTTACTCGCTGCCGGTGCAGGACCCGACGGCGATGCACCATCTCCATGTGCAGACCCTCAGTCGCGTGACGGCCACTGATTCAGACGGCCACATCCACCACGGCACCGGGGTTCTCGAGACCCTGGTGCTCGGCTCTCATGCTCCCTCGGGCTTCACCGGCGTGAACGACGGCCACGCCTGACGACAACCCTGCGGGCCGACACCACCGAGGCCCACCAGACCCAACCGGGGCGCTGACAGATCACCGTTGACGGGCTTGAGCGCGTCGTTCCCCCGTCTTCTTGCTCACTTTCTGTAGTCCCATGACCACTGTCACCACTCAGAGTGACCAATAGAACATTTTCCGTGAGAAATTTCTCAAGTTCTGCCCGCCCCTGCCGATCCCTATTGCGGATCAACAAGGGAGCAGACAGATGTCTCACTACCGCACTCACATTCTCAACCGCCTGGCACTCGTCACTGCAGTGGCAGGCCTCGCGCTCCTCGTGGCACCCGGTGCCGCCCAGGCAGCGACCGGTTCGGTGGTCGTGGCCTCGTCGTCACAGGTCAAGACGGCACCCGGCCAGCCCAAGTTCGGTGAGAGCGGCCCCCATGTGGTCGCAGTGCAACAGGCCATCGTTCGCAACGGTTTCACCCTGCGCGGCGGCATCACCGGCGTGTTCGACAAGCGCACGCGCACCGCCCTGCGCACCTTCCAGAAGGTCGTCGGTCTGAAGGTGACCGGCGTTGTCGATGCCGCGACTGCCAAGGTACTCAAGGTCTCCATTGCCTCGACAACCACTGTCGCGCCCAGCACGACTGCGGCCCCCGCGACAACGGTTGCCCCGGCACCCACCGTGCCGGCCGTCTCGTACCCCTTCACTCTCGACACGTTGCCGAAGCGCGGCAACCGCGGAGACGCTGTTGTCGTTGTCCAGCGTGCGCTGCAGACCGCCGGTCAGGTCGTGCGCGGAGGAATCGACGGAATGTTCGGCTCGGGTACCACGGCGACCATCTCGGCGTTCCAGACCGCAAAAGGTCTCCCCGTCAACGGACTTCTCGATGCGCCGACTGCGTCGGCGCTCGGTCTGATCGCTCCCCCTGCACCTGCACCCGTTGCGGCACCCGTTGCGGCACCGCAGCCGACGTCGTATTTGTCGAAGCTGCCCGTGCGCGGCAACCGGGGCGATTCGGTCACGACCGTGCAGCGCGCCCTTGTTGCTGCCGGCATCACCGTGAAGGGCGGCGTCGACGGCATCTTCGGTGCTGCAACCACCATGGCCATCTCGGCGTTCCAGACCGCAAAGGGAATTCCCGCGACCGGTCGCCTCGACACCCGCACCGCAATCGCGCTCGGCGTCGTTGCACCGCCGGCAGTGCAGATTGCCGTGTTCCCGGTGCAGGGTCCGTGTTCGTTCGAGAACACCTGGCACGCACCCCGTGGCGGCGGACGCCTGCACATCGGTGTCGACATCATCGCCAAGGAAGGAAACCTCATCTACGCCGTGGCCGACGGCACCATCACCAAGGTGTACAGCGTTGCCAACGACAGGCTCGCCGGCAACGGAGTCCGCCTCACGACGGCAGACGGCACGTACTTCTTCTACGGACACTTCAAGTCTGTCGCCGAGGGCATCACCGTCGGAACAAAGGTGAAGGCCGGCCAGGTCATCGGCTACAACGGCAAGACGGGTGGCACCAACACCCCCCATCTCCACTTCGAGGTTCACCCGCGCGGTGGCGAGGCAGTCGACCCGACGTCGATTGTTGCCGCCGTCGATGCGTGCAGCGAGACCGCACCGCGCCCTGCGCCCTGATTCGCGGACACTGATCGCCCCCGACTCGCCACTGATCCACGGCGGGTCGGGGGTTTCGGTGTGTCAGGGGCGAACTTCGTAGAACGCGTTCACGTTGTGGTCGACATCGAGCCGGGTGAAACGACTGAAGCCGGCTGCTCTCGCCATGTCTTCGGCTCTTGTCGCCGAGAGCCCGAGAGTGCCGAGGCCCTCACCGTCGGGTGCCGACATTGCCGAAGACATGCAACTGAGAACACTGATGCCGTACAGCAACGAGGCCATCGGGTTCTTGGTGACGTTCATCTCGAGGGAATCGTGTGCCTTGATGTCGACGAGCAGCCATGTTCCGTCGTCGTGCAGAGATCTCCTGATGGTCTTCATCATCTCGGTGGGGTGGGTCATGTCATGGATGCAGTCGAACGTGCAGATCAGGTCGAACTTGCCGTCGATCGGGTTCGTGCGCGGGTCAGCAAATGACACATTCGGTACCTTCTCCTCGGCCAGACGCTCTTCAGCACGGGCCAGTGCGTGGCGCGAGATGTCGTAACCGATGATCTCGGATTTCGGGAAGGTCTTGCCCAGCAGAAGAGCCAGCCCGCCGGCTCCGCACCCGATGTCGGCAACACGTGCACCCGACTCGAGCTTCTCCTGTGCGTCGGCAAGCGCGGGAATCACCCGCGGGATCAGGAAATTCTGGTTCCACGGTTCGAAACTGCGCTCGATGCCGACCGCACCCTCCGGGCCGTGTGAGTCATAGTCGAGACCGATGCCGGTACGGAATGATTCGGGCATGTGAGACAGTGCGCCCATTGTCTGGGGCAGACGGTGGAACATGCCCATTCCGTAGGCCGGATGTGTCGGCGTTGCCAGCACCGCCACAGCCTCGGGCGTGAGATGGAAGACGGGGTCGGCCGCAGAGAGATCGACACAACTCACGATGTTTGCCGCCACCTGGTTGTGGAGCCACTCTCGGACCCAGCGTTCGTGCAGCCCGGTACGGGACGCAAGTTCGTGCGACGTGTCACCGTCGACAGACGACGCAAGTGCGGCGTACAGCCCGAGATGGTCCCCCAGATGGATCATCCCCGCCGTGACCGCCCCCTCGAGTTTCGAGAAAACGACGAACGAGAACATCTTGAGGGCATCGGGATTCAGGGGCCTGGTGTCGGTCATGCCACCACACTATGTGCGGTGGTTGTTCCCCGGTGCAGTGGGTCAGTAGGTGCGCAGACCGTCGGCGAGGTGGTCGTTGCCCGACAGCAGTGACAGCCCGAAGGTGATGCCGTCACCGAGCCGGAGGGTCGACACGACGTTCACCGTCGCGTGACCGATCACGAAACGTTCCCACTCCCACGGTGTGGGCTGGAGGCCGAGCATGTGGCAGATGGCGACACTTCCGGTGCCGGCGTGGCAGATGAGGGCTATCCGCTTTTCGTCGACGTAGGAATCTGATTCGTGCCAGACCGGTAGCGAACTGTCACTGCGGTGAAGCCCGTGCTGCTGGAGGAACAGGAGGGTCCCCAGGTTGATGCGCTCGACGAAGTCGACGACGGTCTCCCCTCCCTCGAGTCCGCTCCATCGTTCGTGGGATTTCTTCTGCTTCTCTGCCTTCCAGGCCTCCTGGGCGCGCTCCTCGGGGGTGCCGTGCCACATCGGGTCGCGGATCTCCTCGAGCCAGTCAGCGACAACGAGGTCATGACCGAGCACACGGAGAACCGGCTCTGCGGTCTGCACCGCACGCGTCAAGGGGGACACGAGCACTTCGTCGAAATGTTCTCCCCGCAGCGACTCGGCAAGCGCACGTGCCTGCTCGTGGCCGAGTTCTGTCAACGGCGGGTTGACGACGTTGAGTCCGTTCTTCACCCATTCTGGTTGGGCATGACGAATGATCACAATCTCCATCTAGTCACCCGGAACCTCGAAATCGACAGAACACGTGTCGAATGCTTTCTGGAACTGCCGTTGGTACTGCTGCAGATCCGAGTCAGGTGACGAGACGTCGTAGACGCCCTGCAGCTCGGTCCCGAGACACAGCATCTGGTTCTCTGACAGCGTCAACCCGAACAGAACGGCGACGGTTCTGCCCAGTTCACGGTCTTCTGACTCTTGATTCGGTGGTGACGCGGGCGGGTCAGTCTGTGTGGGCGACGGAACAGACGGGAACGGCAGCGTCTCGGGTGTCTCCCCCACCGGTGCGAGTGTGCTCGGCAGGCCGCACTTCGAGATGACGAAGACGTCTACGTCGTTTGCGAGCCCGAGTGTTGCCGACGAGCCGAGGTCCGCGGCTGCGTTCACGGCCTGCTTGCTCGAGAGGGCGACACTGACGTCCCAGTTCGCGTCGTCCATCGACGCGATGAAATCATCGACCGTGAGCAACAGCGACGCGGCCGAGGCAGGGGCTCCGTCATCCTCCATGACAAGGGCGAGTGTGTCCCTGGCCTCGAGCGACTCGAGCCGCAGTTGCTCGTACTGGTCCTCGGAGAAATTGTCGAGCCCGGCTGCGAACTTCAGCGTGAAACTGGGCATCGACACGGCACGGCCGCACAACGAACCGGGGTCCTGCGAGCAGGCCGTGGTTGCAACGAGCAGCAGAGTTGCGACAACCCCGGAGACACAACGACGACGCGACACCCGACCATTCTGCCAGCAGGCAGAGTGGGCAGACATGACATAGTGGCGCATGGACAAATACGACGTCGCTGTTCTCGTGCTGAGAATCGCTTTCGGGGCATCGATTCTTTGCCATGGGTGGAACAAGGTGTTCTCGCCGTCGGGTCTCGGTGGAACTGCCGGATGGTTTGCGTCGATCGGGATGAAATGGCCCGCAGCCCAGGCCCGTCTTGCCGCCTTCACCGAGATCTCTGCCGGGGCGTTGCTCGCATCGGGACTCTTCACACCCCTTGCTGCAGCCGCGATCATCTCGTTGATGATCGTCGCGACCGTGACCGTTCACTGGCGGGTCGGCTACTTCATATTCCTCCCGAACGGTGGCTGGGAGTACTGCGCATCCATCATCGCCGTGTGCTGCGCAGTCTGCATCGCGGGCCCGGGGTCCGTGTCGCTCGATGAATACTGGGACATCCCGCAGGTTCCGGCGGCTGGTGCCGTCGCCCTGGGCGTGGTTGCCGCGGTGTGTCATCTGGCTCTCTCGTACAGACCCAGTCGTACGTAGGGCTCTCATAACCTTACGGACATGCAGAAAGTCGCCCGTCTCGTGCTCACCTCGGTCTGTCTGCTGATCGCTGCGATGTGGGTCTATGCCTTCGGATTCGCGTCGCGCGAGAGCATCAACAAGATCGGTGACGACGCATGGAAGGCACGTGCAGAGGCCCACTGCAGGGTTGCCGAAGACGAGAGGTTCGCTCTCGAGGACCTGACGGAGATGGATCCGAACGATCCCGCGGCTCTTCGGAAGAAGGCCGACATCGTCGAGACGGCGACAGACTCGCTCGAGAACGCCATCGACAAGATTGCGAATGACCAACCCGCCGACGAGAAGGGTCGCGAGCTCGTGCCGCAGTGGATCGCCGAGTACCGCATCTATCTCGAGAACCGGCGCGAGTTCATCGAGGCCCTCCGCAGTGCCGACCGTCGCCCGTACTTCTCCGAGAAAGAAATAGAAGGCGTCCCCGTCAGCGAACGACTGGGGAAATTCGCCCGGGAGAACGACATGAAGTCGTGCCAGCCACCGTTCGACCTCTCGGTCTGACCGGCCCGGCAGACCTACTGCACCGTCACCCAACCTTCGCCGTCGACATGCCGACGGATGACACGGGCCGGTGAGCCGACGGCTACGGAATTGCTCGGGATGTCGTGAGTGACGACCGAGTTGGCCCCGATGACCACATGGTCACCGATCGTGACACCCGGCAACACGATGGTGCCGTGGCCCAGCCACGAACCGTTTCCGATCCGGACCGACCGCTCGGGTTGCGACTGACGCGAGATCGGCACGTCGATGTCTTCGTACCCGTGGTTCTGGTCGGTGATGTACACGTGATGACCTGTCCAGACGTCGTCTCCGATCTCGATGCAGAAGTGGCCGACGATGCCGCTGCCCTTACCGATGAGGCATCTGTCGCCGATCGAGACGACGGGGTCGGTGATGCACTCCTGGCCCGGCACCATGCCCGCCGAGAGAGCGACCCCCGGTCCGATGAGCGTGCCCGAACCGATGGAGATGTAGCGCTCGTTGAAGATCGTGGTCGGTCTCCACATGATGAGGCTCCCCGCCCCGAACGAATGGAATCTGCGTGACCGCTTGTTGTCGGGAGAAATCGAGGCGTGAATCTGCACCCATTCGCTGAAACGAACATAGAGATTCCCGACCAGGCGCCCGAACACGCCTTCACGCTAGTGAGCACACCACCCGTCGACGGGTACGGTGGCGTCATGTCGAACGCACAGGCAGAAGCAAGAACCGACAATGCGGTGATCCGGGGCCTCGTCAGGGATGACGGGGTTCGCGAGTTCCGCGGCATCAAATACGCACAGGCAGAACGGTTCTCACCACCGGCCGACATCGAACTGACGGGCGAGGTTGATGCGACCGCCTACGGAGCCATCAGCCATCAAGTGCCGGGGTTCCTCGAACTGACACTCGGGCTCGATTCGTCGTCCATGTCGGAAGACTGCCTCTACCTCAACGTCTACGCGCCGTCCGACGCCGGACCAGAGTCGAAACTGCCCGTGTTGTTCTGGATCCACGGCGGGGCCTACACGAACGGGGCCGGTTCGCTCGATTGGTACAACGGGTCACGGCTTGCGGCACGCGGCTGCGTCGTCGTCACGATCAACTACCGACTCGGTCTGCTCGGATTCCTCGGGTCGACAAACTGCGGAGTGCTCGACATGATCTCGGCCCTTCGGTGGACCGAACGACACGTCTCCGCGTTCGGCGGCAACCCGGGCAATGTCACCATCTTCGGTGAGTCGGCAGGCGGTTCGGCAGTCACAGCACTGATGGCGAGTCCGGAGGCACGGCGGTTGTTCCACAAGGCATGGGCGATGAGCCCGTCGATCGGGCAGTTGCGCAGCGCACCCCGGGCCGATGAGATCCTCGCGGAGATTCTCGTGCAGGCCGGATGCGACTCGGTGGTTGATCTCGGCGGGATGACCGTCGACAGGCTTCTCGAGGTGCAGAACTCCCTGCTCACCCGTGAGTCACGCGAGTTCGACTGGTTCGCGCCCACCGCAGACGGCACCATCATCGAACATGGTCTTCTGCGTGCCGCGGCCGGGTGTGCCGTGCCGTTCGTGGTCGGCACGAACCGTGACGAGAACCGGCTGTGGGCCGCGTTCCAGCCGAACCAGGAGGCAGCAACCGACGACAAGTGGTTCGAACATTGCCGACGGGTCTTCGGCGACAGGGCTTCTGACGCCAAGGTGACCTACGAGGCCCTGCGGCCGGGCGACTCACCGCACTTCCTGATGTCGGCCGTCAACAGCGACACCGCGTTCCGCGCACGTGCGTGGTCACTGCTCGACGAACGCGTCGTTGCCGGGACACCGTCTTGGATGTACTGGTTCACATGGTCGACACCTGCGTTCGGCGGGCTCCTCGGCAGTTGCCATGCCCTCGACATCCCGTTTGCGTTCGACAATCTCGACGCCCCCGGCGGAGAGACGTTCACAGGTACCGACCCGGTCAGGTTCGACATTGCCGGTCGCTTTGCCGACGAGATCGCGGGGTTCGCAACGCATGGTCACCCGTCGTGGGCCCAGTACGAACAGCAGACAAGGCCCACACTGCAGATCGACGAATCGATGGAGCTGCTGACAGACCCTGAGGGCGAGATACGGAGACTCTTTACCGCCGGGTAGGCAACGAGACGGGGTGGGGCGAAACTTCTGCCCGTAGCCTTTCGGTGAGATCGGAGACCCCATGAGCACAACTCCCCGCAAGAAGTTCACCGTGCCGGCGATTGCAGACCGCGTCGCCGAGGGCGTCCCCATGTCGATGGTCACCGCCTACGACGCGACCTTTGCCTCGATAGTCGACGAGGCCGGCGTCGACATGATTCTCGTGGGTGACTCGGTTGCAACGGTGATGCAGGGCGCCCGCACGACTCTCGGCGTGTCGCTCGAACAGATGGAGTACCACGTGCAGATGGTCGCCGCCGCACAACCCAAGGCTCTCATTGTCGGTGACATGCCTTTTGGGTCGTACCAGGCATCTGTCGACGATGCCGTGAAGAGTGCCGTCAGGTTGATCAAGGCGGGGGCAGAGATCGTCAAGCTCGAGGGCGGCATACATGTGGCCGACCGGATTGCTGCGATCGCAAACGCCGACATCCCCGTGATGGGGCACATCGGCCTCACACCGCAGAGTTACCACCGCATGGGGGGCAACAAGGTGCAGGGTCGCAACTCGGGAGAGAACGCCGGAAGCCGGGAACGTCTGCTCGAGGATGCCCATGCAGTTGATGCCGCCGGTGCCAGTGCGATGGTCATCGAGGGCGTTCCTTCGGCACTCGCCGCAGAGATCACCCAGAAGGTCTCGTGTGCCACCATCGGCATCGGTGCGGGGGTCGCGTGCTCGGGACAGGTACTGGTGTTGCACGACCTGCTCGGACTGTCTTCCCGCTCGTTCACGTTCGCAAAGGCCTATTCCCAGTTGCGCGCGACCGCAGTCGACGCAGTCGGGCGTTATGTCGCCGAGGTGCGCGCTGGCGAGTGGCCCGATGCATCGCACAGTTTCGACTGATGCAGATCGTTTCGACACCCGTCGAGATGCAGAAGTGGGGCAAGGCCGCCCGTTCCGCGTCGCGTTCTGTCGGCTTCGTGCCGACCATGGGGGCCCTTCACGCGGGCCACGCACATCTTCTCGAGCGCTCCGCCGGCGAGAACGACGCCACCGTGCTGTCGATCTTCGTGAATCCACTGCAGTTCAACGACACGGGTGACTTCGCGAGGTACCCGCGCACACTCGACAGAGACCTTGCCGAGGCGGAGAGCCACGGAGTCGACTGTGTGTTTCTTCCATCGGAGACCGACATGTACCCACCCGATGCTTCGGTGCGCATTGCTCCCGGCTCGGCCTCGCACGGCATGGAGGGTGACGGGAGGCCGGGGCATTTCGAGGGTGTTGCCACGATCGTGGGGAAACTCTTCAACTGCGTGCTTCCCGACCGCGCCTATTTCGGGAAGAAGGATTACCAGCAACTCGCTGTCATACGCCAGATGGTTGCCGATCTCGATTTCCCTGTCGAGATCGTGGGAATCGACACCGTCCGCGAGTCCGACGGGCTCGCGATGTCGAGCCGCAACATGCGCCTCGAGGCGAACGACCGTGTGGACGCCACCGTGCTGCACAGGGCTCTCCTGGCCGCGGGCAGTGCGCACCGCGGCGGAACACATGACGCGGCAGAGATCGAGACGATCGTACGTCGCACAGTCGAGACAAGCAGTCGTGCCCGTCTCGAGTATGCATCAGTGGTTCATCAGACCACTCTGCGTGCCGTCGACTCGACCGAGCATGGAGCCGTCGTGTGTCTGGCCGCATGGTTCGGTGACGTGCGGTTGATAGACAACCTCGAGTTGCCCGCCGTCTAACGACGGATCGAAGGGTCGTCCTGTGTGACACGTAGTCGCACGGTGAACGCCGAGTCACCGGAGAGAATGCCGCTCCGTGCAAACAGTCGCCCGTGTTGCCAGTTGCTGAGACCCAGTTCCGGCCTCAAGAGAGCAAACTGGCCGTCGACCCAGCGGGTGAACCCGTCGCCTACGAACGGTGCGTTGCACCTGCTCCAGACGAGGTTCTTCTCGTCGGCTGATTCAGAGCAGACAGAGACGATGAACTGGGGACTGTACGTGTTGAAGAGCTGCACCGCCTCGTCGAGTGAGTCGACGAGCACTGCGTGGAACTCGGGGTTCTCCTCCCACTCGAACTCGACACCGAGATCATCGATGCGTCCCGGGGTCACCTGCCGTTCTGACCGGACTCCGTCTGCTCTGTGGACGTCGATCGTCACACCCGGGGGAAGGTACTCCTCTGCTCCGCTCACGGCGTGAATGCGCGGCTCGGTGCCGCGGGCACGCGCGGCGACCCGTGCAGCGTCGTAGACGACAGGCATGAGTTCGGCGGCCCTGTGGCGCGGCACGCAGACGACGTTGAGAGTGTTGCAGACCTTGCGGTCGAGCGAATGCTGCACAATCTGTGCCAGCCGCCCGGGTTGCGCGGTGTCGCCGACGAGAAGCCATGCCCCACCGGTGCCGTGCAGGCTCACGGGCACACCGCTCTGTTGTGCGATCGATCCGAGTTCGGCCACTGCCGCACCTGAGCCCCGTGCGACGGCGAGACTCAGTCGACTGTCGGAAAAGAGCGCCCAACCGGCTGAATGTTCTGCAGACTCCACGAGCGTCACACAGCCCTCGGGAAGCATCGCCATGGCCAGCGCGGGACGAACGACGTGCGACATGATCGACGTCGCGGTCGCCAGGGCGTCGCTGCCGATACGGAACACGACGGTGTTGCCCCCGCGCATCACCCCTGTTGCATCGGCAAAGACGTTCGGTCTCCCCTCGAAGACGAAACCTATGACTCCGAGCGGGGACCTCACCTGTTCGAGCCTCCATCCGTCATGTGCCACCGCATCGATCGGGGTCTCGAAGTCGAGATCGAGTGCCGCCCACATCCGGAAAGAGGCAACCATGTCCGAGCGCATTTTCGGCGAGAGAACGAGACGCGTGGTTGATCGTCCGCGTTCGCGCGCCGATGCGACGTCTGCGGCGTTCGCGCGCGCCACGGCATCGAACACCGAGTCATCTGCGAGCAGGTCGGCAGCAGCCAGAAAAAACTGTGTCACCGACGCACGCGACATCGTCTGCAACTGTGCGAATGCCACGGTCGCCCGGGTGACCCCGTCGACCACGAGACGACGGATGTCGGCTGGGATCCGCTTCAGTTCACCTGTCGCCGCCACACCGAGAACCTCGTCCCCGGGCAGGAGGGAGGCCGCAAAGTCGGCGCTGACATCGATCAGGCGCGAACCGACGAGGACCCTGTCGCCCTCCCGGAGGGTCTCTGCATGTGACATTCCCCTATTCTGCTCTCTGTGACCAACGAACAAAGCCATCGCTTCTATTTCCGGCAGCTGCTGAGCGGCAGGGACTTCGCAACCGACGACATGATGGCCCGCCAGATGGTCAATTTTGCGTACCTGCTCGGCGACCGTGACACGGGTGAGTGTGTCGTGGTCGACCCGGCCTACGCGGTGTCCGACCTGGTTGCTGTTGCCGAGGCAGACGGCATGAGGATCATCGGAGCCCTGGCAAGCCATTATCACGCCGACCACGTCGGTGGGTCGATGATGGGGCACACCATCGAGGGCGTGTCGTCTCTTCTCGAGAAACACGACATACCCGTTCACGTCAACGAGCACGAGGTTCCATGGGTCGTGCGAACCACCGGCCTCTCCGAATCAGAGATCGTGTCCCACTCGTCCGGTGACACGATGACGGTCGGCGAACTCGAGATCACGATGGTTCACACGCCGGGGCACACGCCCGGAAGTCAGTGCTTTCTGGTGAACGGCTGCCTTGTCTCGGGAGACACTCTGTTTCTCGAAGGATGCGGACGCACCGACCTGCCCGGGTCAGACGTCACCCAGATGTACGAGAGCCTGACCCGACTCGCATCGTTGCCCGATGACACCGTCGTGCTGCCCGGCCACAGGTACTCGGAGCCACCGGCGGCCCGGCTGGGTGACGTGAAGGAATACAACTACGTCTTCAAGCCCCGCTCCAGAGAGGCTTGGTTGACCATGTTCGGTCACGACTGACTCAGAAGAACGCAGAAGACAGCACGCTGATTCCCGAGACGAACAGAAGCACGAGAACCAGCACTCGGAACGTGCCGGCGTCGACCCTCGGTCTGACCGCGTAGCCCGCGCGGAGAGCAACAAACAACACGGGCAACGAAACCGTCGCCGCGACACAGCCATCGAGTGTCACGTGCCCGCTGACCGCGAACAGACTGACAGCACCGATGTTCGAGATGGCAAACACCGAATTCAGTGTCGCCCTGAAGGTCTGGGCGGGCATGCCCCGGGCCTGCAGGAGGAACACGAGCGGCGGCCCGTTCGTCGAGGTTGACGTCGACAGAACCCCGCTGAGGAACCCCATGACGGCATCGAGAGTGCGGGACTGTGTCCGGGCGACGAACCCCCGCGCCAGAACGAGAGTCGCGATCATCACGACAACCCCCAGCACAAAACGCATGGTTGCCTCCGAAACCACGACAAACGCAAGAAGACCGATCGGCATGCCCGCGTATGCCGCCACCGACATCCGCCTTGCGACTCCCCACTCGCACGCTTGTCTGTCGATCACTGCCTGCGTGGTCGTCGACACGGCTCCGATGAGTGTCGCGACGACGACGGCGTCGTGCGGGGTCACCATGAGAGACATCATCGGCACGGCGAGAAGTCCGAAACCGAACCCGGCGAGTGACTGCGCGAACGATGAAGCGGCAACCACCGCAACGATCCAGAGAATCTCCGGTGTCTCCACGTCTACGGCACCAGCGAGTCCATCGCCAGGTTGAACACCTCGGTGTGGCGGTCGACATGGTGCCTCTCGTGCGCGGGAGACATGAGGGCCATGTTGTGGAACGGGGTCATCAGAATCCCGCGGTTCAGACAGAACAGGTGCAGGTACGCGTCGAGTTCGTGGTCGATGCTCGATGCGGCGTCGCGACCGTTGCGTGGGGGCGGGCAGAACCAGTACTCGGCGCGGCAGCCGAGTTGCTGCACGTGCCAGTCGAACCCGGCACGTCGGTACGCATCGCGGACCCCGGTGGTCCATTCAGTTGCGAGAGGAATCATCCGGTCGTAATCGGTCTGCGTGAGAGTCGAGGACAGTGTCGCCCTGATGGCCGCGAGCGCAAGCGCATTGCCGGTCAGCGTTCCCCCGACACCGGAGACGTCGACATCATCGACGACCAGCGATCTCTCGAGTCGCGAGGCAACCTCGGCTGTCATTCCGTACACGGCGGCGGGCATGCCGCCTGCGATCGGCTTGCCGATGACGAACATGTCGGGTTCGAGTGACCACTCCCTGGTGCACCCCCCGGGCCCTGCGCAGATCGTGTGGGTCTCGTCGATGACGAGCATCGTTCCGTGCCGCCGTGTGATGTCGCGAACTGCCGCCATGTAGCCCTCGTCGGGCAGAACGATGCCGATGTTCGTGAGCGCGGGCTCCATCAGGAGACATGCCACGTCTCCGGCTGCGAGGGCTCTGTCGAGGGCGTCGGCATCGTTGAAGGGCACGACCACCGTGGTCTGCGACGGAAGAAAGGCAGCACCGAGTGCGCCGGGCCGCGGCACAACATGACCGTGTTCGTCGAGCACGGCGAGCGTCTCGTCGACGGTCCCGTGGTAGCACCAGTCGATCACCGCGATCTTCGGTCGCCCCGTCAGATGACGGGCGAAACGCAGCACGAACCGGTTGGCATCGGTTGCGGTCATCGCAAACTGCCATTTGGGCAGGCCGAAGCGACGGGTCAACTCCTCTGCCACCCACACTGCGTCGTCATTCGGCAGCATCGTCGTGATGCCCCGCAGTGCCTGGCGGTGCAGAGCCTCGGCAACCTGGCCCAGCGCATGCCCGGTCATCGCCCCGGTGTCGCCGAGACAGAAATCGACGTACTCGTGCCCGTCGACGTCGCGAAACATGGCGCCGCTTGCCTCGTCGAAAAAGACCGGGAACGGTCCCGGCCAGCGCGCCATCCACGGCATGGGCACTCCGGAGACGAGGCTCTTGCGGGCCGACTCGGCCAGAGCCCTCGACCCGGGGTGGCGTGTATCGAACAAAGCCAGTTCTTCGTCCATACGACGGCGCAACAATTGCCTGTCCACGATCATCCTCCTCGTGCGGGACACCCTAGGTTGCCGACACAATCCGGCTCGGTGATTCCCCCTGAGAGCCCATTGAAACCGCCGTTCTGGCTTTACATTTCGTACACTTTCCCCATGGGTGGATTCACCGACACAGTGCCCCGACGGGTCGACTACGCCCGCCTGAAGAGCCGGTTGTTCGAGTTGGCATCCATCGGCGCCATCGACGGCGGCGGTTGTGCCCGTCTGGCTCTCACCGACGAAGACAGGCACGGTCGTGACCTCGTTGTCGACTGGATGAAGGCACTCGATCTCGACGTGACCGTCGACAGGGTCGGAAACGTCGTCGGTGTCTGGAACATCGGGACTGGTTCCCCGGTGATGACGGGGTCACACATCGACACGGTGCGAACGGGCGGCAAGTACGACGGGAATCTCGGCGTTCTAGCGGGCCTCGAGGTCATCCAGACATGTCAGGAAGCCGGGTTCGTGCCCTCCCGGCCGCTCGCTGTTGCGTTCTTCACGAACGAAGAGGGTGCGCGGTTCGCCCCCGACATGTTCGGTTCTCTCGCATACGTGGGCGGCCTCGATGTGGAGACCGCACTCGACACTGTCGGCATCGACGGGGCCAGGGTCGGTGACGAACTCGAGCGCATCGGCTACAACGGTGCCACGCCGTGCCCCGGAATGTCTCCGCATGCTTTCGTCGAACTGCACATCGAACAGGGGCCGGTGCTCGAACAGCGAGGGTTCCAGATCGGCGCCGTCACGGGGGTGCAGGGCATCAGTTGGCAGGAGATCACCGTGTCCGGGCAGTCGAACCATGCGGGCACCACACCGATGTCGTTGAGGCACGACCCCGCCTACGTCGCTGCACGCATCACCGTCTTCGTGCGCGAACTGGCGGGTCGCTACGGCGGCAACCAGGTGTGCACGGTCGGCAAGATCGACCTGCACCCGAATCTCGTCAACGTGGTGCCCGCAACGGCGACACTCACCGTCGACCTCCGCAACACCGACGAGAATCTGCTGCAGAAGGCCGAGAGCGAGGTCGAGGCCTTCGTGCGCGAACTGACGACGCTCGAGGGCGTCAGCATCACCACACGCAGGTTGGCCCGTTTCGAGCCCGTCGATTTTCATCCCGACATCATCGACATGATCGAACGCCTCGCCACCGACCACGGTCTCAGTGTGATGAGAATGCCGAGCGGCGCCGGCCACGATGCACAGATGTTGGCCCGGGTCTGCCCGACGGCGATGATCTTCGTGCCGAGCGTCAAGGGAATCAGCCACAACCCCGCAGAACACACCGACGACGCCGATCTCGAGGCCGGAGCAAACCTTCTCCTTGCAACGATGCTCGAGCTTGCCGAACACGGGGGGAACACATGAGCCGGATCGTCACCATCGGTGCAGCACAGCTCGGTCCGATCCAGAGATCGGACGACCGTGCATCGGTGGTCGAGAGACTGATCGCGTTGCTCCGTCGGGCACATGCGTCGGGGTGTGATGTTGTCGTGTTTCCCGAACTCGCGCTTACGACATTCTTTCCGCGTTGGTTCGTCGACAACATCTCCGAGGCCGATCACTGGTACGAGTCGTCGATGCCCAACGCCTCGACCCAGCCGCTGTTCGACGAGGCACGAAAACTGGGCGTGGGATTCTGTCTCGGGTACGCAGAGTTGACCCCCGATGGCCACCGATACAACACACAGATACTTGTCGAGCGCGACGGCACGGTCGTCGCCAGGTACCGCAAGGTGCACATCCCGGGTCACGCAGACTTCGAACCCGACCGCCCGTTCCAGCATGCCGAGCGTTACTACTTCGAACCGTCGATGGAGGGATTCGGGGTGTGGAAGGCCTTCGGCGGTCGCGTCGGAATGATGATCTGCAACGACCGCCGCTGGCCCGAGTCGTACCGTGAGATGGGCCTGCAGGGTGTCGAGATGATCTTCTGCGGGTACAACACCCCCATTCACTATGTCCCCGACCCCAGCCAGGACATCCTCCAGGGGTTCCACAATGCCCTCGTGATGCAGTCGGGCGCCTACCAGAACGGAACATGGGTCGTCGGGGTTGCCAAGGGCGGCGTCGAAGAAGGGGTCGACTCTCTCGGTCAGAGCATGATCGTCGCACCCTCCGGACAGATCGTTGCGCAGGCGCTCACCACTGACGACGAATTGATCTTCGCGCGGTGCGACCTCGACTGGTGCGCGAGATACAAGAACACCCTCTTCAATTTCGACCTCTACAGGCGCCCGGAGGTCTACACACGCATCACCTCGCAACGCGGGTCTGTTCTCGACTGACATGGGCTTTGTGACCCCCGGACTCGTGTGTGGGCACCACCACCTGTACTCGTCCCTCGCTCGGGGCATGCCTGCTCCCCCGCACAGGTCCACCTCGTTCATCGAGATTCTCGAGGATGTCTGGTGGCGCCTCGATGCCGCACTCGATCTCGACATGATCTACTGGTCTGCCGCACTCGGTGCCGCCGAGGCGTTGCTGTGCGGCACCACGGCGATCATCGACCATCATGAGAGCCCGTCGTGCATCGAAGGGTCGCTCGACGCGATTGCCGATGCATGCGACATGATCGGTGTCAGGCACAACCTCGCGTACGGCATCACCGACAGGTGGGACAACAACCGCATGTCGTCGTGCGTTGACGGAGCATCGAAGATGACCCACGGGGCGCGCCTCGGTCTCGCCGAGAACGAGCGTTACCTGACCTCGGGCCGACCCGGAATGGTCGGGGTGCATGCGTCGTTCACGTGCTCCGACGAGACACTGGAGGCCGCGGCAGACCTCGCCCGTCGCAAGGGCGTCGGCGTGCACATCCACGTTGCGGAGGGCCCCGATGACATCGAAGCAGGCCGGCGGCTGGAAAATCTCGCACAGGACGACTGGCTGTTGGTGCACGCGGTGCATCTCGACAGACCGCTCCGTGGCACCGTCGTTCACAACCCTCGTTCGAACATGAACAACCGCGTCGGTTACGCCTCGCCGGCGGCGATGCCGAACGCCGTGATTCTCGGCACCGACGGCATAGGGGCAGACATGCTCGAGGAGTTCCGGCTTGCCTTTGCGCGTCACCGCGAGAGCGACCTCTCGGCCACCCCCGACACCGCCTGGTCGTGGCTCACACATGCAGCCTCATTCTTTCCGGGGGTTCAGCATGACACGGTCGAATGGAACCACCCCGAGACGACAGACCCGTGGCATGTGGCGTACACACCAGGCATCCGTGCAGAGCGGGTGACCATCGACGGTGAGATCGTCGTCGAGAACGGCCGGCCGACGAAGTTCGACATGCAAGAAATCAGACAGAAGGCTGCCGAGGCAGCCCGCAGACTGCACGAAAGGCTCTGAGACGTGCCCGTTCATCTCCCGAAATCAATAGAAGAAGCGACACGTGTCCTCACCGATCATCCCGGGGCGACGATTCTCGGCGGTGGAACCGACCTCATGGTCGAGGTCAATTTCAACCACAGGAAACCGGAGACCGTGATTGCACTGCGCAACGTGGCCGAGTTGCGTGAATGGTCGGTCGACCGCACTGCCGGGGTCGTGCGCATCGGCGCACTGGTTCCCTACAGGCAGATGGAGACCGGAGACCTTGCCGCGGCCCTGCCTGCTCTTGCACAGGCTGCACGCACGGTGGGTTCTCCGCAGATTCGTGCAGCAGGTTCCATCGGGGGCAACCTCGGAACGTGTTCGCCCGCAGGTGATTCCCTGCCCGTGCTGGCCGCTCTCGACGCAACAGTTCACCTGGCATCGGAGAGCGGGCGCCGTGACGTTTCGTTCGCCGAGTTCATGGTGGGCCCGAAGCGCAACTCGTTGCGCACGGGCGAACTCATCGTGGGTGTGTCGATGCCCGTTCAGTCCGGCCGGCAGGGGTACGCAAAGGTCGGAGTCCGCAATGCGATGGTGATCTCCGTGGCGTCTGCCTGCTTTGCACACCAGAACGGCACGGTGAGGCTGGCTCTCGGAAGCGTCGGCCCAACGATCATCCGTTGTGCGCAGGCAGAGTCGTATGCGGACGCTTCTGTGGCCGACAGCGGGGTCTTCACCACGGAACAAGCAGAACGGTTCGGTTCGATTGCTGCAGCCGAGGCCCGACCCATCGACGACCACAGGTCGACCGCAGAATACCGACGCCATGCAATCGGCGTGCTGGCACGACGTCTCGCACTGAGAGGATCCCAACAATGAGTTCGGCAGAGTTCTACACACTCAAGGTCAACGGTCTCGAGCGGGAGGTATCCGACGCGTGGGTCGGCGAGAGCCTGCTCTACGTGCTGCGTGAGCGGCTCGGACTGCCCGGAGCCAAGGGGGCCTGCGAACAGGGCGAGTGCGGCAGCTGCACGGTGTTCCTGAACGGGGAGTCTGTCTGCAGTTGTCTCGTTCTTGCGGCGAGTGCCGTCGACTGTGACATCGCAACCGTCGAGGGGCTGAACGAAGACGGCACCCTCACCGACGTTCAGGAGGCCTTCATCACCGAGGGTGCCGTGCAGTGCGGTTTCTGCACTCCGGGGCTCGTCATGGCAGTGCACCATCTCCTCGAGCACACTCCCCGACCCGACGAACTGCAGGTGAAGGAGGCTCTCTCCGGCAACATCTGCCGTTGCACGGGCTACGGGCGCATCTTCGCCGCTGTCGATGCGGTGGTTGCGCGCAGGAACGGAGACGCGTCATGAGAGCAGTGCGCACACGGCGTGAGGTGCTGGGAACCAGTGCCCTGCGCCCCGACGGCGCGGCCAAGGTGAGGGGGGACTTCGCGTTCACCTCCGACCTCAATGCCGAGAACATGCTCTGGGGGGCCACCTTGCGTTCGCCCCATGCACATGCCCGCATCGTCAGCATCGACCTCTCCGAAGCATGGAAGATCAACGGCGTCGAGGCCATTGTCACCGCCGACGATGTTCCCGGTCTGCCCACCTACGGCCTGATAAGCCAGGACCAACCGGTCTTTGCCCGCGACGTGGTGCGGTACATGGGTGAGCCGATCGCGGCCGTCGCTGCCGATCATCCCGAGACATGCCGTCGTGCGATCGCTGCGATACGGGTCGAGTTCGAGGTTCTTCCCGCCCTGACAGACGCCGAAGACGCCATCGCCGGTGCCTTCGAGCCCATTCACCCGGACGGAAACCTCATTCGTCACCAACGGATAGTCCACGGTGACCCCGACGCGACGGCTCCGGTGGTGGTCGAGGGCACCTACGAGGTCGGCATGCAGGACCAAGCGTTTCTCGGCACCGAGGCCGCGCTCGGCTATCCCGACCACGACGGGCACGGTGTCGAGGTGCACGTTGCGACACAGTGGCTGCACGAGGACCAGAAGCAGATGGCGGCGTGCCTCGGCCTGCCGACAGAGCGTGTGCGGCTCGTGCTCGGCGGCGTCGGCGGCGCATTCGGGGCGCGCGAAGACATCAGCCTGCAGGTGCACACGGCCCTTCTCGCACTCCGTACCGGGCGGCCGGTCAAGATGCAGTACGGCCGGGAGGAGAGTTTCTTCGGCCATGTTCATCGCCATCCGGCCAGAATCTGGATGCGTCACCACGCAGAGCTCGACGGGCGCATCGTGAAGATCGAGGCCCGTTTCGTGTTCGACGGCGGGGCCTACGCATCGACATCGTCGGCAGTGTTGATCAACGGGGTCACGCACACACAGGGCCCGTACCGGTGCCCGAACGCCGTCGTCGACGGGTATGCCGTGCGTACCAACAACCCGCCCTGTGGTGCCATGCGCGGATTCGGGGTGGTACAGGCGTGTTTTGCACACGAGGGGCAGATGGACAAACTGGCTGCAGCCACCGGACTGGACCCGGTCGCGGTGCGTCTCGTCAACGCGATGGCAACGGGCGACAGGTTGATCACCGGCCAGACCGTCGAGAGTGTCGCACCTGTCGAGAGGTTGATACGCGAGACCGCGGAGATTCCTCTGCCTCCCCCGCTCTCGGACGCTCCGGACGAGCTCGAACTGCCGGGCGGGTCGGGCATCACGTCAGAACGGCGCCACATACGACGCGGTGTCGGGTGGGGCGTCAGCATCAAGAACATCATGTACAGCGAGGGGTTCGACGACTACTCCACCGCGCGCTGCACACTCTCCGGCGGACGTGTGACGCTCAAGTTCGCGACCAGCGAGGTCGGACAGGGCTTCGTGACGCTTGCGCCACAGATCGCAAGGTCGGTACTGGGTGTCGACGATGTCGTCTGCGACACGATCGACACCGGCATCGGCTCGGCCGGATCCACCTCGGCATCTCGTCAGACCTGGATGAGCGGAGGTGCCGTCGACGGGGCCTGCAGGTTGGTGCGAGAACGTCTCTTCGAGCATGTCGGCAAGACGCACGGCATCGATCCCATCCGCCTGGCGATCGACGACACAGACGTTGTCGACACAGTGGGAACGCTGCGTGTCTCCGTGGCCGAGGCCACCGAGGGTGTCACCATCTCGGAGGAATTCGAACATCACCACCGCCCCACCGAGGACCTCGACGAGAACGGTCAGGGCAACTGTCATGTGGCGTTCGCTTTTGTCGCCCACCGTGCGGTGGTCGACGTCGACCCCGAACTCGGACTGGTCAAGGTCGTGCAGATTGCGACAACCCAGGACGTCGGACGGGCGCTGAACCCGTTGTCGGTTCTCGGTCAGATCGAGGGTGGCATTGCACAGGGGCTGGGTCTCGCCGTGATGGAAGAGATCATCGTCGACAAGGGGCGGGTGCGCAACCCCAGCTTCACCGACTACCTGCTGCCGACCGCACTCGATGCGCCCGTGGTGGTGGCGCGACTGGTCGAGGAACCCGACCCACAGGCTCCTCTCGGCGCCAAGGGAGTCGGCGAGCCTCCGTGCATCTCTGTCACCCCGGCCATCGTCGCGGCAATCAGGGATGCAGTGGGGCGTGACATCGCACGATGCCCGGTGAGACCCCAGGACATCTGCCTCTAGTCGAAGACCCGTTCTGTGTAGCGGTTGGCAAAAACCCGGCGTGGGTCGAGCCTGTCCCGCATCGCCACGAATTCGTCGAAGCGCGGGTACACAGCCGACAGCTCCGTCCGTGAGAGAAAGTGCACCTTTCCCCAGTGGGGCCGTGCACCGAACCTGCTGACGATCTCTTCGACATCGCGGAAATAGGGCTCGAAGGGCATCCCTTTGAAGACGTGCACTGCGATGTAGGCGCTGTGTCTCCCGAACGATGTCGACAGTGGCACGTCGTCTGCAGCCGTGAAACGGACCTCGACCGGGAAATTGAGCAGGTACTTCTTGCGTTCCACCATGGAGCGGATCTCGGTCAGCGCCTCGCACACATGCTCGGCCGGTATCGAGTACTCCATCTCGTAGAAGCGCACAAGACGAGGGCTGGCAAAGATGCGGTAACTGTCGTCGACGTAGGTGCGCGCGCCCGATGAGGGAAGTGCCGTCGCCAGCCGCGGAATCAGACTCGGCTTCAGTCGCCCGAGGCGGCACAGAGCCCCGAATGCGTGGTTCTCCATGAACGTCTTGTCGAACCACCCCCTGAACTTCGGCAACCTGTCGAGCGGGTCGTCGGTGCGGTTGTTCTGTTTCGTGAGGGCCCATTTCGTGTGCGGTATCCAGAAGAACTCGAAATGGTCGTTCTTCTGCTTGAGCTCGTCGATGTTGTCGAGAACGGCGTCGAGTTTCATCGGCTGCTCGAGCGCCCGCAGACGGAACGCCTCGACGACCCGGATGGTCACTTCTGTGACGACACCGAGAGACCCGACCGACACCCGGGCAACATCGAGCACGTCGGCGTTCCTCTCGGTGGTCGCATCGACCACCTGTGCGCACCCGTCAACCAGCCGGAGCCCCACCACCTGCGCCGCCAGCCCGGGAAGAGCAACCCCCGTGCCGTGGGTCGACGTGGAGACGGCACCGGCCACGCTTTGGTACGCGATGTCGCCGAGGTTCGCAAGGGCGAGACCCTCGGCGGCCAACAGGGTGTTCAGTTCGCTCAACGTGGTGCCCGCGCCGACGGTGACCGTCATGGCATCTCTGTCGATCGACCTGATGCCCGACAGTTTCTTGATGGTCATCATGTGGCCGTCACTGACGGCGGCCGGAGTGAAACTGTGCCCCGACCCGACCACTTTTGCCGTGCGACCGGTCTCCACCGCCCGCGAGATGATGCGCACCACATCCGACTCGTCTGCCGGCACCTCGAACGTCAACGGGCGGGCGCTCTCGTTGCCTGCCCAGTTGGTCCACTTCGCTCCCATGCCCCCATTCATAGTCCAACGGTGCCCTCCACCCGGGGCTCCGCCTTCACGGGCAGCCGTCGTGAGGGCGTAGGGTTGAGACGTACCAAAGGAGCCCCTGATGACAAAGACCCAAGTACCCCTCGTCGACTACCTGGCGCTTTCCCCCACCCCGCACCTTGTCGCCAACGAGTGCACCTCGTGCGGTGCCCGCTTCTTCGACCGCCGCAACGCCTGTGCAGCCTGTTTCGCCACGTCTTTCAGGAAGGTCGACATCAGCACCGAGGGCGAGTTGAGGTCGTTCACCATTGTCACGTTCGCCTCCCCGGGTGTGCCCGTGCCGTTCGTTGCGGGCATCGTCGACTGCGGCGGGACCAGTGTGCGCGCAAACGTCATCAACTGCGACCCGACGCCAGAGCGAGTGCACCTGGGAATGAAGGTCCGCCTCGCCACCTACTCGCTGGGCGACGATGACAACGGCGCCGAGGCAATCGGCTTCGGATTCGAACCAATCGCATAACAACAACTCGAAACCAAGAAGGAAACCACCATGGCATCAGAAGACATCTACATCCTCGGCATCAACATGACGAAGTTCGGCAAGTACCCGGACAAGGACACGGTCGACCTCGCGAGCGAGGCAGTCATGGCCGCCCTCGCAGACGGCGGGGTGACCATGCGCGACATGGGCGTGATGGCCGCCGGCTGTCTCATGGGTCAGGGCGGCATCGGCCAGATGATCCAGAAGCAGGTCGGCCAGACCGGTATCCCCGTCTACAACGTGTCGAATGCCTGCGCAACAGGCGCCACGGCTCTGCGTACCGCGATCATGGCCATCAAGGCCGGTGAATGCGACATGGGTCTGGCCGTCGGAGTCGAGAAGCTCGCAGGCGTGGGTCTCCTCGGGGCCAACTCGGGCGGCAAGGGAACCGGCAAGGAGTGGAAGCCGTCCGGTCGCTTCGGAGCGGTGCAGAACGTCGACGGTTACATCGGCACGGCCAACATGCCGGGCACCTTCGCCCAGGTCGGCATGGAGTACGGCCACAAGTACGGCGGTGCGTCGTTCGAGCTGTTCGCCAAGATCGCCGAGAAGAACCACGCACACTCGACGCTGAACCCTCTCGCTGCGTACCAGAAGAAGATGACCCTCGACGAGATCATGAACGACGTCATGATCTCGTACCCGAACACACGCTCGATGTGCTCTGCCAACTGCGACGGTGCAGCGGCGGCGGTGGTCGTGAGCGGTTCGAAACTGAAGACGATGTCTCTCGAGCAGCAGCGTCGTGCCATCAAGGTTTCGGCGTCAGTTCTCACGAGCGACCCCTACCAGGAGGCATGCCAGGTGCTCCCCGACGTCAACACCCTCACCCGCATCGCGGCCAAGAAGGCGTACGAGACGGCGGGAGTGTCGCCCCAGGACCTCGACCTTGTCGAGCTGCACGACTGCTTCGCCACTGCCGAGCTCGTGCACTACGACAACCTGATGCTCTGCGAAGAAGGCGGAGCCGTCGATTTCTTCAACTCAGGTGCCACCTGGCGCGACGGTTCCACCCCGGTGAACGTCTCGGGCGGTCTCGAGTCGAAGGGGCATCCCATCGCCGCCACCGGCATCGCGAACATCTGGGAGGTCTGCCATCATCTCCGCGGCGAGGCAGGGCCACGCCAGATCGAGGGAGCCAAGGTCGGCCTGGCACACGTCATCGGTCTCGGCTCGGCCTGTGGCGTTCACATCCTGGAGAAGTCGGCGCTCTGACAGGGCCCACCGCCCACGGAACATGCGACGCGGCGTTCTCGGCCGTGCGCGACGCTTTCGTCAACAACTTCGTCGAGCACGGTGAGATCGGTGCTTCGGTCTGTGTTTCTGTCGACGGTCATCGTGTCGTCGACCTGTGGGGCGGGCATGCCGACCCGGCGCGTTCGAGAGACTGGGCGCCGGACCAACTGGTCAACGTCTTCTCCATAGGCAAGGGGGTGACGGCCCTGGTGGCCGCGCAGTGCGTGGCACGCGGTGAGTTCGGGTACGACACGGTGGTTGCCGACGTGTGGCCGGGGTTCGAACGACACGGCAAGCACAGCCTCACCGTGCGTGACATTCTCGGGCATCGTTGCGGTCTGCCTGCCGTCAGACAACCCCTGCCGCGGTTCGCGATGTACGACTGGGAATCGATGACCGGGGCGCTTGCAGCAGAGCAACCCTGGTGGGAGCCCGGCGGAACGCACGGCTACCACGTCAACACCTTCGGATTCCTCATCGGTGAGGTGATACGTCGCACGACTGGCAAAACCGTCGGTCAACTCATCAACGAACGCATCGCGGGCCCGCTGCAGGCAGACATTCACCTCGGATGCGCAGCTCACCTGCACGCACGGATGGCCGAGTTCGAGTGGCCCGGGAACCCTGTGCCCGACGAACCGCCCGTCGGTCTCACAGACGAGCAGTTGCTGCAGTACAACACGTATTACAACCCGCCCGGACTCTCCGGATCGGGAACCGTCAACACTCCCCGCTGGCGCGAGGCAGAGATTCCGAGCACCAACATGCATGCAACGGCACGGGGCGTGTCCGCGATGTACGACTCGCTGTCGCGCACCGACGAGTTGCTCCCCTCATCTGTTCTCGCCCTGGCAACCGCAGAAGTCTCCTGCGGCGACGACCGCGTTCTGGGTCGGGTCTCGCGTTTTGCCCACGGTTTCCAGATCCCCCTGCCCGAACGCAATTTCGGCCCCGTCCAGGCGTCGTTCGGGCATTACGGTGCCGGGGGCTCCGTCGGTTTCGCAGACCCCGAGAACCGAATCGGATTCGGGTACGTGATGAACCAGATGGGTCCGCGCTGGCAGAACCCCCGCAACAGGGCCCTGATCGAGGCCGTGTATTCCTGTCTCTGATGGCTCGCGTCGGGCCGCGACCTGTCACGATTGGGGTGTGGCGAACTCGGGGGGCATCAAACCGCTGGAATTGATGCGAATACCGGCCTTCCGTCTTCTGTGGACCAACAGCTTTCTGTTCATCCTCGTGCAGAGCACCCAACGGTTCGCCTTCGTGTGGCTCGCGCTCGACCTTGGCGCCAAGTCTGACATCAGCGGCATCATTCTCTTCGTGATGGGAGTTCCCGCGCTTCTCATCTCCCTGCCCGTGGGTGTGATGAGCGACCGGCTCGACCGTCGCCTGCTGCTGATGACCAGCCAGCTCGGTGCCCTCACGATCACCGTCACGATCGCAACGATGGTCTCGACCGACCGCATCACCATCTCATGGGCCATCGCGGGGTCGTTCGTGGCGGGAATCTTCATCGCGCTAGGGACACCCGTGCGCACCGCACTCCTGCCTGCAGTCGTGCCCGGCGACAAACTCGTCGGCGCCATCGCCGTCAGCACGATCGGGTCGAACATCGGGCTCATCATCGGGCCTGCCACCGCCGGACCCGTCATCAAGCAATGGGGCATCGAGGGCGCATTCTGGTTGCAGGCCGTGCTGTATGTGGTCGGATTTCTGGCCCTGCTCCCCCTTCGTATTCCGCAGCGTGAGGTGCCGAAGCGCGCGCCTCTGCGGGAAGAGATTCTCGGCGGGGTTCATTTCATCCGCGACAACGAGGCGGTGCGGTCGTTCTACGTGTTGCTGTCGGCATCGACGCTGTTCATGATGGCGCCGTGGATAGTTCTCGGACCCCAGATCGCCCGCGAACAGGTCGGGGCGACGGGCAGCCAGACGACCGCCCTGTTCGCACTGCTGGGGGTCGGCCAGTTCCTCATCTCGATGGGAATCATGCGCTTCAACCACAAGATGGTGCGCAAGGGAATGTGGTTCATGTGCGGACTCTGCTGGGGGTCGAGCGTGCAGATCGTGCTCGGTCAGTCGAACTCGATACCGATGATGGGCCTCTTTCTCTTCCTCTGGGGCATCGGCGGGGGGTTCTACATGAACCTCAACCAGACGCTCATCCAGAACAACACCCCGGCGCCGGTGATGGGTCGCGTGATGGCGATTCATTCGCTGTTGATGAGCGGTCTGGCCCCCACGGGCGCGCTCGTCGTCGGGTTCGTGGCGAGACGCATCGACTCGGCACCGCTGGTCTTCTCCGCGTGCGGTGCGGCGATGCTCGCCACCGCCGGCTATTTCCTCGCGGTGAAGAAGCACCTGCGGCCGATGTCCTAGCCCTCCACGTGCAGCAGGATCGTGTCGGCGTCAGACCGCGGGTTGAGACGCGATGCGCACACCACGATCGTGTCGCCCGACTTCACCAGCCCGTGACCGCGGGCGGTCTCGACCGCCGTCGTGATCGCCGAGGTGATGTTGCCGTCCCGCGGTGCCACCAGGGGGTACACACCGCGGCACACGTTGAGGCGCCTGGCCTTGTCGACCCCGGGGGTCGCGGCCACAATCACACAGGACGGACGACACGACGACAGCAACCGTGCCGAGTAGCCGGTGAATGTGATCGACAGGATCACGTCGGCCGAGATGCGCTTTGCGAGTGCGCTCGCCGCCGCGGTGACTGCCGCATCGACCGGATTCGCATCGGCGAAATAGTTCGGCATCGAGACACGACGCTCTGCGGCCTCGCAGATCCGCGCCATCGCTGTCACCGCATCAAAAGGATGGGAACCCACAGCGGTCTCGCCCGAGAGCATCACGGCGTCGTATCCGTCGCGCACAGCCCCGCTGACGTCTGCCACCTCTGCTCTGGTGGGTCGAGTGGCAGTGATCATCGACTCGAGCATCTCGGTCGCACAGATCGAGATCACCCCGCGGGCAAGGGCGCTCAGTGCGATCTTGGTCTGTGCCGCCGGCACACCCTCGTAGGGCGTCTCGACCCCCAGGTCTCCCCGCGCAGCCATCACCCCGTCTGACACAGCACAGATCTCGTCGATGCGCTCGAGAGCCTGGGGGCGTTCGATCTTGGCGAACACCAGCACGTTGTCACCCACGAGTTCACGCACCCGGACCACGTCGCCCGGGGTCTGCACGAACGACACCGCGACAATCTCGACCCCCGCCTCACGCGCAACCCTCAGGTCGTCGATGTCTTTGTCGGACAACACGCCGCCCGTGATCTCGGTGTCGGGAAGGTTCACGCCCTTGCCCGTCTTCACCACTCCGCCGGTCACCACCGAGACGACAACCGTGTCACCGTCGCAAGATTCGACGACCGTCTCTATGCGGCCGTCATCCATCAAGATGCGGTGGCCCGGTGCGATGCCGCGCGTGCCGCCCCTGCTCGTGGTGTCGATGCCGAGTTCGGCGAGGGTGAAAGACACCCGGGATCCGGGCAACAGATCAGCCGGTTCGCGGGAGAACCTCAGTTTCGGGCCCTGTATGTCGACAAGGATCGCCGTCTCCGGCGCCGCCGAACGCACCAGGGAGATCGTCTCGGTCAATGCTGCGGTCGACAGATGCGAACAGTTGAGTCTCAGTACCGAGGCACCGGAATCGACCAGCCCGCGGATCCCTTCGATGCTCGACGTGGCCGGGCCGAGGGTGGCGACAATCTTCGTCAATCGCATTGGTGTCGAAGGGGGGACTTGAACCCCCACGCCCTAACGGGCGCCAGCCCCTCAAGCTGGTGCGTCTGCCTATTCCGCCACTTCGACGAGGAACCTTCAGGCTACCCAGGTTGTCCCGGGAAGCCACGGGTCAACTCTGCAGCAGGAAGCCCAGCGCAATCACAGTGAAGAGCCAGACTGTGGCAAGCACCGTGGTGATGCGGTTGAGGTTCTTCTCGGCAGCGGCCGAGCCGAGGCTTGCCCCGCCACCGCCGAACATGTCCGAGAGACCGCCACCCTGACCGCTGTGCAGGAGCACCCCGACGATCAGCGACAACATGGACACCACATTGATGGTGACGGTGAGATAAAGCATCAACGTACGCACGGTTTTTCAGCCTACCCTTCAGGCGCGGGAGTCCCCCACGGACACCGGAACCTCCATGGGGTGGTGACACGCCACAGAGTGACCCGTGCCCACTTCGACAAGAGCAGGTTCTTGCTGCGAACACAGGTCTGTGGCCTTCCAGCACCGTGTGCGGAAGCGACACCCTGACGGCGGGTCGACCGGAGAGGGTACGTCGCCCGTCAGGCGGATGCGCCCTTCCCTGCCCCTGCGCGTCGGATCGGCGACCGGCACTGCAGACAACAGAGCCGTGGTGTAGGGATGCCGGGCAGTGGCGTACACGGAGGCTGCGGGTCCGAGCTCGACGATCTTGCCGAGATACATGACCGCGACGTCGTCGGCGATGTGTCGCACCACAGACAGATCGTGCGCGATGAACATGTAGGTGAGACCGAGCTCTGCCTGAAGTGTCTCGAGCAGGTTCAGGATCTGTGCCTGGATGCTGACGTCGAGTGCCGACACCGGTTCGTCGGCGACGAGAACGGTCGGGTCGAGCACCAGCGCCCGGGCGATTCCGATGCGTTGACGCTGACCACCCGAGAATTCGTGCGGGTATCGGTTGTAATGCTCGGGGTTCAGCCCGACGAGTTCCATCAGTTCCTGCACCCGCGTCTTGACGCCCTGGGCCGGTTCGATGCCCTGCACCTCGAGCGGAGCACTGATGATCTGGCCGACACTGTGTCTCGGGTTGAGCGACGAGTACGGGTCCTGGAAGATCATCTGCATCTTTCTTCGGGCGGTGCGCAGTTCCCTGCCGGACAACGACGTGATGTCGCGGCCGTCCATCAAGACCTCACCAGAGGTGACCTCGATCAGTCGTGTCACGAGCCTCGCAAGTGTCGACTTGCCGCAACCCGACTCGCCGACGACGCCCAGGGTCTTTCCGTGCTCGATCGAGAACGACACTCCGTCGACCGCTTTCACGGTGTTGGTCGAGCGCCCGAGAAGACCCGACGAACCGGTCGGGAAATACTTGACCAGAGCGCGAGCCTCGATTGCAGGACTGCTCATTGCAGCACCTCTCTGCGCCCGATGCTGACGAGTTGTTCGCCGGGAAGGTGACATGCACTCCACGACGAGGTTCCCTGCACCTGGCGCAGCGCGGGCACCGCGGTCGTGCAGGGCGAGTCGGGGCCGAGTGAGTGCGCGCACCGCGGATGGAACGAACACCCCGACGGGATCGATATCAACGACGGGGGCGTGCCCGGGATCGTGCTGAGGTGGCCACGTGTGCTGGTTTCGAGGCTCCCGACCGCACCGAGGAGACCCCACGAGTACGGGTGGGTCGGCTGGCGGAAGATCGACCCGACGTCTGCCTTCTCGACGATCCGGCCGCCGTACATGACCAGCGTCGAGTCAGCGACCTCGGCGATGACACCGAGGTCGTGGGTGATCAGGATGATGGCCATGTTGGTCTCGCGTTGCAGGTCGAGCATCAGGTCGAGAATCTGTGCCTGCACGGTCACGTCGAGTGCCGTGGTCGGCTCGTCGGCGATCAACACCCTCGGTGAATTGATGAGCGCAATTGCGATGACGATGCGCTGGCGCATTCCGCCCGAGAACTGGTGGGGGTACTCGTCGATCCGCCTGGTCGGGTTCGGAATACCCACCTTCTCGAGCATGCCGATGACCTTCCCGCGCACCTCTTCTGCAGGGGCCTTGGGGTGATGCACCAGGTAGGCCTCGGCGATCTGGTCGCCCACGGTGTAGTACGGGTTGAGAGCAGACAGCGGGTCCTGGAACACCATTGCGACGTCCTGTCCCCTGACAGCCCGCATGTCGGCATCGGAGAGGGTCAGAACATCACGGCCGTCGAGCAGAACACGACCGGTCGTCGTCGAGGTGTTCGAACTGTTGAGCCGGAGAATCGACGAGGCTGTGACGGACTTGCCCGAACCCGATTCCCCGACGATGCCGAGAGTCTCACCCGCGCTCAGCTCGAACGACACATCGTTCACCGCGCGCACGACACCGTCGGGCGTCTCGAAAGATACGGTCAGGGACTCGACAGACAGAAGGGGCACGGACGTCACTTCGTTCGCACCCTCGGGTCGAGCACCCCGTACAGGATGTCGACAATGACATTGGCGAGCACGATGAAGACGGCGGCGACCATCGTGGTGCCGACGAGCACCGGAAGATCCGACTCGACAACGGCCCTGATCGACATGCGTCCCATTCCCGGCAGCGAGAAAACGCTCTCGGTGATGATGGCCCCGCCGAGCAGCGCGGCGAAGTCAAGGCCCGCGATGGTCACGATCGGCACGAGCGCCGAGCGCAACACGTAGCGACGCAAAATCGTGCGCCGACGAAGGCCCTTGGCGATGCCCAGACGAACGAAGTCCTCGTTCATCGCCTCGAGCATGCCGTTGCGCGTCAGGCGTGTGTAGCTGGCTGCGGAGAGAACGGCAAGGGTCAACCACGGCAGCAGCATGGTGAGGAAGAACGACTTGGGGTCCTCGAACGGTGACTCGTACGACGGGAACGGCAACAGGCGCAGCCAGATGCAGAACGAGAAGAGCACGAGAAGCCCGATGTAGAAAGTAGGCAGGCTGACACCCACCGCACTGAAGGTCGTTGCGGCCCGGTCCTGCCAGCGGCCGCGCTTCAGGGCCGCCACCGAGCCGAGGCTGATGCCGAGGGTCATCCACAGAATGAATGCACCGATGGAAAGGTATGCAGTCACAGGGAAGGTGCGCGCGATGAGGGTCGTCACGCATTCGTGCTGACCGTACGAATACCCGAGCGACGGAGCAGGGCACGAGAAGGCGGCCTGTCCGACTCCGTAGTCGCGTCCGACGAAGATGCCCTTCAGGAAGAGCCAGTACTGCTCGAGAATCGGCTTGTCGTATCCGAGGCGAATGCGGTTTGCCTCGATTATCTCGGGCTTGCAGTTCTTGCTGCAGGTGAGCGCCGCCGGGTCTGACGGCAGCATCGCAAACAGGAGGTAGGTGAACAGCGAGACGGCAAGCAGAAGAGCCATCGCAAACATCAATCTGCGGGTGATGAAGAGCAACATCTCGGGCCTGTTCGGGGTGAATCGGGTGACGGAAAGATCGAAGGGGGCACCGCCGTTGACGGTGCCCCCTCGAACTTAGTTGTGTACGAGCCTCTTACTTGACGTAGAGGTTGCCGAAGCAGAACGCTCCGAAGGGTCCCCACTGGAAGGTGTTGCCCACCTTCGAGCCCCAGATGCTCTGGGACTTGAGGAAGGTGCCGGGCAGCGCCCACAGGCGGTCGACCACGTACTGGTTGAGTTCCTGCCACTGCTTGCCCTGTGCAACGCGGTCGAGGTTCACCCGTGCCGCATTGACCAGACCCTCGAACTCTGCGTAATCAGGGTCCTTCGAGTTGCGGGTCAGGTTGAAGCCACCACCGGTGGTGAACAGCTCCGGGATCACCGTCGAGGCATTTGCCCAGTCGGGTGCCCAGCCGCCGCGTGCGACGTCGTACTGGGTCTCGGGGTTCATGACCGTCGGCCAGTAGTTGCTCGGCTCGACAGCCTCGGGGTTGATCTTGAAACCGATCGCACCGAGGTTGTCCTGCCAGATGGCGAGGGCCTTCTGCCACACCGGGGTGTCGGGGTAGTAGAAGTTCAGGCCGTCCTGGGCGAGTTTCACCACATCGGGGCACTTGGTCTCGGCTTCGGCGACAGCAGCCTTGGCTGCCTCGACATTGGCCGTGCCGTCTTCGTTGAGACCCTCGGGCATCGTCGACTTTGCGTAGTCGAGAGCCAGTGCGGGCTTGACGAAACCGTCGGCGTAGTCACCGGTGTAAGGGCCACCGCCCGCCTTGCGGAGCGCGTCGCGGTCGAGTGCAAGGTAGATGGCCTTGCGGACCTCGTAGCACGACAGACGCTCGTTGTTGAGGTTCGTGTACGACACATAGGGGTCGTAGTAGTCGATTGCACGCGACTTGAGTGCCTCGTCACCCTCGAAGATCGTCTGCAGGTTCTCCGGCTGGATGCCTTCTGCCACTGCGAACTGGTCGTCACCGACATCGGCAATCATGCGCTCGTCGATCGTTGCCTCTTCGAGACCGAACTCGTAGATGATCGAGTCGGCGTAGGCCTTGCGAAGCGGGTCGGAGTCCTGGTTCCAGTTCTCGTTGCGCACGAGTACAAGCGACTTTCCGATCTCGTAGCTCTCGATCTTGTATGGTCCGGACGAAACCGGGCTCATGTCGTACTTCTCACCGGTGTCCGATGCCTTCGGCACAGGGCTGAAGGTGAGCAACGTGGTGGTGTAGTTGAAGTCGGCCACCGGGTTCTTCAGGTTGAAGGTGATGGTGTTGCCGTCACACGAAACTGCCTCGTCGTAGGCGGCCTGCTGCTCTGCAGTGGCCTTGTACGGGCCCGGGTAGTCCTCGACGTCGATGTAGGTCATCGCGTACGAAGGACCGTCGGTGATGGTGTCGGTCGCGAAAGAACGTGACACACCGTAGGCAACGTCTGCACAGGTGATGGCGGAGCCGTCCTCGAAGGTGATGCCGTCACGCAGGGTGAACGACCATGTCTTTCCTTCGTTGGTGAACGTACCGGTGTCGGTTGCGAGGTCGCCCTCGATCTCCGAGCC
Organism: uncultured Bifidobacterium sp.; assembly: GCA_964427545.1. Taxonomy (GTDB): domain Bacteria; phylum Actinomycetota; class Acidimicrobiia; order Acidimicrobiales; family Ilumatobacteraceae; genus UBA2093. Next base: position 29,568 of record CAYRUT010000002.1, on the reverse strand, counting down.
GGCGTCGCCCTCTTCGTACTTGTAGCTGGTCAGCGAACGGTGCATGGTCGAACCCGCGAATGCGAGGTCGGTACCCGTGTAGTTGCGCTGCGGGTCGAGGTGGGCAATCTGCTCACCGCTTGTCAGGATGCGGATGGTTCCGCCCTTCTTGGGCTCGCCGTCTCCACCGCCGCTGCCCGAATCGCCACCGCACGAGGCGGCGACGAGTGAGGCAACGAGGGCAAAGCTGACGGCACCGATGATTCGACGCTTGGTCATGTTTCCTCCCCACTGGGGCCCGGATGGCCCGAATGAATACTTGTCACCTTAGTCGGGCTGCCACAGGGCGCAAACAACCGGCAAGGAAAAGTCTTACGAGATGCTCTGGCGGTCGGCCTTGGGGTCGAGCGCATCTCGCACAGCGTCTCCAAGGATGTTGAAGGCCAGCACCAGAACGATCAGGGCGGTCCCCGGAATGAACAGATACGTGGGGTCGGCCCTGTAGTACTTGATGGAGTCGCCCAGCATCACCCCCCACGACGCCGCGGGAGGCAACATGCCGAGACCGAGGAAAGACAGGGTGCTCTCGGTCGCCACGTACCCGGGCAGGCTCAGAGAGACGATCACGATGACGGGGGCCCACAGGTTCGGCAGGATCTGCTTGAAGATGATGTGGCCGGTGCCCGCCCCGCTCGCCCGGGCGGCCTCGATGAACTCTCGTTCGCGCAACGACAGTGTCTGGCCGCGCACCACACGTGCCACGTACACCCACCCGAACGTGGCGAGAACGAGCACGATGTACGTGAGGCGGGCAGGGTTCCCTTCGGGCACCCCGAGCGACTCGAGGCGTTGGGTGAAGGGTCTCGTGAGAGCGATGATCAACAGGAAAGACGGGAACGCGAGGGTGAGGTCCATCACACGGCCGATCACTGCGTCGACTCTTCCGCGTCGGTACCCGGCAAAGATGCCGATGATCACACCGAGCGTTGTTGTCAACAGGGTGCCGACAAAACCGACCAACAATGACACGCGGGCGCCGTACAGCAGCCTCGCAAGAATGTCGCGACCGGTTCCCGGTTCGACCCCCAACCAGTGTTCGCTCGATATTCCGCCGAACGGACCGTCCGGCAGACCGTAATCATTGAGGGCATCGCCGTCGAGTTCGTACGGGCTGATGCCGAGAACCGCGCAGATCACCGGGGCAAGAGCGGCGACCACCACGTAGAACAACACCACCCCCGCTGCCACCATCGCAAAACGGTCACGGCGGAAGCGCATCCACGCGAGCTGACGGGGCGACTTGCCTTCGATCGACGCCGCAACGCTCACGTCACCGACGTACGAACCCGTGTCCGAGAATGTTGCCGACATGCCGACCCCCTAGTGCAAACGGTACTGCACGATGCGGGCGAATTCGTCAGGGTCGAGACTGGCTCCCCCGACAAGGGCCCCGTCGATGTCGGGCTGGGCCATCAACTCGGCGATGTTCGCGGCTTTCACTGACCCCCCGTACTGGACACGCACCGATGAGGCAGCCTCTGCACCCGACAGCACAGCCACCTCGCGTCTGATGAGTCCGCAGGTTTCCTGGGCGTCTTCGGCCGTCGCGGTCCTGCCGGTGCCGATTGCCCAGATGGGCTCGTAGGCGACCACCAACGACGCAACCTGATCGGCGTTCAGCGGGGAGAGAGCCGCCCGCACCTGACCGAGAACCTTGTCAGATGTCTGGCCCGCCTCCCGTTCTGCGAGCGTCTCACCCACGCACACGATCGGCGTCATGTCGTTCGCAAGGATTGCCCGCACCTTCTTCGCGACGGTGTCGTCGGTCTCACCGAAGATCTCCCGTCGCTCGCTGTGCCCGCAGATCACGTACTTCACCGACAACTTCGACAGAAACGACGGGGCAACCTCGCCTGTGAAGGCACCCTTTTCCTCGAAGTGACAGTGCTGGGCCCCGAGCAAGAAGCTCAATCTGTCGGCCTCGATGATCGTCTGCACGCTGCGGATGTCGGTGAACGGCGGGTGCACGGAGACATCGACCTCGTTGAAGTCGTCCTTGCCGATCAGGTAGGCGAGTTTCTGCATCAACTGGATTGCTTCGTAATGGTTCTGGTGCATCTTCCAGTTGCCGCTGATGATCGGCCGTCGTGGGCTACCTGACATTCGGGGCTCCTCTCAGTGCGGCGAGACCCGGCAGGTCACCGAGCTCGAGAAGCTCGAGCGATGCCCCGCCACCGGTCGACACATGGTCGACGTCGTCGTCGAGCTTGAACTGTGCGAGTGCGGCCGCACTGTCACCGCCACCGACAACGGTGAACGCCTTGGTGGCCGCAACGGCCTCTGCCACGGTTCTTGTGCCTGCGGCAAACCGTTCGTCCTCGAACATGCCCATCGGGCCGTTCCAGAAGACGGTACGTGCTTCCATGATCACGTCGGAGAACGCGGCGGCGCTGCCGGGGCCGATGTCGAGACCCTTGGCGCCCTCGGGCAGCCTGTTGCCGAACGTTGCGTAGTTGCCGGCGGCATCGAGACCCACGAGGTCCTCGGGGAGATGGATGGGCTTTCCGCTGTCGAGAAGTCTCTTGCAGGTCGACACCTGGTCGAGTTCACATATCGATGCCCCGACCGGGTTGCCCCGTGCAGCGAGGAACGTGAAACACATCCCTCCCCCGATCACCAAAGCGTCGACCACCTGCAACAACGACTCGATGACCCCGAGTTTGTCGCTCACCTTCGCGCCGCCGAGAACGGCGACGAACGGGCGCTTTGGGCTCGAGCGGAGACTCCCGAGCACCTCGACCTCACGCTGCAGCAGCCGGCCCGCGGCAGACGGAAGAGTACGTGGCGGCCCGACGATCGATGCATGAGCTCGGTGTGCGGCACCGAATGCGTCGTTGACGTACATGTCGATGTTTCGTATCAACGAGGCCGCGAACTCGGGGGAATTCGACTCCTCGCCCGGGTCGAACCGGAGGTTCTCGAGCAGTTCGACGCCCGGCGCCAGCTCTGCCAACCGGTCCCGCACCGGCTTCATCGAGTACTTCGGGGTCGGTTTCCCTTTCGGGCGACCGAGGTGACTCGCGCACACAACCTGCGCCCCGCGGGATGTCAACCATTCGATCGTCGGCAGGGCAGCACGTATACGGAAGTCGTCTGTGATCACCCGTGCATCGTCGGGGCCCTCCATCGGCACGTTGAAATCGGTGCGCACCAACACGCGCTTGCCCGAAACGTCACCAAGGTCCTCGAGCGTCGGTACGCGCGCCACGGCTCCCCTATTTCTTTGCGACGTGCAGAACGAGGTCGACGAGCCGGTTCGAGTAGCCCCACTCGTTGTCGTACCAACCGAGCACCTTGACCAGGGTGCCCATGCTCATCGTGAGGTCGCTGTCGAAGACGCACGAGTGCGGGTTGGTCACGATGTCGCTCGAGACGATCGGGTCAGATGTGTACTCGAGAACTCCCTTCAGCGGGCCGTCTGCGGCGGCCCTGAAGGCCGCGTTGATCTCGTCGACGGTCGCGGGCTTCGAGAGATTCGCCACGAAGTCCGTGATGGACCCAGTGGGCACGGGAACCCTGAGCGCGGTTCCGTCGAGCTTTCCCTTCATCGACTCCATCACCAGGCTGGTGGCCCTTGCGGCACCGGTGCTGGTCGGCGTGATGTTGATGGCGGCACCGCGCGCACGGCGCAGGTCACTGTGCGGGCCGTCGACCAACGACTGGTCGCCGGTGTAGGCGTGAACCGTCGTCATGAGACCGTTCTCGACCCCGAACGCGTCGTCGAGCACCTTCACCAGCGGCACGAAACAGTTGGTCGTGCAGCTCGCGTTGGAGATCACCTTGTGCTTCGAGCGGTCGAAGTCGTTGTGGTTGACGCCGTAGACGAAGGTTGCGTCTGCGCCGTTCGAGGGAGCCGACACGATGACCAACGGGGCACCGGCCTCGAGGTGCATCGCCGCCTTGTCGCGGTCGGTGAAGATGCCGGTCGATTCGATGACCATGTCGACCCCCAGATCTCCCCACGGGAGAGCCTTGGGGTCGCGCTCGGCAAGCACTTTCAGCACCTTGCCGTCGACACTGATGCCCCCCTCGACGGCCGAGATGTTGTTCGGGAGAACCCCGAGCACCGAGTCGTACTTGAGCAGATGGGCCATCGTCTTCAACGAACCCAGGTCGTTCACCGCGACGATCTCGATGTCTGCCCCTCGCGAGGCGATGGCGCGGAAGAAATTGCGCCCGATGCGTCCAAAACCATTGATTCCGACTCGTACTGTCACGGTGGGTGATCCTTTCATGCGGTCATGCAGTGTGGCCGCGGGGGTCCATGGCCACCCCTCGACCCTAGTTCGTGACCCAAACGGGGGCGGGATTCGCCCTAGAGATGCATGTCCCGATGAGTGACCCGGGGGTGATACCCCGAGGCCGCAAGTCTTCGCGCCAGTTCCTCGACCACCGCGACAGAACGGTGGCGACCTCCGGTGCAGCCGATGCCGATCGTGAGATAACTGCGGCCCTCGGCGACATAAGCGGGAAGAATCAATGCGAGCAGGTCGTCGACACGCGACATGAAATCGTCTGTCATCGATTGACCGAGAACGAAATCCCTGACGGGCTCGTCGAGACCCGAGAACGGCCTGAGCGTTTCGTCCCAGTGCGGATTCGGAAGGAATCGCACGTCGAGCACCATGTCGACGTCGATCGGCACGCCGTTCTTGAACCCGAACGACGTGATGGACACCTGCAGCTGGTCACCCGGGTTCTCTGGGCCGAACAGACCGACCAACTGGTGCTTGAGTTGGTGCACGGTGAGACCCGTGGTGTCGATCAGAAGGTCGGCGACCGCCTTCACGGGGCTCATTGCCTGGCGTTCCATCTCTATGACTGATTCGAGCCCCTTGACGCCGTCGCTCATCGGGTGACGCCTGCGCGTTGCCTCGTAGCGACGGACCAGTTCCCGGGTCGACGCCTCGAGAAACAGGATGCGCACGGTGTGGCCCTGTGAACGAAGCTGCCTCACGGCGTCAAGAATCGCGGCCTGGTGCCGTGAGTGTCCGACGACGAGACACAATTTGGGGATCTCGCCTCCCGCTTCTCCCGTCAGTTCGACAACCTTGTCGATCAGCACCACCGGGAGATTGTCGACAACGAACCATCCGAAGTCCTCGAGGTCGTCGGCAGCCTGCGAACGACCGGCCCCCGAGAGTCCCGTCACCACGAGAATGTCTGTCACGAGCGCAGGTTAGCCATTCGGTCGGCCAGCTTGACGGAGCGCAGGTAGAGCAACCGGGGCACCGTGTGGGCAAGCGCGTACTCGGGTGCACGCTGCAGGAAGCCCGGCGGTGGCGCCGGCTCGTGCATCCGTTCGATGCGCAGACCGTGGGCGATCAACGAGTTGACGTAGCGACTCAAGGGTCGGTGGAGGAAACGGATGTGAACGTCCTTCTCGACTTCCTCGACCGATTCGGTCTCCACCAGATAGGGACCGATGCGCCAGTACTGCTCCGGTGGGTCGATGATGTGGTCGTCGATCCACCCGCTGCCCGGCGTCTGCAGCAAGGGATGGTTCAGGAAGAAACTGAACTGTCCGCCCGGTCTCAGCACTCTCGCCACCTCGGAGATCGCCCCGTCGACGTCGTCGATGTGCTCGAAGACGAGGCACGCGACAACGGCGTCGACCGAAGAGTCCGGCAACGGCAGTCGTGCTGCGTTGCCGATCTCGTAGCGGGGGCCGCCACCCCGTTCGACCGCGACTTCGATGTTGCGGGGAGTGGGGTCGACCCCGAGAACCTCCGACCCCTGCTGAGCCAACGCTCTCGAGATCTGGCCCTCACCGCACCCGACATCGAGAATCTGTTCGAACCCGAGCAACTCCTCGCAGGCGAGGGGAATGATCTGCTCCTCGTATTCCGGGTCGACACCACCGGTGAATCCGTCGATCCACCACTGGGCATGTTTCAGCCACAAACCGTCTTCTGACACATGGTCAGACTATGTGCCGGGATGAAACTTCTCGTGGACGGCGCGGGCAACCGCATCGGGCAGCCACGAGAGCGACTGCAGGTCCTCGAGCGATGCGGCCTTCACTGCGTTCACACCACCGAGTTCTTTCACCAGCCTCTTCGCCCGTGTCTCCCCGAGTCCTGCGATCCCGTCGAGCGACGACGAGACCATGCGCTTTGCGCGCAGTTCCCGATGGAAGGTGTTCGCGAACCGGTGCGCTTCGTCCCTGATGCGCTGCAGCATGAACAGTCCCTCGGAGCCGCGGGGAATACGCACGGGCTCCTGCTGGCCCGGCACGTACACCTCTTCGAAGCGCTTCGCGAGGGCTGCGACAGGTATCTCGTCGGCAAGACCAAGTTCGCCCACCACCTCGACGGCTACTTTCAGTTGTCCCTTGCCTCCGTCAACCAGCAGAAGCTGCGGCGGGTACGCAAATCTCCCCGGTTTCTCGCCACGGTCGGCCACGGGCTGGTCGCGTTCCTCGATGTAGGCAGTGAGCCGACGGGTGAGAACCTCTCTCATGGCGGCGTAGTCGTCGTTCCCGGGGACATCCTTGACCTTGAAACGCCGGTACTCCCTCTTGTTGGGGATCCCGTCTTCCATGACCACCATCGAGCCCACGTAATCGGTGCCCTGCAGATGGGCCATGTCGTAGCACTCGATGCGCAGGGGGGCCTCGGGCAACTGCAACTGGTCCTGCAGTTCGGAGAGAGCGCGGCTGCGTGAGTTGTGGTCGCTTGCACGCTTCATGCGGTGACGGAGGAACTCTTCCCGCGCGTTCTTCGTCACCATCTCGTGCAGCTCACGCTTGTCGCCGCGCAGTGGCACGCGGAACTGCACGTTCGACCCCTTGAGATGCCTCAACCATTCGGCATATGTCTCCGCGTGCTCGGGCATCACCGGGACAAGCACGTGTGAGGGAATGCCGAGAGGTGGCTGGTCGCCGTACATCTCCTCGAGCACCCTGTCGATCACCCCGCCGGGCGAGAGATCCTCGACCTTGTCGAGCACGAACCCCTTGCGCCCGACGACGCGTCCCTTTCGAACGAAAAAGACCTGGATGGCCGCCTCGAGTTCGTCGTCGGCGATGCCGATGACGTCGAGGTCCTCGTCGCGCTCGCCCACCATCTGCTGCTTCTCGATGGCCCGCAGCACCCCGCCGAGTCGGTCTCGCAACCGAGCGGCCCGCTCGAACTCGAGGGCGCCCGACGCCTGCGACATCTCCTCCTGCAGGGCGTTCACCACCGCGTCAGTGTCGCCGTCGAGAAAAGAGACGAGGTCGTTCACGTGTCGTGCATAGGTCTCTGCACCAACCTCCCCGACACACGGCCCCGAACACTTCTCGATGTGGAAGAGAAGGCACGGTCTGCCGAGTCGCTGGTGCTGGTTGAACTTGCCCTGCGAGCAGGTGCGCACCGGGAAGGTGCGAAGCAACAGGTCGAGGGTCTCGCGTATCGCCCACGCATGTGCGTACGGGCCGAAGTACCGGGTGCCCTTGCGCTTGGTGCCGCGCATCACCACTGCGCGGGGCCATTCCTCGTCGAGAGTGACCGCAAGGAACGGATAGCTCTTGTCGTCACGCAGGCGCACGTTGAACCGTGGCCGGTGCTGCTTGATGAGAGAGAACTCGAGCATGAGTGCCTCGACCTCGTTGCGCACCTCGATCCACTCGACCGACCTGGCCGCAGTCACCATCGCGACGGTTCGCGGGTGCATCTGTGCGTGGTCCTGGAAATAACTCGAGAGACGGCTGCGGAGGTTCGCGGCCTTGCCCACGTAGATCACCCGGCCGTGCTCGTCCTTGAACTGGTACGAGCCCGGCGAGGTGGGAATCGTTCCGGCCGGCGGGCGCTCGACAGCCACGGCTACTTCTTCGACCCGGCCGCGCGCTTCTTGGCCGGGGTCTTCGAGACGCGGGCGCTGTCCGGCTTCTTGGCGGCTTGTTTCTTTGCGACGGGCTTCTTCGTCGTCGGGTTCCGCGTGGCAGATGCCTTGACCGACGCCGCCTTGGGCTCGGGCATGCCGAGCAACGGCGCGAGGAAACGGCCCGTGTGGCTCTGGCCGAGTGTCGCGATGTGTTCCGGCGTGCCCGTACCGACGACGTCTCCGCCGCCACTGCCGCCCTCGGGACCCAGATCGATGATCCAGTCTGCTGTCTTGATGACGTCGAGGTTGTGCTCGATGACCAGCACACTGTTGCCCTGGTCGACCAACCGCGACAGCACCGTGAGAAGACGGCGCACGTCCTCGAAATGAAGTCCGGTGGTGGGCTCGTCGAGCAGGTACATCGTGTGCCCCGTCGACCGCTTGGCCAGTTCGCTCGCGAGTTTCACGCGCTGGGCCTCGCCGCCCGACAGCGTGGGCGCCGACTGGCCCAGGCGCACGTAGCCGAGCCCGACGTCGACGAGTGTCTGCATGTGGCGCGCGATCGACGGCTGGTTCGCGAAGAACTCGAGCGCATCGGCGATCGGCATGTCGAGCACCTCGGCGATGTTCTTGCCCTTGAACGTGATGTCGAGCGTGTCGCGGTTGTACCGGGCACCCTTGCAGACCTCGCAGGGCACGTAGACATCGGGCAGGAAATGCATCTCGATCTTGATGGTGCCGTCGCCCGAGCACGCCTCGCAACGACCGCCCTGCACGTTGAAACTGAACCGCCCGGGCTGGTAACCCCTCACCTTTGCTTCTGGGGCCGCAGCGAACAGCTTGCGGATCGAGTCGAACACCCCCGTGTACGTGGCAGGGTTCGACCGCGGCGTTCGACCGATCGGAGACTGATCCATGTCGATGACCTTGTCGATTGCGTCGATGCCCTCGACGGTTCTGTGCCGGCCCGGGGCTTCCTTGCTCTTGTAGATGCGTTGCATCATCGCCGGCAGCAGAATGTCCCGGATCAACGTGCTCTTGCCGCTTCCGGAGACACCGGTGACGGCGACAAAACACCCGAGCGGAATCTCCACGTCGAGATCGCGCAGGTTGTGCTCCCGCGCACCCCGCACGGTTATCACGGAACCAGACGGCTGGCGTCTGGCGCGCGGCACCTCGATCGTGGCCGCCCCCGAGATGTAGCGGCCGGTGACCGAGTCTTTTGCCTTCGCGATGCCCGCCACCGGGCCGCTGTACACGACCTCGCCACCGTGCTCGCCTGCTCCGGGTCCGATGTCGACGATCCAGTCGCTCTCCTTGATGGTCTCCTCGTCGTGCTCGACCACGATCACGGTGTTGCCGAGGTCGCGCAGGCGCAGCAGAGTCTCGATCAGCCTGCGGTTGTCGCGTTGATGCAGACCGATGCTGGGCTCGTCGAGAACATAGAGGGTGCCGACCAGACCCGACCCGATCTGGCTCGCAAGACGGATCCGCTGTGCCTCGCCCCCGGCAAGAGTGCCGGCAGACCGTGACAGCGTGAGGTAATCGAGGCCTACATCGAGAAGGAACCCGAGACGGGCATTGATCTCCTTGGTCACACGTTCGGCAATCATCGCGTCGCGTTGCGACAGAGTGAGTCCGGCGAGGAAGTCCGCGGAGTCACCGATCGACATGTCGCACACTTCTGAGATGTTCCGGTCGTTGATGGTGATTGCAAGAGTCGACGGCTTCAGGCGGGCACCGTTGCACGACGGGCAGGGCACCTCGCGCATGTACGACTCGAACTGCTCACGGGTCCAGTCGCCTTCTGCATCTGCGTGACGCCGTTTGATCCACGGGATCACACCCTCGTACTGGGTGCTGAACTGGCGCACCTTGCCGAACCTGTTGCGGTATTTCACCTGCATGGCCCCCGCCTTGCCGTGCAGAACGAGTTTCTGGTGCTTGGCCGGCAGTTTCGACCATGGTTTGTCCATGTCGATGCCTTCCTGCTCGGCCACCGCGCCGAGCATGCGGTGGAAGTAGGCGGTGTGGGCACTGCGCCACGGGGCGATTGCTCCCTCAGAGAGACTCATCGAATTGTCGGGGATCACCAGATCGGCATCGACCTCGAACTTGGTGCCGAGTCCGTCACAGTTCTCACAGGCCCCGTACGGGGAGTTGAAAGAGAAATTGCGCGGGGCCGGCTCTTCGAAACTGCTGCCGCACTTCGGACACGCGAGGTGCTGACTGAAGGTGAGGGTCTCCCCCTCTGCATCATCCTTGGCGACGAGTTCGACGGACGCAACACCCTCTGCAAGTTTCAGAGCGGTCTCGAGAGAGTCGGTGAGCCGACGCTCTATGTCGTCGCGGCGCACGAGGCGGTCGACGATGATGTCGATGGTGTGGTTCTCGTAACGGGCGAGTTTCTCGCCCGAACCCAGGAACTCGGCTATGTCACGCACCGTGCCGTCGATGCGGGCACGCACGAAACCCTGTCCGGCGAGGTCAGCGAGCAGCGTGTCGTACTCGCCCTTGCGGCCCTTCACCACGGGGGCCAACACCTGGAAGCGCGTGCCCTCGGGCAGGGTCATGATGCGGTCGACAATCTGCTGCGGGGTCTGACGCTGCAGACGGGTTCCGTCGTTCGGGCAGTGCTGCACACCGATGCGCGCATAGAGCAGACGAAGGTAGTCATAGATCTCGGTGATGGTGCCCACCGTCGATCTCGGGTTCCGCGAGGCAGATTTCTGGTCGATCGAGATGGCCGGAGACAGGCCCTCGATGACGTCGACATCGGGCTTGTCCATCTGGCCGAGGAACTGGCGCGCGTAGGCCGAGAGGCTCTCGACATAACGCCGCTGACCCTCGGCATAGATCGTGTCGAACGCCAGGGAACTCTTGCCGCTGCCCGACAGGCCCGTGAACACGATGAGCCTGTCACGGGGCAACTCGAGGCTGATGTTCTTCAGGTTGTGTTCGCGCGCCCCGCGAACCACGATTTTCTCAGCCACGCACCGAGGCTACCCAGCGACTAGCGGGCGTCACGAAGTTCGCGACGTAGGTCGTTTATCTCGTCCCGGAGCCGGGCGGCATACTCGAACTTGAGATCGGTGGCCGCCTCGTGCATCTCGTCTTCGAGGGTCTGGATGAGCCGTGCGATGTCCTGCTGGGGCATCGACTTGATCTCTCGTTGGACCTTGTCGCGTTCTCGCTGGCGCCGGTTGCCTTTGCCGGGAACGGGGGCGGTGCCGTCATCGCCCGTCAGCACCGAGAGAATGTCGCCGACCGCCTTCCGGATTGTCTGGGGGTTGATGTTGTTCTCGAGGTTGTAGGCGATCTGTGTCTCACGACGCCGCTTGGTCTCGCCGATGGCGCGCTCCATCGACGGCGTGATCTTGTCGGCGTACATCACCACCTGGCCGGCCACGTTTCTCGCGGCGCGGCCGATCATCTGTATGAGTGAGGTCTCGCTGCGCAGGAAACCCTCTTTGTCTGCGTCGAGAATCGCCACCAGAGAGACCTCCGGCAGGTCGAGACCCTCGCGCAGCAGGTTGATGCCCACCAGCACGTCGAACTCGCCCAGACGCAGCCCGCGGAGAATCTCGATTCGTTGCAGGGTGTCGATGTTCGAGTGAAGATACCGCACGTTGAGCCCCTGCTCGAGCAGGTATTCGGTGAGATCCTCGGCCATTTTCTTCGTCAGAGTGGTGATCAGCACACGGTCGCCGATGTCGACACGGCCGCGTACCATCTCGATGATGTCGTCGATCTGGCCCTTTGTCGGGCGCACGATGACCTCGGGATCAACGAGTCCGGTGGGGCGGACGATCTGCTCCACGACCTTGGTGCTGTGCTTGAGTTCGAAAGCGGCGGGCGTGGCCGACATGAAAATGCACTGGTTGATGCGCTCCATCGTCTCCTCGAAGCGCAGAGGCCTGTTGTCACGGGCACTCGGCAGTCTGAAGCCGTGCTCGACGAGAGTGTCCTTGCGGCTGCGGTCGCCGGCGAACTGTGCATGGAGTTGCGGCACCGCCACATGGCTCTCGTCGATGATCAACAGGAAATCGCGGGGGAAGTAGTCGAGAAGCGTGAACGGCGGCTCGCCCGGCTTGCGTCCGTCGATGTGCATCGAGTAGTTCTCGATGCCGTTGCAGTAACCCATCTCCTGGATCATCTCGAGGTCGTACTGGGTACGCATCCGCAGTCTCTGTGCCTCTAGCAGTTTGCCCTGGCTCTCGAAGAGGGCGAGTTGCTGCTGAAGTTCGGTCTCTATGCCGTTGATCGCCTTGCGGAGACGGTCGTCGCCGGCGACATAGTGGGTGGCCGGGAACACGATGATCTCCGACGGTTCCGAGAGGGTCTCACCCGTGAGCGGGTCGATCATGGTGATGCGGTCGACGGTGTCACCGAACATCTCGATACGCACGACGTTCTCTTCGTAGGCGGGGTGCACCTCGATCGTGTCTCCCCTGACCCGGAAGTTGCCACGACCGAGAGTCATGTCGTTGCGGTCGTACTGCAGATCCACGAGTCGTCGCAGAATGCTGCGCTGGTCGTAGTCGACACCGACGTGGACCTCGAGCAGCTGACCCTTGTACTCGGCGGGGTCGCCCATTCCGTAGATGCACGACACACTGGCAACCACGATTGTGTCGCGACGGGTGAGGAGTGCCGCGGTTGCGGAATGCCGCAGACGGTCGATTTCTTCGTTGATCGACGAGTCTTTCTCGATGTAGGTGTCGCTCGAGGGAATGTAGGCCTCGGGCTGGTAGTAGTCGTAGTAGCTCACGAAGAACTCGACCCGGTTGTTCGGGAAGAACTCCTTCATCTCCTGTGCGAGCTGTGCGGCGAGACTCTTGTTGGGGGCCAGGATCAACGTGGGGCGTTGCGTCTTCTCGATCGTCCAGGCGATGGTGGCCGACTTGCCCGACCCTGTGATGCCGAGCAGCGTCTGGAAACGTTCGCCCGATTCGACGCCGGAACTCAGTTCTGCGATTGCCTTTGGTTGGTCTCCGGCCGGGGAAAAATCGGACACAACCTCGAAGTTCGGCACTCCCGCATCGTACCGAGGGCCGGTGTCAGGCTGCGCTGGTTCGCGACCCCGCATCAGGAGACGCCGGTTGCAGAGCGTTCGCCCAGACCCACACGGCATCGACCTGGCGGCGAAGATCGTCGAGATCACCGGAGTTGTTCACGACGATGTCGGCGATCGCGAGGCGCTGCTCGCGTGTGGCCTGCTTCGCGATGCGGGCACGGGCGTCATCCTCGGCCATCGACCGGAACTTCACGAGACGCTCGACTGCGAGTTCCACAGGGACATCTACCACGACGGTGCCGCACAGACCCTTGCGTGGGTTCTCGGCCAGCAGTGGTATGTCAAGCACCACGACCCTGTGTCTCTTCAGCCTCGGAAAGACACGGCACCACCACGGGGCCCTGTCTGCCTCTTTCATCCGCCGGTCCATCTCCCTCGCGACGGCGGGGTGCACGATCTTGTTCAGCGCCGCGAGGGCTTCGGGGTCGGAAAAAGCGATCGCCGCAAGGGCGGCGCGGTCGAGCGACCCGTCGGGGGCGATGATGGTTTCGCCGAAGCGAGCCGAGAGTTCACCCAGTAGTGGCATGCCCGGGGCCTGGAGTTCACGCGTGATCGCATCGGCGTCGATGATGACTGCCCCGTGCTCGGCAAGAATCGCCGACACACTCGATTTACCGGACCCAATCCCGCCGGTCAGACCGATCAGGATCATTTCGACCCGTTGCTACTCGGCAGGAGCGTCGGCCGACGCTTCGGACGGTTGACCGTATTCCTTGTAGTACTCGGCCCAGGCGGCCTCGCGCTCGGAATCGTCGCCTCCGACCCAGTTGCCGTGTTCGTCGACCTGGAACTGGCCCTGGTACTCGGCAGCGAGTTCGCCACCTTCGGCGGCCTGCTTGATCGAGATGGAGATACGACGGCGTGCGAGGTCGAGATCGATGATCTTCACCCAGAGTTCCTCACCCGGGGTGACGACCTGTTCTGCGGCCTCGACGTGGTGTGCCGACATCTCCGAGATGTGAACGAGACCCTCGATGCCGTCACCGACCTGCACGAATGCTCCGAACGGCACCAACTTGGTGACGCGACCGTAGACCAACTGACCCACCTCGTGGCTCCCGGCAAATTCCTGCCAGGGGTCCTGCTGGGTGGCCTTCAGCGAGAGGCTGATGCGCTCACGGCTGAAATCGACATCGAGAACCTGCACGGTGACCTCGTCGCCGATCTGCACGACCTGTGAGGGGTGCTCGACGTGCTTCCACGACAGCTCGGACACGTGAATGAGCCCGTCCATGCCCCCGAGATCGACGAACGCACCGAAGGCAACGACCGAGGAAACCTTGCCGTGACGGATCTCGCCGGGCTTGAGGTTGTTGAGGAAGTCGTCACGCGTTTCCTTCTGGTTCTCCTCGAGATAGGCGCGCCGCGAAAGAACCACGTTGTTGCGGTTGCGGTCGAGTTCGATGATCTTTGCGTCGACAACCTGGCCGATGTAGGGCTGCAGGTCACGCACGCGACGCAGCTCGACGAGTGACGCCGGCAGGAAGCCGCGCAGACCGATGTCGACGATGAGTCCGCCCTTGACGACCTCGATGACGGTTCCGTGGACTGCCCCGTCGGTTTCCTTCTTGCGCTCGATCTCTCCCCACGCCTTCTCGTACTGGGCACGCTTCTTCGAGAGAACGAGACGACCTTCTTTGTCCTCGAGAGTGAGAACGAGAGCCTCGATCTTCTCGCCGAGGGCCACCACGTCGTGCGGGTTCACGTCGTTCTTGATGGCGAGCTCGCGTGTCGGGATGACACCTTCGGTCTTGTACCCGAACTCGAGGAGCACCCCGTCGCGGTCGATCTTGACGACGGTGCCCGTCACGAGCTGGCCGTCCTTGAGTTCCACCATGGTGCCTTCGATTGCGTCGGCGAAGCTTGTGGAGAGATCACGCTCTGTGATCTGGCGGGGTGTGTAGTTGCCTTCCGCGTCGAAGGTTCCCATCGGGGCGGAAGTGAGTGTTGCGTCGGACAAGGATGTGGTCTTTCGGAATGGATAGGTACGTATCAGTGGGGACCCGTGGGGCCGCCCTCCCGGCGGAAGGGCGATGCAAACGCTACCACCAGAAATTCCGAACTTTCCGTGGTGGCAGGGGCCTGCGCGTACCGACCCGGGTCGACACTCGAGATGCTCGACACTGTGAATCCGCACGAGTCCATCAGCATGCGCAACTCGCGGGGCGTGTAGCAACCCGTCCACAGATCGACGGTTTTCGGGCGCCCCTCGGGGTCTCTCACCTCTGTGACCTCGTGTGAGACCCCCGTTTCGGCATCGAACACGGCATCGTCGTGGTACTTGACGCTGAAATAGGCACTGAAAGCCGAGAGCGCGAGACCACCGCCGTCGACAAGGGCCCTGCGGATGCCGCTCACCACCAGACTGTCGTGACCTTCGGCGGTCATCAGGCCGAAGGCCCCCTGGCACAGACAGACAGCCGCGTCGAACTGTGCATCGAAAGAGAGGTCGCGCGCGTCGAGTCGTTCGAAGGTGGCGCCGTGCGGTGCGTTCTGCGTGGCGATGTCGACGAACCTCTGGCTTATGTCGATCCCGTGCACGAGGAACCCCCGACGCGCGAGCTCGTGCGAGTGGCGCCCCGGCCCACAGCCAACATCGAGCACCCGCATACCCGGCTCGAGTCCCAGCGCAGACACGACATGGTCGACCTCCTGCGATGTGCCCTTGGTGAACGAATAACGCAGGTAGGCCTCACCCATGTGGTCGGCCATCGGTTCGAACCAGTGCGAACCGAAACCTGTGTTCACCTGCTCATCCTTTCGCATCGGCCCACGTCGCACCCCACGCGGCGTTCACCTCGAGAGGCACCCGGAGAGCAGCGGCATCGTGCATCGCCCCGAGCACGAGCGGGCCGACGGTCTCTTTCTCGTCGTCGGGCACCTCGCAGATGACCTCGTCGTGCACCTGCAGCACGATGCGTGCACGGTGGCCACCGTTCTCGAGCAGAGCATCGATGCGCACCAGCGCGATCTTGAAGATGTCGGCGGCGAGACCCTGGATCGCCGCGTTCATTGCCTGACGTTCGCCCGCCTGTCTCACACGGAAGTTGTCGCTGCGCAGTTCCTCGATCGGGCGACGACGGCCGAACAACGTCTCTGTGTACCCGAGCCGTCGGGCCTCGGTGACGGCGTCGTCCATGTATTGCTTCACGTTGGGAAACGCGGCGAAGTACGAGTTGAGAATTGTCGAGGCCTCGTCGACCGGGATCGCGAGCCGCTGGCTGAGACCGTACGCCTCCATTCCGTACGCGAGACCGTACGAGACCATCTTTGCCTTTGATCGCTGGTCGTGCGACACCGCGGCGGGGTCGACACCGAACACCCTCGCAGCGGTCGCCCGGTGAATGTCCTCGCCTGCCTCGAAAGCGGCGATGAGACCCGGGTCGTTCGCGAGGTGTGCGATGCAACGGAGTTCGATCTGGTTGTAGTCGGCCACGAGCAACTGTGATCCCTCCGGCGCGACGAACGCGGTGCGGAACACACGGCCTTCGTCGGTGCGCACGGGGATGTTGTGGAGATTCGGCCTGTCGCTGGACAGTCGCCCCGTCCGCGCAACAGTCTGGTGGAACGTCGCGTGGATGCGGCCGTCGGCCTGCACCTCGGAGAGCAACCCTTCCCCGTATGTCGACCGCAGTTTCTCGACCTCGCGGAAACGCAACAACGGGCCGATGAACTCCGGCCATTCGTCGTGGAGTTTCTCGAGGGTCGCGGCATCGGTGCTGTAACCGGTCTTCGTCTTCTTGCCGGGGGTGAGCCCGTGTTCGTTGTAGAGAATCTCGCGCAGTTGCGTCGGAGAGTTCAGGTTGAACTCCCGCCCGGCAATCTCGTGCAACGACCGGGTGAGGGCCACGGTCTCCTCGGTGAGACGGTTCTTGATCGACTCGAGGGTCGAACGGTCGACGGCGACACCTGCGAACTCCATCTTCGCGAGCACACGCACCAACGGGTTCTCGATGTCGGTGTACAGGGCGTCGTTCGCCACTGCCGACAGTTGAGTCCGCAGCACCGCGGCAAGGGCGTGGGTTGCCAGTGCGGCCTCGGCGCACGACTGCTCTGATGTGGCATCTGCATCGCCCGCGAAGTCGAACTGGCCGTCAGCCTCGCGGGCATCGCCGAGTTCGGCACCGAGCACGTTGAGTGCCACCTCGTCGAGCGAGTATCCCGGGCGCGACGGGTCGATGAGGTACGCCGCTATCGCGGTGTCGAGAACGAGATGACCGATGTCCACACCCGCAGGAAGCAGCACACGCATCGCAGGCTTCGCGTCGTGCATCACCACGTGCGCACCGCCCAGCAGTGCGGCAATCGATTCGTCGGCAAGAAGACCTGCGTCGATGTAGACGACCCTGCCCGTCGGCGCATCGAGCACAGCCGCCAGCCCGCGCACGGCCGACCGGCCCGGCTCACCCTCGAAGTGGGCAGAGAGCACGATTTCCGTTGTCTCGGCGAGAAGTGCGACGACCTCCCGCGCGTCGGACGGCCTCACGATCTCGTTCACCGTGAGGTTCATCGACAGGTCTTCGGTGCTCTCGGCGTTGCCGGAGGCCGGTTCGGTTCCGCGTGTCGACCACCCCTGTGAGGCAACCGTGTCCTTCAGCCGTTTCGCCATGGTCTTGAACTCGAGAAAATCGAACAGCCTCGAGGCGGCAGCAAGATCGGGGGCGGGTCTCAACGCATCGAGGTCGATGTCGACGGGCACGTCGCGACGGAGAACCATCATCCGCGCGTTGCGGATCACTCTCTCGCCGTGCTCGAGCAGTCCCGCTTTCAACTTGGGCGTCTGTTGCTCTGCCGCGGCAACCACAGACTCGATGTCTCCGTACAGGTTGATCAACTTCGCGGCGGTCTTCTCCCCCACCCCCGGCACACCGTCGAGGTTGTCGCTGGGGTCACCGCGCAGGCCGGCGTAGTCGGCGTACTGGGCGGGCGTCACCCCGGTCTTTTCGAGAATGCCGGCCTCGTCGTACAGCGCGTAGTCGCTGACACCTCTCTTGTTGTACAGCACCCTCACGTGCGGGTCGCGCACCAACTGGTAACTGTCGCGGTCGCCGGTGACGATGATGAGGTCCCTCTTCTCTGCCTCGGCACGCGATGCCATCGTTGCGATGAGGTCGTCACCTTCGTAACCGGGCAGTTCCAGCCAGGTGATGCCGAGAACGTCGAGCAGTTCGCGGATGATGCCGAGTTGCTGCACCAGCGTCTCCGGAGCCTTCTCGCGCTGGGCCTTGTACTCGGGGATGGCCTCGTGCCGGAACGTCGGCTCGGGTCGGTCGAAGACCACCACGATGCCGTCGGGCTTGTGGTCCTTCACCAACGACAAAAGCATCGTCGTGAAGCCGTACACCGCGTTGGTGACCTGACCGCTCGCGTTCGACATGTCGTCGGGCAACGCGAAGAAGGCGCGGTACGCCAGTGAGTTGCCGTCGAGCGCCATCAGGAGCATGACGAGCCTCTTTTCCTACCCGGGTGTGATCTCTCCGGAAACAATCATGTCGGCGACGGCCTTCATGGTTGTCCGGTGGTTCATTGCGCCGCGCTGGATGAACCCGTACGCATCGGACTCGCTCATCTTGAACGAATCGATGAGCACACCCTTGGCACGGTCGATCGACTTGCGGGCCTCCAACTGTTCGCCCAGCACCTCGACCTCGCCGTTGAGTGCCTGCATCTCGCGGAATCGACCGATGGCGACCTCGATCGCCGGGATGAGATCGCTCTTCTGGAAGGGCTTCACGAGGTACGCGAGCGCCCCGGCATCGCGTGCCTCTTCGATGACCTCTCGCTGGGAGAAAGCGGTCAACACGAGAACGCCGCAGATGCGGTCTTTCGTGATGAGACGCGCAGCCTCGAGGCCGTCCATGCCCGGCATCTTGATGTCGAGAATCGCGAGATCCGGCCGCAGTTCGCGCACCAGGTCGACGGCCTTGTCTCCCCGACCCGTCTCACCGACCACGTCGTACCCCTCTTCCTCGAGGGTCTCCTTGAGATCGAGGCGGATGATCGCCTCGTCCTCTGCGATGACTACGCGCACGGCCATTATCGGACTTCCTTCATTCTGTCGAGCAGGTCGTTGATGCGCTGTTCGATCTCGGCGATCTCCGAGACCACCCGTGCATGGTGCCGCACGATCGCATCAGCGTGCTTTTTTGCCTCGCGGTACTCGAACTCGGCTGCCGGGGTCTCGGCCACCAGGGCGCGCAACGACAGCTCGTCGGCCTCGTCGACGAGCTGGATCTTCTGGTCTTCGACGACCCGCAACTCGTCGCGGAGTTCCCGCAACCGCCCGGATGCCTGGGCGAGTTTTCGCTGCAAAAGTCGTTGACCCATCGGAGTGAGTGTATGAATCACCTGGGTGCCCGAGGTGGGACTCGAACCCACACGCCCTTTCGGACAACGGATTTTGAATCCGTCGCGTCTGCCATTCCGCCACTCGGGCCAGGGCATTTGAGCGTACCGTCGAGCGCCCTACTGAGAGGTAACCAACCCCGTCAAGGGCGCGGGGATTAGTGTTTTTCCACCATGCTCGCGTTCACCTTCCCCGGTCAAGGCTCCCAACGCCCCGGAATGGGCAGGCCATGGGTCGGTCACGACAGCTGGGAACTCGTCGACGAGGCATCCGACGTCTCGGGCCGAGACGTCGCACAGCTGCTGCTCGACGCCGACGCAGAAGAACTGAAAGACACGCGCAATGCCCAGCTGACCACCTTCGTCTCGAGCCTGATGGTGCTCGACGCAGTCGAGCGCCTGGGAATCGAGCCCAGTTTCTGCGCAGGACACAGTCTCGGCGAGTACACGGCCCTCACGGCGACCGGCGCCCTGTCGTTCGAGGACGGTGTCCGTCTCGTTGTCGAACGGGCTGACGCCATGCACGAGGCAGGGCTCGCGAGCCCCGGCACCATGGCCGCCGTGCTCGGTCTCGACGACGACCTCGTCGAGGTGGCGTGCCGCCGCGCTGACTCTGACGTGTGGGTGGCCAATTTCAATGCACCCGGCCAGGTGGTGATAGCCGGTTCCCCGTCCGCGGTCGCCGCCGCCGGGGATCACGCAAAGGAACTCGGCGCCAAGAAGATCATGCCGCTGCAGGTGTCGGGCGCATTCCACACCCCGTTCATGACCGCGGCCCGCGAACGTCTCAGGTCTGCGATCTCGATGGCATCGCCGCGCGACACGGAAGTGCCCGTCATCTCCAACGTCGATGCGCTTGCACACGATGCCGGGGAAGAGTGGTCATCGTTGTTGTCGGCCCAGTTGTCGAGCCCGGTCAGATGGAAGCACTGCCTGTTGACCCTGTCCGAACTGGGCGTCACCGGTTTTGTGGAACTTGGACCCGGCGGGGTCTTGACCGGGATGGCCAAGCGCACGGTCGACAATGCACGCACCATCAGCGTCGCCACACCCGACGAACTCGACAAGTTGATCGAATGGGTCGATGCATCGGCACCCGTCGGTGCGTCACAGCACGAGGGCGAACATCTCTTCGCAGTCGAGAGACTCGTCGTGAGCCCTGCCGCAGGGGTGTTCACCCCGGCCACGAACATCGGTGTCGGCACTGTCATCGACGTCGGCCTCGTGATCGGACACGTGGGAGAAACCGAGGTGCGTTCCCCCTTCGCGGGAGTCGTGCAGAACTACATCGCCGTCGACGGTGAACGGGTGACGGCCCACCAACCGATCGCTTGGTTGCGGACACACTGAGCCGACATGCCGAAGATTCCCTCTCACGTCCGCGGCGCACGCATCACCGGCTGGGGAACCGCGTTGGGTCACCGCACGGTCACCAACGACGATCTCGCCCGCACGATCGACACGAACGACGAATGGGTTCGTGAGCGCACGGGCATCCACCGCCGGCACGTCGGCGGCAGCACGGCCGAACTCAGCACGCTCAGCGGCAGTGCCGCACTGTCGATGGCCGGCGTCGCACCCGGCAGCATCGACGCCCTGATTCTTGCGACCACCACACCCGACCGCACCGTGCCCGCGACCTCGGCAACCGTGCAGCACAACCTCGGTCTGTCGTGCGGTGCATTCGACGTGAACGCGGCCTGTTCGGGATTCGTCTACGCACTGGTGAACGCGCACGGCCTCATTGCGATGGGTGCCGAGAAGGTTCTGCTCATCGGCACGGACACCCTGGCCCGCATCACCGACTGGGACGACCGCAACACTGCCGTGCTCTTTGCCGACGGGTCGGGAGCCGCCGTTCTCGAGGCCACCGGGGGCCGCGGTCAACTGCTCGGCTGGGATCTCGACGCCGACGGCAGCGCCGAGGAGATTCTGTACTGCGACATCGGTGGATACATCCACATGGACGGCAAGGAGGTCTTCCGGCGCGCCGTTCGCATCATGGTCGACAGCGCGCAGAAGTCGATGGCGCACGCGGGGGTGACTGCCGACCAGATCGACGTGATCGTGCCCCACCAGGCGAACATCCGCATCATCAAGGCTGCCTGCGACCGCCTCGGCATCCCCGAGGAACGGTCGTCGGTGGTGATTCACGAGACCGGCAACACCTCGTCGGCCTCGATTCCGCTCGCCCTCTTCGGTGAGTTCGGGCAGGTGCGACCGAAACAGGGCGACCTCGTTCTTCTCGTCGGCTTCGGAGCGGGAATGACGGCAGCCAGTGCCATTCTCGAATGGGGGGCCGAATGAACAGGGTGGTTCTCGTCACGGGCGGTTCACGGGGCATCGGGCTCGCGTGCGCACGACGTTTTGCAGAGATGGGAGACAGGGTCGCAGTCACCTACAACTCGTCTCCCCCGCCCGGCGAGTTCTTCGGGGTCAAGTGCGATGTCACGAAACAAGAAGAGGTCGAGGCCGCTTTCACTGCGGTCGAGGATCACTTCGGGCCGGTCGAGATTCTCGTGTCGAATGCGGGGGTCACGAAAGACACCCTGCTGCTGCGAATGAGCGAGGACGACTTTGCGAACGTCGTCGATGCAAACCTGACGGCTGCATTCCGCGTGGTGAAGCGTGCCACCGCGAAGATGATGAAAGCACGTCAGGGCCGTGTCATTCTCATGTCGTCTGTCGTCGGCCTGCTCGGGTCTGCCGGCCAGGCGAACTACGCGGCGTCGAAGAGCGGTCTCGTCGGTTTTGCCAGGTCGCTCGCACGCGAGCTCGGTTCGAGGAACATCACGGTCAACGTGGTGGCCCCCGGCCCTGTCGCCACCGACATGACAGCCGCACTGGGTGACGAGCGCATGAAAGTGCTCACCGAGGCTGTCCCCCTGCAGCGTGTCGCCACCCCCGACGAGATCGCTGGCGTTGTTGCCTTCCTGGCCGGGCCCGATGCGGCGTACATCACCGGTGCGGTGATACCCGTCGACGGCGGTCTGGGCATGGGTCACTGAGCAAAAGAACAGGCACGGCATCGCCTCTGTGCGAAAATGGGCAGGAATCAAGGAGGGCGCAATGAGCCAGGAGAATTTTGATCGTTTCGTGAAGTGTGCAGTTGCGACACTCGGTGTGGAGGCCGCCCAGGTCACCCGCGAGGCCCGCTTTGCAGAAGACCTCGACGCCGACTCACTCGACGTGGTCGAGCTCGTCATGGAACTCGAGGAAGAGTTCGGCATCGAGATTCCCGAGGAAGAACTGAACGACGTGAAGACAGTCGGCGTCGCGTTCGACCTCATCATGGCGAAGATCTAGGGCGCCTAACCACAGCGATGATTGGCGCAGGACACCGCGTTGCGATCACCGGGTACGGCGTTGTCGCTCCGTGCGGCATCGGCAAGGATGCCTACTGGAACGGCCTGCTCGGGCCCGGCCTGACCGGCACGAAATCGACTGCCATCGCCGACTGGGATCCGCTTCCCTATTTCGACAACCCCAAGGAGGCCCGTCGCGCGGACCAGGTCGAGCAGTACGCCCTGGCCGCGGCAGCAGAGGCCTTCGAACAATCGGGCAGACCGGACGTCGACCCGGCCCGGTTCGGAACCATCTTCGCCACCGGAATCGGTGGACTGCACACCCTCGAGGAACAGGTACAGGTCCGGCTCGAGAAGGGCGAACGGCGCGTCTCTCCGTTCCTGGTGCCGATGATGATGGCCAATGCCTCGGGTGCGGCCATCTCGATGCGCTACGGCCTGCAGGGACCCAACGAGACCATCTGCACCGCCTGTGCGGCCGGAACCCACGCACTCGGGTACGCGGCGCGCCTCATCGCATGGGGTCGCTGTGATGCGGTGGCCACCGGTGGCTCGGAGTGCGCCGCCACCGCCACCTCGCTTGCAGGGTTCGGCAACATGACCGCTCTCTCGTCGTCGGGAGCCTCGATGCCTTTCGACGCCAAACGCGACGGCTTCGTGATGGGTGAGGGAGCCGCGGTGTTCGTTCTCGAGCGCTACGACCTCGCGGTTGCGCGCGGGGCCCGAATTCTCGGCGAGATCGTGGGTGCCGCGAGCAACGCAGACGCGCACCACATCACCGCCCCGGCGCCGGGCGGCACGGGAGCAATCGCCTGCATGAAACTTGCCCTCGACGATGCAGGGCTGTCACCGTCTGACATCGGCCTCGTGAACGCGCACGGAACATCGACCCCGCTGAACGATGCCGCCGAGGCCCAGGCCGTCGCTGCAGTGTTCGGGAACGGAACCGTGCCGGTCACCAGCGGAAAAGGCGTCACGGGCCATGCACTCGGTGCGGCAGGGGCGCTCGAGGCGGCACAGGTGTTGTTGTCGATGGAACACCGGATGATTCCGCCGACAGCGGGCACAACCGAACTCGATCCCGAGCTCTCGATCGACCTTGTGATGGGCGAACCACGCCCGTGGACACCGCGAGCCGCGATATCGAACAATTTCGGATTCGGCGGCCACAACGGTTCCGTCGTGATTGCCCCCGGCAGCTGACCCCCTACGTCCTGCGCCAGCGAAGTCCGATGCCCTTCTCGCCGGGGGCCTCACGTTGACGGGTGAATCTCTCGACCAGTTCGTAGCCGCATCGTCTCGCAACGGCTGCCGAACGCTCGTTGGCTTCGTCGGTCACGATCTCGACCACTGTCACTTCGGGCATCGACAGCGCAGTCTCTGTCAAAGCGGTGACCGCACGGGTGATGATGCCCCTGCCCACATGTGATGCGGCGAGCCAGTACCCGACCTCGACCGACCCTTCCGGCCCCCTCAGGTGAAAACCGGTTCCCCCGATGCAGAGGTGCCCCTCGAAGATGCCCATCACGAAATCGACACCCTGGTCCCAGTTGCGGTTCCACTCACTGATCAATGCTCTGCGTTGTTCGACGGTCTGCGGTTCGTGTGCGATCCAAGGCATCCATGGTCTCAGATGCTCGATGGACAGTGTCACTGCATCGCGCAGCGTTGCGGCATCCGACTCTGCATAGCGACGGACAACCACGACCCCGTCGAGCGGCACCGAGTCCGGAGGGGCAGATGCCAGTCTTCGCGGTGTCAAGTTCTCGTCTGTCATGAACGGTCGGCGAACACGAACATCAAATCGAGTTCGCACGCGACATCGCCGTTGACCCGTGCGACACCGTGTCCCTTGCCGGCCCGCGCACTCATTCGACCCAGCTCGACGGTCATCTCCATTTCGTCACCCGGTACCACCTGACGGCGGAACCGTGCCGAATCGATACCCCCGAACAACGGCAGTTTCGTCGCATGTTCGGGCGATGTCAGCACACAGTAGGCACCCACCTGTGCGATTGCCTCGCAGATCAAGACGCCCGGCAGCGTCGGTCGCCCGGGAAAGTGCCCGGCAAAGAACCACTCGTCACCCGAGAGTCTCCAGTGACCCGTGGCGCTGACCCCGGACTCGAGAGCCGAGATGCGGTCGACGAACAGAAACGGCGGTCGGTGGGGCAACACCTCGATTGTGGGCGCGAACTCGCTCACTTCCCCAGCGCTTTCAGCAGGTTCTTCGGGGTGTCAGCCGGAGAGATCTTGTACCAGGCCTCAAGGATCACACCGTCTTGGATCAAGAAAGCAGACCTCTCGATGCCCATGTACTTGCGGCCGTACATCGACTTCTCCTTCCACACCTTGTAGGCCTCTGCAACCTTGTGCTCGGTGTCCGCGAGCAACGGGAACCCGAGTTCGTACTTGTCGTCGAATTTCTTCTGCTTGGCCGGCGCATCCGGGCTTATGCCGACCACGACGGTTCGGCCGATGTCGCCGAGTATGTCGCGCAGACCGCACGACTGGGCCGTGCATCCGGGCGTGTCGGCTTTCGGGTAGAAGTACACCAGCACTTTTTTCTTGCCCTGCGCCGCGAGCGAGAAGGGCTTCTCGTTCTGGTCGAGAAGTTCGATTTTCGGAGCCTTGGAACCCGGTTTCAGCATTCCACCAGATTAGTTGTTGCGACGCAGGCCGTAGCCGTAGAAGCCGCCCTTCGGTCGGGCGTGCGCGTGGTAATGGTCGGGAATGGTGCGCATGTTGTCGTCGATGCGCATCTCGAAGTCGAAGTGGGTCTCCACGACCAGAGCCAGTTTCTCGTGCAGCCTCTGCTTCACCTCTTCAGGGGGGTGTGGGTCGTGGGTTCTCCACACCACCATCGGCACCGCGCAGCTCTCGCACTCGGCGATCCAGCATTCGTCGTCTTCGTGGAACCATTCCGACATGCG
>CAYRUT010000002.1:0-3963 GCA_964427545.1 uncultured Bifidobacterium sp. | reverse complement strand
AGTCCTGCCAGCCCGGGAACCCACCCGTGATGTACGGCACCAGGCACTTGCCCCCGCCCGCAATACGACGCTCGAGTGCGGCCTGCAGGGCTCCGCTCACGCAAGACCGCCGAGAATGTTCATCATCTGCCCGACGTCCTTGTCACCACGGCCCGACAGGTTCATCAGAACCGTCTTTCCGCGCATTGCAGGGGCCTCACGGATGATCCATGCCATTGCGTGTGCGCACTCGAGGGCAGGGATGATTCCTTCTGCGCGCGACATCACCTGGAACGCCTCGATGACCTCGTCGTCTGTCACGTTCGGGTACTCCGCACGGCCGATCGAGGCGAGATACGAATGCTCCGGGCCGACACCGGGATAGTCGAGGCCGGCAGAGATGCTGTGTGCCTCCTGTACCTGCCCGTGCTCGTCCTGCATCAGGTAACTCTTCATGCCGTGCACCACACCCGGTTGCCCGCGGTTGACGGCTGCACCCCCGGCAGGTTCGACACCGATGAGACGCGCGGGTGTGTCGACAAAGCCGGAGAAAATGCCCATCGCGTTGGACCCCCCGCCCACGCACGCCACGACGACATCGGGTGACGTACCGAGAAGTTCGTTGCACTGGGCTGACGCCTCGTCACCGATGACACGGTGGAACTGTCGCACCATGTAGGGATACGGGTGCGGGCCCATGACCGAGCCCAGGCAGTAGTGGGTCGACTCGACCGTCGCCACCCAGTCGCGCATGGCTTCGTTGACGGCGTCCTTCAGTGTCTGGCTGCCCGAGGTGACCGCCTCGACCTCCGACCCGAGCAGACGCATCCGGAACACGTTGAGTTCCTGGCGGGCCACGTCGACTGCACCCATGTAGACCTTGCACTCGAGCCCCATCAACGCCGCCGCTGTCGCCGAGGCCACACCGTGCTGGCCCGCGCCCGTCTCCGCGACGATGCGCTTCTTCCCCATTCGCTTCGCGAGAAGGGTCTGGCCGATGACGTTGTTGATCTTGTGCGAGCCGGTGTGGTTGAGGTCTTCACGTTTCAGGATCAGCCTGATGCCGAGCTGCTCGCTGAGGTTGTGGCATTCGGTGAGCATGCTGGGTCTGCCCGCGTACTCGCGCAGAACCTGGTTCAGTTCGTCACGGAACACCGGGTCGGCCCACGCGTCGTTGAACGCCGCCTCGAGTTCCTGGCACGCAGGCACGAGTGTCTCGGGAACGAAGCGACCGCCGAACTCACCGAAACGACCGTCGCTGCCGGGGGTGACGAGGATTGACATTCCTAGATTCCACCACGAATGCCGGCAAATCACATCACCGATTCGGCGTGACTCCTCACTCATCCATCCAGTCGTAGGGCGCCCTGACACTGCCGCGACGCGGCGGCGGCTCTGATGCCCGCACCGCGTCGATGAACCGCTTCAGCAGGATCGGGTCCTTCCTGCCGGGTGAACTCTCGACACCACTGCTCACATCGACGCCCCACGGGTTCACCTGGGCGATGCCCGCTGCGACATTCTCGGGGGTGAGCCCCCCGGCCAGGATCACGTTGACACGTTCGGGAACCTCGGCCGCCAGGTGCCAGTCGAACACCTTCCCCGAACCGGGCGCCGGGGCATCGACCAGCACGTAGGGGGTGTGGAAAGAGTCTGCGCGGGCAGCGTCGACACCGCCCGCGACCACTCCCTTGATCACCGTCCGCACATGCCGTGAGACCTCGAGCACGTCTTCCGGGCGCTCGTGTCCGTGCAGCTGAGCCGCCTTCACGCCGCTCTGCTGCACGAGTTCGAGAACTCGCTTGGGATGCTCGTCACGGAACACCGCGACCGTGAGCACCTCGGGCGGCAGACGGCGCGTGATGTCGTACACCTTCGATGCGACGATCTGTCGTTCTGACGGGGCGAACACGAAACCGACGGCATCGGCACCGAGTGCCACGGCAAGCAGCGCATCGTCTTCGTTGGTGATGCCGCAGATTTTCACGAACACGCTGTCACCGTAGTTCGTGTCGACGTCGCCGGTGGTGGAACTAACCGACGCAGAGGTCGGTCACGGCCTGCGCAATGTGACCCGATGTCACGAGGTGTTCCCCCACGAGCACTGCGTCGTATCCCGCGGCACGGAGAGCGCGGGCATCGTCGATGCCCCGGACTCCAGACTCGGCCACCTTCACACAGTGACCCGGTATCAACGCCGCCATCCGCACCGCGCGGGCATGGTCGACCTCGAACGTGACGAGGTCACGCTGGTTCACCCCCACGAGTTCGGCACCGGCCGCAAGCGCAACCTGCAGTTCCCGCTCGTCATGCACCTCGACGAGAGCGTCGATGTCGACGTGGCGGGCGACAGCGAGGAACTCGGCCATCTGGGACTCCGTCAGTGCGGCGGCGATCAACAGCACGCAGTCCGCACCCATCAGACGTGCATCGCAGATGTCACGTGCGTCGACAGTGAAGTCCTTGCGCAGCACCGGCAGTGTGCATGCACCACGCGCCGCCTTCAGGTCATCGACCGACCCACCGAAGTGATCGGCGTCGGTGAGCACCGACAGACACGATGCCCCGCCCTGTTGGTAGGCGGCCGCCACCTGCACCGGATCCATCGTCGCGTTGAGATCACCCTTCGACGGCGACCGGCGCTTGAACTCGGCGATCACCGCGAGGTGCGGCACTGACCGCAACGAAGCGGCGAACCCTCTCGGTGGCTCGCAGGCGCGCGCAGCCGCGATCAGGTCGTCGAGACTGCGGTTGTCGCGGGCGGCACGTTCTCTGTGGTGCGCGAGGATCGCGTCGAGATACGTCGCCGCCATAAACGGGGTCTACAGACCCTTGCCCGCCACAGGTGTCACGAAGTTCATCTCGGGGCGACCGCCCATGAACGGTGCGAGCGAGGCACCGAAAGGCTTGAACCAGTCGGCGTTCATGTGTGCGTTGGCGGCATCCTGGTTCTCGTACATCTCGTAGATCCACAGCACGTCGGCGTTCGATGCGTCGGTGTGCAGGATGTAGTAGCGGGTCCCGTCTTCTTTGTTGACGTGCTCGAAGGCGGCCTTGAAGGCCTCGGCGAGCTCTGCGCCCTTGCCTTCTGCTGCCGGCAACTTCACGATCAGGCTGACTTGGCTCATGGTTTCTCCGTGGTATCGCGACCGGGGTCGCTGGGTTGTGTCCGAAAACTAGTCGGTCTGCGGGTCGGAGCCTGCAGCGGGCATCAGAACCCGAGGAGTCTCGCGACCTCGGCCTCGAGATCGGCGATGGGCACGCGCACCTGTTCGGTGGTGTCACGCTGACGGATCGTGACGGCGTTGTCCTCGAGTGAGTCGAAGTCGACGGTGATGCACAGAGGAGTGCCGATTTCGTCCTGACGTCTGTAGCGACGGCCGATCTGCTGCGTCTCGTCGTATTCGCACATGTACCTGCGGGACAGTGTCGAGAAGATCCCACGGGCCAGCGGGGTCAGGGTGTCTTTCTTCGACAACGGCAGCACCGCAATTTTGTAGGGAGCAAGACGGGGGTGCAGGCGCAGCACGGTGCGGGTCTCGTCGTTCACCACGTCTTCGTCGTATGCCGCGAGCAGAAAGGCCGCCATCGTGCGGTTGGCACCGGCAGCGGGCTCGACGACATAGGGCACGTAGTGCTCGTTGCTGGCCTGGTCGAAATACTCGAGCTTCTGGCCCGATGCTTTTGCATGCTGGGTGAGATCGAAATCCGTGCGCTGGGCGATTCCCTCGAGTTCGCCCCATCCCCACGGGAACAGGAACTCCACGTCGCTCGTTCCCGCCGAGTAGTGCGACAGTTCGTCTGCATCGTGTGCACGGATACGCAGCATCTCGCGCGGTATCCCGAGTTCGACGTACCAGTCGAGGCGCGCCTGGCACCAGTACTCGTACCAACGCGGACCCTCTGCCGGCGGAACGAAGAACTCGAGTTCCATCTGCTCGAACTCGCGGGTGCGGAAGATGAAGTTGCCGGGGGTGATCTCGT
>CAYRUT010000001.1:103868-136739 GCA_964427545.1 uncultured Bifidobacterium sp. | reverse complement strand
AGGAGATCGCGGCCCCGAACACCCAGCCGACCGCCATGGTGATTCCCATGGCGACGAGGCCTCCGATCACCACGCGGATGGTCGGTTTCTTCGCGTCGGCCTGCCCGAACCGGGCACTGGCCCACCCGAGAGTCGCGAGGGCGAGGGTGACGACGATGAGGGTGGACACGACCCGCGCGCCGGCCGATGCGACCGCGGCGGTGATGAGCGGCACTGCCGCACCGACGGTGAACGCACCGGCCGAACCGACGGCCGCCTGAACCGGCCGCGCCGACGAAGTGTCGGTGATGCCGAGTTCTTCCGCCAGATGGATCGCGAGTGCGTCGTGTTTGGTCAGTTCCTCGGCGACCTCGCGGGCGAGTGCCTGGGGGAGACCCTTCGAGGCGTAGATGGCGGTGAGTTCGTCGAGTTCGTGGTCGGGCATCGTCTCGAGTTCCCACTTCTCCTTCTCGATGTCGGCCCGCTCGGCGTCGCTCTGTGAACTGACCGACACGTACTCGCCGAGCGCCATCGACACGGCACCGGCGACGAGGCCCGCCATTCCGGCGGTGAGGATGCTGGTCCGTGTCGCATCTGCGGCCGCGACACCGAGAATCAGGCACGCCGTCGAGATGATGCCGTCGTTGGCGCCGAGGACCATGGCGCGCAGCAGGCCGATGCGGTGGACGGAGTGTCGCTCGAGATGCATACCGACAGTCTGCCACCAACCCGTGCAATGTCATGGTTGAATAGGGGCGTGCGCACGGTGCATCCGACCAAACAGCTTCTCCTCGACACGGCCATCTCGCTGATCGACGAATTCGGCCCGCAGGGCTTCACGGTGGACAACCTTCTCGATGCATCGGGCATCTCGAAGGGATCCATGTACCACCATTTCGAGGACTTCAACGACATCATCGAGCAGGCCCAGGTCGCACGGTTCTCCCGGTTCGTCGACGAAGACGTGCGGGTGTTGACCGGCCTGTTGTCAGCGGCAAAGTCGCGCGAGGAACTGGGGCAACGGTTCGTGCAGGTCATCTCTGCCGCGTCCGGTCCCGAGCGGGCACAGGGTCGTGCCGACCGCGCTTCGATCGTCGGAATGGCGCGCCACTCGAAGAAGTTCGCCGACTCTCTGGCCGTCGAGCAGCAGCGTCTCACCGACTCGCTCGCCGACGTGGCCCGCGAGATGCAGGAGCGTGCATGGATCCGCCGCGATCTCGACGTCTATGCGCTCGCGACCTTCGTGCAGGCGTACTCTCTCGGGCTGGTGCTGAACGACGTCACCGAGAAGCCCATCTCGAACCAGCAGTGGACCGCTTTCGTGTCGTCGGTGCTGTTGAACAGCCTCTGACGGGTCAGGCGATGCGGTACACGTCGTAGTCGACGACGCCCTGTCCGGGTGTGCCCACAGCGACAGCCTGTACCGAGTTCAGCCAGGCGTACTTCTCGTCGCCGGTCTCGAAGAGCGGCGCGGTGGTGATTCGCCGTGTGCCGTCTTCGGCAGGCGCCATGATCCCCTTGTACGAGGTGTGGATCACGGCGCCGTCATCGGTGCGGATCAGGGCACGCACGTCGAGTTGTGCCGTGCCGTCGGCGCGCATCGTCAGCCAGTCGGCACCGAGTGCCTCGACGGTTCCGTTGATGCGTGGTCCGCTGACGGTGCCGCCGGTGATCGGCACGATGACGCGGGTTCCGTTCGGCCCGTTCGGGATCATGGCAGGCGGCGCGAGTGTGGCCGACATGTGGAACAGGAACTCGACCGGCAGTGAGGTGGTGTCTGGCATGCGCCTCACCCTAGACCGCGAACGTGAGGGGCCCGTGAGGCAGCCTCGGAAGCACGGTCTCGGCAAAGCGCCGGGCCTCGGCGGCATGGGGGTATCCCGAGAAGATGAACGCGTCGATGCCCATGTCGCGGTAGGTCATGATCTTGTCGACGATCTGGTCGGGGGTGCCGACCAGTGCGGCACCGCAGCCAGACCTGGCGCGTCCGATGCCCGTCCACAGCAGTGGTTCGACGAACCCGTCGTCGTCGGCATTCGAGCGCAGCTCTGCCTGGCGCTTCACTCCGGCACTCGCACTGTCGAGTGACCTGGCGCGGATTGCGTCACCCGTCGCCGCATCGACGGCAGAGATGAGGTGTGCGGCGGCCTCGCGCGCCTCGCGTTCCGTCTCCCGCACGACCACGTGCACGCGGTACCCGAAGCGAAGCGTGCGACCCACGGCCTCTGCACGCTGTCGCATGTCGGAGATGATGCCGGCAATCGCGACCTCGGTGTCGGGCCACATGAGATAGACGTCGGCGTCGAGTGCGGCGGTGTGGCGGGCTTCGTCGCTGAGTCCGCCGAAATAGAAAGGTGGTGCCGGGGCCATCACGGAACAGATTCGCGGTGCGTCGAGATGCAGGTTCACGAACTCGCCGTCGATGTCGAGCCGCTGGCCGTTCAGAAGCGTGCGCAGGGCCCTCATTGTCTCGGTGGTGCGTCTGTACCGCGACGGGCCGTCGAGCGTTTCTCCCGGCATCTCCGACGAGATGATGTTGACGGTGAGGCGACCGTTCAGCACCTGGTTCAGCGTGGCCAGTTGACGCGCAAGCTGGGGTATCCACATCTCGCCGCATCGCACAGCCGTCAGCAGCCGCATGTCGCGGACCGTCGGCGCGATCGACGACGCGAACGAGAGGGTGTCGATTCCGAGCTCGTAACCCGAGGGCAGAAGGATGTTGTCGAAGCCCGAGTCGTGCACGGTCGAGACAATCGACGAGCAGTGGTTCCAGCTGCTCACGAGGTCATTGTTCGCGACCCCCAGTTGTTCGTAGTCGTCGTCGCACAGCGCCCCGAACCATGACACCTCGATGTTGCCCGTGGGCTCCTCGCTGGTGCTCACGGGAGAGACCGGCCTTCGCTGGCCTCGACGATGTCGTACATCTCGGCTCGCGAGAGCGTCACACGTGTCGCCGATGCCAGGTCGCCGAGCCGGTCGGGGGACTGTGTGCCGACAATGGCCACGGGCCGCGACGGGTGGGCCAAGACGAACGCGAGAGCGACTGCGACCCTCGAGCATGATTTCGCCGCGGCGAGACGGTCGATGGTCATCGTCAGTTCCGGCGGCACACCGTCTCCGGTCGCGAGACGTCCGCCTGCGAGCGGGCTCCAGGCAAGAGGTGTGAGCGAGGTCTCCATGCACAGATCGAGTGTCCCGTCACGCATGGGGTCGAGACATGCGGCCGAGAACTCGGGCTGGGTCGACACGAGCGAGCCGTCCGTGAACTTCTGCAGGGCCCGCGTCTGGGCCACGGTGAAGTTCGAGACCCCGATCTCGCGCACGAGCCCACGCGTCTTGAGCGAGGTCAATGCCTCGGCGACCTCGTGCGGGTGCGTCAGCATGTCGGGCCGGTGGATCTGGTAGAGGTCGACGTGGTCGACGCCGAGACGACCGAGCGACGCCTCGCACGCAGACACGAGGTACTGCGCCGACGAGTCGTACGGGACACCGGGGATGATGCCGCCCTTGGTGGCGAGGATCATCCGCTCGCGCAGACCGCGACGCTCGCGGAGAATCGCGCCGAGTTCCTCCTCGCACGCACCGAAGTGGGTGCCGCCCCAGTCGAGCCCGTAGACGTCGGCATTGTCGACGAGGTTCATCCCGAGATCGAGTGCGGTCTCGACGAGCCTGACATTGGTGTCGTGTTCGCCCGTCAGTCTCCAGCAGCCGAGAGCAAGGGGTCCCACGGCACCGAGCGAGCCGAGCGTGCGTGGCCCCGATGCCGAGAGGTCCGGTGCGGACGACACGGGGAAACGGAGATCGGACATGTCCCGAGACTAGTGACGGTCGGTCATTCGTCGCGCTCGAAGCGCGACACGCGGTGGATGCCGAACCGGGAGTCTTCATGGGGGGCCCGCACGAGTTCGACCGGGTGGGGGAACCGTTCGTCGAACTGTTGCTGCAACGATTGCTGGAACCCGACGGCCCCGACTGTGTCCCAGTCTCCCTGCGTGTCCCACACGAAGACGAGGGTCACCTCGCCGGGGTTGGCATCGTCGAGCCAGACCTCTTTCGAGAGGAATGGAATGCGTGTCAGGCCGGGCATGAACGCCTCGCCGAGTGTCCACACGTCGTGATCGACCCTGATGAACTCGTCGACGACCGACGGGTCCATCTTGAACACGAGAATCTCGACGGGTCGACGTTCGCCGTTCACGTACGAAAAGCTCATCGGGGCAGGCCAGTCACGAGGTCCGGCGTGATCTCGGCTGTCGAACGCACGCCGCACAGCTGCATTGCGCGTGCCATCTCGGTCGTGAGGCACCACAGTGCCTTCTCGACCCCGGCCTCGCCGGCAGCGCCGAGCCCGTAGAGGTACGACCTGCCGAGGGTGCACGCATGGGCGCCAAGTGCGAGTGCCTTCACGATGTCGCCTCCGCGCCGGATGCCGCCGTCGCAGATGATGGGGATCGCTCCGTTGGTGGCCTGTGCGACGGGTGCAACGAGGTCAATGGGTGACGGCGCCCCGTCGAGCTGGCGTCCGCCGTGGTTCGACAGTGCGACGGCGTCGATCCCGAGCGAATGCGCGGTGACGGCGTCGGCGACCGACTGGACTCCCTTGATCACGATCTTCCCGTTCCAGTTCGAACGGAACCAGTCGATCTCGTTCCATGACAGTGCGGGGTCGAACTGTTCCGAGATGAAATCCGACAGTGTCACCGCAGTGCCCGGGTCGCGTCCGCCGGCGCCGCTCACGTTGGCGAAGGTGATGGGGTCGTGCCGCACGAAATTCCATGTCCAGCGCGGATGTCTGATGCCGTCGAGAATGGTGCCCGCACCGAGGGTGGGAGGCAGGGTGAATCCACGCCGCACGTCTCGCTCGCGGCGGCCGAGAACCGCGGTGTCGACGGTGAGCATGATGGTGTCGTACCCGTTCTCCTGCGCGCGCGAGAGCATGTTCTTCACGAGTCCGCGGTCGCGCCACACGTAGACCTGGAACCACTTCGGCCCGTTGCTCACTGCCGCGACATCCTCGATCGACCGGGTGGAGAGAGTCGAGAGGCAATAGGGCAGACCGTGCCGTGCGGCGACGCGTGCCACGGCGAGTTCTCCCTCGTGGTGGGCGATGCGGGTGAAACCGGTCGGCGAGAAAACGAGCGGTACCGCGAGAGAGTGCCCGAGAAGCCGGGTGCCGGTGTCGACGTCGGAGACGTCGCGCAGCACGCGCGGCGAGAAGACGTAGTTGTCGAAGTTGCCGGAGTTGCGGCGCATGGTCACTTCGTCTTCGGCACCGCCGTCGATGTAGTCGAAGATTCCCCGCGGCAGGCGGTCACGTGCCATCAGCCTGAGATCGGAGATGTTCGCGGCACGTTCGAGTCGCCTGCCACGACGCAACTGCGACGAAGGGGACAGGCGCACGACCGAGCGCACCGTTCGAATGAATCCCATCACAGCCTCCTGGAACGGGTAAAGACTAGTGAGACATCGGGACATCGCCCGTCTTGGCAATCCCGCGGGAGCTCGGCGAGACTTGGGTGTGGCATTTCCCTCCGACCTCGAGATCGCACAACGCGCAACGCTTGCGCCTCTCGCCGACATCGCGGCCCAGATCGGGTTGACCCCCGACCATCTCGAGCCGTACGGCCGTGACGTCGCGAAGATCGACCTCGACGCCGTGGGCGACGTCGGCGACCGTCCGAGAGGAAAGTACGTGGTGGTCACCGCGATCACCCCCACACCGCTCGGCGAGGGGAAGACGACGACGTCGGTCGGTCTTGCCCAGGCGATGAAACACGTCGGCAAACGCGGTCTTCTCGCGTTGCGGCAACCCTCGATGGGGCCGACGTTCGGCATCAAGGGCGGTGCCGCGGGCGGCGGCCACAGCCAGGTGGTGCCGATGGAGAAGCTCAACCTTCATCTCACCGGCGACTTTCACGCGGTCACCGCCGCGCACAACCTGCTGGCCGCAATGGTCGACAACCACCTGCACCAGGGCAACCAGCTCGGTCTTGCTCTCGACAGCATCACCTGGCGTCGCGTGCTCGACGTGAACGACCGGGCACTGAGGAACATCGTGATCGGCATGGGCACACGTGAAGACGGTGTCGTGCGCCGGTCGGGCTTCGACATCACCGCGGCCTCGGAGGTCATGGCACTGCTGGCGCTTGCGTCGTCGTTCGATGATCTGCGCGAGCGCCTCGGTCGCATCGTCGTCGGGTACACCGCGGCCGGTCTCGCTGTGACGGCAGAGCACATCGGTGCCGCGGGCGCGATGGCGGTGATACTGAAAGACGCGGTGAAACCGAACCTGCTGCAGACGCTCGAGAACACGCCGGCGATCATCCATGCGGGGCCATTCGGGAACATCGCGACGGGCAACTCGTCGGTGATCGCCGACAAACTCGGCATTCATCTCTGCGACTACCTCATCACCGAGGCCGGCTTCGGCGCCGACATGGGCGCCGAGCGGTTCTTCAACATCAAGTGCCGTGTGTCGGGTCTCGTGCCCGATGCGGCGGTCCTCGTGGCCACCGTGCGTGCACTGAAGGCACATTCGGGCCGTCACCGGGTGGTTGCGGGCCGGCCCCTCCCTGCGGAGATGCTGATGGAGAACCCCGACGACGTGCGCGCGGGTCTGGCGAACCTTCTGAAGCAGATCGACAACGTGAAGGCACACGGTGTGTCGCCGGTGGTCGCGATCAATGCTTTCCCCGGTGACTTCACCTCGGAACACGATGTCATCAGGGAGGCGGCCGAGTCGGTGGGGGCTCGAGTCGCCGTGTGCACCCATTTCTCCGACGGCGGTGCCGGCGCGGTAGAACTCGCACGTGCCGTCATCGAGGCCTGCGAGGAACCGAGCACCTTCCGGTTGCTCTACGACGACGCAGATTCGTTGAAGACGAAGATCGAGAAGGTCGCGACGCGAATCTACGGGGCGGCAGGTGTCGAGTACTCGGCCCTCGCCGACGAACAACTCGAGCGTTACGAACAGAACGGCTTCGGTCGGCTGCCCGTGTGCATCGCCAAGACACATCTCAGCATCAGCGGTGATGCATCGCTGAAGGGAGCCCCCACGGGTCACACACTTGTCGTGCGCGAGGTTCGCGCGTCTGTGGGTGCCGGTTTCGTCTACCCGATCTGCGGTGCGATGCGGACCATGCCCGGTCTCGGTGCGAACCCGGCCGCGATGTCGATCGACGTGGGGCCCGACGGGCGCGTCGTCGGGCTGTTCTAGTCACTGGCCGCGCAGGGCCGCCACGATCGGGGTGCACTCGTCGATGTTCTCCGCACCGACGATGGTGTAGCTGAATCCCCATTTCTCGCGCCGCTCGATGAGTTGCTCGATGCACGAGTCGACCGAACCGATCAGGGCGAACGGCGAGGCGTCGATCAGTTCGGGCGACACCCCGAACATCTGCGAGATTCCCTCGACGGTCTTTGCGCGGTCGTCGGTGACCTTGACGAAGAAGGTGCGGATGTTCATCTCGACGGCACCGAGGCGCCCGGCTTTCGCTGCGGCCTCGGCCACGATGTCGACCTTCTCGTCGACCGACGCGGCGGTCATCGTCTGCAGCGCGTCGTTCCCGACCACGCCGGCGGTCATGGTGCCGTTGATGCCGATGATGTCTGCCTCGCGCGCGGCGAGTGACAGCACGCGCTTTCCGCCGCCGCCGATGAGGATCGGCGGCACGGGCTTCTGCACGGGCTTGGGGTGACCCTCGTAGTCGGTGACTGTGTAGTGCTCGCCCGAGAACGAGAACGGCCCGTCGTGCATCACCCCCTTGATGATGGCAAGGCCCTCGACGAACCTGTCGATGCGCACCTTCGGGGAGTCGTACTGCATGCCCGCCTGTTCGTAGTCGCTGATCATCCACCCGGCGCCGAGTCCGATCTCGGTGCGACCGTCGGAGAGAAGGTCCATGGTGGCGAGTTCCTTTGCGAGCACCACGGGGTGCTTGTAGTCGTTGTCGAACACGAGTGCACCGACCCGGAGAGTTGTGGTCGCGTCTGCCGCCGCCATCAACGCGGGTACGGGTGCGAGTTGGTCGGTGAAGTGATCGGGCATCGTGAGCACGTCGAACCCGGCACCCTCGGCGCGGCGCGCGAGGTCGACCCACTCCCGGGCCGTGGGCATCTTCGAGACCTGGACTCCGAAACGAAACGGACGACGGGGAAATTTCGACATGAATCAACCGTAGCAACAGGGTGCCGACCGCGAACTGTTGTCCCGAAGTACGGTGGAAATCGTTGTGAAGCCGTCTGGAATGTGGTTCGTTCGTCTCGGGGTCGCCGTTGTCGCAGGTGCCCTCATGACCACCGCAGCGGTCGTCGGTGCGTCACCCCAGGTGTGGAACATGCTGCATGCACACGATGAGGAGCCGATCACCCTCGTTGCGTACGGCGGGCTCACCTCGCGCACACGCATCGTCGATTCCGCGGGTCAACAGATCGGTGTCTTCGAGTTCGAGAACAGCCAGCCGATCTCGATTGATTCGGTCCCCGAACACGTCGTCGCTGCTCTGCTGGCCGTCGAGGACTCCGGGTTCTTCAAGCACAAGGGGGTCAACCTGCGTGCTCTCGTGCGCGCGACCCTCGCGAACTTCCAGTACTCGTCCGAGCGACAGGGCGCCTCGACGATCACCCAGCAGGTGGTGAAGAACGAGTATCTCTCCGGCCTGCCCCGTGACGGCCGCTACAAGATCCTCCAGTCGCGCTATGCCGCGATGCTCGAGAAGACCACACCGAAGAAGATCATCGTCGAGCGGTACCTGAACACGGTGTTCTTCGGCAACAACGCATACGGGATACAGGCCGCGGCCGAGGTGTACTTCGGCAAGAAGGTGGCAGAGCTCACCCTCGAGGAGGCCGCTTTTCTCGTCGGCCTGGTGCAGGCTCCGTCGTCGTACGACCCGTTCAACCGGCCGGGTGCATCGAAGCGCCGGTTCGTCGAGGTTCTCGACCGTCTCGTGGAGACGGGCCTGATGACAGCAGAGGCGGCGGCGGTGCAGCAGGCCGACGACGGTTTCCAGGTTCCGGAGAACAGGCGCGAGGTTCCGCAACAGAACACGAACCGCACGTATTTCACCGAGATGGTGCGCGACTATCTGTTGAACAAGTCCGACCTGCTCGGCGACAGTTACGCAGAGAGGTTCACCACCCTCTACCGCGGCGGCATCACCATCCACACCACGCTCGATTCGTCGGCGCAGGCGAAGGCCGAAGACGCCGCGAAGAGGCTTCCTGCCAACAAGACGGGTGTGCAGAGCGCCATGGTCGCACTCGACACAGCGACGGGGGCCGTGCGTGCCATCGTGGGCGGCCCCGGTTTCGTTGCGGGCCGCACCGAGGTGAACCTCGCACTGCGCCGCCGCCAGACCGGCTCGGCAAGCAAGATCTTCGTTCTCACTGCCGCGCTCGAGGCAGGGGTGAAGGCCGGTGACCTCATCGACGGCACGCTTCCGTGCACGCTGCCGAACCCCGGCAAGCCCGAGGAGCCGTTCAAGATCACCCAGGGTGTGAGTCACCCGGTTGCGCGCCTCGACGAGCAGACCTGGCTGTCGATCAACTGCGCGTACGCACGACTCGCCCAGATCGTCGGGCTCAACCGTGTGGTGAACACCACCTACCGACTGACCTCGTCGATGTATCTCACCCGCGACAACTACAAGATCCAGCCGTACCCGAGTTTCTCCACGGGTGCGAACGAGCTCAGCCCGATGGACATGGCCTCGGGTGCGCAGACGATCGCGAACGGTGGTCTGCATGCAGAGCCGTATTTCATCGAGAAGGTCGAGATCCCCAACGCCGCGGCACCCAACGGTGTCGAGGTTCTCGCGCCCGAACGTTCTGCGCCGATGCAGGTGATCTCGAAAGAGGTTGCCGACGAACAGGTCGACATTCTGAAAAAGACCCTCACGTTGGGCACTGCCAGACGTTCACCCCTGGCCAACAAGCGTCAGTCGGCCGGGAAGACCGGCACCCAGGACGAGAACACGAACGCCTGGTTCGTCGGCTTCACCAAACAGCTCACCACTGCCGTGTGGGTCGGTGACCCGAAGGCGTACACACCGATGGTGCGCATTCCCGAGTTCGTCGCCGACGGCGTGGTGCGTGTCACCGGCAACACGTACCCGGTGCGCATCTGGAAGGCATTCATGGACGCAGCCCACGAGGGGCTGCCGAACGTGGTGTGGGACCCGCCCGCGCCCCCGCAGCGCAACCAGATGCGCCTCTACCTGCCGGGTGTCGACTGCATCGCGACGTTGGTGTCGGGCCGCCTCCCGCGCACGGCCACCGGCCCGGTGGCCACCGTTGTCGCTCCCTCGACCACGGCACCGGTTCCCACCGCGCCGGCATCGAGCACCACGTCGACAGTCCCCGGCGGCCCGACGACGACAGTCTTCAAGGGCCCTGTCGTGCGGGTCGTCGACCCGGGCACCACCATCGCTCCGACCGACACGAACCCGGCGACTCCGGTGTTCGGTGTCGATCCGCAACGAACCTTCGTCTACAACTGTGCGAAAGGTCTGCCTGCCACGGTTCGGCCAGGTTGATCGGCACTGTTGAGTCGTAGCCTTTCGTCAATGTTCTTCTGGTTCGTCGGCACCGCATTCGTGACCGTGTGGT
This sequence comes from uncultured Bifidobacterium sp., assembly GCA_964427545.1. Lineage (GTDB taxonomy): Bacteria > Actinomycetota > Acidimicrobiia > Acidimicrobiales > Ilumatobacteraceae > UBA2093. Next base: position 126,152 of record CAYRUT010000001.1, on the reverse strand, counting down.
TCGTGTTCCGTGACGACAGATTCGACTACCGGGTTCTTGCCCTCGGTGCAGTCGCACCCGACGTGGTCGACGCACCGACCGGAGGGTCGTGGGTGATGCACTCGGTCACCGCGAGCATCGCCCTGCTCGTCGTCGTGATGGCGATTGCCCGGCGCGGGTCCGTGCGAAGGCGCAGGTGGTTGGCCCTCCCGATCGGGTCACTGCTGCACCTCGTGTTCGATGCGGCCTTCGACAACACCGGTGTCTTCTGGTGGCCCTTTGCCGGCCTCTCGTTCGGCGACGAACCCATACCGAGTCTCGACCGAATGGCAGTGAACGTGCCTCTCGAGATTGCGGGCCTCGTCATGTTGTGGTGGGTGTGGCGCACCAACGAGTTGTCTGACCCGGCGCGCCGCGACCGGTTCGTGAGAACAGGGCACCTGCTGGGCGGCACGACGAAAGACACCGGGACATGTTGATCCTCCTCCGGCACGGCCAGACAGATGCAAACGCCCGCTCGTTGCTGCAGGGCAGGGTGGATCTTCCGCTCGACGAGACGGGTCACCTCCAGGCGCAGAGGTGCGGGGTCCACCTGCGCGACCGGTTCCCCGGCGCGCGCGTCGTCTCGAGCCCGCTGTTGCGTGCGAGGGAGACCGCGTCGTACGTGTCGGACACCGTCGAGATCGACGAGCGGTTCATCGAACTCGACTATGGCGACTGGGACGGCCTCGCCATGACCGACGTGCCGCAGGGTGAGTGGGCCAGGTGGCGCGCAGAGCCGTCGTTCCGGCCGCCGGGCGGGGAGTCGCTGCTCGAACTCGACCAGCGCGTGCGACCTGCACTCGAGGAACTGCTCGACGAGGCGCGCGACGGGCACGTTGTCGTCGTGAGCCACGTGTCCCCGATCAAGAGTGCGATCACGTGGGCTCTCGGCGTGGGCCCCGATGCAACGTGGCGTTGTCATCTCGACCGTGCGTCGATCTGTCGCATCTCGGTGGGCCCCCGGGGCCCCTCGTTGACCGCAATGAACGAAACGGCGCACCTTCTGGCGTGAGGGGGGGTGACGGTGAGTCACCCTGTAAGCGGGGTTCTGTACTCGCTTTCGCGAGCGATGACCATCCCTCTGTGCGGCCTACCCGAAGGATTGGCGGGCGGGCAACCCTCCTTCTGCTTGGCCTTGCTTCGAAAGGGGTTTACCGAGCCATACGGATCACTCCGCATGCTGGTGCGCTCTTACCGCACCGTTTCACCCTCACCTGTGGTGCCTTCGCACCCATCGGCGGTCTGCTCTCTGTTGCACTTTCCGTCAGGTCGCCCCGACCTGGCTCTCGCCAGCTTTCTGCCCTGTGAAGCCCCGACTTTCCTCAGCAACATCGGTTGCCGCGGTCATCCGGATGACTCACCGTCACCACTGAGTGTACGGAGGCATCACCCGAAGAGCGAGAGAGTTTCGTACGCGGTCGGGTTGACGAATGTCAGTAGAGAATGCTGTTCAGGCTCGGGGTCTCCATCGAGAGCGGCGACCGCGTTCCGATGTCGTTGAGCGGTCCGATGAACACCTGCACGGCGTTCAATGCGCCGAACGCCGTCGGGAGTGTGGCCGTGAGCTCCTCGCCCTTCTCGTTGAGTCCGGGGACGAAGCCCTTGGTTCCGCCCCTGATCAACTGGGCCGCGACTGCGGCGCGGCGCGACGACGAGGCCCCGAGGCGCATCATGTCGGCGCGAAGTGCCGCCTCGTTGGTGAGCGACACGAAGTACTGGTAGGTGGCGGCGGCGAGGGACTCGAGGCCGAGCATGAGGTTCAGCACGTCTCCCGGTGTCTTTCCTGCCTCGACGAGCTCGAGGGCGTTGTTGCCGTACGAGGTCATCAGCTTCGCATTCGGTTCCGTCACGGTCTGGCCTCCGCGCGCGGTCACGAGCGGCGCGATCACTGCCATGTTCGTCTCGTGCGCCGAGGCGTACTTGGAGAGGAACGGCTGCACGTTCGACTCGGCGAGCGACGTCATGCGCCCGTCGGTGAGCATGGTCGCCACCATCTTCTCGACCGACATCGCGGTGCGCAGCAGGGCCACGTCGGAGACGTGCTCGGTCTCGAGCTTCTCGATCTCGGGAACCGAGCCGATGCGCGCGATGGTCCCGGCGTCGCTCGACCCGCCGCAGGCGGCGAGAACTGCGCCACCGGCAACGATTGCGCCACCGGTGCGGAGTGCGGCACGGCGCGAGACGAATGAAGGATTGTTGTGTGTCATTGTCGTGTCCTTTTCCGTGTTCCCTATGCCGCCGCGATCGGGGAGGTGCCGCCGACGATGTTGAGTGCCGCAACATGGCGGGCCTCGACGGTGATGATCGACGCAACAAGCATCGCCGCGTTGATTCCGCGCAACGATGCGAGGCTGTTCGTGTGGATGGCCACGGTCTCTTCCTCGAGCGAGGCCATCTGCTGGGCGATGGCGGCGATCGATGCCGCGGGTGCCGCGAGCGGCTGCGACGATGCCGGGTTCGCGTCTGTCGCCAGGTAGCCCTTCAGGGCCTGCGCGTAGGCCACGTGGTGATCGTGGATGAGAAGCAGTGCTGCCTTGTCGTCGCCCGAGGTCTTTGCCACTGCCGCGGCGTAGGTGGCTGCCATTCGCGACTCGCGGTCGAGGGCCGCGTTCAGGGCCGCGTTGTCGGCGGCGTCGCGGTGGGGCGGAGCTGTCGTGGTGGAACCCGACTCTTCTGCCGAGACAGAACCGGCGAGGAAAGGCGCGGTTGCGGCGACGGCGCCGCCTGCGAGAAGAGACGCGATCAGGCGTCGACGCGACACGGCGCTTTCGGGGAGGTCAACTTGGTGATTTACCACGTGGGTCATCCTTTGTCGTAGTGGCGAAAACTCGCCCCCCAACACTAGAAGTCCAGTGCCGAGAGGTCGGGTATCCAGGAGCGGCTGCGTTCGACCGCCGTGCTCCATTGTTGTCGTGAGATGCCCGTTTCACCTAATGGGTGCACGGTCGAAGCCCAGGTCAGAGTGGCGACTGCGGTCGAGAGATGTGACCATTGTCCTGCCGCCGTACCGGCGAGGAACCCGGCCCCGAGCGTGGTCGCTTCCGTCATCGACGACACCTTGACCTCGCGGTTCGTCGCGTTGGCGAGGGCCTGGACGAACGTGGGGTTGCGGCTCATTCCGCCGTCGATGCGGATGTCGGCGATGGTGACCCCCGAATCGGCCTGCGCGGCGTCGACGAGGTCGGCTCCCCGGTGTGCGACCCCCTCGAGCACAGCGCGCACGATGTGCGCCCGGGTGGTGCCGCGGGTGACGCCGAAGAGTGCGCCGCGCGCGCCGTAGTCCCAGTGCGGAGTGCCGAGACCGAGCAGTGCGGGCACAAAGACCACTCCGTCGGTCGAGTCGCATGTCGCCGCGATGTCGTGTGACTCGGCGGCCGACGCGATGATCCCGAGGTCGTCGCGCAGCCACTCGATGTTCGTGCCCGCCGACAGCATGATTCCCTCGATGCCGTACGACACCGACCGTGCGTCGCTGAACGCAACGATCGGGAAGGTTCCGTGGCGGTGCCGTTGCGCCTGCGACGGCGCGACTTCACCGGTGTACATGTCGAGCATGCCGCCCGTGCCGAAGGTGATCTTGGCGAGTCCCTGCTCGATGCATCCCTGGCCGACGAGAGATGCCTGCTGGTCGCCGACCATTGCCGTGATGGGCGGGGATCCCGGCAGGTCGACCGCATTCCCGATGTATCCCGACGTGGGAACGATGCGGGGCAGGCACGACATCGGGATGCCGAGCACTGCACAGACGTCGTCGCGCCATTCGGTGCCCGATGCGTTGGTCAAGCCGGTGACGGCGGCGTTCGAGTTGTCGGTGACGTGCTGCGCACCGCGGGTCAGGTTCCACGTGATCCAGGTCTCGACGGTGCCGAACCGGATGTCATCGACCGGGTGACCGCCCGCGACGTTCTTCAGGATCCACGCCAGTTTTGTCGCCGATTGATTCGGTGCGAACGCAAACCCGTGCTCGATCCGGGCCACGATGCAGTCGCCGACGGTGCGAAGGTCCTGCCAGCCGATGGCGGGCGCGAGTGGCTCACCCGTCGATGCACTCCACACGACAGTCGATGCCCGTTGGTTGGTGATGCCGACTGCATCCGTCTTGCCGGCACCCATCGATGCCAGGCACACGCGGTGGACTGCGTCGTACATCGCCCGAGCATCGAACTCGACCAGGCCGCCCGCCGGCGATGACGGGGCGAACTCCTCGTGGTGGAGACGTTCGACGCCACCGTCGTCGCGCACGACCGCGGCACGGAGTCCGCTCGTGCCGACGTCGATGACGAGTGTGTTCACAACCCGAGTTTCCCCGGGTTCAGGATGTTGTTCGGGTCGAGGGCCGATTTCACCGCGCGCAGCACCGACATCGAGGTGCCGAGTGCTTCCTGCATGTACTGGCCACGGCTGTAGCCGATGCCGTGGTGGTGCGAGAGGTTCGCCCCCGCCGCGATCGCGGCGCGCTGGCCGGCGTCCCACATCGCGAGGTACGTCGCCTCGAACTCGTCGGGCGGCGGGGTGGCCGCGAAAGTGAAGTAGACGCACGCACCCTCGATGTAGCTGTGCGAGAGGTGACATGTTGCCGTGCGTGCATGGGGCACGGCGAGCATCGCCGACTCCACGTTCTCCACGACCGTGTCGAGCAGTGCCCAGTTGGCCGCGACTTCCATCGTGTCGACCACGTATCCCTTGCGGGTGAGTGCCTGTAGACCGCTCGTGTCGTTGCGGTGGTGGGTCCACTTCTCGACCAGTTCCACATCGGCAACCGTCGCACCCATCGCGATGCACGTGTCGTGAACTATCGCCATCGTGGCGTCGACGAGATGCTCGTTGCCCTCGTCGAGCACGAGAAGCGTCGCGTTGGTTCCGTCGCCGCCGTGCGACCGCTTGCTCTCGGCCCCGTCGTAGAGACGCAGCACGGCCGGGGTCGCGCCCTCGCGGATCATTCGCCGGCACGCCTCGAACCCGTCGCTGAGACCCGCAAAGACGTAGGCCGCACGACGCTCCACCTCGGGCAGCGGGTGCGCGCGCAGCCACACGCGTGTGATGACGGCGAGAGTGCCCTCGCTGCCGAGCAGCAACTGCGAGATGTCGGGACCCACGGCACCTGCGGGCGCGCCGCCGGTGCGGATGATGGTTCCGTCGGCAAGCACGGCCTCGAGTGCGTGCACCATGTCCTCGATTTTTCCGTAACGGGTCGAGTACTGACCTGCGCCGCGGCACGCGACCCATCCGCCGACGGTGGCGAGTGCGAACGACTGCGGGTAGTGACCGATGGTGAGTCCGTGCGTGCGCACCGCGTCCTCGAGGTCCGGCCCGAATGTGCCTGCGAGCACCTCGACGATGCCCGACACCGCATCGACAGACTCGATGCCCTGCATGTCGGTCATGTCGAGTGACACGCCGGCACGAAGTGGTATCGCAGCACCGCACACCCCGCTTCTGCCTCCCGACGCAGTGACGGGAATCGCGTTCGTGTTGCAGAAGGCGAGCAGTCGTGAGATCTCTTCGGCACCGGTGGGTCTGCAGACCACGCCCGGAATCTGGGGCACCTCGTTCTTGAGTGACCACGCGAGCGAAAGAGGCCACCAGTCACGACCGTGTTCGACGCGGTCTGTCGTGTCGACAGAGGTCGGGCACAGTGTGGCGATGGTGTCGATGTGCGCCTGGGTCAGGGCGGCAGCCTGCGCCGCGAATCGTGCTGTTGCCGCTGACGGGTCGCCGCCGAACTCGATGGGTGGCGTCGCACTGGTGGAGAAACGGTTGAGGCTCATGGGGCGGGGTGTCCTTGTGCGTTCGAGGCGATGAATTCCGATTCGGTCACGAGCGCGGCGGCGTCCTCGCGGGCGCACTCGTCGATGAAGTGGGCGAGCTGCGCATCCCGTGTCGGGGTGTCCCACCCGAGATGCGGTGCGATCAGGTCGGCGACGAGGGGCGCGACGGCGCGGGTCGCCGCACGGTCGAGCAGGCGCGCGCGCGTGCGCCGCGTGAGCACGTCGTCGAGTGTCACCGCCATCTCGTCGGTCACGGCGTACACGGCCTCACACTTGAGGTAGGGGAGACCCGGCGCCAGCGGTTCGGCCAGCGACGGCTCGGCCGCCATCAACTCGCGCAGTCTCGAGGCATCGCTGCCGTAGCGGCCGTCGAGGTGGCGGTCGACGAACGACTGGGTCGACCGACGGCCGTTGGCGCCGCGAAGGCTCAGACGCTTCGTTCTGCTCTTCTTCTTCGTGCCGAGAGCGGTGCACGCTTCGTCGACCGCATCCTCGGCCATCTCGCGGTACGTCGTGAGCTTTCCGCCGGTGACCGTGATGACGCCGTTGTCAGAGGCGAACACCTTGTGCCGACGGCTGAGGTCGGCGGTGCGGCCCGCTTTCGCCGACGTGTCGTCGGTCTTCACGAGCGGTCGGAGACCCGACCACACCGCTGTCACGTCGTCGACCGTGACGCCGGTGGTCACGCTCGCGTTCAGGGCGGCGAGCACATAGTCGATGTCGTCTTTCGTGCACTGCGGGTCGTCGACGGGGCCTTGGTAGTCGGTGTCGGTTGTTCCGATGTACGTGTACTTGAACGTGCCGTCCTCCTGGGCGATCCAGGGCACCACGAACAGACTGCGACGGTCACGCGGAACCGGGATCACGACTGCGATGTCGTTGCGGACCTTCTCCCACGGCACCGTCAGGTGCACGCCCTTGGCCGGGCGGATCGTGTCGTGCCGCACCTTCTCGTCGAGGGAACGGATGTCGTCGGCCCACACCCCCGTCGCGCTGATGACACTGCGTGCCCGCACGGTGAACGACGTGCCGGTGAGGGTGTCGGTCACGCCGAGCACGTGTTCGGTGGTGCTGTGCGACGACAGGGAATCGACACGGCAGCGGTTGGCGATCACCGCACCGTGGTCGGCAGCAGTGCGCAGCACCGTGAGGCACAGACGCGCATCGTCTGCTTCGGCGTCGTAGTAGAGGTATGCCGACGCGAGACGGCGGGCGTCCATCGTGGGCAGGTGCGTGATCGCCTTCTTGCCCGACAGGCGGCGGTGAATCTTGCCGATGCGCCACCCGCCGGTGAGGTCGTACATCCACATCGCAGAACCGAGCGCGCGGGCGATCTTCTTCGAGACGACGCCGTCTTTCGTGAGGATCGGGATCATGAACGGAAGCACGTGCACGAGGTGCGGTGCATTGCGCCGCAGCCGCTTGCGTTCGCGCAATGCCTCGTACACCAGTCTCACGTCGCCCTGCTGCAGGTACCGCAGCCCGCCGTGGATCAATTTCGACGACTTCGACGAGGTGCCCGATGCGAAGTCGTCGCGCTCGAGCAGGGCGACCGAGAACCCCCGGGAGGCCGCATCGAGGGCCACTCCTGCCCCGGTGATGCCCCCTCCGACGACGACGATGTCGAATTCCTCGGCGGGGAGACGCCTCAGGGAGTCGTTGCGGGAAAAGGCTGCTGGTGCGCTCATCGCCTGTGAGCCTAGGTGTCGGGGCCCCGGCCGGACCCATGTGGTCACGGGGTCGGTGCGAATTGGACATCTGTGACGCGCGACACATACGATTCCTGCGTGTGGGAGACCACGACATCGAGGGGGGAATCCGATGTCAACAACAGAGATCTCATGGAGACAACGCGGGGCCTGCAACGGTCTCGACCCGGCCGTGTTCTACCCCGACTCGGAGGAGAACGCAGAGGAGGCCAAGGCAATCTGTGCGTCGTGCCCGGTGCGTCTGTCGTGCCTCGAGCACGCACTCACGATGCGCGAGCGCGACGGGGTGTGGGGCGGCACCACCGAGAAAGAAAGACGGAGAATCATTCGTCAAAGACGCCGTTCTGCCTAGATACTTAGTGCATGACCCACACCGAAGAGTTCGTCGGATGGCCGACGCTGCTTGCACAGCTTCTCGAGAAGCGTGACATCGGGTCACTCCAGGCCGAAGCGGCGATCACCGAGATTCTGAACGGTGTCGCGACACCCTCGCAGATGACCGCGTTCATCGTGGCTCTCCGCGCAAAGGGAGAAACCGCCGACGAGCTCGAGGGCATGCTGCACGCGGTGCGGGCGGCGGGCAACAGGGTGATGCTTCCCGCCGACATTGCTGCGCGTTCGATCGACATCGTCGGAACCGGCGGCGACAAGAGCAACTCGGTCAACGTGTCCACCATGTCGGCGCTCGTCGTCGCGGCCGCGGGTGTGCCGGTGTGCAAGCACGGCAACAGGGCGGCGTCGTCGAAGTGCGGCTCGGCCGACCTGCTCGAGGCCGCAGGTGTCGCAGTCGAACTCGACCCGCAGGGCGTGCAGCAGTGTGTCGAGAAGGCAGGTTTCGGTTTCTGTCTCGCCGCACGGTTTCACCCTGCATTCCGTTACACGGGCCCGTCGCGCCGGGAGATCGGTGTTCCGACCGCGTTCAACCTGCTCGGCCCGATGGCCAACCCGGCACCCATTGCGCACATGCTCGTCGGGGTCGCGATGCCCAACATGATGGACCGCATGGCAGAGGCGTTGTCGTCGCGCGGCATCACTTCGGCGTGGGTCGTCCACGGTCACAACGGTCTCGACGAACTCGCCGTCAGCGGACCGAACATCGTGTTCGAACTGAGAGAGGGCACCGTGCGTCGCCACGAAGTGTCTGCGTCCGACTACGGGATTGCCGAGTCGACTCTCGACGACATCCGGGGCGGCGAGGCTTCCGACAACCTGGCCGTTCTCGAGAAGACATTCGGTGGTGCACCCGGCGCGGTGCGTGACATCGTGTCGTTCAACGCGGGATGCGCCCTGCACATTGCCGGGCGGGTGACCTCTGTCGCCGACGGCATCGATCTCGCGAGGGAACTCATCGATTCGGGGCTCGTGTCGCAGAAACTCGACGAAGTCGTCGCGGTGAGCCGGCACGAACGCGCACGGATGGATTCGCAACCATGACCGTGCGCGTCCCCGCGACCTCTGCGAATCTCGGTGCAGGTTTCGACGTGCTCGGTCTCGCGCTCGGTCTGTACGCCGAGGTCGGGGTCGTCGGGGTCGACACGCCTCCGGACGGTGCGCACGATGCAGACGATTCGCATCCCGCACAGGTCGCCTTCGTCCGTGCCGGTGGAACCGGTCGCGTGTGGGTGAAGAACTCGATCCCCATGGGTCGCGGGCTCGGGTTCAGCGGCGCGGTGCGCGTGGGCGGCATCGTCGCTGCCGAGGTGCAGCGTGAGGGTGCCGGGTGGTCGAAGTCGACGTCGCGTGCACTCGAGATCGGGTCAGAACTCGAGGGGCACGCCGACAACGTCGCACCGTCGCTGCACGGCGGTGTCGTGATCACGAGCGAGTCGCTCGTGGTGCCCGTGCCCGTCGCGCTCGACCCGGTGTTCGTCATGTGGGTTCCCGACTTCACCACGTCGACGAACGAATCGCGGGGCAAGATCGGCGACTCCATCCCGCTTGTCGATGCTGTGTTCAACATGTCGCGCACGGCAATGTTCGTCACTGCACTGCAGACCGGCGATGTTGCGTTGCTGCGCGAGGCGACGAGGGACCGCATCCACCAGCCGGTCAGGCTCGCCGCATCGCCCGCGTGCGGTGCCGCCCTCGAGGCCGGCCTCGCCGCCGGCGCCTGGTGCGGGTGGCTCTCGGGCTCGGGGCCGACCGTGGCACTCATGTGCGATCCGGCATCAGCAGAATCAGTGGCAAAGGCCCTGCCGGGTGACGCCCATTCGAAGTTGCTCCGCCTCGACACGGTGGGGGCGACGGTTCTCTGAGGCAACGCTGCCACACCCCTTCGCCACAGTGAAGGACATGGACACAACCCCAGAGTCAGCCCATCAGGCACTGCCGGCATCAGGCGAGCCGGTTCTCGTCATTTCCTGCGACACCTGCATCATGCGACAGACCGACGCATGCAACGACTGCATGATGAGCGTGCTGTGCGATGTCGACGAGACCGAGGCCGTTGTTCTCAACCTCCAGGAGCTGCGCGACATCCGTCTGCTCGCTCAGGCCGGTTTGGTGCCTACGCTTCGGCACCGTGCCGTCGGTTAGTCGAGTCCCGAAGAATCCCAGAACCGTCTCGCCGTCGGCGCCGTCGGGTGCGCCCTATCTCGACGAACTCAGACGCATCGCCGTCGCGGCCGGCCTCGACAGTCTCGGCGCGGCCCCGGCAGCCGAGTTTGCCCGCGCGCGGGCCCAGATCGACGACCGTATCTCCCGCGACCTGGTGAACGGCATGAAGTTCACCTTTCTCCGGCCCGAACGGTCGACGCACCCGGAGAGACTCGTCGAAGGGGCACGCTCCGTTCTCGTCGGGCTTCTCTCGTACGCGCACGAATCCCCGTTGACGATCGACTCCGCAGCCCCGCGTGCGCGCATCGCGCGGTACGCATGGCGAGACCATTACGCAGACCTGAAATCGTCGCTCACCGAGGTGGCGGCGCGGCTGCGGCTCGACGGACACCGTGCCACGGTGTTCGCCGACGACAATTCGATCGTTGACCGCGAGGCGGCATGGCTGTCGGGCCTCGGGTGGTTCGGCAAGAACGCGAACCTGCTCGTGCCGGGCAAGGGGAGCATGTTCGTCATCGGTTGCATAGTGACCACTGCGGAGTTTCCCGTTGTCGATCCGCAGCCCGATGCGTGCGGAACATGCTCGCGGTGCATCCCGGCCTGCCCGACGGGTGCGATCGTCGAACCCGGTGTCATCGATGCACACCGGTGCCTCTCGTGGTTGTTGCAGAAGCCCGGTGTGTTCGATGCGCGTTTCCGCGAGGCCCTCGGCGACCGCATCTACGGCTGCGACGACTGCCAGACCGTGTGCCCACCCACGAAGAAATCGGGGTACGCAGAGTCCGGCTCGGCATTGGAGACCCACGTCGACGTGCTCGGCCTGCTTGCGATGGAAGACAACGCACTCGATGCAGTGTGCGACAGGTGGTACGTGCACGACCGCGACATGACATGGGTGCGCAGGAACCTGCTGATCGTGCTGGGCAACACAGGCAACCCGCGCGACGCGCAGGTGGTCGACGCCGTGCGTCGCTATCTCTCGCACGAACGCCCCGAACTGCGGGCGCACGCGGTCTGGGCGGCGGGTCGTCTCGGTCTCGGTGACATGTTGCATGTCGACGACCCCGATCCGGTGGTTGTCGGTGAGATGCAGAATCTGCCAGCCTTGCGGGGCGATTTATGAAGCATCTCCTCGTCACCAATGACTTCCCACCGAAGATCGGGGGAATCCAGTCGCTTCTCTGGGAATGGTGGCGTCGGCTTCCGTCTGATTCGTTTGCGGTCCTCACCAGCCCGCACTCCGGCGCCCGCGAGTTCGATGCGTCGCAGCCGTACCGCATCGAGCGCACACGCGAGCCCGTGCTGTTGCCGCACCCGTGGATGGTGCAGCGCATCAATTCGCTCGCGAAAGAGTTCGGCGCCGACTTCGTGGTGCTCGACCCTGCGTTGCCGCTCGGTCTCGTGGGTCCGACGCTGTCGTTGCCCTACATGGTCGTTCTTCACGGCGCAGAAGTCACCGTTCCCGGTCGGCTTCCTGTGTCGCGGTTCGTGCTGGGTCACGTGTTGCGCGGTGCACAGCACGTGATCGCAGCCGGGGGGTACCCCGCGCGCGAGGGGGTTCATGCAGCCGGCAGGGAACTGCCGACCACCGTGGTGCCGCCAGGTGTCGACACCGGGCGGTTCGTTCCGTTGTCGAACGCCGAACGTCAGGCTGCGCGAGCACGGTTCGGATTGTCGTCGAGTGACGAGATTGTGCTCGGTGTCAGTCGGTTGGTGCCTCGCAAGGGGTTCGACACCGTGATCCGGGCGGTTGCACAGCTTGCTCCGCACCGTCCGCGCCTGCGGCTCGTGATCGCGAGCACGGGTCGCGACGAGGACCGACTGAAGAAACTCGCCCGCGAGCTCTCGGCCCCGGTCACGTTCCTCGGTCGGGTGCCCCACGACGACCTGCCGCTTCTCTACGGTTGCGCCGACATCTTCTCGATGATGTGCCGCAACAGGTGGGGCGGGCTCGAACAGGAGGGTTTCGGCATCGTGTTCGTCGAGGCAGCAGCCTGCGGTGTGCCCCAGATCGCGGGCGACAGCGGCGGTGCCGCAGAGGCCGTCGCCGACGGAGTCACCGGTTACGTGATGAGCAACCCGGGTGACGCATCGGGACTGGCTGCGCGAATCTCGAAGATTCTCGACAGTCCGTCACTGCGCGAGTCGATGGCACGCGAGTCGCGCGCGCGGGCGGTGAACGAGTTCGACTACGACGTGCTGTCGAGGCGACTGGGTGGTGTGCTCGGGGTGGGGAACAATGGGTGAGATGAAAGGCACAGCAATCGTCCGCGCGAACGAGGTGCTCACCGCTGTCTTCACCATGACTGCCGTGCTCGCAGTGGTCTTCTTCGACCAGCCGTGGAAGGTCATCGCGGTTGCGGTCAGCATCGCATGTTTCTCTGTGGGTGTCGTGGCGTTCCTCTGGGGGTACTGGACCGCAGTCCAGCGCAGCAGGCACGACAACATCGCGGTGGCCTCGCTGTACTTTCTCGCCGACAAGAGCGCGCCGCGCCGGTTGTCGGTGCGCATGAACTCTCTGCTCGGGGCGCAGGTGACGATCGGTCTGGCGACGGCACTGTTGCGGCCGTCGACCGACGGCAAGGCCGGCAGCACCCTGGCGTTCGGCATCCTCGTGCCGGTGCTCGGACTCGGTCTGAACGGTCTCTGGGGTGCGCAGAACGGTGTGTTCCCCCCGCGCAACGCGAGGAACACGCCCGAGGTTCCACCCGACGGGGCCGGGAACGGGCAAGATTGATGCCATGACCGACCGCGCCGCACAGACCACGCTCATCAATGCGTCACTCCAACGATGTGTCGACATCGTGCTCGACTTCGAGCGGTACCCCGAATGGGCGAAAGACGTGAAGGAAGCAGTGGTGCGCGGTCACGACGCAGAGGGGCGCCCGTCGCGCGTCGAGTACCGCGCGTCGGCTCTCGGCCGGAGCACCCACTACACGCTCGAGTACGACTATTCGCAGGCACCCGCCCGTCTCTCGTGGCATCTCGTCGAGGGTGACATCATGCGCGCCCTGAACGGTGCCTACTCGTTCGTCGAGGTCGAGGACGGCACACAGGTGTTCTACGAACTCGAACTCGATCTCGTCGTGCCGTTGCCCGGCTTCGTCAAGCGTCGCGCCGAGGCCCGGATTCTCGTCGAGGCTGTGAAAGAGCTGAAGGCTCGCGCCGAGTCGTGACGCACGTCGGTATCGACGTGGGTGGCACCAAGTGCCACGGTGTGCTCATCGATGATCACGGTGCGGTTCTCGCCGACGTGCGCCATGCCACGCCGCATGCCGACGACCTGGTGGGGCTCTTGTCGTCGATGTTCGTCGAACTCGGCGGGTCGTCGACGCTCGGCATCGGGGTGCCAGGGCTGATCTCGCACGAGGGAATCGTTCGTGCATCGCCCAATCTTGTCGGAGCCCGCAACGTGCCGGTGGGGCCCGGGCTTCGCGAGGCGCTCGGCATTCCGGTGCACGTGGAGAACGACGCGACGGTTGCCGCGCATGCAGAGTGGAAGGCGGGTGCCGCGCGCGGCGCGGACAACGCCGTGATGGTCACGCTCGGCACGGGCATCGGCGGGGGCATCGTGATGGGGGGCGTGCTGCAACGCGGCGCCCACGGCTTCGCGGGCGAGATCGGCCACATGGTCGTCGAGCGCGGGGGCATCGAATGTCCGTGCGGTCTGCGCGGGTGCTGGGAACGGTATGCGTCGGGCTCTGCGCTGCGAGTGTTGAGCGGGGGAATGACGGGAGAAGAAGTGTTCGCGGCGTACCGACGCGGCGACACGCACGCCGGCCGTGTCATCGACACCTACGCCGAATGGGTCGCGGTCGGTCTTGCGAGCCTCACGAACATCTGCGACCCGGAGATCATCGTGATCGGCGGGGGAGTCATCGAGTCTCTCGCCGGCACCATCGACCTGGTGATCGGTCATTTCGAGAGGTCGCTGTACTCGTCCGACCTGCGGCCACTGCCGACTGTGCGGCCCGCCGAACTCGGCGAGCGTGCAGGTGCGATCGGCGCCGCACTGCTGGCCGCGCATTCCGCCTAGCGGTCAGTCATTCGGCGGCTGAATCGGCCCATCTGCGCGACCGTTCCACCGCCCGCAGCCACTGTGAGTGCTCACCCGACGGCGCGCCGGGTTCGAACCGCCGGTCGAGGGCCCACATCGCGGCGATGTCGTCGAGCGAACCCCACACGCCCTCGGCGAGGCCCGCCAGGTATGCGGCGCCGAGTGCGGTGGTCTCGTGGTCTGTCGGCCTCAGAACCGGCACCGACAACTCGTTCGCCTGGCGTTGCAGCATGGCATCCATCACCGATGCGCCACCGTCGACGCGCAGTTCGTTCAGTGTCACACCGCCCGCGCTCGTCATTGCGTCGATGGCATCCCTGGTCTGGAACACCATCGCATCGACGACAGCACGCGCAATGTGGGCCCGCGTGGTCCCGCGTGTGATGCCGACGATTGTTCCCCGCGCGTAGGGGTCCCACCACGGGCTGCCGAGCCCGGTGAATGCAGGCACCACGAACACCCCGCCAGAGTCCGGAACCGACTCGGCGAGCGCACCGATCTCCGACGACTGCGAGATGATGCCGAGTCCGTCCCTCAGCCACTGCACGGCTGCGCCCGTGACGAAGATCGCGCCCTCGAGTGCATAGACGGGTGCACCGTCGCCGAGGTCCCATGCGACAGTTGTCAGCATTCCGTCGGTCGGCTGCGGGCAGGTTGTTCCGACGTTCAGCAAGACGAAACTTCCCGTGCCGTACGTGTTCTTGGCCATGCCGGGTCGTGTGCAGATCTGACCGAACAGGGCCGACTGTTGGTCGCCGGCGATGCCCGAGATGGGGATGCCGTCGGGAACCCCGCTGACGCCGGTCGTCACGCCGTATCGGGCACTAGAGGGCATCACGGTGGCCAGACACGACTGCGGAACGCCGAGCAGTTCGCACATGTCGTTGCTCCACGCCATCTCACGGATGTCGAACAGCATTGTGCGGCTCGCATTGCTCGGGTCGGTCACGAACGACGCGCCGTTCGTGAGTTTCCACACGAGCCACGAGTCGACCGTGCCGATGCGAACGTGCGCTGTGTCGGGCATGTCGACGTTGCGCAGCATCCACGACGCCTTGGTCCCGGAGAAATACGGGTCGAGAACGAGGCCCGTCGTCTGCCTCACTGCGTCGAGGTGCGGCGCGAGCTGCTCGCAGGTGCCGGCCGTGCGGCGGTCCTGCCACACGATCGCGCGCGCGAGCGGTTCGCCCGTGCGGGCATCCCACGCCACGACCGTCTCGCGTTGGTTGGTGATGCCGATCGCGGCAGGTGTTTCCTTCAGTTGTGCGGTGACCTCGGCCATTGTGGCGACCATGGCTTTCCAGATCTCGTTCGCGTCGTGCTCGACCCAGCCGGGTTGCGGGAAGTACTGGGGGAACTCCCGGTATGCAGAGAACGACGGCGTTCCGTCGCTGAAGACCGCACGTGTGCGCACCCCGGTCGTGCCGGCGTCGAGTGCAAGAACAACTGTCATGGGGTCACCTCCCGTGGCTCGTCACGACGTGCGTGCGATGAGCGACAGTAGTGCGTCGCGGATTCCCGGTTGTGCGGCGAGCACCTGTGCGGGTGTCACCAACCCGCCGGAGTAGTCGGTGACGAGGGCCCCGGCCTCTGTCGCGACGACCTGGCCCGCAACGAGGTCCCACGAGTGCAGATGTTCCTCGAAGTAGGCGTCGTACCTGCCGCATGCCACGAAGCAGAGGTCGATGGCTGCCGCGCCGAATCGCCTGATGTCGCGGATCTCGCTGACCATTTTCGCGACCCTCTCGGCGTGCGCAGCACGTTCGTGCACGCGGTAACTGAACCCGGTGCACACGAGTGCGTCGGACAGTTCGGTGTTCGAACGCACCGACACGGTTCTTCCGTTGAGGGTCGCCCCCTCGCCGCGTGCCGCGGAGAACATCTCGCCGAGTGCAGGTGCGTACACGGCGCCCGCCACGGGTCCCAGTTCGTCGGTCGCACCGATCGACACCGCCCACATCGGGATGTCGAAATAGAAGTTCGACGTGCCGTCGATGGGGTCGATGTGCCAGGTGATGCCGGTGGTGCCCGGGTGCGAAGCGCCTTCTTCCCCCACGACGGCGTCATCGGGCCTCAGGCGTGCGAGACCGGCTGTGATCATCTCTTCGCTGGCCCTGTCGTACTGGGTGACCATGTCCGTCGGTGACGACTTGGTGGTCGCGGTGAGGTCTCCGCTCCTGCGGCCACGCAGAGCCATGTCGCCTGCGTCGCGCGCGAGACTCTCGGCAATGGCGCGCAGGTCGCCTGCGAGGGTCATCGCGCGTCTCTGTCGGCCATCTCGCGCCATTCCCCGAGCGCGCGCAGCACCAGAACGGCGACGATTGCGGTGCCGCCGGCACTCAGCACCGAACCGACGAGAACCCCGAGGCCGAGCGGGAGTCCGCAGTCGCCGTCGCACTGCACGTCGACCAGTGCGTAACCGATCAGCCCGCCTGCGAGTCCGCCGACGAGAATCGACACGAACGCCATGATGCGCGCAGAAGTTGACGGAAGTGCAGAGAGCGAAACGGATGGATCAGGCACGACCCCAATCTAGGCGTCGCACCGCAGCATCTGAACTAGCGTCAACGAACGGTGACAAGTGCCCGTTCGATTCTCCACGTCGACATGAACGCTTTCTACGTGTCGGTCGAACTGCGTCGACGACCCGAGTTGCGGGGGTTGCCCGTCGTGGTCGGGGGGACCGGGGGCAGGGGAGTCGTGTCGGCCGCATCGTACGAGGCCCGCCGTTTCGGTGTTCACTCGGCACTGTCGTCTGCGGTTGCGCGACGTCTGTGTCCCGGGGCGGTGTTCATCCACCCCGACATGGACCACTACCTCGAGGTCAGTCACCAGCTGCGCGCGATCTTCGAGACGTTCACCCCGCTGGTCGAGCAGATCTCCGTCGACGAGGCGTTCATGGACGTCACCGGCGCACGGGCCCTGATCGGTGACGCCCGCGTGGTCGCAGACCGACTGCGCGAGCGCATCCATGCAGAGACCGAGCTGCCGTGCTCGGTGGGCATCGCTGCGAACAAGTTCATCGCCAAGATGGCGTCCGAACACGCCAAGCCGCGCGCGAGTGCTGGCGGTGTCGAGCCCGGCTTCGGGGTGTTCGAGGTCAGGCCCGGCGACGAGATCGGTTTTCTGCATCCGTTGCCTGTTCATCTCCTGTGGGGTGTCGGGCCGAAGACGCGCGAACGCCTCGAGACTCTCGGCATCCACACCATCGGCGACCTTGCCGCAATCGACGAAGACGTGCTGTGCCGGGCCGTCGGCGACGCCCACGGTCGGCATCTGCACGCTCTCTCGCACGGTCTCGACGACCGTGCGGTGGAACCCGAGCGGAACGCCAAGTCGATCGGGCACGAAGAGACGTTCTCCCACGACATCGACTCGGTCGACGAACTTCGTCACCATCTCGTGCGGTTGTGTGACGCCGTCGCCCGGAGAACCCGCGATGCGGGGGTCGCCGCCGGCACCGTGATGTTGAAGGTGAAGTTCTCCACTTTCGAGACGGTCACACGGTCGACAACCCCGGAGATCCCGCTGACCACGGGTCCGTCGATGGTGGCCGCGCTCGACCCGCTGCTGCGCTCGCTCGATGTGTCGATGGGGGTGCGACTGCTGGGTGTGCATGCCCAGAAACTCTCGGGTGGGGCCCCGGCCGCTCTGACACTCTTCGACATGAACCCCGACGGGTCGCTGAGCGGCATCGAGGAACAGTGGGTTCCTGCCAGCCGGGCGGTCGACTCGATCGTTCAGAAGTTCGGCGAAGGGGTCATCGGGCCTGCGAGCAGTCTCGACAGTCACCGACCGGGGGCGAATCGTTTCGGGGTGCCCGACGAGGACTCCTGACCTGAACCACAGGTTCGGGAGAAAAAGATCGGTGTCTGAATTGTGTTCCGACCGCGATGGTGCGAAAATCGGGTCGTGCCATTGTCAGACGACGAACAGCGAATCCTGCGCGAGATCGAAGACCAACTGAGTGCCGACGAGAAGTTCGCTTCTGCCGTCTCGTCCTCGGGCCTCTACCGTCACTCCGCCCGGCGCGTGTGGTGGTCGCTCATCGGAATGGTCGCCTGCCTCGTCGGTGTCGTGGTCACCCTGCAGATCCATTTCCTGGTTGCCTTCGTTGCGTTCATCGGCATGCTCGGGTGCGCGCTCAACATCGAACGCCAGTTGCGTCTCATCGGTCGTGCCGGGGTGCAGGACCTCGCACAGAAGATGCCGAAACCGCGGGTGCGGTTTCCCCGCGACTGACCATGTCGCGCCCGGGTGCACGCGTGCTGCTTCGCCCGGCGATTCTCCTCGCAGTTCTTGCTCGTCCGTCTCTCTGGGTGACCGCAGCGCGCCAGGTCGCCCGCCTCGCCCCTCGTCGGTGGTGGTCACGGGCACCATTCCTTCCCGTGCCGCAGGCCGACTACCTCGAGTTCCGTCTCGTCACCCAGTACGGCGGAGGTCACGGAGCACCCGGGGCAGACATCCGGGCCCACGATGTGGTGGACTATCTGGGATGGTGCAGGGAATGGAACAGGAACTCGTGACACGGCCGTTCTCTCTCATCGTTGCCTTCAGACGGACCAGGGTCAGATAGTCATGAGGAGCGCGCTCGTACTCAATGCAACGTACGAACCGCTCAGTGTCGTGTCGGCGAGACGGGCGATCTGCCTCGTTCTGTGCGACAAGGCCGACATCGTCGCCGACGACGGAACAGAGGTGCACTCCGAACGCCTGTCGATGTCGTCACCGATCGTGATCCGCCTTCGGTATGTCGTCAAGGTTCCGTACCACCGTCACACTGCGATGTCGCGACGGGCAGTCTTTGCCCGCGACAACCACAAGTGCGGGTACTGCGGCAGTCATGCCGACAGCATCGACCACGTGCTGCCACGGTCGAGGGGCGGAAAAAACGTGTGGGAGAACGTGATCGCGGCATGCCGTGCGTGCAACCTGCGCAAACGTGACCGCACCCCGGACGAGGCCGGCATGAAACTCATGACCCTGCCGCGCACCCCGCGCGAGATGTCATGGATCGTCTATTCGGTGCCCAGGGTTCCCGAGGAGTGGAAGCCCTACTTGGCCGAGGCCAGCTGAACCGACAAGAGTTGACCCATGTCTGCTCGAGCCGTTTCGTGGCAACGCCACGACTGGCGGGGAACCGCAGCCGATTTCCACTCGTTCGACCCCCCGGGCGAACGCGCCGTGTGGTGGTGCCGAGTTGATGCTGCAGCCCTGATACTCGGCTCGTCGCAGCCCCCCGAGGTGGTGTCGGCGGCATGCGCATCCGAGCACGGGATCGAGGTGGCGCGGCGGCGCAGCGGCGGAGGGGTCGTGTTCGTTCACCCCGACGACTCGGTCTGGATCGACGTGACGATCCCGCGCGACGACCCGTTGTGGGTCGACGATGTCAGTTCGTCGATGCTGTGGCTGGGCGAGGTGTTCGTCGACGCTCTGTCGCCGTGGGTCACGGCCTCGGTGCACCGTGGTGCGTTCGATGCCGGTTCCACGGGGAGAGACGTCTGCTTTGCGAGCACGTCTCCCGGCGAGGTGTTTCTCGACGATGCGAAAGTGGTCGGCATCAGCCAGCGTCGCACCCGCGAAGGGGCGCGATTCCAGTGCGTGGTCTACCGACGTTGGGAACCCTCCGGGTGGGCCCCGTGTCTCGCGTCTCCGGGTGCACAGTCGGCGGCAACGTCGCTGCGAGTCGCGACGGTTGCCGCCGGGGCAGCCGACATCGTGGCGGCAGTGGCGTCCCGCTTGAACCGCTGACCGACCCCGCTCGCACCTGGTTCGACAGCCCGACCCGGTCGACACCGTGTGCCTCTCTGCGTGCGTGGCTGGGGCCTGCCCAGCAATCACTTATGGGGGCAGACGTCTGCCAGAGCCCATCTGCCCGGCAAACGCATGGCCGAGAGGAGACCTGTGGGGGCGAAGGGGGAGGGTGGTGGAGAAAAGTGGTGTGAAATGGTTGACAGAGGGGGAAATAGGGGAATAGGGTGACCCGCGAGGTGGAGGCGGAGAAGTACTCCCCCCGGGAGGCGGAGACGTGTTCGTAGGAGTGCATGAGCGACAGCTCGATCCAAAGGGTCGACTCGCACTGCCTGCTGCGTTTCGCCCGCGACTCGAGCCGCGCTGCTATCTGTCGTTCGGCCGTGACAAGTGCATCGATGTGATGACCGCCGAGGCGTTCGAGCGCGAGGCGTCCGACATTCTCGAGAAGGTCCGTCGTGGCGAACTGGGCCGCAGCGAGTCACGAGCACTCGCCGTGAGCACCATCGAGGCGACCATCGATGCACAGGGCCGCATCACGATCGACGAGAAGTTGCGCGAATATGCCGGGATCGTTCTCGGGTCGAAGGTGACCGTCGCGGGTTCCTTCGACCGCGTCGAGATCTGGGAGCCCGAGCGCCACGAGCGCAACATCGGTGCCGGTACCGAAATGATCGCTGGAGCGGACGCGTGATCGTCGATGCTCCGAATGTTCCTGCTCACGTCCAGGGGTTCTCGACCCTTGGCAGTCTCCCGGATGGCACGGTGGTTAGCTCCAACTCCGCCCGCTGCCATCGCGCACGTACCGGGGATACATCCGGACGGCAATCGCTGTCCGGGGGGCTGCCAAGGGTCGACGACCACCGTGCCCTCGAAGGTGAGCCACGCACCGTGAACGGCATGTTCGTTCACGAACCCGTGATGCTCGACGAGATTCTGGCTGCGTTCGCCGGGGTCGACTCCGGCACGTTTCTCGATGCGACACTCGGCGGCGCCGGACACGCCGCCGCATTGCTCGCTGCTCACCCGCACCTGTCGCTGCTCGGCATCGACCAGGACGAGGTGGCGCTTTCTGCTGCATCATCAGTCTTGACCGACGCCGGTCTGGGCGGGCGTGCGACCCTCCGGCACGCCCGCTTCGATGCGGTGTCACGCGTCGTGGCCGAAGAGGGGATCGGTTCGTTGGCCGGTGCCCTCTTCGACCTCGGCGTCTCCTCTCCGCAGTTCGACGTTGCTGACCGCGGTTTCTCGTACCGTCACGAGGCGCCGCTCGACATGCGGATGAACCGTGCACAGGCGCTCAGCGCATCGACCGTCGTCAACGACTACGACGAACACGAACTTGCGTCGATGCTGCGGCGCAACGCCGACGAGAAGTTCGCCGGCCGTATCGCCCGCGCGATCGTTGCAGCACGGCCTGTCCGCACGACGACGCAACTGTCCGACATCATCACGTCGGCGATTCCCGCACCTGCACGACGTCGCGGAGGGCATCCGGCCAAGCGGACATTCCAGGCGATCCGCATCGAGGTGAATGCAGAGCTCGACATCCTGCCCGGGGCACTGCGTGACGTGATCGCCCTTCTCGCCCCCGGCGCGTGTCTTGCCGTGCTGTCGTACCACTCGGGCGAGGACCGCATCGTGAAATCGGTGATGCGATCCGCCGAGACGGGAGACTGCACGTGCCCGGCCGCACTGCCGTGCGCATGCGGCGCCGAGCGCAGTGTCGAACGGGTCCGCGTGGCACGCGAGGCCTCTCGCGACGAACGTGCGCGCAACCCGCGCAGCACGTCGGCACGTCTGCGGGTCGTCCGCAGACTCGGGGCAGGTGACTGACGGTGGCACTTGCATTCCGTATCCCGAGTGTCTTCGTCCCGAAGGAAGAATCAGGCGAGCGCATCAAGCTCACTGTTGTCCAGCGGCCCGAGGGCGTCTACGTGCGGGTCTTCGTCTTCGTCGCCACGGTCGTGGTGGTGATGGGTCTCGTCGTTGCGCTGCGCGCCCACATGGCCCACCAACAGATGCGGATCGACTCGCTCAACTACGACATCACGCGTGCACGTCAGCACTACGACACGCTGCGCGCCGAGCGCGCGACACTCCAGTCGCCCGAGAAACTGATCGCCAGTGCGCGGGCAATGGGAATGGTGCCGAGCCTGTCGACACGCATCATCGACATCCCGGCCTCGATTGCCGCCGAGGTTGCGGCCACAGTCGGGAAGGTCGACGCCGACGTGGTCGCGGCCCAGGAATCACCACTCGATGAGTTCGGCCGTCTGAAGCCGTCGGTGGTGGGTTCTCCGTGAGCAACGAGTCCCGGCGCGGCACCCGGTCGCACTCCACACCGCAGTCGTCACGGTCGTCGACGTCCCGCCCGGCCTCCGATCGTCGCACGTCGACCGGTCGTTCTGCCTCCGGTCGC
>CAYRUT010000001.1:87336-103768 GCA_964427545.1 uncultured Bifidobacterium sp. | reverse complement strand
CGGAACCGGGCGTCAGGCACAGAATGCCTCGACGCGGTCGCGGACCTCACCCCGGTCGACCGAATCGCCCACCGAGACACGCAGGGCCCCGCGCGACGGGGCGCGACCACCGCAACGAAGGGCTGCACAGGCGCCCTCGCCGTTCGAGTCGCTGGTGACAGCCGCGGCAAGAGGCACGTGGAACCAGGTGAAACTCGCGTTCATGGGTGACGTGCCGCCCGAGTACAGGTCGAGCAAGATCTCCTCCGCAGACGCGCACAAACTCGTGAAGAGCCGCCTGCGGCTGACCATCATCTTCTTTGCCGCAGGTCTGTTGCTGGTGGCCGCCCGGGTGGTTCACCTGCAGACGTTCGGTCGCGACGGTTACTACGAAGCAAGTGTCGAGCAACGAACGAGGGTCAACATCATCCGCGCGACACGCGGCGTCATTTTCGACCGCAACGGAAACGAACTCGCACTGTCGGTGCCGAGCACCACCGTGTACGCCGACCCCCGTGAGATCACCGACCCCGTCGGTACTGCACGCCAACTGGCCGCGGTGCTCGGGTACATGGGTGACCAGGAGTCGAAACTCGCGGAGAAACTCGCCCAGCCCGGGTCGAAGTTCCACTACATCGCGCGAGAGCTCACCAAGGCCGAGGCTGCCGTGCTGCTGAACCTGAATCTTCCCGGCATCTACTCGTACACGGAACCGTCCCGCAAGATCGAGGGCGGGGTCGCACAGGCAGTCATCGGCAAGACCGACCCCGACGGTCTCGGTACGTCGGGGCTCGAGAAGCAGTTCAACGATTTGTTGATGGGGACCGACGGCAAGTCGATCCGCGAGGTCGACAAGAACGGTCGCTCGATTGCGGGAATGGGCAAGACCACCGTCGCCCCTGTCGCCGGCGCCGATCTCGTGCTCACCGTCGACAAGAACGTGCAGTACCACACCGACGCGGCTCTGCTCGACCGTGTCGCACAGTTGGGTGCGCGCGGAGGAACCGCCGTCGTGATGGACTCGGTGACCGGCGAGATCTACGCGATGTCGAACGTGCGCCGTGATGCGACTGGTGCGGCGGTGATCGCCACGGGCAACTTTGCGGCGGTCGAGGCGTACGAGCCGGGGTCGGTCGCCAAGGTGTTCAGCGTGAGCGCGGCAATGAACGAGGGCACGGTCGCACCCGAGACGGAGTTCGTGGTTCCCGGCATCACGACGATCGACGGTTTCCCCATTCGCGACGCGTGGCCCCATCCCACGATGAACATGAGCGTGCGAACGATCCTCAGCGAGAGCTCGAACATCGGCACGATGCTGGTCGGCCAGACGATCACCAGCAAGAAACTCCACGACTACTACTCGCTGTTCGGTTTCGGCCGAAAGACGGGGCTCGGGTACCCGGGCGAGAGCCGCGGCATTCTCCGTGATGCCGACAAGTGGAGAGGCACCGAGAAGTACACCGTGACCTACGGGTACGGCCTGGCCACGACTGCACTCCAGCTGGTGGCCGGCGTGAACACCGTCGCGAACAAGGGTGTCTACGTCGAGCCGCGGCTCGTCAGGGCGACCATCGACCAGACCGGCAACCGCAAGGAATCGAAGCCATCGGGCACGCGCAGGGTGCTGACCGAACAGACGGCAGCGACGATGACAGAGTTGATGCGCGAGGTCGTGTGCACGGGCACCGGCGAACTCGCGAAGGTCAAGGGGATGGAAATCGCGGGGAAGACGGGCACCGGGTACAAGGTCCAGGACAACGGCACCTACGTGACTGATTCCGGGGCACGTCGGTACTTCGCATCGTTCGTCGGTTTCTTCCCGGCGCGGAACCCGCGCGTGACGATGCTGGTGAGCATCGACGAACCCAGCGCTGACTCACGCGACAGATTCGGCGGAACCGCCGCCGCCCCCGTTTTTTCTCGGCTGGTGCCCACGATCATGCGCGAGCTGAGAATCGAATCGACGGGCTCGAGCACCGGGTGCAGGGCGACACCCACCGCAGGGCAGTGATGGTCGACGCGTGGGCCGAGTTTCATGTCCCCCCGTCGCGCTGTCGACACTGACGACAGCCGCAGAGATCGCCGGTGCGCGCACAGAAGGCGATGCAGTCGTCACGGGCATCAGCGCCGACTCGCGCGACGTGCACCCGGGGGACATCTTCTGTTGTGTCCGGGGTGAATCGTTCGACGGTCACCGTTTTGTCGATGCCGCGGTGAAGGCGGGCGCAGTTGCCGTGCTCGCCGACACCGACGTCGAAGTCCCGGTGCCGGTGGTGCACGTGCCCGAGGTCCGCAGGGTCATCGGTCATCTTGCGTCGGCGATGCTGGGCCGTCCTGCGACGACGATGCTGATGGTGGGGGTCACCGGCACGAACGGCAAGACCTCGACCGCGGCGATGATCGGTTCTGTTCTCTCCGCCGCCGGGCGTTCGGTCGAGGTGCTCGGCACATTGACAGGCGTGCGCACCACTCCCGAGGCCATCGAACTCCAGTCGCGGCTGAGGTCGTGTGCCGACGCCGGAACTGATGCGGTCGTGATGGAGGTGTCGTCGCACGCCCTCGCCCAGCACCGCACGGCAGGCGTCGAGTTCGACGTCGCCGTGTTCACCAACTTCGGCCGTGACCACCTGGATTTCCACGGCACCGAAGACGCCTACTTCGACGCAAAGGCGTCGCTCTTCACCCGCGGGCATGCACGTGCCGGGGTGGTGAATGCCGACGACGCGAGAACCGCGGGCTTGTTGACTGCACCTGCGATACCGACGTTCGGGTTCTCGCGCGCGGACGCAACCGACATCTCGGTGAATGCGGCGTCTGTGTCGTACTCACTGGGCCCGGTACGTGTCACCGTACCGATGGGCGGGGAGTTCACCCTGATGAACTCCCTGGCGGCCGCACGCGCGGCACGCCTGCTCGGTTGCACCGACGACGACATCGTGAACGGTCTCGCGGGCATGACTCCCGTTCCCGGGAGATTCGAGCCCGTCGTCGGTGGTGCAGGGTTCGATGTCATCGTCGACTACGCACACACTCCCGAGAGTCTCGAGAGTCTCCTGTTGTCGGTACGCGCTGTTTCCGCGGGCCGGGTCGTTCTCGTGTTCGGGTGCGGCGGCGACAGAGACAGGGGCAAGCGTCCGCTGATGGGCGCAACCGCGGCCCGTCTGGCCGACTCGGTGATCGTCACGTCCGACAATCCCCGTTCGGAGGACCCCGACGCAATAATCGACGAGATCATGGTCGGTGTCGGCGACGGCGACACGAACGTGACACGCGAACCTGACAGGGCCCGGGCCATTGCATCCGCCATTTCGCGCGCGCAGCGTGGTGACATTGTGGTGATTGCCGGGAAGGGTCACGAGGCGACCCAGGAAATTGCGGGGGTTCTGCACCCGTTCAGCGACGCAGAGATCGCACGTTCGTCGATGGCCGCGAGAAAGGAGACACACGCATGATCGCAGTTCTCATCGCGGGTGCCGTGTCGATGCTGCTCTCTCTCTTCGGCACACGGCGCATGATCTCGATCTTCGACTCGCTCGGCAAGGGCCAGCCCATCCTCGGGTCAGAGGACCACGGCCCGGTGCACCACATGAAGAAGCAGGGCACCGCCACCATGGGGGGCCTGGCGATCCTGCTGTCTGCGTTCGTCGGGTGGAGCATCGCCCACCTGCGCGGGGGCATCGCATTCTCCGACCAGGCGATGATCATGTGGGCCGGTGTGGCGATTCTGGCCACCATGGGGCTGCTCGACGACTACCTCAAGGTGCGCAAGTCGCACAACCGCGGAATCTTCTGGAAGAAGAAAGGCTGGATCACGTTCGGGCTCGCGGTGCTTGTGACGTTCTGGCTCTCGGCCGGCACGGGCGTCAGCGAGACGCTGTCGTTCACGCGCTTCGATCTGCCCGGATGGGAACTGCACCAGGCGGTCTGGGTGGTGTGGACCGCGTTCATGGTGTGGTCGACGACGAATGCTGTCAATGTCACCGACGGTCTCGACGGTCTCGCCGCCGGATCGGCGTTGTTCGGGTTTCTCGCGTTCACGGTGATCGCGTACTGGGCCTTCCGAAACCCCGACGTCTACGAACTCGTGAACCCGCTCGACCTCGCGGTCTTTTCCGCCGCGATGGCGGGTGCATGCGGAGGGTTCCTGTGGTGGAACGCCGCCCCCGCGCGCATCTTCATGGGAGACGTGGGTGCGCTCGGCATCGGTGCGGCTCTCGGTCTCCTGGCGGTCTCCACGAACACGCACCTGCTCCTTCCCGTGGTGTGTGCACTCAACGTGATGGAGTCGGGTTCGGTGGCACTGCAGATGGGCGTCTTCAAGGCATCGGGGCGCAAGAAACGTCTCTTCCGGATGTCGCCGGTGCACCATCATTTCGAGCTGCTCGGCTGGCCGGAGACGACCGTGATCATCAGGTTCTGGATCATCTCGGGTATCTGCGTGGCGATCGCCCTCGGTCTCTTCATCGCCGACTTCACGAACATCGCCGACAACTTCGCGGAACTGGGGAAGTAGATGTCAACCACAGAAACGTCACGTTCGGCCCCGTCGCTGAAGGACCGTCGCGTCGGGGTTCTGCGTCGAAAGGGAAGCGCGGGGAAGAACCGCATCACGCTCGAGAAGCCACCGCCGGCGTTCTACTGGATCCTCGTGATCGTGGCCTGTTTCGTTCTTCTCGGCCTCGTGATGGTGCTGTCGTCGTCGTCGGTCACCAGCCTGCACACCGGTTCGTCGTCGTGGGACATGTTCGCGAGACAGGCGTTGTGGGTCGTTGTCGGCGGGGTGGTGATGTGGTTCCTCTCGTCAGTTCCCTACGACACGTGGCAGAGACAGGCAATCATCATGGTGCCCACCATCGTCGTGATCGGTCTCAACGTCATCGTCATCGCCAAGGGCCGGGTCATCGGTGGCGCAACCGCGTGGCTCGACATGGGCCCCTTCCGATTCCAGCCCTCTGAGTTCATGAAAATCATGGCGATCCTCTTCGCGGCGAACCTCCTGGCCAAACGACACCGTGCCATCGCCATCAAGGCGATCGTTCTGTGGCCGATGTTGTTCGCCATGGGCATCACATGCGTGCTGTGCGTGGGGCAGAAGGACTACGGGTCGGCCGTGATCTTTGCCGGGACCCTCTACGTGATGATGGTGATGGCCGGACTGCCTCCCCGTCAGTTGGTTGCAACGGGCGCCTTTCTCGCCGTCGCGGCACTCGCCACGCTGAAGTTCGCGAGCCGTGCGAGCGAACGGCTTCTGGCGTTCATGGACCTCGAGGGCACCAAGGAAGACCACGGGTACCAGGTGTACCAGGCACTGCTCAGCATCGCGAACGGCGGATGGAACGGCACGGGGATCGGTGCGGGCACGAGCAAGTGGGGCTATGTGCCGCTGGCGTACAGCGACTTCATCTTCTCTGTCATCGCCGAGGAACTCGGCATCTTCGGGACCGTCATGGTGATCGGTGGATTCCTGTTGCTCGTGCTGCTGGCCATCCAGGTCGCGCTGTCGGCGAGCGATCTCTACGGCGCCTACATCGCAGGCGGTGTCGCCGCGTGGTTCGGCATCCAGTCGATCGTCAACATCGGCGGTGTCGTCGGGGTGCTGCCCATGACGGGTCTCACACTGCCGTTCCTGTCGTACGGAGGCTCGTCGATGATCGTGTCGATGGCGGCGGTCGGACTGCTGCTGAACGTTGCCCGCTACTCGCGTCGGTGACCCGTGATGTTCGCGGTGGTGACAGGCGGTGGCACGAGCGGTCATGTGATGCCGGCTGTCGCGATTCTCGAGATCCTCAAGGAAGCCGGACATCCGGCTGACGAGCTCGCTTTCGTCGGCGCCAGGCGCGGGATGGAGACCCGGCTGCTGGCCGACAGCGACGTGCGCACCGAGTTCCTGCCGGTGTCGGGGCTGCAGAGATCGTTCTCCCCGCGCTCGATTCTCCGCAACATCGCGTTCCCGTTCCGGGTGGTCGCGGGCAGGGCGATGGCGCTGCGCCTCGTTGCCGAGTGGAAACCACGCGTCGTCGTCTCGGTGGGCGGGTATGCGAGCGACCCGATGGCGTTTGCGGCCCGTGTCCGCAGGGTGCCACTGGTGTGCGTCAGTTACGACCGCGTTGCAGGTCTTGCAACCCGCCGTCAGGCGGCCCATGCAACGGTGTGCGCCGTCGCATTCGGGGGGTCGAGTCTGCCGAGACAGGTCGTGACGGGTGCGCCCGTCCGCACCGAACTGCGTCACCTCGATGTTGCCCGACGACGATCCGACGCGCGCGACAAACTCGGGATACCGCACGATGCGGTGGTCGTCACCGTGATGGGTGGCTCGCTCGGGTCGGGAGTGCTGAACGGCGCGGTGCCCGACATCATCGACCGATGTGCAGCGGCGGGATCAGTCTTCGTGTTCCACATCTGTGGCGAACGATTCGAGAAGCATTCGATCGGGTCGAAGTTGCCGCCCGGAATCGTCGGCTACATGTCGGTCGGTTACGAATCGCGAATGGCCGACGTGTATGCCGCGACCGACCTGTTGGTCGCGCGGGCGGGTGCGAGCACCGTCGCCGAGATTGCCACGGTCGGCGTGGCGAGCATCCTGGTGCCCTGGGCGCAGGCCGCAGACAACCATCAACATGCGAATGCGCAGTGGCTGGGCGCGGAATCGGCCGCAGTTGTGCTGACCGAATCGGCGTGCGCCGACGGTGCGCTCGCCCGCGAGGTGAAACGACTGGTGCTCGACCCCGGTGCACGAACGGAACTCGCCTCGACGGCCCGTCGCATGGGAGAGATGCACCGGGGCACGGCGCTGCTGGACGTCATCGAGAACGCCGCTCGCTGACGCATTCCGCGTGGAACAATGGACATCAATGTCCCCGCGCCGACTTCTCGAAGCATCGATCGACCTGTCATCTCGTCGTCGGTGCCATGTCGTCGGCGTCGGAGGTCCGGGAATGAGCCCGATCGCGATGGTTCTGAGCGGTCTCGGTCACGAGGTCTCGGGGTCCGATCTGAAGATGTCACCGACGATCGACGCAGTGCGCTCTGCCGGGGTCGAGGTGTCGATCGGGCACTCCGCCGCGAACGTCAGGGGAGTCGACATCGTCACCTACTCGACGGCAATCCCGCCGGACAACCCGGAACTCGTCGCCGCGCGACGTGACGGGGCGGTGGTGTGCCACCGGTCGGCCGTGCTCGCCGCGCTGTGCGACGCGACCGATTCGGTTGCCGTTGCGGGGACGCACGGCAAGACAACGACGTCGGCGCTTCTCGCCCGCATCCTCGTCGCCTCGGGCCGGGACCCTTCGTGCATCATCGGCGCCGACGTGCCCGAGTTCGGCGGCGGGGCCAGGGTCGGCTCGGGCCGTCTTCTCGTTCTCGAGGCCGACGAGAGCGACGGCACCCTCGACGTGCTCGCCCCGGCACACCTCGTGGTGACGAACGTCGATGTCGACCATCTCGACTACTTCGGGTCGCTCTCGGGTGTGCAGGCGACCTTCGTCGATGCGGCCCGTCGTACTGCGGGCATCATCGTGGTGAATGCCGACGATGACACGTCTGCGCCGGTTCGCGAGGCCGTGAAGGGGAATGACAACGCCGTCAGTTTCGGGTTCGATGAGTCGGCAGACATGCGGTTGCACGACTTCGTCGCGACCGACACGGGGGCGACCTTCGTGCTGACCTCGGGCGCCGACCGGCAACGGTTCGAGATTCCCCTGCGCGGGGTTCACAACGCGCTGAACTGCGCCGCTGCCGTCGCCATGGCCGGCCGTCTCGGGGTCTCGCTCGCCGACTCTGCAGATGCGGTGCGCAGTTTCGCGGGTGTGGGGCGGCGGTTCACCGAACGTGGTGTGCACGACGGGGTCACGTTCGTCGACGACTATGCGCATCTGCCAGCAGAGATCGAGGCAACGCTCGACGCCGCGCGGTCACACCCCAACCTGACGGGCCGTGTCATCGCCGTGTTCCAGCCGAATCGTTACCACCGCATCGCGGCGATGGCCGATGCCTATGCACACTGCTTCGAACGCGCCGATTGTGTGGTCATCACCGATGTGTACGCCTCGGGCACCGAAGTGATCGAGGGTGTCACCGGCGAACTGCTCGTGTCGGCGGTGCGTGCGGCGCATCCCGACAGCAAGGTGGTGTGGGCAAGGCAACGCGACGACGTGGTGCGCGAGGTGCTGTCGTACATGCGGCAGGGTGACGTCTGCGTGTCGATGGGTTGCGGCGACATCGAGACTTTCCCTGACGATCTCATGGGTTCGGCCTCATGAACACATTCGACCCGAACACATTCGACCGTGGCGCTCTGGTGGCCGGTTGCCGCGCTGCCGGTATCGAGGTCCACCTCGATCATGCACTGGCATTGCTCACCACGTACGCAGTCGGAGGGTCCGCGGCCGCGGCAGTGATTCTTCGATCGACCGACGAGGTTGTCCGTTTCGCCGGCGTCATGTCGACGATGCCCGGAGTGCCGCTCGTGGTCATCGGGCGCGGCAGCAACACCCTCGTGTCCGATACGGGGTTCCCCGGGGTTGCCGTCGTCATGGCGACGGGCGACGAGGGCCGTGCGGTCGCGGTCGACGGTGATCTCGTCTCGGCGTCGGGTTCGATGCTGATGCCCGTTCTTGCCCGTCGTTCGGTGCAGGCCGGTCGTGCAGGTCTCGAATGGTGTGTCGGGATCCCGGGCACCGTCGGCGGTGCTGTGCGCATGAACGCAGGCGGCCACGGAGCAGAGATGGTCGACTCCCTGGTGTCGGTGTCGCTCGTGTCTCTCCGCTCGGGCGTGCGGCGGCAGGTCGAGGCATCGGCACTCGGTCTGCATTTCCGCGGCAGTGCGCTCTGTGCCCAGCATGTCGTGTTGTCGGCGACGTTCGCCACCACCTCGCAGGACCCCGTGGTCGGCACGGCTGCACTCGACGAGATCGTCTCGTGGCGCCGGCAGAACCAACCGGGTGGTCGCAATGCAGGGTCGGTCTTCGTGAACCCGGCACCGGGCGAAGGGAGTGCGGGCGCGCTGGTTGATTCGCTCGGGCTCCGCGGTTTTGCGGTCGGCGGGGCGCACGTGTCGGAGAAGCACGCGAATTTCATCCAGGCGACCGAGGGGGCGACTGCGGGTGACATCATCGGGGTGATGAGTCATGTGCAGGACCAGGTTGCACAGCACTGCGGCGTGGTCCTGCGCAGCGAGGTGCGGTTGGTCGGGTTCGACGACGACGTCGTGGCCAGGTTCTCCGGCGCACATCATTCCGACGCCGGGAACCTCGATGCCTGTCGCTCACTGTGCCGATTGATGGGCGACCTGTGAACCCGGGCAACGACGACACACCGATCGGGGAGCCCGACGACCTCGCGGTCACCGAGGTGAGCGACGAGGTGCTGAAGGAACTGTCGATTCTCTTCGGAGACGGTCCCGACGACACCGGCGCAGGCGTCGACCGTGTCGAACCCCCATTTGAACCCGTGGTCGAGGTCGATGTCGAGGCCGATGCCGACGACGGCACGACCAACGTGATCCCCATCAGGGACGCCGACAGGCGCAGCGACCAGTCGGACGAGATTCCCGACAACGTCATCAAGATCGTCGATGATGCCGTCGTCGGGGGCGACCTCACTCCCGGCCCGCCGGACCCGTTGTTGGTGCCACTGTCGCGCGGAGGTGACGATGTCGTCGAGATCGTCGATGACGGCGGGGCAGTGGTGATCGACGCAGACTCGATCGACCGGGTCGTGATCGTCGACGACGACCGTCCCGACCCGACCTTCGAGGAACGCCAGAGGCGCAGGCAGCGCCGCGAACGACTCCGGCGGGTGAAGTGGTTGAAACTTGCCGGCGTTGTGGTCGCGGCAGTGGTCGTGGTGTCGGGAATCCTGGCGTCGCCGCTGTTCGCGATCCGCACCGTGGTGTTCGAGGGTGTGGTGTACACGAGCCCCGAGACCGTGAGAGAAGTGACCGAAGCAATCAAGGGTGCCTCGATCTTCACAGTCGACACCGCGAAGGCACGCGAGAAGCTGCTCGATGACCCGTGGGTCGGCGAGGTGCGGATCACCACTGATTTCCCGGGCAAGGCGCTCGTCGAGGTTGCCGAGCGCGTGCCGGTGGTGTGGTACGTGGGAGACGACGAGAAGGCACGTGTGGTCGACGACCGCGGGCACGTGGTCGCGGTGCTGACCGGGTGGCCGACGAAGTACCTGCGGGTCCAGGGGGTGGGGCCTTCTCTCGATGCGGGTGCGATTGCCGACGACGTGTACCGCGCGGCCGCGCAGCTGGTTCTCGCTCTTCCGGACGAGATCCGCTCGAAGGTGAAGGCTCTCGACCTGACCGGTGGAGGGGAACTCTCGATGATCCTGAAGAGCGGCACCATTGTCCGCTTCGGTCCACCCACCGACCTGCAGAACAAACTCGTGGCCGTCGTGGTGTTGTTCCGCCGACAGGACCCGGCCACCCTGGCGGTGGTCGACGTGTCGACGGGCGAACCCACCGTTCAATTGCGCTGATTTTCCTGACAATCAGGGTCTTCCGTGGCCCGAATTGCACCATTCTCAGGCCGTTGTGTGGAATCATTGAGCAGCACAGTCCGTCACGGACGATTCTTCGGAGGAAATGGCTCATGGCCGGAGCACCACAGAACTATCTCGCAGTCATCAAAGTCATCGGCGTCGGTGGCGGCGGAGTCAACGCCGTGAACCGAATGATCGATGCAGGTCTGCGGGGAGTCGAGTTCGTTGCGATCAACACCGATGCCCAGGCCCTTCTCATGAGCGATGCCGACGTGAAGCTCGACATCGGCCGCGAGCTGACCAGGGGTCTCGGTGCCGGATCGGACCCCGAGGTGGGCAAGGCCGCCGCAGAGGCGCACCGTGCAGAGATCGAGGAACTCATCAACGGCTCTGACATGGTGTTCATCACCGCCGGCGAGGGTGGCGGCACCGGCACGGGCGCAGCACCGGTCGTGGCCGAGATCTCGAAGTCTCTCGGCGCCCTCACCATCGGCGTCGTGACGCGTCCGTTCCAGTTCGAGGGCCGTCGACGCTCGGTGCAGGCCGACAACGGCATCCAGCGCCTCAAAGAAAAAGTCGACACACTCATCGTGATCCCGAACGACAGGTTGCTCTCGGTTGCCAACGACAAGACGTCGCTGATCAATGCGTTCAAGATGGCCGACGAGATCCTGCTGCAGGGAGTCGCCGGCATCACGAACCTCATCACCACACCCGGACTCATCAACACCGACTTTGCCGACGTGAAGATGATCCTCACCAACGCGGGCTCGGCCCTCATGGGAATCGGAGTCGCGAGCGGCGACAACCGCGCCGTGACCGCGGCCAAGGACGCAATCTCGAGCCCGATGCTCGAGGCGGCGATCGACGGGGCGCGGGGTGTTCTCCTCAACATCACCGGCCCGTCGAGCATGGGCCTCTTCGAGGTCAACGCGGCGGCCGACGAAGTGCATGCCGTTGCCCACCAGGACGCCAACATCATCTTCGGCACCGTCATCGACGACGAGATGGGCGACGAGATCAAGGTCACCGTCATCGCCGCAGGTTTCGAACGCTGGGACACCGGTGCGACCAACTCGTCGACGTTCGCAACGCGTTCCTCTGCCGGGTCGTCCACGGCCCGACCTGCACCGAGCAACGTGCGCGACATCTTCTCCGACGGCGACCCGTTGTCGGACGATGACGACGATTTCGATGTGCCGTCGTTCCTGAAATAGGAACACCCGCGTGATCGACCCGCTCGAGGTCGCAGAACGCGTTGCACAGGTGCGGCGCGAGATCGCCGAGAGAACCGACCGCCACGTCGCTGTCGTTGCCGTCACCAAGACCTTCCCCGTCGACGCATGGGTGGCCGCCGCATCAGCGGGCTGTGACGGCATCGGAGAGAACTACGCGCAGGAACTGATCGACAAGGCCCGCACGATGACGCCACCGTTGCCGGTGCACTTCATCGGTTCGCTGCAGTCGAACAAGGTGAAATCGCTCGCTCCGGTCGTCTCGCTCTGGCAGGGGGTCGACCGCGGCTCGGTCATCGACGAGATTGCCGGGCGGTCGCCGGGGGCCGGTGTGCTGGTACAGGTCAACACCACGGGGGAAGCGTCGAAGTCCGGGGTCGACCCTGTCGACCTGGGCACGATGTGCCGCCGTGCGACCGAGAAAGGGCTCGACCTGAGAGGTTTGATGACCCTCGGCCCCACCGCCGGTGGTGAGGCCGAGACCCGGCGGGCGTTCGTGATGCTCCGTCAACTGGCCGACCGTGAGGGTCTCGTCGAGTGCTCGATGGGGATGTCGGCCGACTACCGACTCGCCGTCGAGTGCGGTGCCACGATCATCCGCCTCGGCACGACCCTCTTCGGCCAGCGAGAGACGGGCAGATGAAACTCCCACATTCATTGCGAGAAACGGATTAGCCTGACGTCATGTCGTTTTTCCGCCGCGCAATGGACTACCTGGGCCTCAGCAACGAAGAGGCCTACGACGACTACGACATGTCGATGGAGTACGAGCGCCCCGCCCGGCAGCAGCGCCCCGCAACCGAACCGATTGCCCGGCGCGGTTACGAACCCGAGTACTCGTCGGAAACACAGCGGCCTGCGAGGCCACCACGCATCGACGACACAGGGGCGGCCCGTCGCCCCGACGACTCAGGTCTGCAGGTTCGCCCCGTCGGTGCACCCCGGACAGCCCCGACAGTCCGTGCCGTGCCGTCGGCAGGTGACACGGCCACGATCCGTCCGCGCAATTTCAACGATGCACAGGCGATCGCCGACCACTTCAAGGACGGTGTGCCTGTCATCGTCAATCTCGAGGGTGCCGACCGCGAGATGGCGCGACGTGTCATCGACTTCGCGAGCGGCATGTGTTACGCACTCAGCGGCACGATGGAAAAAGTCGGCAGCGGCGTCTACCTGCTGAAGCCTGCCGTCAGCTTCGACCAGCCCGGCTACTGAATCCGATGAACCTGATCCTCTCGCTCATCAACCTGTACGTGCTCGCCATCTTCGCGCGCGCCATCCTGTCGTTCTTTCCCATCAGTCAGGGATCCCCGTTCGCCGCGGTCTCTGCGTTTCTCTACCGAATCACCGAGCCTGCACTCGCGCCGGTGAGACGTGTGCTGCCTCCGATGGGCGGTCTCGACCTCTCGCCGCTCGTGGTGATCATCGGTCTTCAGATCGCGTCGAGAATCCTCTACTCCGCGTTCTGACCGCCGCATTGGTCGTGGTCGCACCGCTGCTTGCCCCTAGCCTTGTCGCGTGACGTATCCACAGGTTGACCCCCAGCCGAGCTTTCCCCGTCTCGAGGAGGGCGTTCTGGCCCGGTGGGAACGTGACGACACCTTCGCGCGCAGCGTCGCCGCCCGCGCGCCCGGCACCGACGGTGACAACGAGTTCATCTTCTACGACGGGCCACCCTTTGCCAACGGGCTCCCTCATTACGGCCACCTCCTGACCGGATTCGTGAAGGATGCGATTCCGCGCTACCAGACCATGCGTGGCCGTCGAGTCGAGCGTCGGTTCGGGTGGGACTGCCACGGTCTGCCGGCCGAGGTCGAGGCCGAGAAGGAACTCGGCATCGCAGGGCACCCGGCCATCACCGAGTTCGGCATCGACAGGTTCAACGAGGCGTGCCGCACGAGCGTTCTGCGCTACACCGACGAGTGGCAGCGTTACGTCACGCGCCAGGCCAGGTGGGTCGACTTCGGGAACGACTACAAGACGCTCGACACCCCGTACATGGAGAGCGTCATGTGGGCGTTCCGCACACTCTGGGACAAGGGTCTCATCTACGAGGGCTTCAGGGTGCTCGCGTACTGCTGGCGTTGTGAGACGCCGTTGTCGAACACCGAGACCCGCATGGACGACGTGTACCGCGACCGCCAGGATCCCGCACTCACCGTTGCGTTCGAACTCGAGACCGGCGAGCGCATCCTCGCGTGGACCACGACGCCGTGGACCCTGCCGTCGAACCTTGCTCTCGCGGTCGGGCCCGATGTCGACTACGCCGTGATGCGCCATGCCGACGGGCACGACTACATCGTTGCCGAGGCACGGCTCGGCGCATACGAAAAAGAGCTCGACGGCGCCGCGCATGTGCGCACTCTGAAGGGGTCCGATCTCGTGGGCCGTCGGTACGCACCGCTGTTCCCGTTCTTTGCCGATGCAGAGAACGCCTTCGTCGTTCTCGGGGCCGCCTTCGTCACCACCGAAGACGGCACCGGCGTGGTGCACATGGCTCCGGGTTTCGGTGAAGACGACCAGAACGAGTGCAACGCCGCGGGAATCGCGACTGTCTGCCCGATGGACGAGCACGGCCGCTACACGGCAGAAGTGACACCGTGGGCAGGCCGCCACGTGTTCGACGCCAACGCCGACGTGATCAAGGTGCTGAAAGAACGCGGGGTCGTGTTGCGTCATGATTCCTACAACCACAGCTACCCGCATTGCTGGCGGTGCGCCGAGCCCCTGGTGTACCGCGCCGTGTCGTCGTGGTTCGTGCGTGTCACGCAGTTCCGCGACCGCATGGTCGAGTTGAACCAGGCCATCAACTGGACCCCCGAGCACATCAAGGACGGAACCTTCGGCAAGTGGCTCGCCAACGCGCGCGACTGGGCGATCAGCCGCAACCGTTTCTGGGGTTCCCCGATCCCGGTGTGGAAGAGCGACGACCCGAGATACCCACGTGTCGACGTCTATGGATCCCTCGAGGAACTGAGCCGGGACTTCGGCGTCGAGGTCACGGACCTGCACCGTCCGTACATCGACGACCTCGTGCGCCCGAACCCCGACGACCCGACAGGGCAGTCGATGATGCGACGTGTGCCGGAGGTTCTCGACTGCTGGTTCGAGAGCGGGTCGATGCCGTTTGCCCAGGTGCACTACCCGTTCGAGAACCGTGACTGGTTCGAGAACCACTACCCGGGCGATTTCATCGTCGAGTACATCGGCCAGACCCGTGGCTGGTTCTACACGTTGCACGTGCTCGCCACGGCGCTGTTCGACCGCCCGTCGTTTGCGTCGTGCGTCAGTCACGGGATCGTGCTGGGCGACGACGGCGCGAAGATGTCGAAGAGCCTGCGCAACTACCCGGACCCGATGGGGGTGTTCGATTCGCACGGCGCCGACGCAATGCGGTGGTACCTGCTCTCGTCGCCGATCCTGCGCGGCGGTGATTTCTCCGTCACCGACGCCGGCATGCGCGACACGGTGCGCCAGGTGCTGCTGCCGATGTGGAACTCGTGGTACTTCCTGTCTCTCTACGCAAACGCGGAGAACAAGACAGGTACGGTGCGCACCGACTCGTTGCATGTTCTCGACCGTTACGTGCTGGCCAAACTGGCCGACACCATCGACAGTGTCACCGCTTCGATGGACACATACGACCTGTTCGCCGCCTGCGGCACGATCCGCAACTTTCTCGACGTTCTCACCAACTGGTACATCAGACGCAGCCGCGACAGGTTCTGGTCGGGTGACCAGGACGCCATCGACACCCTGCACACGGTGCTCGACTATCTCACGAAGGTCGCGGCGCCTCTGTTGCCGCTGCTGACCGACGAGATCAGCCGTGGTCTCAACGGGGGAGACACGAGTGTTCATCTCGCAGACTGGCCGACGAGTGCGGCTCTGCCCCGCGACGCATCGCTCGTCTCGGCCATGGACATGGTCCGCGACGTGTGCTCATCGGCGCTGTCGGTGCGCAAGGCCCACGGCCGGCGTGTGCGTCTGCCGCTGCAGACTCTGACAGTGGCGTCATCGGACTCGTCGTCACTCGCTGGTTTCCTCGACATCGTCCGTGACGAGGTGAACGTTCGCGATGTCGTGCTGACCACTGATGTCGCATCAGTTGCCTCGTACGAACTCCAGGTGGTGCCGGCGGTCGTGGGGCCCCGGCTCGGCAAGAACACGCAACGCGTGATTGCGGCGGTGAAAAAGGGCGACTGGCAGCAACAGGGTGACGTCGTCTCGGTTGCCGGCGAAGAACTGCAGCCGGGCGAGTACGCACTGAAACTGGTGACCACCGAGGGAACTGCGAGCGCACCCCTGCCGGGCGGTGCCGGTGTCGTCGTGCTCGACACCGAGGTGACCCCCGAACTCGAGGCAGAGGGAATGGCGCGAGACGTGATCCGCGCGGTGCAGCAGGCCCGGCGCGATGCCGACCTGAATGTGTCCGACCGCATCACCCTCAGCCTGAGCGCCGACGATTCCGTCGTCGGGGTGATCACCCCGCATCTCGGGTTGATCGCCGGCGAGACCCTCGCCACCTCGGTCGCGTGGGACCACACCATCGAGCGCACGGTGTCCATCGAAGGGACATCCATCGGTGTCGCTGTTTCGGCGAATCGTTGAGTTCTGGGCCTGATGGTCGTAGCCTCACGGGGCAATAGTGGGGCGTCCCACTGAAGGAGTGTGGTGACGATGGCAAGCAAGAAGAAGCCGGTCGCAAAGAAGCCAGCAGCCAAGAAGCCAGC
>CAYRUT010000001.1:0-87236 GCA_964427545.1 uncultured Bifidobacterium sp. | reverse complement strand
GCGGCCAAGACGCCGGCCCAGAAGAAGGCCGAGGCTGCGAAGAAAGCCGCTGCGAAGAAGGCTGCTGTAGCCAAGAAAGCAGCCGCGAAGAAGACGGCCCTCGCCAAGAAGGCTGCTGCCGCCAAGAAGGCCGAGGCTGCGAAGAAAGCCGCCGCGAAGAAGGCCGCTGCTGCCAAGAAGGCCGCCGAGAAAAAGGCTCTTGCCGCGAAGAAGGCCGCCGAGAAGAAGGCGGCGGCAGCCAAGGCTGCTGCTGCGAAGAAAGCTGCTGCCGATGCCAAGGCCGCCGCGAAGAAGGCCGAGGCCGAGGCGAAAGCCGCTGCGAAGGCCGCGCCGCCGGCAGCGCCTGCGGGCCCGCCACCGTTGCCTCCCCGCATCCCGATCAAGAGGCCCGAACCGCCGAAGCGCCCCGTGATCGTGAAAGGCCCCACGCAGGACGGCATCACATCGACCAAGGAATTCGACCTGAAGTTCCTGTTCGCACAGCGTGAGATGCTGCTCGAGGAGCGTGCAAAGCTGACCGGTCAGGCCGCGCGTCTCGAGAACGAGGCCAACTCACTGATTGCCGACGCCGAGATGGGCGACGTGCAGTTCGACGAAGAAGGCGGCCAGGGTGACACCCTGGTTGTCGAGCGCGACCAGGATCTCGTGTTGGTCGCCGCCGCACGTCAGACGGTAGAGGAGATCGACGCGGCTCTCGCGCGCATGAAGAAGGGCGAATACGGCTACTCGCTGATCTCCGGTCTCCCCATTCCGAAGGACCGACTCAAGGCGCGTCCGTGGGCGACCGAGCTCGTTGCCGAGCGCGCCGGCGGTCTCGGTCGTCGCTGAGTCCGGACATCCCGTGCCCACCCCGCGTCACCTGGCGCTCGTCATCGCCTCTGGTGTCGCGCTCGACCAGGCCACGAAATCGTGGGCGGTGTCGGCCCTCGACGACGGCCGCATCATTCACGTGGTGTGGACACTGCAGTTTGCCCTCGGGTTCAACAGCGGGTTTGCCTTCTCGCAGGGTCAGGGTTTCGGCCCGTTCATCGGTGCGGCTGCGGTTGTGGTTGCGGTGGTCATCGCCCGGTCGATGGTGAGGGCAACACAAGCCTGGTCTGCATACGGCCTCGCTCTGATCCTCTCGGGTGCGATCGGCAACATCGTCGACCGCGTCTTCCGTGGTGACGGTTGGCTGCACGGCCGGGTCGTCGATTTTGTCGACCTCCAGTGGTTTCCTGTGTTCAACGTGGCTGATTCATGCATCACGATCGGTGCCGGACTGCTTGTGGTGGGCTTGTTCCACGAGCAACGCACTCTGAAGAAGAACGGGGGAGGGTCACAATGAAGGTCGAAGAGACGGTTCCCTCGGCACTCGACGGAGAACGCATCGACCGCATCGTTGCGTTGATCGCCGACATATCGCGGGCCGACGCGACGCGGCTCATCGCCGACGGTGGCGCATGTGTCGACGGCGCAGTGGTCACAACGGGCAAGCCCCGCCTCGCCGAGGGCCAGGTCGTGGAAGTCGATCTCGACAAGATCCCCGTCGAGGAACCTCCGGGGCCGGACCCTTCGGTGCCGCTCGACATTGTGCACGTCGATGACCATCTCATCGTTCTGAACAAGAATGCCGGTCTCGTCGTGCATCCGGCGGCACGGAACGGCACCGGAACTCTGGTGAACGGCATTCTCGCGCTGTACCCCGAGGTGGCCACGGTCGGTCAACCTGCGCGCCCCGGCATCGTGCACCGCCTCGATGCGGGAACCACGGGCATGATGGTCGTGGCCCGCAGTCAACTCGCGTACGACTCGCTCGTCGAGGCCCTGACCGAACACGAGGTCGGTCGCGAATATGTCGCCCTGGCGTGGGGTCACTTCGACTCACCGACCGCCACCGTTGATGCCTCCATCGGTCGGCATCCCCGCGACCCGATGAAGATGGCCGTGGTCAACAACGGCAAGTGG
Source organism: uncultured Bifidobacterium sp. (assembly GCA_964427545.1). GTDB lineage: Bacteria > Actinomycetota > Acidimicrobiia > Acidimicrobiales > Ilumatobacteraceae > UBA2093. Next base: position 85,289 of record CAYRUT010000001.1, on the reverse strand, counting down.
GCACGCACGCATCTGCAGGTGCTGCAGGAGTTCGACGAACCCGCACCTGTCAGTGTGGTGCAGTGCACCCTCGAGACCGGTCGCACCCACCAGATTCGCGTGCACCTGGCCGCGGTCGGGCACCCCGTCGTCGGCGACTCGACATACGGCGGCGCGAAGTCAGCCCTGAAGGCACCACGACCGATGTTGCATGCGCGACGACTCACGCTGGTGCATCCCGCAACGGGAGAAGAGATGAGTTGGGAAGCACCGGTGCCACAGGACATGTCCGATGTGATGGCGAGGTGTTCGGTAGCGGCGGTCGACGACCCTCAGTGACTGTGGTGCGGGTCGGCTTTCGGCCACTCGCCGGTTCCCGCGGCCGCCCGGGCGATGGTCTCGAGTGTGTACGCGTCGAGATGCTCGCGCATGTGCTGACCTGCGACGTCCCAGATCGCGAGCAGAACGCACTGGCCTTCGTGGTCGCACGAGCCGTCCTGGTGCGGCTGTCCGAAATCGCCGAGAGTGATGGGCCCGTCGACTGCCGAGATGATCTCAGAGAGTCTGATGTCACGTGGCTCGCGGGCAAGCACGTAGCCGCCACCGACGCCGCGTTTCGATTTCACGAGACCGGCTCCCTTCAGCGCCAGCAGGATCTGTTCGAGATACGGCTGGGGAAGCCCGGTGCGGTCGGCGATGTCCCTGACCGAGGTCGGACCCCCGGCGTCGGCGTGCAGAGCAAGAGACAGTAGGGCCCGACAGGCATAGTCGCCACGCGTAGAAACTCGCACGTGCCCATCGTAGGTGGTGAACTAGAGGGGTGAGCGTTCTTCGTCCCGTCCTGCCCGACTACTCAGGCGGGTGTCTGTCGAACGTGATCCCGGTGCTGTGCGCCCCGGGCGGCCCGAGACAGGTTCCGGGTTGGATGCCCGACTGCGTTGCCGGGGCCCCGAGAGTTGTCGTTCTGCTCGTCGACGGACTCGGCTGGAACCAGTTGCAGTCGCACTCGGCAATGATGCCGACGCTGTCCGGATTCACCGGCGGGCACATCACCACCGTCGCACCGTCGACGACTGCAACCGCCCTCACGTCACTCGTCACGGGACTTGCGCCCGGTGAGCACGGGCTCATCGGCTACCGCATCGACATGGGCAGCAGCGTGATGAACGTCTTGCGGTGGGGCGACGAACACGGTGACCTGCGCCGCACGTTCCCGCCGGAGACAACACAACCGTGCCCGCCGTTTCTCGGGCTCAGCGTGCCGGTCATGAGCAAGGCAGAACTCGAGGGAACGGGCTTCACCCAGGCGCACCTCAACGGGGTGAAGAACAGGGGCTGGAGAGCGGTGAGCAGCATTCCGGTTCTCATCCGTCAGGCACTCGATGACGGCGAGCAGTTCGTGTACGCCTATTACGACGGTGTCGACAAGATCGCGCACGAGCGGGGCTTCGGCGATTTCTACGACGCAGAACTTCGTGCGGCAGACGATCTCGTCGCCCGAATCGTCGACATGCTTCCCCCGGACACCGTTCTGTTGGTGACGGCCGACCATGGTCAGGTGCACGTGGGGGAGAACACGGTCGTTCCTCTTCCGTCGGTGGTCGAGCACGTCAGTCACCAATCGGGTGAGGGGCGCTTCCGCTGGCTGCACGCGAAGCGGGGCCGTGAGGGTGCGTTGTTCGATGCGGCGTCGCACTACTCAGACGTCGCATGGGTGGTGCGACGCGAGCAGGTTCTCGACGAGAACTGGTTCGGGCCGCGCGTGGCCGACCCCGTGGCGAGGAGGATGGGCGACGTCGCACTCGTCGCACGCGAGGCCGTGAGTTTCGAGGAGCCCCTCGACGGGGGCATCTTCGAACTCGTGTGCCGCCACGGATCATTGACGGCCGACGAGATGCTGGTGCCGTTGCTCGCGCACCGCACCTGAGAGGTGTCTCTTTCGGTGTCGTCGTTGGCAGAATGTCTGTATGACCCAGAATGGTGACATCCCCCAGGTGGTGACCGGCGCCGAGGTCGTCGACTCTGTGCCGGCGCCCGACGCACAGAACGTGTCAACCGAGAGCGTGACCGAACCGGCAAAAGTCATGCGCATCGGGTCGATGGTGCGTCAGTTGCTCGAAGAGGTGCGCGGCACCCAGCTCGACGAAGCGAGCCGCGAGCGTCTCGCAGAGATCTACGAGCGCTCGATCATCGAGATCTCCGAGGCGCTGTCACCCGACCTGGCCGACGAGCTGCACATGCTCGCGCTTCCGTTCAAAGACGGAGAGGTTCCGAGCGAGGGCGAACTGCGCGTCGCCAAGGCCCAGCTCGTCGGGTGGCTCGAAGGGTTGTTCCACGGCATCCAGGCCACGTTGTTTGCCCAGCAACTGGCCGCACGCCAGCAGATCGAACAGATGCGCCAGATTCCGCCCACCGGCCCCGCTGCGGGCGGGCCCGGCGGCACCTATCTCTGACCGGTCGGGCGACCAATCGGGGTGTCACACCCGACTGCTACTTTGGTAAATCACATCGGTGTGACTTGGGGCGGCGAACATGCCGGGCCCCTGTCCCGCCGGCGGCAGGTCAGGGAAGGAGTGGAGAGTGTCATCGTCGTTCGCACACCTCCACGTCCACACCGAGTACTCGATGCTTGACGGGGCGGCCCGACTGGATGAACTGGTGAAGAAGGCCGTCGAAGACGGTCAGCCGGCTCTCGGCATCACCGACCACGGCAACATGTACGGGGTCATCGATTTCTACAAGGAGTGCCGCAAGCAGGGCATCAAGCCCATCATCGGAACCGAGGCCTACATGGCCCACGACCACCGCACCGAGCGCATCGCCCGCCGGGGGAAACTCGACGACAACGGCGGGTCAGACGAGGGCGGTCGCAAGCAGTACTACCACCTCACCCTGCTGGCCGAGAACAACGAGGGGTATCGCAACCTCATCAAGCTCTCCAGCCTCGCCTTCCTCGAGGGGTACCACTACAAGCCGCGCATGGACTGGGAGCTTCTCGAACGTCATGCCTCCGGTCTCATCGCAACGACCGGATGCCTCGGCGGTCACGTGCTGCAGTCGTTGCTGAACGGCGACGAGAAGGGCGCGCTCGAGAAAGCCGGCCGGCTGCAGGAGATCTTCGGCAAGGACAACCTCTTTGTCGAACTGCAGAACCACGGTCTCGCCAACCAGCTGGCGACCAACCCGAAGCTCATCGAGATCGCGAACAAGATCGGTGCTCCGTTGCTGGCGACCAACGACTCGCACTACGTGAACCAGTCCGACCACGAGGCACACGATGCGTTGCTGTGCGTGCAGACCGGCGCGCTCATGCACGACCAGAACCGTTTCAGGTTCGAGGGCACCGAGCACTACCTGAAGTCGGCCGACGAGATGCGCCATCTCTGGCGGGAGTTGCCGAGCAGCTGCGACAACACACTGCTCATCGCCGAGCGGGCCAATGTCGACATCAAACTCGGCGAGCACCACCTGCCGGTGTTCGAGGTGCCGAAGGAGTTCGCCAACGACTCCGACTACCTGGCGCACCTCACGTGGCAGGGCGCAGAGATGCGCTGGGGCAAGGACCTCCCGGCCGATGTCGTCGAACGGGTGTCGTTCGAGCTGGGCATCATCAAACAGATGAACTTCTCGTCGTACTTCCTGATCGTGTGGGATCTCATCAAGCACGCCAAGGACTCGGGCATCAGGGTGGGGCCGGGTCGCGGGTCCGCCGCGGGGTGTGCAGTGGCCTATTGCCTCCGCATCACCGAACTCGACCCGCTGAAATACGACCTGCTGTTCGAGAGGTTCCTCAACCCCGACCGCGTCAGCATGCCCGACATCGACATGGACTTCGACTCGCGCTACCGCGACCACATGATTCGCTACGCCGCAGAGAAATACGGGCGCAACCATGTGGCCCAGATCATCACGTTCTCCACCATCAAGGCGCGCAATGCGGTGCGCGACGCTGCCCGGGTGCTCGGTCACGAGTACGCAGTGGGCGACAGCATCGCCAAGCTCATGCCCCCGCTCATCCAGGGCCGGGACACTCCACTGGCGGCATGTCTCGAGTTCGACGAGAAGTTCGCCGACGGATACCGCGAGGCGCAGGCGCTGCGCGAACTTGTGGGGCGCGACGAGGTGGCCGCCAAGGTGGTCGACGTCGCGCGCGGTCTCGAGGGTCTGAAGCGATCCGACGGGATCCACGCAGCGGCGGTGGTGATCACACCCGAACCCCTCATGGACTACCTGCCCATCCAGCGCAAGCCCGTGGGCGACCTCAAGGCCGACGAAGCCCCCACCGTCACCCAGTACGAAATGCACGCCGTCGAAGACCTCGGTCTGCTGAAGATGGACTTCCTGGGGTTGCGCAACCTCGACGTCATCACCGACACGGTCGAGATGATCCGCCGCCAGCGTGATCCCGGGTTCGACATCGACAGCGTCCCGCTCGACGACCGGGCAACCTTCGAGCTGCTGGGCCGCGGCGACACGATCGGGGTGTTCCAGCTGGAGTCTCCTCCCATGCGTGCGTTGCTCAAATCGATGCGTCCGACCTCGTTCGAAGACGTCAGTGCTGTTCTCGCGCTGTACCGGCCGGGCCCGATGAGTGCCAACATGCACAACGACTACGCCGACTACAAGAACAACCGCAAGACACCCGAGTACTTCCACCCCGAGGCGCGCGAACTGCTGAACGACACCTTCGGGTTGATGGTGTACCAAGAGAGCATGATGCGCGTTGCCCAGCGCTTCGCGGGATACACGCTCGCCCAGGCCGACAACCTGCGGAAGGCGTGCGGCAAGAAAGACCCCGTGGCGATGGAGAAGGAAGAATCCATCTTCATCGACGGCTGCGAAAAGACCGGGTACGGTCGCGAGCTCGGCGAGAACCTGTTCGCGGTCATCAAGAAGTTCGCCGACTACGCGTTCAACAAGAGCCACACATTCGGGTACGGCCTCATCTCGTACCAGACCGCGTATCTCAAGGCTCACTTTCCTGTCGAGTACTCGGCCTGTCTCCTGTCGTCGGTGAAGGGCAACTACGACAAAGCCGCGGTGCATCTCGCAGACTGCCGCGCCATGGGCATCACCGTCTCGACCCCCGACATCAATGCCGGCCGGTCGGAGTTCGAGTCGATCAGCACCGCAGACGAAAAACGAATCGTGTTCGCACTGTCGGCAGTGCGCAACGTCGGCGAGGGGCTGGTCTCCCTCATCACCCAGGAACGCGACGCCAACGGCCCGTTCGCCTCGTTCCATGATTTCGCGAAGCGGGTGCCCGAGCAGGCCCTCAACAAGAGGGCGGTCGAGTCACTCATCAAGGCGGGGGCCTTCGACTCGTTGGGGCATCCGCGCAGGGGGCTGTTGATGTCGTTCGAGTCGATCATCGACGACGCTCTCTCGAAGCGACGCGAAGAAGAAAAGGGCGTCATGTCGTTGTTCGGCGAACTCGAGGCGTCCGACTCGAGCGGCTGGTCGTCCGAGGTCGCGATTCCCGACGTTCAGTTCTCGAAGACCGACCAGTTGCGCCACGAAAAAGACATGCTCGGCCTGTACATCTCCGACCATCCGTTGCGGGGTGTCGAGATCGCGTTGCGGCGCCTCACCACGAGCTCCATCCGCGAACTCGAGTCGCGCGAGCCGGGCAACGTCACCATCGGCGGCGTCATCTCGGCCCTCAACAAGCGCTTCACCAAGCGCGGCGACCAGATGGCCACCTTCGTGCTCGAGGACATGGATGCCAGCATCGAGGTCACGGTGTTCTCGAAAGTGCTCGCCGAGTTCGGCCATCTTCTTGCCAACGACCAGATCGTCACCGTCACGGGGCGGCTCAACAAGCGCGACGAGAACCCGGCGAGTTTCAGTGCCCAACGAATCGTGGTGCCGCAGAACCTCGACCAGCGGATACCCGAGGTGACCCTCTCGTTGCCCTCAGGTTTCACTGCAGAAAAACTCGACACACTCAAGTCGATCATTGCCGAGTTCCCCGGACTGTCGCCCGTGCGCATCCAGTTGGTCGGCGGCAAGATGTTCGACCTCGGCCCGACGGCTCTGGTCGACATAGAGAAGGCAGTCGGCCCGTTGCGCCTCACTTTTGGGTCCCAATCAGTGAAAATCATCTGATTTCGGCGTCTGTTTCGGCGGTTCGCAGGCCGAAATGGCAGAATAGAGGGGTTGTCTTTCGCGGTGTTGCCGCGTCTAGTTCCAGGGAGCCGAGCCAGTTCGATGTCAGTGCAAGTGGCTACCCAGGATTCCAGCGCCCTGACCGAGGCGCAGATCGAGGAAATGCTCTCCATCGAGGGCGCGTTCTCCCTCGCCCAGTTCCAGAAGGCGCAGTCAGACTGGGTGCTCTGCACCCTCGCCCGCATCGACGGCAAATTGCACGGCGTCACCTTCTCGACCCTCGAGCGCATCGGCGGCACTCCGTGCGTTCTCATCGGTCTCATGACCGTCAAGCGCTCGTCGAAACGCGACGCAGTCCTGAAAGGCCTGATGGCCGAGGCCTATCACCGGGCCCTGATGGCTTTCCCCGACGAGGACGTCGTCGTGGGCAGCCGGTTCGCGAGCCCCGACGGAGTCGAGGCGTTCAAGTCGCTGACCGAGATCATCCCCAGAGCGGACCACCGCGCAGTCGGTGAAGAGCGCGCATGGGGCAAGCGCCTTGCACGCCGGTTCGGGGTCGATGCCAATTACGACGAGAAGACGTTCGTTGTGTCGGCCGACGGTCAGAGCGGCTTCCTCGACCATGTGTCGTCGAAGCCCGACAAGATCTCCGAGGACATCACATCACTGTTCAAGACCGTCAACGCCAAGAAGGGCGGGGTGCTGATCGTCCACGGGTGGACAATGGCCGAGAGTCTCGTGAAGCTCGGCGCGCGTTCGTAGCACCGTGGAATTCGTCGAGCTCGTTCGCACGCGGCGAATGACTCGCTCTTTCCGCACCGAAGCCGTGCCAGACGGGGTGTTCGACGAGTGTGTCGATGCCGCTCGCCGTGCACCGAGCGCGGGCAACTCGCAGGGCTGGAACCTCATCGTGTGGAGCGAGGCCCGCACGCAGCAGTACTGGGACATCGCGTTCCCCCCTGACAGGCGCAGTGGTTTCGCTTTTCCGGGTCTGTTCTCGGCGCCCCTCGTCGCGCTCGTGCTCGCCGACCGGAACGCCTATCTCGAGCGGTACTCCGAGCCCGACAAGTCGTCGCAGGGTCTCGGTGGGTCACTCTCGAACTGGGTCGCGCCCTACTGGACCATCGACGCATCGTTCGCCACGATGACCCTCATGTTCGCCCTGCACGACCGCGGCCTGGGCACGCTCTTCTTTGCCCATGCCAACGAGCCAGAACTGCGCGAGGCACTCGGCATTCCGGGTCACGTCGAGATTCTCGGCACGCTCGCCGTCGGGTATCCCGATGCCGACAACGAGACCCGGGGCCGCAGTGCGGGCCGCGCGAGAAAGTCGACGGACGAGATCATCCACCGCGACCGTTGGTAGCGAGTCGGTCGTCGAACTCGTCTGCAGTGGTCGCGGGCATCAGGCATTCGTGACCGCGGCACACGTATGCAGTTCCCGGTTCACGGTTGGCCCACAGGGTGGAGTCGGTTGCCTCGCCCCAGAGAACCACTGCATGCGGGCGCCAGCGGCTGCGGTACTGGCGGAGGAAACCGGTGGCGGGCCCGGGAAGAACCACCTCGACAGTGCCGTCTGCGAGCAGGAGACTCGCTGACACCGCATGGCAGAAGGCCGACGGGGCAGAAGCCGCCACGCGTGCGAGCAACCGCAGGGTGTCGATGGCGTGGCCGCGCCATCTCTCGTCTCCCGTGACCGCAGAGAGTCTCAGAAAAGCCATCGCCGCGACCGAGTTGGCAGAGGGTGTCGCGTTGTCCATGAGGTCTTTCTGGCGCACGATCAACTGCTCCGACACGCCCCCGACGGTGAAGAACCCGCCGTGCTCGGGGTCCCAGAACGAGTCGACGAGTTCGGCGGCCGTCTCGCGAGCCGTCTCGAGCCACCGGTGCTCGGCGGTGAGTTCGTACATGCGCACCATCGCGTCGACGACGTGAGCCAGGTCGTGGGCGAGTGCATCATGGCGTGCGCGTGGGGTTGCATCTGCCTGCCAACTGCGTCTCCATCGGCCGTGTTCGTCGCGCAGTTCTGACACGAGGAACTCTGCATTCCTCGTGCAGGCGTCCCGCAGTTCGTCCGATCCGAACGCGGCGGCGATCTCGCACAGGGTGGAGAGCATCATTGCGTTCCACTCGAGAAGCACCTTGTCGTCGAGGCCGGGCCGTGGTCGGTGCGCCCGCCACTGTGCGAGTCTCGTGCGCAGAGCGTCGATGTCGGCCGGGCGGATGATGTCGCCGCGGTTGTGCAGACGGTTGGGGATCGAACGCCCCTCGAAGTTGCCCCCGTCTGAGATGTCCCAGTAGTCGAGAGCGGCAGGTGCAGAGTCGCCGAGCGCCTCACGCACCTCGTCCGGGGTGAAGGTGTAGAACGCGCCTTCTTCCGGGTGCCCGTCGGGGTCGAGAGAGTCGGCGTCCTCTGCACTGAAGAAACCACCGAGAGGGTGGGTCATGTCGCGCAGCAGGTACTCGACGATCTCTGTCACGACCTGCCGGTCTCTCTGTTCCCCGGAGATCTGCCACATGTGCAGGTACACGCGGGCAATCAGTGCCTGGTCGTACAGCATCTTCTCGAAGTGCGGCACGAGCCATTTCTCGTCGACCGAGTACCTCGAGAACCCGCCCCCGAGGTGGTCGTACATCCCGCCGGCAACCATTGCATCGAGAGACACGCGCACGATGTCGACGAGTTCCTCGTCACCGTTCAGCAGGAAGGTCCGCAACAAGAGGTCGAGCGCGAACGTGGAGGGAAATTTCGGCGCCGTGCCGAACCCGCCCCACTCTCTGTCGAACGATGACTGGAGCGCACCGACGGTGACCGACAACAGTTGGCGGGCGTCGACGGCGTCGGCGGGTGTCACCGCGGCGGATCGGCCGAGCGCCTCGAGAAGTGCATCGACGTTCTGCTGCAGATCGTCGCGCCTGTTGCGCCATGCGTCGTCGACGGCTTCCATCAGTTTCACGAAGGTGTCCCTCGGGTAGTACGTGCCTCCGTAGAAGGGCTTGCCCTCGGGGGTGCAGAACACCGTCATCGGCCAGCCCCCTCTGCCGGTCAGGGCCTGCACGGCGTCCATGTACACCGCATCGACGTCGGGTCGCTCTTCGCGGTCGACCTTCACGTTGACGAAGAGTCTGTTCATCACCGCGGCGGTTGCGGGGTCCTCGAAACTCTCGTGCGCCATGACGTGGCACCAGTGGCATGCCGAGTACCCGACCGAGAGGAGAATCGGTCTGTCGGTTCGCCCGGCCTCTGCGAATGCTTCCTCGCCCCACTGGTACCAGTCGACGGGGTTGTCGCGGTGCTGGCGAAGATAGGGAGACGATGCCCCGGCGAGTCTGTTCACGTGGCCGTCAGGCACCCATCGCGTGGTAGCCGCCGTCGACATGGATGATCTCGCCGGTGGTTGCGGGGAACCAGTCTGAAAGAAGAGCGAGAACTGTCTTTGCGACCGGGGTCGAATCGCTGACGTCCCAGCCGAGTGGTGCGCGTTCGTCCCAGACATCCTCGAACTTCTTGAATCCGGGGATTGATTTCGCCGCCATCGTCTTGATCGGGCCCGCAGCAACCAGGTTGCAGCGGATTCCGCGCGGGCCGAGTTCCTTTGCGAGGTAACGGTTGGTTGCCTCGAACGCGGCTTTTGCCACGCCCATCCAGTTGTAGGCGGGCCAGGCGACGGTGTTGTCGAAGTCGAGTCCGATGATCGTCGACCCCGGGCCCATCAGGGGCAGGAACGCATCTGCCATGGTCTTCAGCGAGTACGCAGAGATCTCCATCGCGACCGCGACGTCGCTCCACTGGGCGGCGAGGAAGTCGTCACCGAGGCAGACCTCGGGTGCGTACCCGATGGCATGCAGCACACCGTCGACGTGGCCGAGAGACGCGCGGACGCTCTCACGGACCGACTCAACGTGATCTGCGTTCGTGACATCGAACTCGAACACGTCGACGGGGGAGTCGAGTCTCCGGGCAGTTCTCTGGGTGAGAGAGAGCGCCCGACCTGCACCGGTCAGAACGATCTGGGCTCCCTCGCGCTGGGCGAGCTGTGCCACCCGGAAGGCGAGCGAGGCGTCGGTCAGAACACCTGTGACCACTATTTTCTTGCCGTCGAGAAGTCCCATGGTTATGACCGTAGTTCGGTGGGGCTCCATGTGTAAGGCTCTACTGAATGCGTATTGGAATCCTTGGCGGAACAGGTCCCGCCGGAACGGCACTCGGTGCCCGTCTCGCGTCGGTCGGCTACGACGTGGTGATCGGTTCACGGTCGAAGTACCGCGCACTCGAGGCGTGCGACTCGGTGAAGGCAAAGTGGCCCGACCTCGACCTCAGTCTGCATGCGGGTGACAACCACGCAGCGTCGGCGTGCGATGTCGTGGTGCTGGCGACGCCGTGGGACGGCGCCGCCACGACGGCACAGGAACACATCGATCTCCTTGCGGGCAAGGTGGTCATCAGCATGGCGAACGCGCTGGTCCGGGTGGGGCACGAGTTCCAGCCGTTGCTCCCTCCGCGGGGAAGCGTGGCCGCCCACGTGCAGGCCGCAGTCCCCGAGTGCCGGGTGGTTGCTGCGTTCCATCACCTGCCTGCGACCGAACTCGGGCATCTCGGTGACCCGATCGACTCCGACGTTCTCATCTGCTCGGACGACGCCGAGGCAACTGCTCTCGTGATGGAGATCACCTCGAAGATCCCGGGGTGCCGCCCCCTCGACGCGGGCGAACTGTCGAATGCAACGGCCATCGAGGCCTTCACCGCGGTGTTGCTGCAGTTGAACGTGCGCTACAAGACACGCGTGGCACCGAAACTGACTGGCATCAAGCGGGACCCTCGAGCCAAGGACTGAACTGATGTCGATGCGGTTGTACGACACTGCCCGGCGCGAAGTAGTTGCGTTCACTCCCGGCGAGACGGTGCTCATGTACACCTGCGGCATCACGCCCTACGACGCGACCCATCTCGGCCACGCGGCAACGTTCCTCGTCTACGACGTTCTGCAGCGCCGCCTCATCGACATGGGCCACACCGTGCGCTGCGTGCGCAACGTCACCGATGTCGACGACCCTTTGTTCGCGAAGGCCCGCGAGCTCGGGGTGCACTATCTCGACCTTGCGGCCGGAGAAGAGGCACGTTTCAACCGCGACATGGACGCACTGAACGCCCTGCCCGTCTACAGCACCCCGCGCGCATCATCGGCGATCTCCGACATACGCGGATTCATCGGCATGGTTCTCGACCGCGGGTTCGCCTACGCGGCGGGGGGCTCCGTGTACTTCGACGTCACGAGGTTTCCCTCGTTCGGCGAGGTGTCGCACTACTCGCACGACCAGATGGTCGAGTTCGCCCGTCTGCGCGGCGGGAACGTCGACGACCCCCACAAACGCAATCCGCTCGACTTCGTGCTGTGGCACCCCTCGGCAGACGACGAACCCTCATGGGACGCACAGTGGGGTGCGGGCAGACCCGGGTGGCACATCGAATGCTCGGCACTCGCACTGCGCGAACTCGGCACCACGATCGACCTGCACGGCGGCGGAAGCGACCTCATCTTCCCGCACCACGAGTGCGAGAGGGCCCAGTCCGAGGCGGCGACGGGCGAGCCCTTCGTGCGTCACTGGATGCACGTGGCGATGGTGTTCAAGGACGGCGAGAAGATGTCGAAGAGTCTCGGCAACCTCGTCTTTGTCGATGCGTTGCGCAGGGAATGGGATCCGCGCAGCATCCGTCTCGCAGTGCTCGAGCACCACTACCGACACGAGTGGGAATGGGACGACACCCTGATGCCGCGCAACCGTGACCGCCTTCACACATGGAGGCTCAGCCGCGGGGGCGCCGCAGGGTCGGTGCTCGACGAGGTGCGTGCCTGTCTCGACGACGACCTCAACACGTCGCACGCGGTTGCTGCAATAGACGCCGCCGCATCTGCCGGGGTCGATGTGACCCACGCCGCAGCGCTTCTCGGGGTCGAGCTCGACGACGAGATTGCGCCCCGTTGAAAGTCACATTTACGCTTCGTAAATAGGTCGCCCCGGCTGTTTCCGGAGAGTCGAATTGGGTCTATTCTCTGCGACACCATGACCACCCCGCACGACGATTCCGAGACCGAAATCAGGTCGGCTGCACTGCCCGGAACGGGTCGTGCGCAGGTTCGCGCGCGTCGCATCATCAAGCCGTTGTTGAACCGGTTCTGGAATGTCACCATCGAGGGTGTCGAGAACATCCCCGCAGAGGGCCCGGCAATCCTGTGCCCGAACCACATCAGTTTCTTCGACTCCGTGTTCACGATGGTGTACGCGGGTCGACAGATCAGCTTCGTCGGCAAGTCCGAGTACATGGATTCGTGGAAGACGAAGCACCTGTTCCCCGCGCTCGGAATGATTCCCATCGACAGGTCCGGCGGGTCGAAGAGCGAGGGCGCACTTCTCGCGGCCGAGCAGGTGCTCCGTCGAGGTGAACTGTTCGGCATCTATCCCGAGGGAACGCGCAGCCGCGACGGGATGCTGTACAAGGGTCACACCGGGGCTGCGCGCCTTGCACTGAAGGTCGGATGCCCGATCATTCCAGTCGGCCTCATCGGCACGCGCGAGATCCAGCCGCCCGACAAGGTGATGCCGAAGATCGGTCTCGAATGCACCGTGAAGTTCGGCCGACCCCTGCTGCCGTCGCGGTATCTCGAGCGCGGCGACGACCACATGGTGCTGCGCGAGATGACCGACGAGTTGATGTTCGAGATCCGCGAGTTGACGGGCCAGGAGTACCGGAACGTGTACGCCAGCAAGAAGGCCGAGTCTCTTCCCGCCGACACGGCCGTCATCTCCCGGTAATCGCTTCTCCGGGGAGACCTGATCGGTCGGCAACAACGAATTGGGCAACCATGCCCGAGGGTGATTTCCGTAGAATGGGGATTCCATGGCCGACATCTCCGTACTTCTCCCCGATGGTTCGTCGCGATCGGTTCCCGCCGGGGCCACCGTTGCCGACCTTGCGGCCTCGATCGGTTCGCGCCTCGCCAAGGCAGCGGTAGCCGGCACGATCAACGGCCATGAGGTCGATCTCGGCGTAGCCCTCAGCAACGGCGCGACCGTCTCGGTGATCACCGCCGACTCCGACGCCGGCCGCCATGTTCTGCGCCACTCGACGGCCCATGTTCTCGCCCAGGCCGTCGTTCAGTTGTTTCCCGGCGCACAGTTCTCGATCGGTCCCGCCATCGACGACGGCTTCTACTACGACTTCGAGTTGCCGGGTGGCCGCACGTTCTCCGACGACGACCTCGCCTCCATCGAGGCGCGCATGCGAGAGATCATGAAGGCCGACCAGCCTTTCGTGCGGTCAGAGCTCAGCGCCGCCGATGCCCTCGAGTTGTTCTCGCGGCAGAAGTACAAGTGCGAGATCATCGAGCGTGTCACCTCGGGCTCGGCCGACGGCAGCGATGCAGGCGAGGTGGGCGACTCCGACACCATCAGCGTGTACCGCAACTCTGACGAGTTCGTCGACCTGTGCCGCGGCCCGCACGTGCCGTCGACCTCGCGCCTCGGGCATTTCGCCCTGATGAAGGTGGCGGGTGCCTACTGGCGCGGCAACGAGAAGGGCCCCATGCTGCAGCGCATCTACGGAACCGCGTGGGAGAGCGACGCTGCCCTCAAGGAGCATCTGCACCGGCTCGAGGAGGCGGCAAAGCGTGACCACCGAAAACTCGCCAACGAACTCGACCTGTTGTCATTCCCGTCCGAACTGGGCGGCGGCCTCGCCGTGTGGCACCCGAAGGGCGCGATCATCCGCAAGTTGATGGAGGACTACAGCCGCCAGCGTCACCTCGACGGCGACTACCAGTTCGTCTACACCCCGCACCTGGCGAACGCGAATCTGTTCGCGCAGTCGGGCCATCTCGATTTCTACGCAGACGGCATGTACCCGCCGATGGAGATGGACAACGGCACCTACTACATGAAGCCGATGAACTGCCCGATGCACTGTCTCATCTACGGCAGCCGCCAGCGCAGCTACCGAGAGCTCCCTCTGCGTCTCTTCGAACTCGGCAACGTCTACCGCTACGAACGAGCGGGCACCCTGCACGGTCTGCTGCGCATCCGCGGGTTCACCCAGGACGACAGCCACATCTACTGCACCGAAGAGCAGATGGCCGACGAGATCGCATCGTTGCTCGACTTCATCATGTCGGTGCTCCGGCGGTTCGGTTTCGACGAGTTCGAGTTCAACCTGTCGACGCGTGACCCCGAGAAGTCGGTCGGTTCCGATGAGATTTGGGAAAAAGCCACGGTCGCGCTGCAGGACGCACTGCAGAAGCACGGGCTCGAGTACAGGATCAAGGAGGGCGACGCCGCCTTCTACGGGCCGAAGATCGACATCGACGTTCGTGACGCCATCGGCCGCAAGTGGCAGTTGAGCACCATCCAGCTTGATTTCAACTCTCCCGAACGTTTTGCCCTGGAGTACGTGGGCAACGACGGACAGCGCCGTCGTCCCATCATGATCCACCGCGCCCTCATGGGGTCGGTCGAGCGGTTCTTCGGAGTGCTCATCGAGCACTATGCCGGTGCATTCCCCACATGGCTGTCGCCGGAACAGGTGCGCGTGCTCCCGGTTGCCGCGGCACACGGTGCCTACGCAGAGAGTGTCGTGTCGCGACTGAAGGCAGAAGGATTCCGCGTCGACATCGACCATGCCGACGAACAACTCGGCAAGCGGATCCGCAACGCAAAGACCGGCAAGGTGCCGTACGTGCTCGTCGTCGGCGACGACGATGTCGCCAACGGGACAGTCGGAGTGAACCCCAGGGGTGGCGACGTCGAACGCGACATCACCGTTGCCGACTTTGTCGCCCGCGTGGCCGCAGATGTCGCCGAGGGTCTCACGGGCGGCAGCTGAATGACGCTCGAACAACTGTGGAACGGTTGGCGCGCCGAGTACGTCGGGCAGGGAAACGCACAGTCACCAGACCCGTCGGTGTCGGTGTTCACCCGCATCCTCGATTCGGGTCTCTCCGACGAGGACGCGCACATCGTGCACCGTTCGGCGACGTGTTTCGCGATTCTCAATGCGTTTCCCTACGCCACCGGGCATCTGCTGGTTCTGCCGTACAGGGAGATCGCGAACCTCGAGGACCTGACCGCCGACGAAGCCCGCGACCTGTGGGCGACGGTCACCACGGCAACAGTTGCCCTCAGGTCGTCCCACAGACCTGACGCGCTCAACGTGGGCATCAACCTCGGTGCGGCCGCCGGCGGCAGCATCTCGCAACATCTGCACGTGCATGTGGTTCCCCGTTGGAACGGCGACTCGAACTTCATGACCTCGGTTGCGTCGACGCGCACCATCCCCGAACCGTTACCGCTGACCGCACAGAAGGTGCGTGATGCATGGCCGAAAGAGACACGATGACCGACGATTTCCGCGACGAACTCCCCGAAGACCTGAACGCAGTCGATCACATCGGCGTGTACGACTTTCCCGACAACAGCCGCCGCCGTATCCCCGGTGTCATGTACGCAGTTCTCGCCGTCGGATGTCTCGCTGTGTGGGCAGCCAACAGGTCGGGGGAATCGTCCCTCGTCAACGGGGGACTGGTGTTCGCAGGTGTTCTGCTGGCCGCCGCGTCGCTCGTCTCTCTCACGAGCGGGTGGCGCATGACGGTGAACGAATCCGACGCGCTCGTCGTCGCCACACGGAAGGTCGGCTTCCCGGTTGGCCATGCGTCGGCCCAGCAGGTGTGGCGCGGGCTCCGCAGTCGACCCACGTGGCGCATCTTCTGTTACAGCGCGGAAGAGCCTCCGCTGCGCCGCGGGCTCGTGCTCGTCGATGCGGTGAACGGCGACGTCGTCGAGTGCCTCATCGAGGACAATCCGGAATCGGATGTACCCTCGGCCCCGACGCCGGGCGAGTAGCGTTCAGTCGATGTTCGACGGCAGATTCCGGGCGCCGATTGAGCGCGCAGTCCGACCCGTCGGGATGTTGTTGCGTCGCACCGGGATGTCGCCTGACCATCTGACGGTTCTCGGCATCGTGGTGGCCGTCGGCGCCGCGTTCGCCATCGGTCAGGGGGCCCTGCGCGGCGGGTTGGTTCTCGTGATTCTCGCCGCGCTTCCCGACATGCTCGACGGTGCACTCGCGAAAGCCTCGGGTTCGGCGAGCCAGCGGGGCGCGTTCTTCGACTCCGTCGTCGACCGCGTCACCGATGCGGTCCTCTTCGGTGGTGTCGCGTGGTATTTCGCCTCGGAAGAAAGCGCACATCTGGCGCTGCTGCCGATGGCGATCATGGGCGTGTCGTCTCTGATCTCGTACGAGCGCGCAAAGGCCGAATCGCTCGGACTGTACGCAAAGGGCGGCCTGATGGAGCGCGCCGAACGGATCGTGGTGCTGTGTCTCGGTCTGCTGTTCGATTCCCTGCTCGTGCCGATCATGTGGATCATGCTCGTGCTCACGGTGATCACCGCAGTTCAGCGTTTCGTGCAGGTCTGGAAGCAGGCCGAGGTGTCCGCCACCACCAAGGCCAAGCGCGAGGTGCGTCGCGTGCGCCGGGTGTCGCGCCAGAGCGCACGCGGGTCGCGTCGACAGTTGTCGGTTTCCTCGCGTCAACGGCGACGCCAGCGAAATGGCTAGCCCGCTCGACGACATCAGTGATGCGTTCACCGTCGGCACCTATCGTGTCGGCTCACTGCTCGCGAGGCTGACCCCCGGCCCTGTCGCGCAGGGCGCGGTGTCGATTCTCGCCCCCGGCATCGCGCTGTCGTTGCGCAACAAGCGCCACATGATCGAGCGTCACCTGCGACGGGCGAACCCGTCACTGTCGGGACTCGCTCTGCGACGGGCATCGCAGCAGGCATTCGACAGTTACATGCGGTACTACACCGAGAGCTTCCGTCTGCCGACGCTCTCGAAACGCCATGTCGCGCGGTGTTTCACCGTCGACGGCTTCCATCACATCGAGGAGGCTCTCGAGAAGGGCAACGGTGCGATCCTCGCCCTGCCGCACCTCGGCGGGTGGGAATGGGCCGGGCGCTGGATGGCCGACAAGGGCCACCGACTCACCGTCATCGTGGAACCTCTCGACCCGCCCGAGTTGTTCGAGTGGTTCGCGAAGCTGCGCCGCGACCTCGGGATGAACGTGGTGCCGCTCGGGCCACAGGCCGCCCCGGCGATCCTTGCCGCACTGAAGCGCAACGAGATCGTGTGTCTGCTGTCAGACCGCGACATCCAGGGCGGCGGTGTCGAGGTGAACTTCTTCGGGGAGACGACGACGTTGCCCGCGGGGCCGGCCATGCTGGGCATCCGCGGGAACACCCCGGTTCTTCCCGTGGCGGTGTATTTCACAAAGGCCGTCGACGGACACCATGCAATCGTGCGGCCGCCGCTTGCGCTCGAGCGGTCAGGGCGGCTGCGCGAGTCGGTGGCCCTGGGCACCCAGTTGCTCGCCGACGAACTCGAGTCGTTGATACGGCGCGCCCCCGAACAGTGGCATCTGTTCCAGCCGAACTGGCCGAGCGATCCCGGTTATGCCGAACGACTCGCCGACTGACCCGACGGTGTCAGTGGCCGACGAATCGTGAGACCGATTCCATCGCGTCGTCGGTGACCGAGTACCACACCCAGGTTCCTTCCTTGCGTGATCCGACGAGACCGGCCTCGCGCAGAACCTTGAGGTGATGGCTGATGGTCGGCTGGCTGCGGTCGAGTGGTTCCACGAGGTCGCACGAGCAGATGCCGTCGGCACCCGCGCGACGGACAAGGTCGAACAAACGGAGACGAACCGGGTCGGCCAGTGCCCCGAAGACGCCGGCAAGGTGTGCGGCGTTGGTCTCGGTGAGCGGTCGGGAACCAAGTGGAACGGCTCGGGAAGTGGTCACCGACTCATCATACATTGACAAGTGTCTATGTACTGGTACATTGACGGTCATCAAAGTCTTCGCGGGCCCGTCCGGCGGAGACCCGCACTACGGCGCCAGGAGACACCGATGTCACGAGTACAACTTGCCCTGAACGTGGGAGACCTCGATGAGGCGATCCTTTTCTACACGAAGATGTTCGGTGTGGGGCCGGCGAAGGTGCGTGAGGGGTACGCAAATTTCGCCATCGCCGATCCGCCGCTCAAACTGGTGTTGATCCAGGGGCACGGTGAACCGGGCACGATGAATCACGTGGGTGTCGAGGTCGATGACACCGACAAGGTGGCAGAAAAGATCGAGCAGGCAACCTCGTTCGGTCTTCCGATCGAGGTGCAGGAGAGCACCACCTGCTGTTTCGCCGTGCAGGACAAGGTGTGGATCAAGGGCAAGGAACTCCCGTGGGAGTGGTACACCGTTCTCGAGGATGCTCCGACTGACACGTCTCTCAAGCCCATGCCGATCATGCTCGGTGTGCCGGGTACGGGCAACTGTTGTGGTCCCGAGGGATGCGACTGAACCAACGTCGTCTTCTCGCTGAGTTTCTCGGCACCGCACTGCTCGTCATGGCGGTCGTCGGTTCGGGCATCATGGCCGAGAACCTCACGCGTGATGTCGGCCTCCAGTTGCTCGCCAATGCAGTGGCCACGGGCGGGGCACTGTTTGCTCTGATCACGGTCTTTGCTCCCGTCTCCGGCGCATCGTTCAATCCGGTCGTCACGGTGGTGGGCGCCGTGCGTGAGGGTTCGGTCGGGGTCGTGACTGTCGTCGGCGATGTCATCGCCCAGTTCGTCGGTGCGGCCTGCGGTGCGGTCGTTGCCAACATCATGTTTGCCCACCCGTTCATCGAGACTTCGGCCAAGATCCGCACCGGTGGGCCCACGTGGTTCTCCGAGGTCGTCGCCACGGTGGGTCTCCTGTTGGTCATCTTCGGCGGCAAGGCCGCAAGGTCGAACGTTGCTGCATTGGTCGCTGCGTGGATCACCGGTGCCTACTGGTTCACGTCGTCGACCAGCATCGCGAACCCCGCTGTCGGTTTCGGACGCATGTTCTCTGATTCTTTCGCCGGTATCGCGCCGCGGTCGTGGCCGATGTTCGCCGTGATGCAGGTCATCGGCGCAGCAGTCGGTCTTGCCCTGGTCTCCGCGCTGTGGCCCCGCGGGAAGAGTCTCTGATGCCGGGAGTTCTCTTCCTCTGTATCCACAACGCCGGACGTTCGCAGATGGCGGCGGGCTTCGCGCGGGAGTTGTCGGGGGGCAGGGTCGAGATCTTCTCGGGCGGGTCAGAGCCGGCCGATTCTGTCAACCCCGTCGCGGTCGAGGTGATGAAAGAAGTCGGCATCGACATCTCTTCGTACGAGCCGCGGCGGTTCACCGACGAACTGCTCGCGTCAGTCGACGTCGTCGTCACGATGGGATGCGGTGACACGTGCCCGTTCATTCCCGGGAAGACCTACGTCGACTGGCCACTCGACGACCCCAAGGGGCAGCCTCTCGAGGTGGTGCGCGGTATCCGTGACGAGATCCGCGTGCGGGTGACCGACTTGCTCGGTCAGTTGTAGACGTCGAACAGTTCGCCGATTGCCTTCGCCTGGCCGCCCGAGGTCGACGACATCACCGCAATCGGGGTGACACCGGTCTTCGACCATTCGAGAAGTCGGTCACGGACACGGTCGGCTGACCCGCTGATGGTGCAGTCGTCGAGCCACCTGTCTGACATCAGCGACGCGACCTTGTCCCGTTCGCCGGCATCGAGTGCTGACTCGATCGAGTCCATCTCCTCGACGTAGCCCGCAGCACGCCAGTAGTTGCGGTAGTTGGGGAGCGACACGTACCCGGTGAGGGTCTTGCGGTTCACCGCGCGGGCCGCATCGATGTCGTCGTCGATGACCGTGGGGATCATGTTCGCGAGAAAGAAACCGTCCCTGGTTGCGTCCGGCACCTGCGACAACTGTGTCTCCATGTGGCTGAGCGACGCGTTCGCCCAGATGGCCCCTTCGGCGATGTCGCTGGCCAGTTGCAGCATCTTGTTGCGGAGCGTCGCAAGGTAGACCGGCGGGAGTTGGCCGCCGAAACGTTCGTTGTTGCGCATTGCGGTGACGTAGTCGGAGATGTCGGAGAGCGGCTTCCCGGTGTTGACGCCGAGCCGCTGTGTGACGGGGCCGTGGCTGACCCCGATACCGAAGCGAAAACGACCGTCGGACATCTCGTTGATGTGGGCCGCCATGTTCGCCGCCTCGACCGGGTGGCTGTAATAGATCGGCTGTATCGATGTCCAGTAGTTGATGCGTGACGTGGTGTGGGCGAGTGACACGCAGAGCCCCATGGTTGCTCCCAGGCTCGGGATCGCGAGTCCCGAGAACCCGCGCTGTTCGGCCTGGCCCGCAAGGTCGAGAATTGCACGACGTTTGTTCGGTGTCGCGACGACGGACAAAGCGGGACGGAAAGAGGATTCAGCGCTGGCCATTCCGATACCGTAGTCGTCATGCTGCGAATCGGAATGGTGAGTCCGTACAGTCTCACCATTCCCGGAGGTGTGCAGCAACAGGTTCTCGGCCTGGCCCGCAGCCTTCGTGCGATGGGGCACGAAGTGCGGGTGCTCGGGCCCTGCGACGGTCCACCTCCCGATCCGTTCGTCACCCCGCTCGGCAACAGCCTGCCCACGGCGATCAACGGGTCGGTTGCGCCTCTGGCCCCCGATGCGTCGGCTGCACTGCGCACCATCCGTGCGCTGAACGACGAGGCGTTCGATGTGCTGCACGTGCACGAGCCCCTGGTGCCCGGTCCTTCGTTGACATCACTGTTGGTGAAGATGGCGCCGGTCGTCGCGACGTTCCACTCTGCGGGCGAGTCGGGTGCGTACAAGGCCTTCTCGCGGCAGTTGAAGTGGATCGCATCCCGCATCGACATCCGGGTGGCGGTGTCGAAAGACGCGGTCGAGCTGGCGAACCGCTACATCGGCGGTGACTACGAAATTCTCTTCAACGGGATCGAACTCGGTTCGGTCGTGCACGCACCCTCGTCGGCCCGCGAGAACGCGGTCTTCTTCTGCGGACGCCACGAACCGCGAAAGGGGCTGGGTGTCCTGCTGCAGGCACATGCCCAGTTGCCGCCCGACGTGCGGTTGTGGATCGCGTCAGACGGGCCCGAGACTGCCGAACTCAGGGCGCGTTTCGGCTCTGACCCCCGCATCGACTGGCTCGGTCGTGTTTCCGACGACGAGAAGTACGACAGGCTGTCGAGGGCGGCGGCGTTCTGTGCCCCTTCTCTTCGCGGCGAATCGTTCGGCATCGTTCTGCTCGAGGCGATGGCTGCCGGCACACCGGTGGTCGCGAGCGACATCGACGGCTACCGCAACGTTGCCACGCACGGACACGACGCACTGCTCGTGCCGCCGGACGACCACGACGCACTCGCGGCCGCGCTCGCACGGATCATCGCCGATTCGCGTCTCGCGGCAGCGTTGACGGAACAGGGCAAGGCGCACGCGGAGTCGTTCTCGATGGACCTACTTGCGGCGAAGTACGTCGACCTGTACCACCGGGCACTCAACATGGAGGCAGAAAACATCACGACCATCACCGTGCCCCGTATGCTGAGGCGGTTCGAAGGTCGATTCCTGCGTCGCTCGCGATTCTCGGGTGACAGGTGAGCCCGACGGGTCCTGCCGGACCGAAAGTTCCTCCGACACAAACAACGATCTTCTGACACAAACAAACAAGGCGAAGTGATGAACCAGAACCAATGGATTCAGATTGATGAATCGTCGTCGTTGAACGAGACGCGCATCAAGAAATCGACCCTGACGGTGAGCCTCGTGCCCGCGGTGATGCTTGCACTCGTCGGCGTCGTGGCCGGGCAGCCGGTCATCGGTGTCGTGGTGGGTGTTGCTGCGTACTTCGCGATGACCCGCCTCGTGAGGGCCACCGCATCCGGAATTCTCGGCCGGTCGGTCGAGGCCCGCCCGGTCGGCGACGACGAGTACCCCCGGCTCTTCAATGTCATCGACGGACTGTGCGTGGTCAACGGCGACCAACGGCCGCGCATGTACGTGCTCGATTCGTCGTTTCCCGTGGCGGCCGCGTTCATCGACGCAGACGGCGAGAACGCAATCGTCGTGTCGGGAACTTTCATGGCCGTGATGGACCGCGTCGAGGTCGAGGGGGTCATGGCCCACCTCCTCTGGCGGTTCCGTTGCGGAAACGTTGCCCTCGTCTCGCATCTGGCCGCACTGTCGTCGATACTGGGCAGGGTCGGTCTCGCGGGCGTCAGCAAGCGCATCTCCGCGTCGTTCGTGTCGCCTGACATCTTGTTGTGGGCTGACATCCTCGCGTGCCAGGCCACCCGGTACCCGCCGGCTCTGGTGTCTGCGCTCGAGAAGTGCGAGAACGCAGACGGCGTCGTCGACCTCGGTGCCGTCGGCGACCTGTGCTTTGCCCTTCCGTCAGACACCGACGGTGACGCACAGGCGCGACCTGCGGCTTCTACTGTTGTTGCTGCGCGTTCGTCGATTGCCGAGCGCATCGCGGTTCTGAAGGAGATGTGACATGGCAGCAGTTCGACTGGGTTCCCGACGTGCCGCAGTCGCAGTGGCTGCATTGGTGTTTCTCGCTGCATGCGGCGGTGGTGCAAGCGATTCCGGCTCGAGCACCGACCCCGGCGGCACAAACGACCCTTCGAACCCCGGCGGGCCCGTGTACCCGTTGCTCGGCACCCCCGTCAGCGACCCTGCGGCGGCTGCCCGTGTCGCCATTGCCTGCAAGATCGACAACCACCCGAACGCGCGGCCCCAGAGCGGTCTCAACAAGGCCGACATCGTCTTCGAGGAGAACGTCGAGGGTCTCACGCGGTTTGCGGCGGTGTTCCACAGCCAGGGGAGCGACCCTGTCGGTCCGTTGCGCAGCGGCCGCACGCAGGACATCGACATTCTCGGCTCGTACAACAAGCCGCTGTTCTGCTGGAGCGGAGGCAACTACCGCGTGACACGTGCCATCAACTCGAGCACGCTCGTCAATGTCGGTTACAGCGCGTCACGCGGCAAGGGTGGCTACTACCGCGCGAAAGACAAGAAGATCCCGCACAACCTCTACGCAAAGACGACCGACCTCTGGACCCTTGCACCGGAGGGTTCGGGTCCGCCCGTGCCCCAGTTCGTCTACCGCGGCCCGAGTGATGCGAACCCTGCGACATCGACACCGATCGACGGCGCAAAGGTGTCGATGTACAACGTGAAGGTGTACTGGAAGTGGGACGCGGCCTCGGGCAGCTTCATGCGGTTCAACGAGAACCTGAAACGGGAGATGGAACCGCACATGGCCGACGACGGCCAGGTCTCTGCCAAGAACGTGCTCGTGCTGTACGTGACCTACACCCGCAGCAAGGCAGACCGCAAGAGCCCCCATGCCAACACCACGGGGAAGGGAACCGGTTTCGTTCTCACGAACGGCGGGCTGATCGAGGTGACATGGGAGCGAAAGTCCGCCGACCAGCCGTTCACCATCGTCGACTCGGCAGGCACGGTCGTGCGGTTCTCGCCGGGGCGCACGTGGGTCGAACTCGCGTGGAAGAAGTCGCTCGCACCCGTGGGGCCGGGGGTCGATCCCGCCACCGTGAAGTGGCCCGCCGTCTAGTCACCTAATTCACTCGGGGCACCCCAAGATTGCGTGGATAGCCTGAGGGCATGACCTCGTCGAATGGATCAGCCGTCGGAACACAGCGCGTGAAGCGCGGGCTCGCAGAAATGCTGAAAGGCGGCGTCATCATGGATGTCGTCAACGCCAAGGAAGCAAAAATCGCAGAGGACGCAGGCGCGTGCGCGGTCATGGCACTCGAGCGTGTGCCTGCAGACATCCGGCGGGACGGCGGAGTCGCGCGGATGAGCGACCCGGCGATCATCGAGGAGATCCAGAAGTCGGTCACGATCCCCGTCATGGCGAAGGCCCGGATCGGCCATTTCGTCGAGGCCCAGATTCTCGAGGCGCTCGGAGTCGACTTCATCGACGAATCCGAGGTGCTGACCCCGGCCGACGAGACCCATCACATCGACAAGTTTGCGTTCACGGTTCCCTTCGTGTGCGGCGCAACGAACCTCGGTGAGGCTCTTCGTCGCGTGTCGGAGGGTGCCTGCATGATCCGTTCGAAGGGCGAAGCAGGCACCGGGAACGTCGTCGAGGCCGTGCGCCACCTGCGGTCGATCCTCGGCGACATCCGCAAGATCACCCAGGCAGACAGTGCCGAGTTGTTCCAGTGGGCGAAGTCACTCCAGGCTCCGTTGCCGCTGGTGCAGGAAATCGCCGAGACAGGGAAATTCCCGGTGCCCATCTTCTGCGCGGGCGGAATCGCCACACCGGCCGATGCGGCCCTCGCGATGCAGCTCGGTGCCGAGGCGGTCTTCGTCGGGTCGGGAATATTCAAGAGCGACCAGCCCGAGCCCCGCGCACGCGCGATCGTCGAGGCGACGACGCACTTCCGCGACGCATCCGTTCTCGCCCGTGTGAGCCGGAACCTCGGTGCGCCGATGACGGGCATCGGAATGGACGAGATCCACGAGTCCCAGCGCTACGCACTGCGCGGCAACTGAACGGGCCGTCGCCGTGGATTCGAGGCCTCCAGGTGCACATGAAAGTCGGTGTTCTCGCCCTGCAGGGCGCTTTCGCAGCCCACGCTGAGTGTTTTCGGTCGTTCGGCGTCGCCACCGCCGAGGTCCGCAACCCGGACGACCTGCAGGGGGTCGGCGCACTGCTGATGCCGGGCGGCGAGTCGAGCACGATGTCGCATCTGCTGCTGACGTCCGGTCTCTTCGCCCCGATCGGTGAGCGAATCAGGGCAGGGATGCCCGTGTTCGGGACCTGTGCGGGCATGATCCTTCTCGCGAGCGAGATTCTCGACGGTCGCCCCGACCAGGTGAGTTTCGGCGCCATCGACATCGCGGTGCGTCGCAATGCGTTCGGTCGCCAGGTCGACTCGTTCGAGTCGTCGATCGCGACGCCGATGGGGGAGTTCCACGGTGTGTTCATCAGGGCCCCGCGGATCGAGAGGCTCGGCGCCGGCGTCGAGGTGGTCGGACGCCTCGGTGACGAACCGGTTCTCGTCCGGCAGGGGAACGTTCTTGCTGCATCGTTCCACCCCGAACTGACGAACGATCCGAGGGTCCACCGTTACTTCGTCGAGCAACTGACCACGGCAGGAAAGGCTTAGCAATGTCCGGACATTCCAAATGGGCAACGATCAAACACAAGAAAGGCGCGGCCGACAAGGCGCGCGGGAAACTGTTCGCAAAACTCGCACGGCAGATCGAGGTCGCCGCGCGTGCCGGCGGCGGTGACGTCGACTCGAACGCATCGCTGCGCACGATGGTGCTGAAGGCGAAATCCGCCCAGATGACCAAGGATGCGATCGACCGCGCCATCAAGCGCGGCGTCGGCGAGAACGACGGCGCGAACTACGAGAGCATCACGTACGAGGGCTACGCGCCCGGCGGTGTGGCACTTCTCGTCGACGTGCTCACCGACAACCGGAACCGCACGGCGGCCGACGTGCGCAGTGCGTTCTCGAAGTTCGGTGGTTCGATGGCAGAACCGGGCGCGGTGAGCTGGCAGTTCTCGAGACGGGGGGTGATCCTGGTCGCGGGCTCGCTCGACGAGGACTCCGTGATGTCGGCCGCCCTCGACGCCGGCGCCGATGACATCGAGCGTGACGGAGATTCGTGGAAAGTTCTCACCGACCCCTCCGTCGTCTACGACGTGAAGGAATCCCTCGAAACAGGGGGCATCGAGGTGCAGAGCGCAGAGTCGACGATGGTGTCGTCGACGTCCATCGAGGTGACCGACATCAACGATGCGAGGCAAATCCTTCGCATCATGGACATGTTGGAAGATAATGATGATGTCCAGGACGTGTACGCGAACTTCGACATCGACGAATCAATCATGCAAGGAATCGACTAATGGCAGCCTCAGTGGGAGAACTTGCTCCCGATTTCACTCTCCCCGGCACCGGTGGCCGGTCGTATTCGCTGTCGTCATACCGCGGCCAGCCCGTGGTCATCGTGTTCTACCCCGGTGACGATTCGCCGGTGTGCACGAAGCAGTTGAATTCGTACAACAACGAACTGTCCGCATTCGAGGGGGTCGGTGCGCAGGTCCTCGCAATCTCGGCACAGGACATGTCGAGCCATGAATCGTTCGCGGCGAAACACGGGTTCAAGTTCCCGCTGCTCGCTGACACTGACAAGAACGTGGCAAATGC
Organism: uncultured Bifidobacterium sp.; assembly: GCA_964427545.1. GTDB lineage: Bacteria > Actinomycetota > Acidimicrobiia > Acidimicrobiales > Ilumatobacteraceae > UBA2093. Next base: position 59,070 of record CAYRUT010000001.1, on the reverse strand, counting down.
CTACGGAACCGTCGGCCCGCTCGGGTTCCCCCGACGCAGCGTCTTCGTTGTCGACCCCGCCGGGGTGGTGCGGTATGCGCACCGGGCGATCGCGGGCCTCACGTTCCGGCCCGTCGAGGAGTTGATTGCGGCGGTCGAAGCCGCCCGCTAATCCACCCCGTGGACCCCGACCCTGGGGTAGCATGGAACATATGTTCGGTCATGTGGTCTTGGGCGTCGACCCCGGTCTCACGCGTTGCGGGTACGCCGTGTTGTCGATGGCGTCGTCCCAGTCGATCTCTGCTCTTGCCGTCGGGGTCATCCGCACGCCGGCATCGAGCCCCCTGCACGAACGCCTGGCCGACCTGCACAACGAGATCGACTCTCTTCTCGCCGAGTACCGGCCGTCGGCCGTGGCCATAGAGCAGGTGTTCTTCCAGAACAATGTCCGCACGGCGATGTCGGTGGGGCAGGCCAGCGGCATCGTGCTGGCGCTCGCCTCGCGTGCGGGGTGCCAGGTCGAGCAGTACACCCCCTCGCAGGTGAAGAACGCGGTCGCCGGCTGGGGCGGCGCCACGAAAGACCAGATCGGTCGCATGGTGCAACAGCGCCTCTCGCTGGCATCGGTCCCCGAGCCCGCCGATGCCGCTGACGCGGCGGCCATCGCACTGTGCCACTGCGCCATGGCGCCTTTCGTGGCATCGCGTGCCGCGGCGATGAATCGGGCCCGGTCATGATCGGAAGCCTCCGCGGGGTCGTGCTCGAGCGGTTTGCGCCGATGACCGTTCTCGTCGAGGTCGGGGGCGTGGGCTATCTCTGCACGGTCACCACGCAGGCATTCGCCGAACTCGAGCCGACGGTGTCGGTGTTCTTGCACACGCACCACCACATCCGCGAAGACGCACAGACCCTCTACGGGTTCGTGTCGCGCCACGAACGCGACACGTTCAACGTTCTCATCGCGACTCACGGCATCGGGCCCGCAATGGCGATGGCGATTCTCAGCACGTACACGCCGACCGCCCTGGTGGGCATCGTGGCGTCGAACGATGTCGCCGGTCTCACGGTGGTACCCGGTGTCGGCAAGAAGACTGCAGAACGTCTCATGGTCGAGCTGAAGTCACGCCTCTCGTTGGGCGACGTTGCGGGCAACGAGTCCGGTGACACGGTGCAGTCGTCGGCAGCCGACGTGCGCGAGGCTCTCACGGCGTTGGGGTACGGCGCCGACGAGATCCGGGACACCATGCGTCAGCTGACCAACTCCGAGGGAACCGAGGCAATGTTGCGCGACGCGCTCGCGCTGCTGGGGGCACGCCGTGCGGGATGAGTTCCTGAATCCTGCAACGACCTCAGACGCCGAGGTGTCCGACGAGGCCGGTCTGCGTCCGCGGCACCTCGACGACTTCGTCGGCCAGCGCGAACTCAAGGAGCACCTCGACATCGTTCTCGGTGCCGCCAAGCAGCGCGGGCAGGCAGCCGACCACATTCTTCTTGCCGGACCGCCCGGTCTCGGCAAGACCACCATGGCAGGCATCGTCGCCGCAGAGATGGGTGTCACCCTTCATGTCACGAGTGGCCCTGCGCTCGAGAGGGCCGGTGACCTGGCCGCGATCCTCACCAAACTCGGCGAGGGCGACGTTCTCTTCATCGACGAGATACATCGCCTGTCACGGTCGGTCGAGGAGATCTTGTATCCCGCGATGGAGGATTTCCAGATCGACATTGTGGTGGGCAAGGGCCCGGCTGCGTCGTCGATCCGGCTCACGCTCCCGCGGTTCACCCTCATCGGTGCCACAACCCGAACGGGCATGATCACGGGGCCCCTGCGCGACCGGTTCGGTCTCGTCGCGCGTCTCGACTTCTACGACGCCGACGAGTTGCACGCGATCGTGTCCCGTGCCGCACGCATTCTCGATGTGCCGATCGACGCCGCGGCAGCAACCCAGATCGCCCGTCGCAGTCGCGGCACCCCGCGCATCGCCAACCGGTTGCTGCGACGGGTGCGCGACTTTGCCGAGGTGCGCGGTGACGGAACCATCAACTCGGACACCGCGACTGAGGCACTCGCCGTCTTCGGTGTCGACGCACTCGGTCTCGACAAGGTCGACCGCGCCATTCTCCGCAGTCTGTGCGAACAGTTCGAGGGCGGGCCGGTCGGTCTCACGACACTCGCCATCGCGGTGGGTGAGCAACCCGAGACCGTCGAAGACGTCTACGAGCCGTTTCTCATCCAGCTCGGCCTCATCGCGCGCACACCGAGGGGCCGCATCGCGATGGATGCCGCCCGTGCGCACCTGTCGAACCCGTAGCCTTTCTGCGTGCACATCTCCGACATCGACTACGACCTTCCCGATGTTCGCGTCGCACAGAAACCGATCGAACCCCGCGATGCTGCGCGTCTGATGGTGGCCCGTGACGGTGGTGTCGACCACCGCACCATGGCCGACTTTCCCGAACTCGTCGGCGACGGTGACGTGGTGGTGGTCAACGACACCCGCGTTCTCCCGGCGCGGCTCGTTCTGCAGAGAAAGACCGGCGGCGCGGCAGAGGTACTGCTGCTCGAGAGGCGGTCCGCGGACGGTCGGCTGTGGGAGGGCCTGATCAAACCGGCCCGGAAACTGAAAGAGGGGGAGGCTCTCGAGTACTTCGGAAAGCGTGTCGTGCGCATCGGCCCGCGCACCGACGCAGGCGACACGTTCGTCGTCGAGATCACCGATGACGACCCGGTCGGCCTCATCCAGCGCATCGGCGTGATGCCGCTTCCCCCGTACATCAGGGGTTCGCTGAAAGACAGCGAGCGGTACCAGACGGTGTACTCCGACAGGCCGGCCAGTGCCGCTGCACCGACAGCCGGTCTGCATTTCACGCCCGAACTTCTCGCCCGGGTGCAGGAACGCGGAGCCGTCATCAAACGAGTCGAACTCGTCGTCGGACTCGACACGTTCAAACCGATCTCTGCAGAGAACCCTCTCGAGCACGTGATCCACTCCGAGTTCTACAGCGTTCCCGAAGACACCCTCGAGGCCTGCAGGTCCGCCCGCAGGGTCATCGCCATCGGCACGACGGCGACACGGGCTCTCGAGTCGGCCGCGGGTTCGGGGGAACTGTCGGGGCGCACGTCTTTGTTCATCACTCCCGGTTACGACTGGAGGATCGTCGACTGCATGCTGACCAACTTCCACATGCCCCGCACGTCGCTTCTTCTCATGATCAGTTCGTTCGTGGGGGAGTCGTGGCGGTCGCTCTACGACGAGGCTCTGCGCGAGCAGTACCGGTTTCTCTCTTTCGGCGACGCCATGTTCATACGACGTCGGGAGGCGAACTGACATGCATCTCGTCCGGTTGGAAGTCACCTCACGCGACGGGTCTGCCCGCACAGGCGTGGCGTCGACGCACCGCGGAACCTACGAAACCCCGTGCTTCATGCCTGTCGGCACCCGCGGTGCGATCAAGTACCTCAGCGCCCGCGACTATGCCGAGCTCGGCGCACGCATTGTTCTCGGCAACACGTATCACCTGATGCTGCGCCCCGGTGCCGACGTGGTCGAGCACTTCGGCGGTCTCGGCGCATTCGCGGGGTGGGACGGGCTCACCCTGACTGACTCGGGTGGTTTCCAGGTGTTCTCGCTCGACCCGAAGGTCGACGACGACGGCGTCACCTTCAAGTCGACATACGACGGCTCGTACCACCGGTTCACGCCCGAGATCGCCGTTGCGACGCAGGAGAAGATCGGGGCAGACATACAGATGGTGCTCGACGTGTGCACCTCGTTGCCAGCCGAACCGCACGTCGTGCGGCTTGCACTCGAGCGCACCAGCGAGTGGGCGAAGCGTGCGAAGGTTGCGCACACCCGTGACGACCAGTCGTTGTTCGGCATCGTGCAGGGAGGCACCGACCCGGTGATGCGTGCCGAGAGCGCCGAGCGCACGGCATCGCTCGGGTTCGACGGATACGCAATCGGGGGGCTCAGCGTGGGAGAGACCAGGGCAGAGATGGTCGACTCGATCGCGGCATGCATCGCACATCTCCCCGATGACCAGCCGCGCTATCTCATGGGAGTGGGTGACCCCGCCTCCCTTGTCGAGGCCGTGGCTCTCGGTGTCGACCAGTTCGACTGCGTGCTGCAGACACGTCTCGGCCGGCACGGCACGGCACTCACCTCGGCGGGCAAGGTGCAGATCAAGAACGCACGGTTCACCCTGTCGGACGAGCCGCTCGACCCCACGTGCCCCTGCTGGGTCTGTGCGTCACACAGCCGCGGATACCTTCGCCATCTGACCCAGGTCGGGGAACCGACCGCGGCTCGACTCGTCTCGATCCACAACGTGGCCTGGACTCTTTCGCTGATGGAGCGCATGCGCGGAGCCATCTCGGCCGGCACGTTCCAGGCACTGCGGCGCTCGATTCTCGACATCTGGGGTTGAGCCACGAGCCCCCGAGAGGGCGTCACGGCTAGGCTTGCGCTCTGTGAATGCAATCCTCCTCGCCGCAGAGTCCTCGTCAAGCAACAGCAACCCGATCGGGTTCATCGTGGTGTACGGACTCCTGTTCGGCGGCATGTACTTCGTGTTCCTGCGCCCCCGCAACCGCCGCATGAAAGAGGCGCGGGCCCTTGCAGCGTCGCTGGCTGTGGGCGACGAGGTGGTGCTGACGTCGGGCATCTACGGGTTTGTGTCCGACATCGAGGACGATGTGGTCTGGCTCGACATCGCCGACGGCCACCAGCAGGAGCGGATCGAGATCCGGGTCACACGCGCCTCCGTGGCGCGCAAGGTCGCGGCCCCGGCCGACGACGCCAAGAAGTAAACGTCGTTCATGTCTCGTCGACGTCTCCTGCTGCCCCTTCTTGCGATTCTCTTCGTCGCATCCGGGGCTTTCGTGGCGAATCTTGTTGCGGGCAACACCCCGTCACTCGGCCTCGACCTGCAGGGCGGGGCCTCGGTCACCATGACCCCGGTCGGTGATTTCGAGCCGGAGGCCCTTAATGTCGCCGTCGACATCATCCGTCAGCGCGTCGACTCGATCGGTGTCTCCGAACCGGAGATCCAGCGGCAGGGCAACAACGTCGTTGTCAACCTTCCCGGGGTGAAGGACCAGCAGAAGGCTCTCGACCTCATCGGTCGCACCGGTGCCGTCGAGATGCGTCCCGTCATCAACTATGCCGAGGACCCCGACAGCACGACCACGACATCGGCCGCCCCCGGGGCAACCACCACCACCGTGGCAGGTTCCTCGACGACGCTCGCACCCCCTGCCGGCGGAGTGGGCAGCTCACGTGGTCGCGCAGCAACCACTACCACGTCGACAACGGTGCCGGGCACAGACCCCGAGACGGGGCTCGAGCCCGGCCAGACGGTTCTGCCCGGCCGCAAGGACGGGCTCATCTACCTGTTGGGTCCGGCCGAAGCGACCGGAGAGGTCTTCTCGAACGATGCATCAGTCGAGGTCGACGGCGGATCGTTCTCGGTTCTCGCGAACCTGCGTGACGGCGTCGCCGGCGAAGTGCCGTGGAACGCACTCGCCAAGAAGTGCTACGACGGCGGCGACGACTGCCCGACGAAGGCAATTGCCATCGTGCTCGACGGCGAGGTGATCTCTGCGCCCCAGGTGCAGACCCCGAACTTCGACAACGGAACAGTGTCGATCACGGGCAACTTCACCCGCAGCGAGGCCGAGGAACTTGCGAAGATCCTGCAGTTCGGTGCCGTGCCCGTGCAGTTCGAGACCCCCACCGTGCAGACCGTGTCGGCCACACTGGGCAAGGACTCTCTGCGCGCGGCCATCATCTCGGGCCTTCTCGGGGTTCTCCTGGTGCTCGCGTTCCTCGTGTTCTACTACCGGTTGATCGCGCTCGTCGTTGTCGCAGGCCTCGGGGTGTCGGGCCTGTTGTTGTGGAACATCATCTCCTGGCTGTCGAAGACCAACGGTCTCGCACTGACCCTGTCGGGGGCCGCGGGCATCATCGTGTCGATCGGCGTCACCGTCGACTCGTACGTGGTGTTCTTCGAGAAACTGAAAGACGACGTGCAGGCAGGACGCACTCTGCGCAACTCTGCCTCGCGCGGGTTCGACTCGGCCTGGCGCACGATTCTCATCGCAGACACGGCGTCGCTCATCGGCGCACTCGTGCTGTGGTGGCTGACGGTCGGGTCTGTTCGTGGGTTCGCGTTTTTCCTCGGGTTGTCGACCCTCACCGACATGGTGGTGTCGTACTTCTTCACCCGGCCGACGGTGCTGCTGCTGTCGCGCACCCGTCTCTTCAACAAGGGCAAGGTGCTGGGAGTGCGCGGGGCAACGACGAAAGTTGAGGTGGCGTGATGGCCGGCCGTTGGCAACGTCTCTACCGCGGTGAGACCACGATCAATTTCTACGGCCGCCGCAGGTTCGGGTTCATCGTGTCGTCGGTGGTGCTTCTGGCGACTGTCGTGTCGCTCTTTGCACAGGGTCTGAACCTCGGCATCGACTTCAAGGGCGGTGTTGCGTACGAACTGCCCGCGACCGGCACGCTCGATGCCGACTCGGCCCGCACGATTCTCGACGAGAACAAGGCCGAGGCGTCGGGCGCCAAGATCCAGATTCTGAGCTCGGGGGACAACGAGCGCATCCGCATCCAGCTCGGCGAGCTCGAGGCCGATGTCGAGAGCAAGGTCAAGGAGGCTCTCGCCAAGAGTGCCGGCGTGAAGACCGACGACATCAGCGTCGAGAAGGTGAGTGCGACCTGGGGCCGCAGCATCACGTGGAATGCCGTGCGTGCCCTTCTCGTGTTCCTCGTGCTGGTCTCGTTGTTCATCGCATGGAGATTCGAGTCGCGCATGGCCGCGGGAGCTATTGCGGCCGTCGTGCACGACGTCGGCGTCAGCGTCGGCGTGTACTCGATTCTGCAGCTCGAGGTCACCCCGTCGACGGTGGTGGCGTTCCTCACCATTCTCGGGTTCTCGCTGTACGACACCATCGTGGTGTTCGACAAGGTGCACGAGAACACCACGAAATTCTCCGGGTCGCGGGTTCCGTACGGCGACATCGTCAACGTGTCGATGAACCAGGTGCTCATGCGTTCGCTGAACACCTCGATCGCCGCGTTGCTGCCGGTGTTCAGTCTGTTGGTGCTCGGCTCCGGCGTGTTCGGCGCCGTTGCGCTGCAGGAGTTCGCACTGGCGCTGCTCGTCGGCATGGCCACCGGTGCCTACTCGTCGATCTACATCGCGACACCGATCCTCGGCATGCTGAAAGAGCGGTCGGGCGAGTACGTCTCCATGAGGGGCCGTCTCTCGCTCGGCACCGACATGGCGCAGTTGATGGCGACAGGGGCCCCGGTCAGCCGTCGTGCATCGTCACGCGCTGCGGCCGCCGCCGAATCGGGGGAATCGTCGGGTCTCGCACCCGTCGACGCCATCTTGAGTCATCCCCCGCGCCCCCGAAAGAAGTCGCGAAGGTAGCCTTCTTCCATGGCCACTGCCGACCGCGTCCTTCCGTGGAGACGGCACCACAGCGCGCCCATCGAAGAGATAGCACCGCTTCTCACCGCGTACCGCCGCCGGCACCCGAAGGCGTCGGTGACCCTCGTGAACAAGGCGTACGAGGCGGCACGCGTTGCCCACATCAGTCAGCAGCGCTCGTCGGGCGAGGCATACATCAACCACCCGATCGCGGTGGCACGCATCGTTGCCGACATCGGTCTCGACGACGTCTCACTCGCGGCCGCACTGCTGCACGACGCGGTGGAGGACACCGAGATCACCCTCGCCGACGTGCAGCGCAACTTCGGTGACGAGGTGGCGAGCCTCGTCGACGGTGTGACGAAGCTCGAGCGGCTGCAGTTCGACTCGCGCGAGGCGCAGCAGGCGGCGACGATGCGCAAGATGCTCGTGGCGATGGCCCGCGACATGCGCGTTCTCATCATCAAGCTGGCCGACCGTCTGCACAACATGCGGACCCTGGCGGGCGTGCCGATCGACAAGCAGCAGCGCATCGCCCAGGAGACCCTCGACATCTACGCGCCGCTGGCGAACCGACTCGGCATGCAGGAGATCAAGCAGCAGCTCGAGGACCTCTCTTTTGCCGCCCTGTACCCGAAGCGATTCGCCGAACTCGACCACCTCGTGTCGAGCCGCACCCCCGAACGCGACGTGTATCTCGAGCAGGCCATCACCGAGGTGCGCTCGCGACTCGCCGAGGTGCACATCATCGGAGACGTCACCGGCCGCGGCAAGCACCTCTGGAGCATCTACGAAAAGATGGTGCAGAAAGACAAGGACTTCGACGAGATCTTCGATCTCGTGGCACTGCGCATCATCGTCGACAGCGTGCGTGACTGTTACGGGGCACTCGGGTGCATCCACGGCAAGTGGCGACCGGTCGTCGGCAGGTTCAAGGACTACATCGCCATGCCGAAGTTCAACCTGTACCAGTCGCTGCACACCACTGTCATCGGGCCCGGCGGGAAACCGCTCGAGGTGCAGATCCGCACTCGCGAGATGCACGAGCGAGCCGAATGGGGCGTGGCTGCGCACTTCGCCTACAAGCAGGGGACACAGTCCGGCGACTCCGACTGGCTGAACCGCATCATCGACTGGCAGTCCGACATCACGGACCCCAACGAATTCATGGCGGGCCTGAAGAGCGACCTCGAGCAGGAGGAGATCTTCGTCTTCACCCCCAAGGGCCGTGTCATCACGCTGCCCATCAACTCGACACCGGTCGACTTTGCCTACGCGGTGCACACCGAGGTCGGTCACGCCTGCGTGGGTGCCCGCGTCAACGGTCGTCTCGTGTCGCTCGATGCGGGTCTCAACTCGGGTGACACATGCGAGATCTTCACGTCGAAGGTCGAGGGGGCCGGGCCCTCCCGCGACTGGCTCGGGTTCGTCCAGTCGGCTCGTGCCCGCACCAAGATCAAGAACTGGTTCACCCGCGAGCGGCGCGAAGACATGGTCGAGGCCGGACGCGACGAACTCACTGCCGAACTTCGTCGCGAAGGTCTGCCTGTGCAGCGCATCTGGACCAGCGATGCATTCCTGCAGGAACTCGAGGCACTGAACATGACCGAGCTCGACACGCTGTTCGCCGCGATCGGCGAGCACCACGTGTCTGCCCGCGGTTTCGCCCAGCGCATCGGCCGTGCGATGAGACACGAGGGGAGCGACGAGCAGTTGGCGATGCCAATGAGGGTCGACCGCCCGTCGACTGACCGTCGCAGTTCGACCGGCATCCATGTCGAGGGTCTCGAAGACGTGCTGGTGCGTCTGTCGAAGTGCTGCACCCCCGTGCCGGGCGACGACATTCTCGGGTTCGTCACGAAGGGCCGTGGGGTGAGCGTGCACAGGGCCGACTGTGCGAACGCGGTGTCGTTGGTCGTCGACGAGCCCACGCGTCTGATCGACGTCGAGTGGTCGCGGACCACCCCGGGAACCATGTTCACTGCAGGAGTCGAGGTGGTCGCCCTCGACCGGAGCAGGTTGCTGCGCGACGTGTCCCATGCGCTGTCAGAGCAACACGTGAACATCGTTGCGTGCAGCACGCACACGGGGTCCGACAGGGTGGCAAAGATGCGCTTCGAGTTCGAGTTGGCCGACCCGAACCATCTCGATTCGGTGCTCCGGGTCATCAAGTCCATCGATTCGGTCTACGACGCATATCGCATCGTGCCCGGGGGAAGTCCCGACTAGCCTTTCCCGTCGTGCCGACATTCCAGACCAGTCCGGGGACCCGTGACATCCTCCCTCCCCAGGCCGGGCGTTGGCGTGCCTTCACCGCGGTCTTTGCCGACACGGTCGAGTCGGCCGGATACCAGTGCATCATCCCCCCGATGTTCGAAGAGATCGGCGTTTTTCTCCGCCTGGGCGATGCCACCGACGTGGTCACGAAAGAGATGTACGACTTCGTCGACAAGGGCGACCGGCACGTGGCACTGCGCCCCGAGCACACGGCCGGAATCTGCAGGGCGTTCGCCCAGCACAGACCGACGACGCCGTGGAAGGTCTGGTACTCGGGTTCGAACTTCCGCTACGAGAAGGCGCAGGCCGGCCGGTACAGACAGTTCGACCAGGTCGGCATCGAGGTTCTCGGCGCGGCCGACCCGTTGCTCGACGTCGAGGTCATCGCACTCGGCTGGCAGTTCTTCGCCGCCCTCGGTCTTCGCAATGTCGAGCTCGTCGTGAATTCCCTCGGCGCCCCGGGGGACCGGGGTGCCTACATCACCGCGCTGCGTGATTTTCTCGAGTCGCGGTCGTCCGAGTTGTCCGACGAGGCTCGCGCGACGTTGCAGAAGAACCCGTTGCGCGTTCTCGACTCGAAGCGCGAGGGTGATGCACGGGTCGTTGCCGGTGCGCCCACCATCGATCAGTTCCTCAGCGACGCGGCGCGCGAACACTTCTCTGCCGTGCTGGCCGGTCTCGACTCGCTGTCCGTTCCGTACCGGGTGTCGCCCGGGCTCGTGCGTGGTCTCGACTACTACGAGCGCACGGTGTTCGAGTTCGTCTCGACGGCCCTCGACAGCGCGCAGACCGCAATCGGGGGAGGCGGGCGCTACGACGGCCTCGTGGAGGAACTCGGTGGCCCGGCGACCGCCGGTGTCGGATTTGCCCTCGGAGTCGACCGCACACTGTTGGCATGCGACAGCGAGTCGGTGTTCGCCGTCGGCGACCGGGCCGTCGATGTGTTCGTCATCGACGTCACCGACGGTCTCTCGGCACTGCGCCTGTGCGAGGTAAGCCGTGCGGCAGGCTTCAGCGCCGACCGTTCGTTCGACGGCCGCAGCATGAAGTCGCAGATGAAGTCGGCCGACCGCAGCGGTGCGTCTCTCGCCGTGATCATCGGAACCGACGAAGCAGAATCAGGTACGTGTGCGGTGCGCGATCTGCGCACGTCGGAACAGACTGTGATCCCCCAGGACCAACTGGTCGGTCACCTCACCCGCGTTCTCGGAGAACGAACCCCAAGAAGGGCACCACAATGAAATCAACGGCAATGCGCACGCACATGTGCGGAGACCTGAACGACTCGCACGTGGGCGAGTCGGTTTCGGTCTGCGGCTGGGTCGGTCGGCGCCGCGAGCACGGCGAGAAACTGGCCTTTGTCGACCTGAGAGACCATTCCGGTGTGGTGCAGTGCGTCGTCGACAACGACGTCGACGTACGGAGCGAGTACGTCGTGCGCATCTCGGGTGTGGTCCGCGCCCGGCCCGACGGCACCGTCAACGAGAACCTCGCCACCGGCAGGATCGAGATCGGTGAGTGCGTCGTCGAGGTGCTGAACGTTGCCGAACCGCCGCCTTTCCCCGTCGACCAACGTGCCGACGACGTCGACGAAGGTGTGCGCCTCAAGTACCGCTACATCGACATCCGTCGCGAGCGCATGCAGAAGAACCTGCGGGTGCGGGCGCGGGTCAACAGCGCCATCCGTCGCGCGATGGAGGAGAACGGTTTCCTCGAGGTCGAGACCCCGCTCCTCATGCCTTCGACGCCCGAGGGTGCCCGCGAGTTCCTGGTGCCGTCGCGCAAGGACCACGGTTCGTTCTTCGCGCTCCCGCAGTCACCGCAGTTGTGGAAACAGCTGCTGATGGTGTCCGGTGTCGACCGCTACTACCAGATCGCCAAGTGCCTCCGCGACGAGGACCTCCGCGCCGACCGGCAGTACGAATTCATGCAGATGGATGCCGAGATGTCGTTCGTCTCGCAGGACGACGTGCTCGAGTTCATCGGCAGGGCGGTGGTTGCCGCTGCCCGGGCGGTCACCGGCGAGGAGCCCCCGACGATCGAGCGCATCACCTGGCGCGAGTCGATGGAGAGATTCGGTGTCGACAAACCCGACCTGCGGTTCGGCATGGAACTTGTCGAACTCACGCCGCTCTTCTCCGCGACAGGGTTCAAGGCCTTCTCGGGGGCCGGGTGCATCAAGGGCATACGTGTCGATGCGTCGGTGCATCCGGAGGCCGCCGCGTACGGCCGAAACAAGCTCGATGCACTCACTGACCGGGCGAAGAAACTCGGGGCGAAGGGTCTCGTGTGGATGAAAGTGCAGCCCGATGGTTCGCTCGAGTCTCCCGTTGCCAAGTTCCTCTCCGACACCGAGCGTGACGCCCTGATCGAAGCCATGTCGGCCACGGCAGGAGACCTTCTGCTTCTGGTGGCTGACGACTGGATGACCGCGTGCGAGGTGCTCGGCCAGTTGCGCAACGACATCGGCCGCCCCCCGGTGCACGAGGGTCCCTACCGCTACGTGTGGGTCACCGAGTTCCCGTTGTTCGTCGGAGCCGACCCGACGACGGGGAGACCGCGCCCGGGTCACCATCCGTTCTGTCACCCGCACCCCGACGACATCGGTCTCTTCGAGACCGACCCGCTGAAGGTCCGCGCCCTGGCTTATGACCTCGTGCTGAACGGATGGGAACTGGGTTCGGGTTCGATTCGAATCCACGAACCCGAACTGCAGCGCCGCGTGTTCAACATTCTCGGCATCTCCGACGAGGAGGCCGACAGACGTTTCGGCTTCTTCCTGCAGCCGTTCAGGTACGGCGCACCGCCACACGGCGGGTTCGCGTTCGGAATCGACCGGTTGACGGCGATCCTCGCGGGAGAAGAGAACATCCGCGAGGTCATCGCCTTCCCGAAGACCCAGAGCGGCGCCGACCCGATGACGAACGCGCCGACACCTGTCGAGCCGGCTCACCTCGCTGACCTCGGTCTGCGTCTTCTGCCTCCGCCCGCGGGTTCGTGACGCCCGTGGAGGGTCCCGACCTCTTCAGTGACTCTCTCGAAGACGCCGTGCGCAGACGCGCGCCGCTCGCCGCACGCATGCGTCCCACGTCACTCGACGACGTGATCGGCCAGGATCACCTCGTCGGTGAGAACGGACCCCTGCGCAGACTCATCGACGCCGACCGTGTGTCGTCGATCATCCTGTGGGGCCCTCCGGGCACCGGCAAGACGACACTTGCCGAACTCGTCGCGACGTCGACGAACCGGCGGTTCGAGCGGCTGTCGGCGGTGTCGGCCGGGGTCAAGGACATCAGAGAGGTCATCGAGTCGGCAAAGCGGGCACTCACCGTCGAGGCCCGCGGCACGGTGGTGTTCATCGACGAGATTCACCGGTTCAGCACCAACCAACAGGACGCACTGCTCCATGCGGTGGAGAGCGGGGTCGTCACCCTGGTCGGCGCCACGACCGAGAACCCGGCGTTCTCCGTGAACCCCGCACTGCGCTCCCGGTCGTCGGTGTTCGCATTGCGGCCGGTGGGGGACAACGACATCAAGACCGTTCTCGCCAGGGCGGCCGTCGAGATGAAGGTTGCTGTCGACGACGACGCCCTCGACCTGCTCGCGCGCCGGTGCACGGGTGACGTGAGACAGGCGATCACTGCCTTCGAGGTTGCGTGCACCCTGGCGTCGGGTGCAGCGTCGGTGGGTGTCGGGCACGCAACAGTCGCGCTCGACACGAGCGTGTCGAGGCTCGGCCGTGACGATCACTACGACATCATCTCGGCCTTCATCAAGTCGATGCGCGCGGGCGAGACCGACATCGCCCTTCACTGGCTCGCCAGACTTCTGGAGGCCGGGGAGGACGCGCGGTTCATTGCCCGCAGGCTCGTCATCTTTGCCAGCGAAGACATCGGCACGGCCGACCACACCGCACTGCTCGTGGCAACGGCGTCGGCCGACGCGGTCCAACGGGTCGGTCTGCCCGAGGCGGTGCACAATCTTGCGCACGCAGTGGTGCATCTGTCCCGGGCGCCCAAGAGCCGCGCAGTGACCGACGCAATCGGCGCTGCGCTCGCCGACGTGCGGGAGGGCCGCACGGGACAGGCGCCGCGAACGACCGACGACCCGCCGACGTTCCGGCCGTTGGGATTCACCCCGCCGCCCCACTACCGTGACGACCGATGATGAAGCGTCTCTTCTGGTTCGTGGTCGGTGCGTTCGCCGGTGCGTACGCCGTGCTGTGGGGCAAGCGCAAGGCGAGCGAGGTGGCAGAGAACGTCACCCCGCAGGCAATCGCCTCGACACTGATTGATGCCGTGCGCTCTCTCGTGCGCCGCGCGGTGGCGCTGTACGACGGGTCCTCCGACGACCCGCCTCCGTCGGTGCTGTAACCAAACCCTCCCTGTGCCCGAAAGGGGCACGGGTAACATGGGGTTTCCCATGGTGCCGTCCTCTTCGTCTCCCCGCAGCGCGAATCAGTTGCGCTCTGCGTTCTCCGGATTCTTCGGCGAGCGCGCCCACACCGTGGTGCCGTCGGCGAGTCTGATACCGCATGATCCCACCCTGCTCTTCACGGTGGCCGGAATGGTGCCTTTCAAGCCGTATTTCATGGGTGACGAGGTGGCACCCTACAACCGTGCCGTCACCGTGCAGAAGTGCGTCCGTGCAGGCGGCAAGCACAACGACCTCGACGACGTGGGGCGCACGAAGCGCCATCTCGTGTTCTTCGAGATGCTCGGCAACTTCAGTTTCGGTGACTATTTCAAGACCGATGCGATCCCGTGGTCGTGGGAACTCGTGACAGAGGTGTTCGGGTTCGACGGCGACAGGTTGTGGATCACCGTGCACGAATCAGACGACGAGGCCGAGGCGATCTGGCACGAACAGGTCGGTGTGCCGATGAACCGCATCCAGCGCCTCGGCGACAAGGACAACTTCTGGCAGGCAGGCGACACCGGACCCTGTGGCCCGTGTTCCGAGATCCACTTCGACCGCGGCAGTGCGTTCGGGCCCGACGGTGGACCCCAGAACGACCCCCACGGCGACCGCTTCATGGAGTTCTGGAACCTCGTGTTCATGCAGTACAACCAGTCAGCCGACGGTTCGCGCACTGCACTGCCCAAACCGAGCATCGACACGGGCGCCGGCCTCGAGAGAATCCTTGCGCTCGTGCAGGGCGTCGACTCGGTGTGGGAGACCGACGTGCTGTTTCCCCTCATCGAACAGGCGCAGTCGAGCACGGGGGCCACGTACAGGTCGGGCGATTACGACGACCGTGCGAGTTTCAGCCTGCGCGTGCTCGCCGAACATGCGCGTTCGGCCACGATGCTGATCAACGACGGTGTCTTCCCCAGCAACGAGAACCGCGGGTACGTGCTCCGGCGCATCATCCGGCGCGCGGTGCGTCACGCATTCCTGCTCGGCACCGAGAAACTCGTGATGCCGACGCTCAGCAACGTGGCCATCGACGTGATGGGGGCCGCGTACCCCGATGTCATCAAGAACCGTGACTTCATCGTGGGTGTGCTGGCGAAGGAAGAGGAGCGCTTCCGCCACACACTGAAGACGGGTCTCACCATTCTCGAGTCAGATCTCTCGTCGGGCTCGGGCACTCTTTCCGGTTCGTCTGCATTCCTGCTGCACGACACCTACGGCTTTCCGCTCGAGCTCACCCAGGAGATCGCGTCCGAAAGGGGCGTAGACGTCGACATTGCCGGTTTCGAGTCGGAGATGAACGAACAACGCACCCGCGCGAAAGACGCCCGCAAGACCGCCCGCGCCGACGCCGACAGGGTCGAGTTGTACCGCGAGGTGCTCGAGGGTCACGGCGTCACAGAGTTCGTCGGCTACGTGCACGACACTGCCGAGGCCACGGTCGTCGCGGTCATCGACGGCGACGACGGCTGCGTCGAGGTGTTCCTCGACCACACACCGTTCTACGCAGAGAGCGGCGGCCAGGTCGGCGACATCGGCACAATCTCGTCTGCCTCGTGCGACCTCGAGGTCATCGACACGACGTTTGCGCTGCCCGGACTCAGGCGTCACGTCTGCCGCGTGAGATCAGGGGAACCCCGCGAGGGCGAGACCGTGAGGGCCGTCATCGACGTCGGCGCGCGGCGCGCAACCCGACGCAACCACACCGGCACGCATGTTCTCCACTGGGCCCTGCGGTCCGTCCTCGGCGAGCACGTGAAACAGGCCGGCTCGCTGGTGGCACCCGACCGCCTGAGGTTCGACTTCAGCCATTACGAAGCCGTCACCGCCGACGAGATCGAGCGCATCGAGCAGCTGGCGAATGCCGAGGTGCTGGCCAACGCACCGGTCGAGGCTTTCGAGACGTCGAAAGAAGAGGCGCTGGCGGCGGGTGCCATCGCGTTCTTCGGTGACAAGTACGGCGACACCGTGAGAGTGCTCCGCGCGGGGGCCTCCACCGAGCTGTGCGGCGGCACCCATGTCTCGGCAACCGGGGACATCGGTGCAATCAAGATCGTGGCCGAATCGTCCATCGGTTCGAACCTGCGCAGAATCGAGGCGGTCACCGGCGAGAACGCCGTGCGTCACATGCAGCGCACGAACGACGTGCTGCAACAGGTCGCCTCCGCAGTCGGCACCCGGCCCGAGGAGGCTCTCTCGGGTGTGGTGCGAAAGCTCGACGAGTTGAAGGCGGCACAGGACGAGATCAAGACTCTCCGTTCGCGTCTTGCCGCCGGCCGTGCCGCGGAGTTGACCGCCGGCGCAGTCGACGGGGTCGTTGTCGAGCGCATCGACGGGCTCACGGCGAACGACCTTCGCGATCTTGCTCTCGCCGTGCGTCAGCAGCCCACGGTGCGAGCCGTGGTGTTGATCGGTGTCACTGACGCCGGGGGAGTTGCTCTCGTGGGCGCGACCGATCCGTCACTCAAGACGAACGCAAGCGACCTGCTGAAGGATGCCGCACGAGCAGTCGGCGGTGGCGGCGGCGGCAAGGGTGACGTGGCGACTGCCGGCGGAAAGAACCCCGCAGGCATCGACGAGGCCATCACCATCGCACGCGAGAAGGCGAGAGCCGCAGTCGGCTCTGCGTGAACCGCGCGTGAGAGTGCTAGGCGTCGACCTCGGGTCGCGGCGCATCGGTGTCGCTGCATCCGACCGGAGCGGTCTGATCGCGACACCTCTCACGGTGGTCACCCGCGGCGCCACCCAGAAAGTCGACCACGAAGAACTCGCCCGTCTCGTGCGTGAGGAAGAGGCCGAGGCGATCGTCGTCGGCCTGCCGTTGAACATGGACGGCACCGAGGGCGCGGCGGCAGAATCTGCCCGGCGCGAAGTGGAACGGATGGCTACGGTTGTCGGTGTGCCGGTGTACCTCCACGATGAGCGTCGCACGACAGTCGAGGCAGACCGCGTGCTGATGGAGAACAAGATGAAGGCACAGGCGCGCCGGCGTGTCGTCGACAAGGTTGCCGCGGCCGTGATCCTCCAGTCGTGGCTCGACTCCCGCCGGGACGGCCGGGCACAATGACGCGCGACCCGTTGTTGCCCGACGACTGGAAGACCGACCCGTGGGACCACGTCGAGGTCGTTGCCGACTCGTCGGTCGAACCGCTCGCACCCGGCTTCGACGCGTTCAAGGCGCCCTTGCAGATGATGGTGAAGGTGATGATCGCGTCGGTTCTGCTGCTCGGTGCCGCCGGGTGGTGGACCGTTCACCAACTGAACCCCTCGGGTGAGCCGGGTGCCGCGGTGAATTTCACCGTGAACGAGGGCGACACCGTCGCGAGCGTCGCATCGCGCCTTCACGACCAGGGATTCGTCACGAACGCAACCTTGTTCAGGTGGTACGCATCGACCCGCGGCGGCATCGACCTGGTGCCGGGGTACTACTCGTTGAAGCCGCGTGACAACGCCGGGAACATCATCAAGGCCCTCTCCACTCCGCCGGCACAGACCTTCGTGTCGGTCACCTTCCCCGAGGGCATGACCGTCGCCCAGATGGGTGAGCGGCTCGAGTCGAAGTTGACTTTCATGTCGAAGCAGGACTTCGTCGCATCCGCAAGTGACGGTTCGGTCGTGTCGTCGTTGCTCCCGAAGGGCGTGACATCGCTCGAGGGGCTGTTGTTCCCCGACACCTACCAGGTCTCGGGTGACGGATCAGAGTCCCGCGTGGTGTCGACAATGGCCGCGATGATGGAGCGCGTGGCACGTCAGGTCGACCTGAAGGCCGGGGCAAAACTGCGCGGGTTCTCGCAGTACGAGATTCTCGTCATCGCATCGTTGATCGAGCGCGAGGCGAAGGTCCCGGAGGACCGCGCCAAGATCGCCCAGGTCATCTACAACCGGCTTGCGGAGGGCATGAAACTCGAGATCGATGCAAGCGTGATGTACGGCCTCGACCCCGCGATGTCGTGGACCGACATGAAGGCCACCGATTCGCCCTACAACACATATCGCTACGGGGGTCTCCCGCCGACGCCGATCGCAAATCCCGGCCGGGCCTCGATCCAGGCAGCGCTCGCACCCGCGGGCACTCCACCGAAGACCGACGCCGCGTGTGCCGGTCTTCCGGCGGGGGAGAAGTGCCGCTACCTGTACTACGTGCTCGCCGACAAAGCCGGCCGTCATGTGTTCGCGACGACCTACGAGCAGCATCTCGCCAACATCGAGAGAGCGCGCGCGGCCGG
The DNA here is from genome assembly GCA_964427545.1 of uncultured Bifidobacterium sp. Taxonomy (GTDB): domain Bacteria; phylum Actinomycetota; class Acidimicrobiia; order Acidimicrobiales; family Ilumatobacteraceae; genus UBA2093. The sequence goes on along the minus strand of CAYRUT010000001.1, from coordinate 40,735 downwards.
GGTTCTCCCGTGACCCCGCCTGCGGGTCCTGTCGGGGCCGTGATCGGCTCTCCGGTGGCGCACTCGCTGTCACCGGCTCTCTACGGCGCGGCATTCGACGAACTCGGCATCGAGGGCACGTACGAGGCAATCGAGTGCAGGTCGGGGTCGGTGGGTGAGGTGTTGAGTGAACTGAGAGACGCAGGTGTCCGCGCGTTGTCGGTGACCATGCCGCTGAAGGAGTCTGTCATCGGCTGCCTCGACGTTCTCGACGACGATGCCGCACTGTTGCACGCGGTGAACTGCGTTTCGTTCGTCGACGGTATTGCACGCGGGCACAACACAGACGGCGACGGGTGCGCAGACGCGCTCGAGGAACAGGGCGGTGCCGTTCTGGCCGGCGCCCCGGCAGTGGTCTTGGGTGCAGGGGGAACCGCGCGGTCGGTCGCGCTGGCTCTCGGTCGACGGGGTGCACACGTCGGCATCGTCAACCGCACGCACGCGAACGCCGAGTCGCTGGTGCAGCGGCTCGCCGGGTCTGTTGCATCCCGGGGTGGTTCGCTTCATGTCGCCGATGCCGACGAGATCTCCTCGGCTTCGGTCCTCGTGAACGCAACGTCCGTCGGCATGAATTCTGACGAGAGCCCGGTTGACCCGTCGCTGCTGCACGGCTCGATGGTGGTTCTCGACGCGGTGTATTCACCGATGCAGACCGCGCTCCTGCGCGAGAGTGCTCACCGTGGCGCACGGACGGTCGACGGGCTGTGGATGCTCGTGCAGCAGGCCCGCCGTCAGTGTGAGCACCAGTTCGGGGCGAAACCGGCGTCGGGGAACCTTCGCGCGGCCGCAGAACGCGAACTCGTGCGACGCCGGAAGTAGCCTCGGTTTCGTGCTTAGGTATCTCACCGCCGGGGAATCACATGGTCGGGCGCTCACCGTCATTGTCGAGGGTCTGCCCGCCGGTCTTCCGGTTCTCGCCGAGCACATCGAGAACGACCTGGCGAGGCGTCGTCTCGGCTACGGTCGCGGGCCGCGCCAACGCTTCGAAAAAGACGTGATCACGCTTGTGGGGGGAATCAGGCACGGACGCACCCTCGGCTCGCCGGTCGCAATCGAGATCCAGAACTCGGAGTGGTTCCGCGGAGACAAATGGCACGAAGAGATGTCACCCGAGCCCGGCGCGACGAAGTCGCCGCTCACCCAGCCCCGCCCCGGTCACGCCGACCTCGTCGGCATGCAGAAGTACGGGTTCGATGATGCGCGTGACGTGCTCGAACGGGCAAGCGCACGCGAGACCGCGGCGAGGGTTGCGGCCGGCGCACTGGCTAAACAGCTGCTGTCGCACATCGGTGTGGGTGTGCTGAGTCACGTGGTGCAGATAGGTGCGGCCCGTGCATCGCGCGACGTGTTGCCGTCGATGGCCGACCTCGACGCAATCGATGCATCCGAGGTCCGATGCTTCGACACTGCCGCAGAGCAGGCGATGATCGAACAGATCAAGCAGGCCGCCAAGGAGGGTGACTCCCTCGGCGGCATCGTCGAGGTCATCGCCTACGGAGTGCCGATCGGTCTCGGCAGCCACGTGCACTGGGACCGCAAGATCGATGCTCTGCTGGCCCAGGCCGTCATGAGCATCCAGGCGGTGAAGGGTGTAGAGATCGGCGACGGCTTCGAGGTGTCGGGTCTCCGGGGAAGCGAATCGCACGATCCGATCCATTGGGACGCCGTCAACAAGAAGTACGTCCGCGAGGGCCATCGGTCGGGAGGCACCGAAGGCGGTATCACGACCGGCGAGCCTCTCATCGTGCGTGCGGCCATGAAGCCCCTGGCCACTTTGAACAAGCCGACTCTCAAGACCGTCGACACGGTGACGAAGGAAGAGACCGTGAGTTTCAAGGAGCGCACCGACGTCACGGCCGTTCCGGCTCTCGGCGTGGTCGTCGAGACGATGGTGTCGCTGGTGCTCGCGGCCGAGGCCCAGCGCAAGTTCGGCGGAGACTCGCTCGCGGAATTCGTTCGCAACGCCGCGGCGTTCGAGGCCACACTCGGGGAGTGAACATTCCGCGCATCGTCGTCCTCGTGGGTCTGATGGGCACCGGCAAGTCGACCATCGCCCGGGGTCTGGCCCGTCGCCTGTCGGCCGACGTGCTCGACACGGACTCGCTCGTCGAGAAACGGGCCGGAACCTCGGTGCGCGAGATCTTCTCGGGCGAGGGCGAGGAGACGTTCCGTGACCTCGAGTCAGAGGTGCTGACCGAGTGCCTCCGCACACCGGGCAGGGCAGTCGTGGCGGGTGCAGGTGGGGTCGTGCTGCGCGAACGCAACCGCGATGCGATCAATGCCGCACGCTCGACCGGTGACGTCGCCGTGGTGTGGTTGCATGCCCGGCCGGAGGTTCTGGTGACACGCACGAAGAAGGGGTCCCACAGGCCGTTGCTCGACGAAGACCATGCAGGCACACTGCGCCGCATGGCAGACGAACGTGCGCCGATGTACTCGAGCGTTGCCGATGTGGTCGTCGACGTCTCGGAGCGCTCGCCCGAGTCGGTGATTGCCCTCATCATCGATGCGCTCACGGTGGCAGAAAGCGAATCGGCAGGGTAGTAATGGGTGCAGTGAACAGAGTGCCGATCAGCCTGGGTGACCGTTCCTACGACGTGCTCGTGGGTCGCGACATCGTCGACCAGACCGCAGACCTGCTGCCGCAATCCGTGCGTCGGGTCGCGGTGGTGACCCAGCACGGAATCCCCGATTCGTACGTGCCCGGGTTCCCCGGCCGTGACGTCACCGTTCTGCGGGTCGGCCAGGGCGAAGAACACAAGAACCTGGCCACGATCGGCGAACTGTGCAGCGAGTTCTCGCGCCACGGGCTCACACGGTCAGATGCCGTGGTCGCCGTCGGCGGCGGAATGGTGACCGACATCGCCGGTTTCGCAGCAGCGTCGTATCACCGTGGGATCCCGGTCGTCCATGTTGCGACCACACTCCTTGCGATGATCGACGCCGCGGTCGGCGGCAAGACCGGGGTCAACCTCCCCGAGGGGAAGAACCTCGTCGGAGCGTTCTGGCAGCCCAGCGGGGTCGTGTGCGATCTCGCGATGCTCGACACCCTGCCCGAACGGGAGATGCGTTGCGGGCTCGGCGAGATGGCCAAGTACCACTTCATCAGCCGCGAGAATCTCGACACGATGCCGTTCGACGAACGCGTCGCACGGTGCATCGGCATCAAGGGGGACATCGTCGCCGCCGACGAGCGCGAGGGTGGAGTGCGGGCATTCCTCAACTACGGTCACACGCTCGCCCACGCGCTCGAGATCGAGACACGTTTCTCCATTGCGCACGGCGAGGCCGTCGCACTCGGCGTTCTGTTCGCAGCGCATCTCGCGCACCGCACGGGGCGCATCACCGCCGCCCGTGTCGATGACCACTACGGCGTCGTCCACGGTGTCTACGGCCTGCGTCTCGCGGTTCCCGACGGCATGAACATCGACGCCCTGGTCGCCGCGATGGGGCGCGACAAGAAAGCACTGTCGTCGTTGACGTTCGTTCTCGATTCCGCCGATGGACTCGAGGTGGTGCCCGGCGTGGCGGAACCTGACATCCGCGCCGCCTACGTCGAGTTCACCGAACGTCTCGCCGCCGTCTGATGTACCGCACCGAGCGACTCGTTCTGCGCGAGTGGGTCGACGACGACCTCGAGCCGTTCGCCGCGATGTGCGCCGACGCCGAGGTGATGAGGTATTTCCCCTCGACCATGAACCGCGAGGAGTGCGTCGAGATGGTGGCAGCGATCCGGGGGCGGTTTGCCTCGCAGGGTTTCGGGCTGTGGGCCGTGGAGCACGAGAGCCGTTTCATCGGGTATGTCGGCCTCAACACCACCGGACCCGCATTCGTCACGTCGTTCTCGCCGTGTCACGAGGTGGGCTGGCGACTGGCCCGCGACGCATGGGGTCACGGGTTCGCGACCGAGGCGGCCAGGGAGTCGCTGCGCATCGGTTTCGAGGAACACGGTCTCGACATCATCCATTCGTGGACCACGCGCGACAACACGCGCAGCGAGAACGTGATGAAGCGACTCGGCATGTCGCGCCGTGCAGACCTCGACTTCGACCATCCGGGAACCCCGGGGTGGGAGGGTGCACCGCACGTGGTTTATTCGCTCACATCCGAGCAGTGGTCGGAGTACCGTTGACGACATGGCACCAAAGTCCGTTCTCGTCCTGCACGGGCCCAATCTCAATCTTCTGGGCACCCGCGAGACCCACATCTACGGAACCACGACGCTCGACGACATCATCGCGTCGTTGAAGACCGACGCCTCGGCGCAGGGAATCACCGTCTCCGACCTGCAGTCGCAGTCCGAGAGCGAACTCGTCTCTGCGATACATGCCGCGCGGTCCACCCATGACGCCATCATCATCAACGCCGGTGCGTTCACCCACTACTCATGGTCGCTGCACGATGCGCTGCGCTCGTACCCGGGCCACGTGGTCGAGGTACATCTCTCCAACCCGGGCGCGCGCGAGGACTTCCGCCATGTCAGCGTTCTGGCGCCCGTTGTCGACGGCACGATCTCCGGGTTCGGGCCGGATGGATATCTGCTCGCGCTCGCCGCACTGGTGCGGCTGTCTGCGGCATCATGACTGTGTCGGCGCGTCTCGACCGGTTCTTCTCGACCGAGGGTGCCGACTTCTTTCTCGTCACCCGGCGCGAGGACATCAGGTGGCTCACCGGCTTCACGGGCGGCACGTCGCAACTGCTGGTGCGGCGCACCACGGGGGAGTCGTTCCTCTATGTCGACGGTCGCTACACAGAGCGTGCCGCGGCCGAACTGGACAGATCGGGCAGCGCCACGGCAGTCGTGCCGAACACCCATGAGTCCCCGTTGATCGACCACATACGTTCGCTCGGGGCCGGGGAGATCGCCGTCGATTACGGACACATCACAGCGGCGCACCTCACCGAACTGAGCAAGACGTTCTCGGTCGTGAACGAACCGGGCTGTCTCGACGAACTGCGCCGGGTCAAGGACCCCGGGGAGATTCTGCTGATGGAACGCGCAGCCGCGATCGCCGACAGGGCCCTGCAGCACGTCGTCGCCGGGGGTCTGCTGGGCGACTCGGAGAAGCAGATACGGAACAGACTCGACGCCGCGATGCGCGAGTTCGGTGCCGACGACGTGTCGTTCGAGACGATCGTCGCGACCGGGCCGAACGGGGCGCGGCCGCACCACGAACCCACCGACGACATCGTCGAGGAGGGTCACGGTGTGGTGATCGACATGGGCGCCGAAGTGGACGGCTACCGGAGCGACATGACGCGCACTGTCAGGGTGGGCGAGTGGTCGGCGCCCTTCCGGAAGATGTTCGACACGGTACGCGAGGCACAGCTCGCCGGGGTGGCGGCAGTCGTCGACGGTGTGGTCGGTGCCGATGTCGACTCTGCAGTCTGCGCGGTCTTCGACCGGGAGGGTGTCAGGCACGAGTATCTGCACGGGACCGGCCACGGCGTCGGTCTCTACATCCACGAACAACCGATTCTCTCGCCGCGCTGCACAGCGGTGCTGCACGAGGGAGAGGTGGTGACAGTCGAGCCCGGGCTCTATCGTAAAGGGGTTGGCGGCGTCCGGATCGAGGATCAGGTGGTCGTCACCGGCACCGGTTGCCGAATCCTCACTCTCACCCCGAAAGAACTCTCATGCCCGCGATCACCACGAACGATCTGAAGAACGGAATCACCCTCGAGCTCGACAACGGCCTGTTCACGGTCGTCGAGTTCCAGCACGTCAAGCCCGGCAAGGGTGGTGCGTTCGTGCGCACGAAGCTGCGCAACCTGCGCAACGGGAACGTGTTCGAGAAGACGTTCAACGCGGGCATCCGCGTCGAACAGGCAATCCTCGACAAGCGCGACATGCAGTTTCTCTACAAGGACGGCAACGACTTCGTGTTCATGGACACCGAGTCGTACGACCAGACCACCATCACCCCTGCGGCCCTCGGCGAGGCCTCTGACTATCTGGTCGAGCAGGCGATGGCGATCATCGCCTACCACAACGGTGAGATCGTCACCGTCGAGATCCCTGCATCGGTCGAACTCGTCATCGCCGACACCGAGCCCGGTGTGCAGGGCGACAGGGTGTCGGGCGCCAAGAAGCCGGCGACCCTCGAGACAGGCAAGGTCATCCAGGTACCGCTCTTCGTGAACGTCGGCGACAAGGTCAAGGTCGACACACGCTCCGGCGACTACATCACGCGCGTCTGATGTCCGACGACGACGAGGGTTTTCGTCAGTACGACCCCAGAACCGACGCCCGGGAGCAGGCGGTCATGCTGCTGTACGAGTCAGAGCAACGAAGCGTCTCCCCGCTCGAGCTGATGAACGAACGCGGTCTCGCCTCGGAGGATCTCTCGCGTGCACTACTCGTCGGCATCGAGAACTCGCGCCGGAGCATCGACGAACTCATCGTTGCGCACGCACGCGGGTGGGCACTCGAGCGGATGCCGGCACTCGACCGCGCGATACTCCGCCTCGCCATCCACGAACTGGTCGACCGCGCCGACGTCCCTGTGGCTGTCGTCATCGACGAGGCGGTCGAACTCGCCAAGCGCTTCTCCACCGACGACTCGGGTCGTTTCGTGAACGGAGTGCTCGCAGCGGTGGCGAAATCCGTGCGTCCCGCTGCGACATGATGAAGCAGTGGACTCCACGACGCCTCTCGAGCCTTCGCTGACCGACCGCCTGCGTGCGGTCAGGCCGTGGACATGGGCCGTGATCGTGCTGTGCGCGGCCCACGCGGCGTGGATGTCGTGGCTGCAGGTGAGGATGCACCTCGGTCTCGGCACCTTCGCCTACGACGTCGGTCTCTACGACCAGGGAATCTGGTTGTTGTCGCGCGGTGAGGCCCCGTTCGTCACGTTGATGGGCCGGAACCTGTTCGGAGACCATGCGTCGCTCGTCCTTCTGTTTCTCGTGCCGTTGTTCTGGCTGGTTCCCGGCACCGCGACGTTGCTCGTCGTGCAGGCACTCGTCATTGCGGGCGGGGCAATCCCGGTGTATCTCTTCGCACGTCGCGTTCTGTCGAGTGACGTCATGGGGTTCTGCGCCGCGTTCCTCTGGTTGGCGAACCCCGCAGTGAACGGGACCGGAATGGAGAACTTCCACCCGGATTCGTTCCTCGGCCTCTTTCTTCCGTGGGCCATGTACGCGCTGTACGCGAGGAAATGGCGGCTGTACGCCGTGATGGTGGTTCTCTGTCTTCTCGTCAAGGAGGACGTCGTGCTCGTGATGTTGCCGCTCGGGGTGTTCGTCGCGGTCGTGTTCGACAGAAAGAGGGGTCTGGTCACTGCGGCGGCCTCGGTGGCGGCCACGGTTCTCGGCATGTTCGTCCTGATGAAGTCGTTGATCGGCGTGCCGACCCGCAACACATGGCGCATCCCGTTCGGTGGGGCGGGTGGCTTCCTGCGCGAGATCGTCACCGACCCGGCGAACGTCGTGCGGTATCTCACCTCGGACGACCGACCGCTCTATCTGTTCCAGATGGTCGCACCCTTCGCCGGTGTGTTCGTGTTCTCGCCCTCGATGAGTCTTGTTGCCGTGCCGGTCATTGCGTCGAACATCGTCAGCACCTTCTGGTACCAGCACAGCATCCAGTACCACTATTCACTCGTTGCGGTACCCCCGCTTCTCTTTGCCACCGTTCTCGGTGTGCGGGCAATGGGTCGCAAGTGGGGCAGGGTGGTGATGGCCGGCGTGGTGGCCTGCACCGCCGTCACGTTCGTGCTGTGGGGGCAGCATTCTCTTGCCCGCAACCCGCGGCCGGTTCTCAGCCCCGACGCGGCGGTCGCGGTCAGTGCCCGAGACATCGTGAAGCACATCCCGGATGACGCCGTGGTGTCGGCCTACGACCCGCTGGTCACGTTCCTGGCGCACCGCAAGGAGATCTATTTCTTCCCGAACCCGTTCAAGGCCCTGTACTACGGCGTCGGCACCTCACTCGAGGGGACCCGGTTGCCCGCAGCGGACCGGGTGGATTACGTCGTTCTCCCGCGTTCGCTCAGCGAAGAACTGCGTTGGGAATGGGCGGTCGTGAGCCAGTCGTACGTCGAGATCCGCAGCAACGAGTACTGGCAGATTTTCGCCCGTCGTCGGTAGTGGCGACCGGGTACCCGGCTGTTGTAGGGTGAAGGCGACCGTAAAACGGGTCCTGTGAGGCCCGAACGGAAGGACACAATGAGACATCCGAAACTGCTGCCTGCACGCCCCTGTCACGGGGCGTTTTTCATGCCCCGACTGCGGCCCGCTCGACTCCGGTGAGCTCGCTCTCGTCACCCTCGGCCGCGATTCTCGGCGCCGACGACGTGTCGCGCGCCATCACGCGCATCTCCCACGAGATAGTCGAACGCAATCCCGACCTCTCGCGACTCGTGATCGTCGGCATGCAGACAGGCGGCACCTGGATCGCGAGACGGCTCAGGGACACCGTCAACCGCATCGTCGAGGGCGCGGATGTGCCGCTCGGGGCCGTCGACATCTCGATGTACCGCGACGACTACAGCCTCCGCCCGGTCGTGCTGTCGGCCCCCACCGACATCCCCGTCGATCTCACCGAGCGCATCGTGGTGCTCGTCGATGATGTTCTCTTCACCGGCCGAACGGTGCGGGCCGCACTCGAGGCGCTGAACGACTACGGCCGTCCGCGGGCGGTGCAACTCGCGGTGATGGTCGACCGCGGGCACCGGGAACTCCCGATCCGCCCTGACTACGTCGGAAAGAACATCCCGACTCACGCCACCGACGAGGTCTCGGTGGGCGAGGACGGAGTCACCGTGAGGGCGGTGGAACAATGAAGCACCTTCTCGACACCCACGACCTGACGGTCGATGACATCAGGAAACTCCTCGAGGTGGCCGACCACATGGCCGAGGTCAACCGACGACAGGTCCCGAAGGTTCCCGCACTGAAGGGCAAGACCGTCGCCACGCTGTTCTTCGAGGACTCGACGCGCACACGGCTGAGTTTCGAACTTGCCGCACGGCGGTTGTCTGCAGATGTGATGACGTTCCTGGCGTCGAGTTCGAGCGTCAACAAGGGCGAGAGCCTGCGCGACACGGTGGAGACCCTCTCGGCGATGGGTGTCGATGCGTTCGTCGTCCGGCACAAGTCGAGCGGTGTGCCGGTGCAGATGACGCAGTGGACCGAGGCGTCGGTCATCAACGCGGGAGACGGTTGGCACCAGCACCCCACGCAGGCACTGCTCGACGCCTACACCATCACCCGCGAGTTCGCCACCCCGGACTCGCTCGCAGGCAGAACCGTCGCGATCATCGGTGACATCAAGCATTCCCGGGTCGCACGCAGCAACATCGACGTCTGGTCGCGCCTCGGTGCGAAGGTGGTCGTGGTGGCGCCGCCGGCGTTGCTGCCGAGCCACGTCGAGTCATGGCCGGTGGAGGTGCGCCCGTCGATCGACGATGTCGTCGACAACGTCGACGTGGTGTACCTGCTGCGCATGCAGCTCGAGCGGATGGACGCGGCATCGGTTCCCCGCACCACCGAGTACGTGGGTCGGTATTCGCTCACTCCCGAGCGTGCGCGGGCACTGCAACCACACGCGCTCGTCATGCATCCCGGCCCGATGAACCGGGGGGTCGAGATCACGGTCGATCCGGCTGATGTGCCCGGTTCACGGATACTCCAGCAGGTGACAAACGGCGTCTCGGTGCGCATGGCGGTGCTGTTCTCGCTGCTCGGCGGTGACTCGAACGGTGCACTGACGGGCGGGGTCGAGTCATGAGCGGCACGTTCGTGATCCGGGGCGGCACGGTCGTGAACCCCGGTTCGCAGGTTGTTGCCGACGTGCTCGTGTCCGGGGGCGTGGTGACGGGCATCGGTGAGTCGCTCACGGCTGACGTCGTCATCGATGCGGCCGGGCTCTTCGTCTCGTCCGGCTTCGTCGACCTCCACACACATCTGAGGGAGCCCGGCAAGGAAGAAGCAGAGACGATCGAGAGCGGCAGCAGGGCCGCGGCACTGGGCGGTTACACCGCGGTGGTCGCAATGCCGAACACCGATCCCGCCCAGGACAACATCGACACCGTGCGCTTCGTGCGTGCCCAGGGTCAGCGAGCAGGGCTCTGCGAAGTGCATCCGTCGGGTTGCATCACCGTCGGACGCACGGGTGAGACGTTGGTCGACTTTGCCGCACTCGCAGCCGAGGGGGTCGTGGTCTTCACCGACGACGGCAACGGTGTGCAGGACCCGGGTCTCATGGAGCAGGCGATGAACCACGCGGCACGTCTCGGGGTGACGATGGCACAGCACTGTGAGGTGTCGTCGATGACCGCCGGTGCGGCGATGCACGACGGCGAGTGCTGCTCCCGGATGGGCGTACCGGGATGGCCGAGCGCCGCCGAGATCGAGATGGTGCGCCGCGACATCGACATCGCCCGGCGCACCGGGGGCCGACTGCACCTGCTGCATCTCTCGACTGCCGAGAGTGTCGAACTTGTGCGGGCGGCAAAGGCAGAGGGGCTTGCGGTCACTTCCGAGGCGACGCCGCACCACCTCTCGCTCGAGGACGTGATGCTGATGGGCTTCGACCCCGTGTTCAAGGTGAACCCGCCGTTGCGCACACGCGCAGACATAGAGGCCCTGAAGGCCGGTCTGCGTGACGGCACCATCGACGCTGTAGCGACAGACCACGCACCGCACGCCGGCCACACCAAGGAACTCCCGCTCGATGCAGCCCCGCCCGGGATGCTCGGGCTCGAGACCGCGCTCGCGGTCGTGAACACAGCGGTTCAGCTCGATGCAGGCCGTCTGGTCGAGGTCATGTCGTGGAATCCCGCTCGCATCGCCGGGCTGGCCGCGACCCAGGGTCGGCCTGTTGCGGTGGGCGAACCGGCGAACATCGCGGTGTGGGACCTCTCCACCGTGTGGACCGTCGAACGCGGATCACTGGCCAGTCGCAGCAAGAACACGCCGTACCACGGCATGACGGTGCGCGGCAGGGTGCACCACACAATCAACAAGGGCGACATCGTGGTCCGAGACGGAAAGGCAACAAAGTGAACAACGTGCAGGAGATCGCTCTGGTTCTCGAGGATGGTTCGGTGTTCGAGGGCGAGGCGATAGGCCACGTTCCCGACGGCGGAATAGCCGCGGGTGAGGTCGTCTTCAACACGACGATGACCGGCTACCAGGAAGTGATCTCCGATCCGTCGTACGCGGGCCAGATCATCACCTTCACCACCGCCCATGTCGGCAACTACGGAACCACTCACCTCGATTCCGAATCACGCGGAACCTTCGCCCGCGGTGTCATCGTGCGCGACCTCGCGCGCCGGAACAGCAACTGGCGCAGCGAGCAGGGCCTCGACGCAATGTTGAGAGCCCATCGACTGCCCGGGGTTGCGGGCCTCGACACCCGCCGGCTCACCCGGCTCCTGCGCGATTCGGGTTCGCTGCGCGGCGCATTCGGCACCGCGGCAGAGAAAGACCTGCTCGCGGCCGCCAGGGCGGAAACCGGCACATCGGGGGTCGATCTCGTCTCCCAGGTCACGACACCCGAGATCTATGTTCACGGCGACGGACGCTTCTCGGTGGTTGCATACGACTTCGGCATAAAGACAACGATCCTGCGGTGTCTGTCGGACATCGCGAAGGTCACCGTCGTGCCGGCGCACACATCAGCCGAAGAGGTGCTCGCGATGTCACCCGACGGCGTGTTCCTGTCGAACGGTCCGGGCGACCCCGAGATGGTGCCCGGTGCGACCCGCAACATCCGGGAGATCGTCGAGGCGGGAGTCCCGACATTCGGCATCTGCCTCGGCCACCAGTTGCTGTCACGTGCATTCGACGGACACACCTTCAAGCTGCCGTTCGGCCATCACGGCGGCAACCACCCCGTGCGGCACCTTGCCACCGGAACAGTCGAGATCACGAGCCAGAACCACAACTTCTGTGTCGACCCTGACTCTCTCGCCGCCGTCGCCGACATCACGCACGTCAACCTGAACGACAACACGAACGAGGGGATGCGACTGAAGAAGCACCGTGCGTTCTCGGTGCAGTACCACCCGGAGGCCGGTCCCGGCCCGCACGACAGCCGCTACCTCTTCGGACAATTCGAAGAACTGATGGAGGGCAAGTAATGCCACGCCGCAACGACATCCACAACATCCTCATCATCGGTTCCGGCCCGATCGTCATCGGCCAGGCGTGTGAGTTCGACTACTCGGGAACCCAGGCCTGCCGCGTGCTGAAGTCCGAGGGCTACCGCGTGGTGCTCGCAAACTCGAACCCGGCGACGATCATGACCGACCCCGACTTCGCCGACCGCACGTACATCGAGCCGTTGACCCCGGAGATCCTCGCCAAGATCATCGAGCGCGAGAAACCTGATGCGGTGCTGCCGACACTCGGCGGCCAGACGGGTCTCAACCTCGCCATGGCCCTCTACGAGAAGGGACTCGTCGGTGTGCCCGGCACACCAGAGCTGATCGGTGCCAACGCCGAGGCAATTGCCACGGCCGAAGACCGCGACAAGTTCAAGCAGGCGATGATCGAGATCGGTCTCGACGTGCCGCGCAGCGGCATCGCGCACGACATGTCCGAGGCCCAGAAGGTTCTCGGTGAGATCGGCCTGCCGGTGATCATCCGTCCTGCCTACATCCTCGGTGGCCGCGGCACCGGGATCGCGAACACGATGGAGGAGTTCGCGAGGCTGGCCCAGGCCGGTCTCGATGCGAGCCCGATCAGGGAGATCCTCATCGAGACCTCGATCGTGGGGTGGAAAGAGTACGAACTCGAGGTGATGCGCGACAAGGCCGACAACTGCGTGATCATCTGCAGCATCGAGAACTTCGACCCCATGGGTGTGCACACCGGCGACTCCATCACGGTGGCCCCCGCACAGACGCTCTCCGACGTCGAGTACCAGCGCATGCGTGATGCGGCTCTCGCGTGCATCAGGCGTGTCGGGGTCGAGACGGGCGGGTCGAACGTGCAGTTCGCGCTCAACCCGGCGAACGGCGACATGGTGGTCATCGAGATGAACCCGCGCGTGTCGCGTTCGTCTGCACTCGCATCGAAGGCAACGGGGTTCCCGATCGCAAAGATCGCGGCGAAACTGGCCGTCGGCTACACGCTCGACGAGATCCCGAACGACATCACGAAGATGACCCCGGCGAGTTTCGAACCCACCATCGACTACGTGGTCACGAAGATCCCCCGGTGGGCCTTCGAGAAACTGCCGGGCACCTCCGGCGTGCTCGGCACCCAGATGCAGAGCGTCGGTGAGGCCATGGCGATAGGGCGCACCTTCCCCGAGAGTCTGCAGAAGGGTCTGCGTTCTCTCGAGCAGGGCCGTCTCGGTCTGAACTGTGACCCGGGCGAGGATCTCTACAGGTCGGTCGACGACGACGCGCTGCTTGCGAAGGCCGCGGTCGCCACCCCCGAACGCATCTTCCAGGTGGGCGAGGCGTTGCGCCGCGGGATCAGCATCGAGAAGGTCCACGAAGCGACGAAGATCGATCCCTGGTTCCTCGACCAGATGTTGATGATCGTCGACGAGCGTCACGCGCTCGCCGGTTCATCGCTGTCAGAGGTGTCGAAGCCGCAGATGCGTCGCGCGAAGCGGCTCGGGTTCTCCGACGCACAGCTCGCCCACCTGTGGTCGGTCACGGAGAACGAAGTTCGCACCACGCGCGAGTCACTGGGTGTCGTGCCGACGTACAAGACAGTCGACACGTGCAGCGCCGAGTTCGCGGCGCAGACGCCCTACCACTATTCGACGTACGAGGACGAAACCGAGGTGCGTCCGTCTGACAGGCCCCGTGTCGTCATTCTCGGGTCCGGCCCCAACCGGATAGGTCAGGGCATCGAGTTCGACTACTGCTGCGTGCATGCGAGTTTCGCCCTGCGCGATGCCGGCTTCGAGACGGTGATGGTCAACTGCAACCCCGAGACTGTGTCGACCGACTACGACACCTCAGACCGTCTCTACTTCGAGCCGCTCACACGCGAAGACGTTCTCAACGTCATCGCAGCGGAGACGGCCGCCGCAGGGGGAGTCGCCCCGAAGGTGATCGTGAGCCTCGGCGGCCAGACGCCGTTGAAACTGTCGGGCCAGATCGACCCGTCGTTGATCGCCGGGACATCCCCCCACAGCATCGACCTCGCGGAGGACCGCGAGAAGTGGAACCAGTTGTGCGAGAGCCTCTCGATCCCGCAGCCACCCGGTGGAACCGCGGTGACTCCCGACGAGGCGAGAAGCGTCGCACAGCGGGTCGGTTTCCCGGTGCTGGTCCGGCCGAGTTACGTGCTCGGCGGGCGCGCGATGCAGATCGTGCACGACGTGGCGGCGCTCGACAAGGCGATGGAACAACTCGCCGCAGACGGAAGCCTCGGCAAGGAGGGAGGGCTCTCCGCCGAGCGCCCCGTTCTCATCGACCGTTTCCTCGCCGACGCGACAGAGGTCGACGTCGACGCGATCCGCGACCACACGGGCGAGGTGCTGATCGGTGGCGTGATGGAACACGTCGAGGAGGCAGGTGTTCACTCGGGTGACTCGGCATGTGCGATTCCCCCACAGACGCTTCCTGCATGGGTCGTCGAGGTGATCCACGAGTACACCTCGTCGATTGCCCGTGCGCTCGACGTGAAAGGACTCATCAACGTCCAGTTCGCCGTTCTCGGCACGACGGTCTACGTGATCGAGGCAAACCCGCGTGCATCGCGGACCGTGCCGTTCGTCGCGAAGGCCACCGGGGTGCCGTTGGCCAAGGTGGCGAGCCGGGTCATGCTCGGCGCGACTCTGCACGACCTGCGCACCGAGGGTCTGTTGACTCCGCCCGTGTCCGGCGGTCATGTCAGCGTCAAGGAGGCAGTGCTGCCGTTCAACAGGTTCCCCGAGGTCGACACGGCACTGGGGCCCGAGATGCGCTCGACGGGCGAGGTGATGGGCATCGACAAGACGTTCGGCCGTGCCTTCGTGAAATCACAGACAGCGGCAGGAACCGTGCTGCCGTCGTCGGGGATGGTGTTCCTCTCGTTGAACGACGGCGACAAGCCCGCGGGTCTCGTGGTGGCAAAGCGCCTGCGTGCGTTGGGTCTCGGCATCGCCGCGACCACGGGCACCGCGGCGTACCTGCAGAAGTTCGGTGTCACCGTCGACAGGGTCGTCGGCAAACTGTCGGAGATCGAGGGTTCCACGATCGACAACGCTGTCGATCTCGTCGCCCAGGGCGAGATCAGTTTCGTCGTGAACACCCCGCACGGTCGTGGCTCACGCGAGGACGGCGAGGCAATCCGCAAGGCGGCGAACTCGAACAGGGTGTCGTCGGTGACCACGGTCGAGGCGGCGCTTGCCGCGGTGAACGGACTGTGGGAGCAGCGCGAGTCAGACGATGAAGTATGTTCCCTGCAGGAGTATCACGGACGATGACATCTCGCCGCGGTCGGCGCGCGTTGCAGCAGTTGGGCGGGGTCACCGTCGGGGGAGTCGCGTTGAAGACCCCGTTCATGACCGCGTCGGGCACGGCCGGACACGACATCGAACTCGCGCCCTACATGCCCATGCATCTCCTCGGTGCGACGGTCGCGAAGAGTCTCTTCCACGAGCCGTGGCCCGGAAACCCTCCGCCGCGCGTCCACACTGCACGTGTCGGCATGTTGAACGCAGTCGGTCTGCAGGGTCCCGGGGTCACCGAATGGGTCGCAGAGTCGCTGCCGAGGTGCGAACACGCAGGTGTCACCGTCGTCGCGAGCATCTGGGGCCGCACTGTCGACGAGTACGTGCGTGCCGCCGAGTCACTCGCGGGTGCCGGTGACCGCATCGCCGCGGTGGAGGTCAACCTGTCGTGCCCGAATCTCGAGGGTCGGTCGGGGATCATCGCCCACGATGCCGAACTCTCGGGCCTCATCATCGCAAAGGTCGTCGGGGCCAGCACGGTTCCCGTGTGGGCGAAACTCAGCGCGAACACCGACCGCATCGTCGAGGTGGCGCGTTCGGTGCGGGACAACGGTGCCGGTGCACTCACGTTGGTGAACACGATGCTGGGCATGCACATCGACGTCGCGACGGGGCGACCCTCCCTCGGGAACGGTGGGGGCGGTCTCTCGGGTGCCGCCATCCACCCGATTGCCGTGCGCGCGGTGCACGACGTGCGGTCAGCCCTGCCCGGCGTCGACATCGTCGGGGTCGGAGGAATCGCGAACGGCACCGATGCACTCGAGTTGATGATGGCGGGTGCAACCGCGGTTCAGGTCGGAACTGCCTCGTTCGCCGACCCTGCGGCAACGTGGAAGGTTGCGTGCGATGCGGCCCGTCGGGCCGTGTCCCGTTCGGCGACATCGTGGGCCGACATCACGGGGCTCGTGCACCGTTCGTGAGGTGTCGGTTGCTGCGGGCACCGACGCAACTACAATTCCCGTATGGAAAGCAGGGTTCGCGATCTCGACAGGGTGCGTGAACTGCGTTCTGCCCGGGTGGCCGCGGTCGACAGGTCGTCAGCCGGCGAACTCGCCGAGGTCTTGGCTGCGCGCGACGGTGCCACCGGGTCGGTGTACGTGGTCAAGCTTCTCGATGTCCATCCCCGGCTGGGCAAGGTGGCAGGCCGTCGACTTCTCGCAGAGATCGGTGTCGCACCTCTTGCGCGCCTGCACGACCTGACCGACCTGCAGCGTTCGCGCATTCTCGACGAGGCCGGCCGCCCGTGAGCGCACCTCTCATCGTCGTTGTGTCCGGGCCGGGCGGGGCGGGCAAGGGAACCATCGTCGAGGAACTCGTGCGTCGCGACCCGCGACTGTGGCTGAGTCGTTCGTGGACCACCCGGGCCCAGCGTGACGGAGAGCCCGACGACGCGTACGTCTTCGTGTCGAGACCCCAGTTCGAGAGCCGCATCTCCGACGGGGGCTTTCTCGAATGGACCGAGTTTCTCGGCAACCTCTACGGATCGCCGACACCCAATGTCGACGACGGTCACGACATCGTTCTCGAGATCGAGCTGCACGGCGCCTCGCAGGTGAAATCGAGACATCCCGACGCAATTCTCGTGTTCGTCCGGCCGCCGTCGCGCGAGGAACAACGGCGACGTCTGCAGGGCAGGGGAGACTCCGAGGCTCACGTCGTCGAGAGACTGAGGAAGGCCGAGGAAGAGGAACGTCGGGGTGCCGAAATCGCCGATGTGGTGGTGGTGAACGACGACCTGGGCCGCGCGGTCGCCGAAATCGAGGGCATCATCGGTGCGGCGCGACAGCGCTCCCGATAGCCTTTCCACGACTCCGGAGGTCTCCCATGTCCCGTCAAAACGACTCCATGATTCACCCCAGCATCGAAACGCTGCTGGGTCGCGAGAGCCTCGAGGGCTCCAAATTCGCTCTCGTCACGCTTGCGTCGTACCGTGCGCGCCAGATCAACTCGTACTTCAACCAGCTGGGAGAGGGCCTCGGCCACATGGTGCCGCCGCAGGTGTCATCGGTCGCGCGCAAGCCGCTCTCCATCGCGTTCGAGGAGATCGCCGCCGAGAAGATCGTGAAGATCGAGCGTCTGCCGTTCGACGAGATGGAAGCCGAGGCCGAAGAGGTGTTCGGCTCGCTCGGTGACGCCGACGACGCTGTCGATCCCGACGACGCTGTCGACGCCGAGTAGGGGCTCGCGCCTTCCGTCACGCGACAGAACCGGAACCATGGAATCGGTACGCGGTCGACGGATAGTTCTCGGGGTCTCCGGGGGAATCGCCGCGTACAAGGCCGTCGAGCTGTGCCGTCGTCTCGTCGATGCGGGTGCACACGTGTCGACGATCCTCACCGAGGATGCCCACCGGTTCATCGGCCCCGTCACCCTGTCGGCCCTGTCGTCGGAACCCGTTCACACGAGTCTGTGGGATGACGACTCACCGATTCCGCACACGCGACTCGGCCAGTCGGCCGATCTTGTTGTCGTGGCGCCCGCGACCGCCCGCGTGCTGTCGGCGTATGCCACCGGGTACTCGGGTGACCTTCTCGCTGCGACCCTGATCGCAACGCGGGCACCGGTCATCGTGTGCCCCGCGATGCACACCGAGATGTGGGAGCACGCAGCGGTGCAGCACAACATCGGCGTGTTGCGCGACCGCGGCGTCATCATTGTCGAGCCGCAGTCCGGCCGCCTCGCCGGAGGAGACATCGGCACCGGTCGTCTCGCCGACGTGGACTCGATTCTTGCCTCCGTCGACATGGTGATGTCGGGTGGTGCGCGGGACCTCGAGGGTCTGTCGGTCGTCGTCACCGCGGGCGGCACGCGCGAACCGATAGACGCGGTGCGGGTGCTTGCCAACCGCTCGAGCGGCAAGCAGGGATACGCCATCGCAGAAGAGGCACACGCCCGCGGTGCGCGGGTCACGTTGGTCAGCACGGTCGACCGCCCGTCGCTTCCCGGCATCGAGATCGTCCCGGTCGAGACGGCCCAGCAGATGCACGACACGATGGTGACCCTCGCGCCCGCAGCCGACATCGTGGTGATGACCGCCGCCGTCGCCGACTTCAGGCCGGTGGTTGCGACCGCCGGGAAGATCAAGAAGGAAAACGGCGTCCCCGAGATCACACTCGAACCGACCCCTGACATTCTCTCGATGCTCGGCGCGAGGAAGCCGAACGGCCAGACTCTCGTGGGATTCGCCGCCGAGACGAGCAATCTTGTGGAAAACGCCCGCGCCAAGCTGGCACGGAAGAATCTCGACCTCATCGTCGCAAACGATGTCTCTGCGGCCGGGGTCGGGTTCAGTCACGACACCAACGCAGTCACGATCCTGGGCGCTCACGGCCCGTGCCACGAGGTGCCTCTGTCCAGCAAACACGCTGTCGCGCGTGCCGTATTGGATAGCGTGGTGCGGGTGCGGTCGACCCCTTGACTGCAGAACCAAAGGAGTTGCCGTGAGGAAATTCACGTTCACATCAGAAAGCGTGACCGAGGGTCATCCGGACAAGATGGCCGACCAGGTTTCCGACTCGGTCCTCGACGCAATCCTCACGGTCGACCCGCACAGCCGCGTTGCGTGCGAGACCCTGTTGACCACCGGCATGTGCGTGGTGTCGGGTGAGATCACCACCGAGGCCTACGTCGACATCCCGGCCATCGCGCGGGAGACGATCAACAACATCGGCTACAACGACGCAAAGTTCGGCTTCGACGGCAACACGTGCGGCGTTCTCGTGGCTCTCGACGCACAGAGTGCAGACATCGCCCAGGGTGTCGACAAGAGCGAGGAACAGCGCAGCGGAGCCTCCGAGGACCAGTTGAACAGCCAGGGCGCCGGCGACCAGGGAATGATGTTCGGCTACGCGTGCAACGAGACGCCCGACCTCATGCCGCTGCCGATCTGGCTGGCGCACCGCATGGCCGAGCGGCTCACAGAGGTGCGCAAGAGCGGTCTCGTTCCGTATCTCCGCCCCGACGGCAAGACCCAGGTCACCTTCGACTACGAAGACGGCAAGCCGGTGCGGCTCACCACCGTTCTCATCTCGACGCAGCATGCCGAGGGCATCAACCGCGAGACCCAGATCCGCCCGGACCTGATCCAGGAAGTGATCATGCCGACGATTCCCGCACAGTTCGCCGGTGACAACCCGTCGATCTACGTGAACCCGACGGGCAAGTTCGTTCTCGGCGGACCCCACGCAGACACCGGTCTCACCGGTCGAAAGATCATCGTCGACACCTACGGCGGCATGGGACGTCACGGTGGCGGTGCCTTCTCCGGAAAGGACCCGTCGAAGGTCGACCGTTCCGCCGCGTACGCCGCGCGTTGGGTTGCCAAGCACGTGGTCGCGAGCGGTGCCGCCGACAAGTGCGAGGTGCAGGTTGCCTACGCAATCGGCATGGCCCAGCCCATCAGCATCCTGGTCGAGACGTTCGGCACGAACCAGGTCAGCGAAGAATCGATCGAGGCCGCTGTGCGCAGCGTGTTCGACCTCCGGCCCGCCGCGATCGTGCGCGATCTCGACCTCAAGCGACCGATCTACGCAAAGACGGCCGCCTACGGCCATTTCGGCCGCAGCGAGCCCGAGTTCACGTGGGAAGCGCTGTCCCGCCTGGCTGATTTCAAGTCGGCCCTGAATCTCTGACGGGTCTGTCGGCACTCATTGCATCCGTGGTGCCCGACGTGTCGGGCATCGACAAAATCTTCGACTATCTCGTCCCTGATTCGCTCGCATCGAAAGTCGAGCCCGGCGTGCGTGTGCGCGTGGTGCTGAACAACCGTCGCGTCGGCGGTTGGGTGGTCGCGCTCGAGTCCCGCTCGGACGCAACATCAGACGGATTGTCGTTCGACAAGCTGTCGTCGATCGTCTCGGTGTCGGGTCTCGGCGTCGAACCCGACGTGATAGCGCTGACCCGTTGGGTCGCAGACGAGTGTTACGGCAGCTGGCGCTCGATGCTGTCACGCGCATCGGCGCCGAGGGTCCGCGAACGACATGCCCACGTCAGACGTTCGACACCGCCGGAGACGGTCGACCCGGTCGCTGACGCCGCACGGGAACTTGCCGATGCGGGTGGCGGGCTGCTCATGATCGCACCGTGCGCATCGGCGCTGACGGTGGTTCATTCGCTTGCGCACCGTGGCCCCGTGCTGGTGGTGTGCCCGACGCAACGAATGGCCGTGCTGGGGGCAGCGTCGCTTCGCCGCCGTGGTCTGACGACAGCCCTCGCACCCGACGACTGGGATGCCGCACGTGCCGGGGTGAACGTGGTGATCGGGGCCCGGTCGGCGGTGTTCGCCCCGTGCCGCGACGTGGCGTCGATCGTGGTCATCGACGAACACGACGAACTGCACCATGACGAGCGTTCGCCGACATGGAACTCTGTCGACGTTGCACGGGAACGTGCCCGCCGGCTCGGCGTGCCGTGCGTTCTCACCTCATCCGTTCCCTCTGCCGAGTCGATGCTGTTGCACCGTGACGCCACGGTGGTCGTGCCGACGCCCGTCGGTTGGCCGACGATGGTCATCGAGGACCTCAACGAGGTCCCGGTTGCACAGTCGTTGCTCTCGTCGTCGTTGCTCGACGCGGTGTCAGACTCGCGGGGCACCACGGTGTGCGTGTTGAACACGAAGGGGAAGGCTCGGCTCGTGGTGTGCAGGTCGTGCCGTGCGCTGCAGACATGTGCCGAGTGCGGTTCTGCCCTCACGATCGACGACGACGACCACCTTCAGTGCGGCAAGTGCAGGTCAGACCGTGGGCTCGTCTGCGTCGGGTGCGGGCGCACGACGTTCACGGTGCCGCGTGGCGGCGTGTCTCATCTCGTGTCACAGGTGCAGAAGTCGACAGGTCGACCGGTCGTCGAGGTCACGGCCGAGACAGACGATTCATGGACATCGGGGTCGGTGTTCGTCGGCACCGAAGCGGTGTTGTTCCGCATTCCCCATGCCGAGACCGTCGTGTTCGCCGACATCGACCGCGACCTGAACGCGCCGCGTGTCACCGCGGCCCGCGAGGTTGCATCGTTGTTGGTCCGTGCCGCCCGCGTGGTGGGGGCCGGCGGGAAGGTGGTGGTGCAGACACGCACCCCCGGTCATCCGCTGCTCCGGGCCGTCACGTCGGGTGACGTCAGTCAGGCCCTGCTCGCGTGGAACCATCTCGATCTCGCCACGAGGGAGACCTTCTCGTTCCCGCCGTTCGGGGTGCTCGCCCGGGTGTCGCTCGCCGACGGTGGGTCGTTTGCCGACCTCCCGGTTCTCGCGCCGGTCAGATGCGCGGTGCGCGACGACGGGGCGCTTCTCTCGGCACCGTCGCGTGACGCGATGCGGGATGCACTGTTGCTTCTCAGGCAGAGACACGGCACGTCGCTGCGGGTTCACGCAGACCCGACCCGCTACTGAGAGCTGCCCGTCTCGAGCACCCGGAAGCCCTTGCTGCTCGCGATCCTGGCGGTGGGGAAGCCATGTTCGTTCAGCCATGACACGAGGGAGTCTGCACCGAGATTCTTTCCGACCACGAGGTGGGCAGTGCCGTCGGGGGCCAGGCGCGAGAGCCACGTCGACAACAGGTCGTGCAGGGCCTCCTTGCCGATGCGTATCGGCGGGTTCGACCACAACAGCGAGAGACGCCGCGAGCAGTCGAACCCGTCGGGCGGCACCACGGTGATGTTGCGGAGGTTGTTGCGCGAGGCATTCTCGGCACACAGTGCCCGTGCACGTTCGTTGACGTCGACCGCGAAGACGTCACACTGCGGATAGAGAACCGCGAGCGCGAGTGCAATCGCGCCGGTTCCGCACCCGAGGTCGCACAGTGCCGAACCTGGCTCGAGTGTGGGAAGGTCGCGGCGCAGCATGGTGTCGAGGAACACCCGCGTGCCCTTGTCGAGTCCGTGCTGGCTGAAGACCCCGCTGTCGGTCGCAACCGTGACCGGGGTGTCGCCCACGGCAAAACCGAACTCGCCGCGACGTGACTCACGGGATGGACTCTCACTGAAATAGTGGGAGCCAGACGGGGTGTCCGGGGCGTCGTTCATGCTGCAGGTAGCCTTTCAGATTATGGGCTACGACATCCGCACCTTCGGTGACCCGGTTCTGACTGCAGTCGCCGACCAGGTCGAGAACATCGACGGGAAAATCGTTCGTCTCACCCAGGCAATGTTGCAGGCGATGTACAAGGCGCCGGGTCTCGGTCTCGCGGCGCCCCAGATCGGGGTGCAGAAGCAGATCTTCGTCTACGACATCGACGGGGAGCCCGTCACCCTCATCAACCCGCGCATCGTCGAGTCGCGCGGCGAATGGGTCTACGACGAGGGCTGTCTCTCGATCCCCGGTCTGTACGTCGAGATGATGCGCCCGAAAGAGGTTCTTCTCGAGGCTGTCGACCTCAACGGTGACACAGTCCAGGTCGAGGCCGACGAACTGCTCGCACGGCTCTTCCAGCACGAACTCGATCACCTCAACGGTGTGCTCATGTTCGAACGCATGACGCCCGAACAGAGAGACGAGGCCATGCGCGAGTACAGGCGCATCTCCGACGGCGGGAGTTTCTCCGGAGAGACACGCCACATCGGATTGAAGTGACCGATGCCGGACGAGAGGCGTGACTACGTCTTTCTCGGAACCCCACACGCAGCAGCGGTCGTTCTCGAGCACCTGGTCGCCAACGGAATCGAGATCTCCCGTGTGGTGACCCGGCCCGACGCGAAGCGCGGCCGTGGCTCTGCACTGTCCCCGAGCCCGGTGAAGCAGACGGCGTCGAGACTCGGCATTGAGGTGTCGCACGACCTCGAGTGGGTGCGCGACAATGCTGCCCGCATCCGCATGGGTCTTGTTGTCGCGTACGGACGCTTGATTCCCGCAGACCTGCTCGAGTCGGTGCCGATGATCAACATTCACTTCTCGCTGTTGCCCCGGTGGCGCGGTGCGGCCCCGGTGGAACGTGCGTTGCTGGCCGGCGACCGCACAACCGGCGTGTGTGTCATGCAGATCGAGCCCTCGCTCGACACGGGCCCCGTTTTTGCCCGCCGCGAGGTGCCGATCACCGACACCTCGACCACGTCGTCACTCACGGCAGAACTCGCCGACGTCGGCGCGACGTTGTTGCTCGAGTGCCTGCGGGAGGGCCTCGGGACACCCGAAGCACAGCACGGCGACGTCACCCACGCCGCAAAGATCAGCCGCGAGGAACTGCGCATCGATTGGCGCAGACCCGCAGTCGCAATCCACCGACAGGTGAGAGCCGTTCGCGCCTACACCGAGGTCGACGGAACGCGGCTGCGCATCGTGACGGCAGAGGTCGTCGACGGCGAGACAGACGGCGGGCCCGGACGTGTCACGCGCGAGGGCCTCGTCGCCACGGGCGAAGGAAGTCTCAGGTTGTTGAGGGTGCAGCCGGAAGGTCGCGGCGAGATGGACGCCGAGGCATGGCTGCGCGGTCGACCCGGCATGCTTGCACTGACGTTCGAGTGAGCCCGGGTTAATTCACGGTTCTGTCTGCACGGCGCCTGGATAGCCTCAACGCGTGCTCAAATTCGTTCTGCCCAAGGGCTCGCTCGAGAAAGCCACGTTCGAGCTTTTCGAGGCTGCCGACCTCACCATCAATCGTTCGTCGGCTGTCGACTACAAGGCAACCATCGATGACCCACGCATCGACGAGGTGCGAATCCTGCGCCCGCAGGAGATCGCGTCGTACGTGCAGGAGGGTCTCTTCGACATCGGCATCACCGGTCGCGACTGGATCGAGGAGACGAACAGCGACGTGGTGAGTCTCGGGGAACTGAGATACTCGAAGGCGACGTCTCTGCCGATCCGCGTGGTCGTCGCTGTCGCCCAGGACTCACCGGCGCAGTCGGTGGCCGACCTGAAGGACGGCGTGCGCGTCACCACCGAGTACCCAGAGATGACCCGTCGTTACTTCGCCGAGCGTGGAGTGCGCGCAGACATCCGTCTCAGCTACGGCGCGAGCGAGGCAAAGATCCCCGACATCGCCGACTGTGTGGTCGACATCACCGAGACCGGCCGGGCCCTGCGTGCCGCCGGACTGCGCATCATCGACACGATGCTCACCAGCTACACCGAACTCATCGCCAACAAGGCGTCGTGGTCAGACCCGGCGAAGCGTCACGCGATGGAGCAGATCCTCACTCTCCTCACGGGTACCCTCGAGGCGCGCGACAAGGTGTTGCTGAAGCTGAACGTCGCGAAAGCATCGATGGACAGTGTTCTTGCGTTGCTGCCGGCGGCGAAATCTCCCACGATCGCCCAGCTGGCGTCGGGTGACTTTGCGGTCGAGACCGTCGTGCCGAAGCGGGGCATCAACACCCTCATTCCCGAATTGATCGACGCGGGTGCGTCCGACCTTCTCGAGATACCCATCTCGAAGATCATCCACTGAGCCACATGACCACGAACCGTCTGACCGGGGTCGTCACGGAGTTCGATGCGCGCCGGGGTCTCGGCGAGATCACCGGGTCCGACGGGCGGGTGTGGCCGTTCCACTGCGCCGTGATTGCCGACGGTTCCCGCAACACAGAGGTCGGCACGTCAGTGTCGTTCACGACCGCGTTCCATGTCGTTCGTGAGGAGGCCTTCGACATCAGGCCCGCGTCGTCACCCTGACGGCGTGGATTTCTGCACGAACACCATCCGGATGTTGCCGAGTGCGGCAACGAGCGTCTCGTGGTGTTCCCCCAGGCGTTCCCCCAGGCCGTCCACGAGGAAACCCAGGGCATCGATCGCCAGGGCGGCCTCGGCGAGGCGGGCGGGTTCGGCAGACAGGTGGATGGCGGCAAGTTCGAACAGGCCCATGGCATGGTTCGTGACCACCACCGAGGCGGGCACCTCGGCCAGGCGCCGGCGGGCGTCGGCAATGGCCTCGAGGGTCTCGGCAGTGGCGTCGTCGTCGGTGTGGTCGGTGGGCATGGTGTCGTCTCGGGTCCTCGGGCGGTACCCTAACGGGGTCAATTGAACGAAGTGGGGTTTTCGGCCCCCACCTTCTCACCCCGGTTCGGGAGTGCAGTGGGTCGAGAATGCGAGCACCTCTCGGTGCCTGCCTCCTGCTTCGTGCATTGTCACGAACGAGCCGCGAGAGCGGATCACGACAGAGGAGGGCAAGGCCCATTGCACAAGAGAGACAGTCATAGCTACGCCGCAGAATAACGAGCCGAGGTACAACGAGCGCATCCGTGCGCGAGAGGTACGACTCATCGGTCCCGACGGCAGTCAGGTGGGAATTCGATCCACCGCAGATGCGTTGACACTGGCCCGCGAACTCGATCTCGACCTTGTCGAGGTTGCACCGCTCGCGAACCCGCCCGTGTGCCGCATCATGGACTACGGAAAGTTCCGGTACGAAGAGGCGCAGAAGGCAAAAGAATCCCGCAAGAAGACAACCCATGTCACCGTGAAAGAGGTGAAGTTCCGGCCGAAGATCGGAAAGGGAGACTTCGACACGAAGGTTCGCCACATGCGCGACTTCCTCGAGGACGGACACAAGGTGAAGGTCACCCTGCAGTTCCGCGGCCGTGAGGTCGCCCACCCCGAACTCGGCGCCAAGATTCTCGATGCGGCACTCGAGCAACTCGGGTCACTCGCCAAGGTCGAGACCCAGGCGAGGCTCGAAGGCAGAAACATGACAATGGTGCTCTCTCCCGACAAGAAGGCTCCCGCCAAGAAGAACAAGGACAACGTCGCGACCGAATCAACGGATGCGCCGCAAGAGTCCGCAAAGACCGACAACGAGGAAGAGGAATAGAACATGCCGAAGATGAAGACCAGCAAGACAGCCGCAAAGCGGTTCAAGAAGACGGGATCAGGCAAGCTGCGCCGCCAGCAGGCCAACCGCCAGCACCTCTTCGAGAAGAAGTCCAGTGTCCGTACGCGTCGCCTTGCAGGCGACGTCGACGTGCACCCCGGTGATGCCCGCAAGATCAAGCGCCTCCTGGGTGAGCGCTAGTCACAGACACGAGAGATAGGAGAAACACATGGCACGCGTCAAGAGAGCAGTTCATGCACGCAAGAAGCACCGCGCGGTGCTGGAGAAGGCAAAGGGCTATTACGGCAACAAGAGCCGTTCGTTCCGCGCCGCAAACGAGCAGGTGCTCCACTCGGGGCAGTACGCATTCCGCGACCGCCGCGCAAAGAAGGGTGAGTTCCGCCGTCTGTGGATCCAGCGCATCAACGCTGCATGCCGCCTGAACGACATTTCCTACAGCCGCTTCATTGCCGGTCTCAATGCCGCAGGAATCGAGGTCGACCGCAAGATCCTCGCCGACCTCGCGGTGCACGATGCCGAGGCGTTCAGCGCACTCGTCAAGTCCGCGAAGGCTGCGCTCGCCTGAGTCGCACGCCTCTGTCATCCTCGAACCCCCGGGTTCAGTTTCTGCGGCGCCTCACCGGGCGCCGCAGTTTCCGTTACGGCGAGGGTGTCTTTGTCGTCGAGGGGCCGACACTGGTGCGCGAGGCGTTCGACGCCGGTGTGCGTGTGCGCGAACAGTACGTGCGCGACGACTACGACGACTACGAGGCGCCCGTCGAGACGTTCGAACTTGATGCGAAGACGTTCGCCTCGGTGAGCGACACCGAGTCACCGCGCGGGATTCTCGCCGTCTGCTCGATTCCCGACGCCGGAGCGTTGAGCTGCGGGAACGACGACTGGTTGCTCGTGTGCCACGAAGTGTCTGACCCGGGCAACCTGGGCACTCTCGTGCGTTCGGCCGAGGCGGCGGGGGCGCGCGGCGTCGTGCTCGTTGGTTCGACAGTCGACCCATGGTCGCCGAAGGTGGTGCGCGCATCGGCCGGTGCGGTGTTCCACGTGCCGGTGTGGCAGATCGATTCGCTGTCGGTGCTGCGTGACCACGGGGTGCGGCTCATCGGGACCACCTCGCACGATTCTTTGTCGGCCCCGGCCCCGGAATCGCTCTATTCGGCAGACCTCTCCGGTTGCGTCGGGATCGTGCTCGGCAACGAGGCCCACGGTCTCGCCGCCGACGCAGAGGTCGATGCGTGGGTCACGATCGAGCACCGCGGGCGGGCCGAGAGCCTGAACGTGGCGATGGCGGGGACAGTGATGGCGATGCACATCAGCCACCTGCGTCGTGCGCGGGACGACTCCTAATGCTCCCCTCGGGTGAACACGGCTCGGAGTAGCGTTTCAACGACATGTCTGACGCCGAATCTCCCGAACTGAGCCAACTCCGCGCCGCGCTTTCCGACGGCACCGAGAAGGTGCGTGCTGCTGCATCCACCGACGAACTCCGTGCCGTTGTCTCCGCCCTGACGGGCAAGAAGGGTGCGATCGCGGCGGTCAAGTCGTCGCTCGGGAAGGTGTCCGACCCCGAACAGCGCAAGACACTCGGCGCCGCCGTGAACGATGCACTCACCGAGCTGTCGGCGGTTGCCGACGGCCGGCTGCGGGAACTGCGCCGGGCCGAGTTCGCGACCCGCATCGAGGCCGAGCGCGTCGACATGACGGAACTGGCCATGTCGGCCGGCGCCACGCGCCGCCGCGGGCGAATGCATCTCGTCACCCAGGCAACCGAACGCCTCGAGGACGTCTTCATAGGTCTCGGCTTCCAGGTTGCCGAGGGTCCCGAGGTGGAGACCGACTTCTACAACTTCGAGGCGCTCAACATGCCGCCGAGCCACCCGGCACGCAGCATGTGGGACACTCTGTTCGTCGAGAGTGACGTCGAGGGCAGTGTCGTTCTGCGCACGCACACCTCGCCGGTGCAGATCAGGGTGATGCAGGAGTGGCCACCTCCGATCTATGCCATCATGCCCGGCCGGGTCTTCCGGAAGGAGACCCCTGACGCGACCCACATGCCGGTGTTCCACCAGATCGAAGGACTCGTGATCGACAGGGGAATCACCTTCGCCGACCTTGCCGGCACGATCGAGGCCTTCACGAAGGCATTCTTCGGCGCGGGCTTCACCAGCAGGCTGAGGCCGTCGTATTTTCCCTTCACCGAACCGAGTGCCGAGTTCGACATCCGCCGCCCCGACGGCTCGTGGATCGAGCTTGGTGGTTGCGGCATGGTGCACCCGCACGTGTTGCGCGCAGGAGGTCTCGACCCCGACGAGTGGAGCGGGTTCGCATTCGGGTTCGGCATCGACCGCATGGCCAAGGAACGCCACGGCGTGAACGACCTGCGCGACATGTACTCCGACGACGTGCGTTTCACGGAGCAGTTCTCGTGAAGATCCTCCTGTCGATCCTGCGGGAGATGGCCGACATACCGGCCGACCCCGACACCGTTGCCGATGCGCTCAACTCGCTGGGCCTGGCGGTGGAAGAGATGGTCGTCGTCGGCGCCCCGGTGGAGGGTGTCGTCGCGGCACGCATCACGCGGATGGAAAAGCATCCCGATGCCGCGAAGGTCACCCGCTGCTACGTCGATGCCGGCGACGGAGTCGAGCGGCATGTCTGGTGTGGTGCCACGAACATGAGCGAGGGCGACATCGTTCCGCTGGCCACGCTCGGCACGACGATGCCGAACGGCATGCAGATCGCCCGTCGTGCGATCCTCGAGATTGACTCCGAGGGAATGCTGTGTTCCGAGGTCGAACTCGGAATCTCC
Organism: uncultured Bifidobacterium sp.; assembly: GCA_964427545.1. Taxonomy (GTDB): domain Bacteria; phylum Actinomycetota; class Acidimicrobiia; order Acidimicrobiales; family Ilumatobacteraceae; genus UBA2093. The sequence goes on along the minus strand of CAYRUT010000001.1, from coordinate 11,727 downwards.
GACGAGTCGAGCGGGCTGCTCATCCTCCCGCCCGGAACGCAGCTCGGTGTCAGCCCGTTCGTTGCCCTCGGCATCGAGCACGACGTGGTCTACGACCTCGACCTCACCCGCAACCGTGCCGACTGCTGGGGGCATCTCGGGGTTGCGCGCGACCTTGCCGCGCATTTCGGTGTGCCGCTGCGCGGGCCGCGCATCGACACCGGTGACCGCGGCGGGGCAAAGTCGCTGAGGGTGTCGATCGAGGCGCCGCACAACTGCGGTTCGTTCTCGCTGTCGTGCCTCAGCAACGTGTCGGTGGGGCCGTCGCCGAGATGGGTTGCGGCGCGACTTGCACATCTCGGGATGCGGTCGATCAACAACGTCGTCGACGCGTCGAACCTGGTCATGCTCGAGTTGAACCAGCCGAACCATGCCTACGACGCAGACGTCGTGTCGTCGTTCCGGGTGCGCTTCGCGAAAGAAGGCGAGACTCTCACCACTCTCGACGGACAGACCCGCACGATGAATGCCGACGATCTGTTGATCTGCAACGGAGATTCCGACGAAGGAGTCGGCCTCGCGGGCATCATGGGCGACCTTCATTCCGAGATAACCGATGCGACCACCAACCTCGCTCTCGAGAGTGCCTGGTTTGCTCCGGACCCCGTGCGTTTCTCTGCGCAACGGCACGGCCTGCGGTCGGAAGCCTCGATCAGGTTCGAGAGGGGCGTCGACCCGCACGGGTGGGTTCTCGGTGCCGAGAGGTTCGTCACGATCCTGCGCGAGTCCAGCCCGGGCGCAACTCTCCATGCCGGGGCCACGTTCGAGACGACCCCGTCGTGCCCGCAACCGACAACCGTGACGATGTCGCTTGCACGCATGAACGCACTGCTCGGGGTGGCGGTTCCCGAGAGCAGGGTTCTCTCGATTCTCGATTCGATCGGATTCTCGCCGTCAATCTCGGGCGACACGGTCACGACGGTCGTGCCGACGTGGCGGCCGGACTGTGCGCAGGAGGTCGACATCATCGAGGAGGTCGCCCGTCATTTCGGGTACGACAACATCGGCAAGACCGTGCCGAAGTCGACCGTGCACGGGCGGTTGTCGCACGTGCAGCAGAGGCGGCGCCTTGTGCGTCGGGTTCTCGTCGGAATGGGTCTCGACGAGGCGATGCCGTCGCCGTTTCTTGCGGGCGGAGACCTGCCGAGGGTCGGCATCACGGAAGAGAACGCACTGCGTCTGGCGAACCCACTTGTCGCCGACGAGTCGATCCTGCGCACCTCACTGCGTCCGGGCCTTCTGAAATCGCTCCGCTACAACCAGTCGCACCGCGCGCCGTCGATCGGGCTCTGGGAGATCGGGCATGTCTACCCGTCGTCCGGGCAGCAACTGCCCGACGAGACCGAGCAACTTGCAGTCATCGTCGCCGGCGGAGATGCAGAAACCGCTCTCACGCAATGGAACATGCTGTGCGACGCGTTGTCGGTGGGTGCTCAGCTCGACCAGTCGCGTGTGCCCGAGGGTCTTCACCCGACGCGTTCGGCGACGCTCGCACGGGGCAAGAAGGTCATCGGTGTTGTCGGCGAGGTCGACCCGCTCGTTCTCGACGAACTCGGCATCGAGGGCCGGGTGAGCATTCTCGAGGTCGATCTCACCGTGCTTCTCACCGAAGAGCCGAAGCCCGTGCAGGCACGCGACATCAACCGCTTCCCGTCGAGCGACGTCGACCTGGCGTTCGTGGTGCCCGATTCTGTCGCGGCATCGACGGTCCAGCGAGCGCTCCGCCAGGCCGCGGGCAAGAGGCTGGTGTCGATCGGGCTGTTCGACGTGTACCGCGGCAAAGGTGTGCCCGACGATGCGCGCAGTCTTGCCTTTCGTCTGAGGTTGCAGGAAGACAACGGCACGCTCACAGACGCTGTTCTCGCAGAGGTGCACGCGGCCTGCGTCGCCGCTGCAGAGAAGTCCGGCGCCCAGTTCCGTCGCTGATCGACTCGGTCGTCGGGTGCCACCAGCGAGCCGTGGCCGGTTCAGGTTCAGTTCAGGGTCGGATCGTCGGGGAAAGACGCCACCCGTCTGAGATCACCGTGTTGTCGTCGCAACACACGTACCCACAGCGTCGACGGGTCGTTGTCGAAGGCATCGCCCGGCCGTGACGGCACGACGAACCATCCACCCTCGTTGATCTCGTCGCGCAGTTGTCCGGGCGCCCAACCGGCATAGCCGCGGAAGATGCGGTGGGAACCGTCTCCGCTCGGGAGGTCACTCACGATGTCGAGCGACCTCACTCCGCTCGAGGTTGCGTCGTCGGCGCGAAGGCACAGGTAGCCGAAGGGTTCGACGGGTCCGCCCACAAAGGTCGCATACGGCGGTGCCGACGAGTGGATCCACCTCTGGACAGGGGAGTCGGGGTCGTGCATCGGTTCGGAATCCGCCCGGTTCACAACCACGCCCATCGAGCCGTCGTCGTCGTGGGCGATCAGAAGCACCACGGTGCGGGCGAAGTTGGGGTCGCCCATCAGGGGGTGGGCGACCAGCAAGGCCCCTGATTGGGGTGGGATGATTGTATTATCATTCACTAGGCCGTATGATAATGCATCTATGGTCACAGTCGGAATCATCGGGGCATCGGGCTACACGGGCGCAGAACTGTTGCGTCTGTGCGCCCAGCACCCCGAGGTCGAGGTCGTGGCGGCAACGGGCGACTCCCAGGCCGGCACCCTGGCCAGTCTTCTGTACCCCTCGCTCGCGGCGGCCTATCCGAACCTCGTCTTCGAGGAGTACAGCCTCGAGCGCTTCGCCGGTCTCGACGTGGTGTTCCTCGGCCTGCCGCACGAGGTCTCGCTCGGGCTTGTTCCCGAACTTGCTCCCCGTGTCGGATGCGTGATCGACCTGTCCGCCGCGTTCCGGCTGAAAGATGCCTCTCTGTACCCGACTTGGTACGGGTTCGACCACGACCAGAGCGAGTGGTTGTCGCGTGCGGTGTACGGCCTTCCCGAGTTGTACCGCAGCGAACTCCGTGGGGCAAAGCTGGTGGCCACCCCCGGCTGTTACGTGACGGCTGCATCGCTCGCTCTCACCCCGCTCGTGCGGTCGGGCATCGTGGAGGCACAGGGAGTCATCGTCGACGCGGCATCCGGGGTCAGCGGTGCGGGACGCGCGCTGAAACACACGAGCATGTTCTCGACAGTCGACGAGGACTTCACGGCGTACGGCCTGCTCGACCACAGGCACACGCCCGAGATCGAACAGGTCACCGGCGCCCAGGTTCTCTTCACCCCGCACCTCGCCCCGATGAACCGCGGCATTCTCGCCACCTGTTATGCGCGGCCCTGCGGCGCTGCGCCCACCACCGCGTCGCTGCTCGCCGCGCTCGCCACTTTCTACAAGAACGAACCGTTCATCGTCGTGCGGCCGCAGGTTCCCTCGACGAAGGCGACACTCGGCACCAACTGTGTGCACATCACCGCACGTTTCGACGAGCGCACGGGGTATGTGATGGTTCTTGCCGCGCTCGACAACATCGCAAAGGGTGCATCGGGCGGTGCCGTGCAGTCGATGAATGTCGTGCTCGGTCTGCCCGAGACAATGGGTCTCAACACGGTGGGTGTCTACCCGTGAGCGTCCCGACCACCGCGCAGGTTCTCGTCGAGGCGCTCCCGTACATCCGGCGCTTCGCCGGCCGCACCGTCGTGGTGAAGTACGGCGGCAATGCCCTTGCGGGCACGTCGGAACACGACGCGCTCGCGCTGTTCGCAGAGGACATCGTTCTCATGCACACCGTCGGCATCCGCCCGGTGGTGGTGCACGGCGGCGGTCCGCAGATCAACGAGATGCTGGCCCGTCTGAACATCGAGTCGTCGTTCTCGAACGGGCTGCGCGTCACCGACGACGCAACGATGAAGGTCGTGCAGATGGTGCTGAACGGCCAGGTCAACCCCCAGATCGTGAGTGCCATCAATGCCCACGGCAACGTCGCGGTCGGTCTCTCCGGCGAGGACGGCCGCACCATCCAGGTGACGCCGCGTGATGCGGCACTGGGGTACGTCGGCGACGTCGAGAAGGTGCGCCCGCAGGTCATCGAGGGCCTCCTGGCAGACGGGTTCGTCCCGGTCCTGTCGACGGTCGGTGTCGATGCAAACGGTCAGCCGTACAACGTGAACGCCGACACCGCCGCCGGTGCGGTGGCCGAGGCGCTCGGGGCCGAGAAGATCATCTATCTCACCGACATCGCCGGTCTGCGCGCCGACATCGATGATGCAGCTTCGTTGATCAAGCGCATCACCGTGCCCGAACTTGCCGCGCTCATCGACAACGGAACCGTCTCGGGCGGCATGATCCCCAAGGTCGAGAGCTGCATGCAGGCGGTTCGCGGCGGTGTGAAGAGCGCGCACATCCTCGACGGCCGCATCGCGCACGTTCTGCTGCTCGAACTCTTCACCGACCAAGGGGTCGGAACCATGATCACCGGGGGTCACCCATGAGCCACGCTTTTGTTTCTTCTGCGGCCGCACAGTCGGTCAACCCGGGTCGCGACCATTGCCCGTTCATCCCGGTGTTCGGTGCGCCCGCCGTGATGTTCGAGAAGGGAAGCGGAACCGAACTATGGGACGTCAACGGGAAGCGCTATCTCGATTTTCTCAGCGGCATAGCCGTGGTGTCGTTGGGGCACGCGAACCCCGCCGTCGCACGGGCGATCTCCGACCAGGCACAGACCCTGCTGCACGTCTCGAACTTCTTCGCCAACACCACCGCCACGCGCGCGGCGGTCGCGTTGTCTCGGCTGATGGCAGACGCCGGCGCAGGCGACGGACAGGTGTTCTTCTGCAACTCGGGTGCCGAGGCGAACGAAGCCGCGATCAAACTGGCCCGCAAGTTCGGCGGACGCGGGCGTCACTCGATGGTGTCTGCGCTCGGGAGTTTCCACGGGCGCACGCTCGGCGCTCTCGCGCTCACCGGCCAGCCCGCCAAGCACGAGGCCTTCCAGCCGATGCCCGAGGGTTTCCGCTACTGCGAGTACGGCGACCTTTCGTCTCTCGACAAGCTCGTCGATTCGTCGGTGTCTGCAGTGATGCTCGAGCCGATCCAGGGCGAGGGCGGCGTGATCCCCGCCGATGTCGACTACCTGCGCGGTGTCCAGGCGATGTGCCGGGAACGCGGGGTGCTCCTCATCATCGACGAGGTGCAGACAGGGTTCTGTCGCACCGGGGAATGGTTCGGCTTCCAGCACGCGGGAATCGAACCCGATGCCGTGACCTTCGCCAAGGGCATGGGCAACGGAATGCCGGTGGGTGCGCTGTGGGCACGTCGTGACATCGCCTCGGTGATGCAGCCGGGTGACCACGGGTCGACCTACAGCGGCACCGCTCTCGCCACGTCTGCGGTGCTGGCGGTCATCGAGGAGATGACGGCGATCGACGCACCCCGGTTGGCGCGCGAGAAGGGCGGCTATCTCTCGGCCGAACTGTCGAAACTGGCGAAGATCGACCACGTGAGGGGCAGGGGACTCCTGCTCGGGGCCCAGTTGGTGACGGGGGTCGAGACGAAAGATGTTGTCCCCGCGCTTCTCGAGATGGGGCTCATCGTGAACGGCGTCAACGCAACGACGGTGCGGCTCGCGCCACCGATCACCGTGTCGTACGACGAGATCGACGAGGCACTCGGACTCATGGCGAAGGTTCTGTCGTGAGCACTTCTCGCTTCCGTCACATGGTCGACGTCGTGGGTCTCGGTCGCGAGTCGTTCCGCGAGATCCTCTCGATGTCGACCGACCCTGCGGTTGCGTCGGTGCGCCCGTTGCAGGGCCGCGGCGTGGCGATGATCTTCGAGAAGCCCTCGAACAGAACCCGCCACTCGATGGAGATGGCCGTGGTGCAGCTCGGCGGTCACCCGGTGTACACACGCGGCGAGGAAGTCGGATTCGACACGAGAGAGACGGTCGAGGACATCACGCGGATCATGGCCGGGTACCACGCGGTGCTGGCGGCGCGGGTGTTCTCGCATTCGGTCATCGAACGCATGGCTGCCTGCGACGTGGTTCCGGTGGTCAACATGCTGAGCGACATGTCGCACCCGTTGCAGGCCCTCGCCGACGTTCTGACGATGGAACAGCACGTCGGCAGCATCGATTCGTTGACGGTCGCCTGGCTGGGTGACTACAACAACGTTGCCCGTTCCCTGGCCGAGGCCGTGTGCATGCTCGGTGGTTCGTTCTCGCTCGGCTGTCCGGCGGGGTACGACGCTTCCGACGGCGAACTCGCACGCCTCCGCGCACTCGGTGGCTCTGTGCGCCAGTCGAGCGACCCGTTCGAGGCGGCAGAGGGTGCACACGTGGTGCACACCGACACGTGGATATCGATGGGTCAGGAAAGCGAGGCGGCAGAACGGCGCAGGATCTTCTCCGGGTACTGCGTCACCGCCGATGTGATGGGGCGTGCAGAGCAAGGTGCACGTTTCATGCACTGCATGCCGGCCCACCGGGGTGAGGAAGTCTCGTCGGAGGTGTTCGAGTCTCCCGCGAGCCTGGTGATCGAGCAGGGCCACCACCGGTTGACATCGGCCCGTGGTGCAGTCGCATGGGTGATCGGAGGGTGACATGAGCACGAAACAGCAACGACAGCAGTTGATCGCACGCCTCATCGGCCAGCAGAGCATCTCGAACCAGCCGCAACTGCAGGAACTCCTGAGGGACCACGGCATCGAGGCAACACAGGCCACGGTGTCCCGCGACCTCGAAGAACTCGGCGCAGTGAAGATCAGGGTGCCCGGTGGCGACACCGAGTACGCAATCGCCGAGTATGCGCCTGCACGTCCGGCCCCCACCGACCAGCTGCGCCGTGTGATGGCGGAGTGGGTCGCCGAGGTCACCTCGAGCGCCAATCTCGTTGTCATCCGCACGCCACCCGGCTGTGCCCATGTCGTTGCGTCGGCACTCGACCGCAGCGGGCTCGACGGCCTGCTGGGCACGGTGGCGGGAGACGACACGATCTTCTGTGTCGCATCCGAAGAGATCGGCGGCTGCGGTCTCGCGCAGGAACTCCGTCGTCTGTCGGGTGTCTCCGATTCGACCGGTGGCATCCCGCGGAAGAAGGCAGACGCACATGACTGAGAAACAGGTCTCTGACGGCGCCGCGCTGTGGCACGGCCGCTTTGCCTCTGCTCCGGCAGAGGAACTGATGGCGTACACAGAGAGTCTCTCGTTCGACAGCCGTCTCTGGGCAGACGACATCGAGGGTTCGCGCGCCCATGTGGAGATGCTGGTGGCGACGGGCATTCTCGGTGCAGCCGACGGCGCCGCAATAGTCGCGGCGCTCGACCGGGTGAGGTCCGAATTCGAGAGCGGGTCGTTCGTGTTCGAACCGACAGACGAGGACATACACACTGCAGTCGAACGGAGGGTCACCCAGATCGCCGGCGACGCAGGTGCACGCATGCACACTGCCCGCAGCCGCAACGACCAGGTGGCAACCGACCTGCGCCTGTGGTGCAAGCGGGAGGTGGCACGTGTGCGCGATGCCGTCATCGCGCTGGCCGAGGTGCTGCACGCACGGGCCGCAGAGGCCGACAGTGCCGTGCCGCCGGTGCGACTGCCCGGCTACACCCACGTGCAGCACGCCCAGCCGGTGCTGCTGTCGCACCACCTCCGCGCACACGCGTGGGCGTTGCTGCGCGATGCCGACCGGCTTGCCGATGCTCTCGAGCGCATGGACGTCTCTCCGCTCGGTGCAGGTGCCCTCGCCGGGACATCGCTGCCGATCGACCCGGACCACACGGCGAAGACACTGGGGTTTGCCTCGACATTCGCCAACTCCCTCGATGCGGTCTCGGACCGTGACTTCGTGGCAGAGACGTTGTTCGGCATCGCTCTGCTCGGCGTGCACCTCTCACGCATCGGCGAGGAGTGGGTGCTGTGGACGAGTGCCGAGTTCGGGTTCGCGGTTCTCGACGATGCATACGCCACCGGTTCGTCGATGCTGCCCCAGAAGAAGAACGCCGACATCGCCGAACTCGCGCGTGGCAAGACCGGCAGGCTGATCGGCAACCTCACCTCGGTTCTCACGATGCTGAAGGGCCTGCCGCTCGCGTACAACCGCGACCTGCAGGAAGACAAAGAGCCCCTGTTCGACTCGGTCGACCAGGTCCGTCGTGCTCTCGTTGCGCTCACCGGAATGATCGCCACGGCGACTTTCCGCACCGACTCGATGATCCGGGCGGCCGACGCCGAGGCTCTTGTCGCGACCGATCTCGCCGAATGGTTGGTTCAACGGGGCACACCTTTCCGTCAGGCGCATGCGATCGTCGGTGCGGTGGTGCGTGACTCGATCGCCCGGTCGGTTCCGATGCAGGAGATCGTGAGGGCACATCCCGAACTGGGGGACGAGGCCGCCGCTCTTTTCTCTCCCGGTGTGGCCGTCGGTCGTCGGACCTCGCCCGGTGCCGGTGGCCCGGCTGCCGCCGCTGCCCAGCAACAACGGCTTTCGTCTGCCCTGTCAGAGGCGAGGGAGCGGGGCCGATGAAGTTCGTCGAATCGATCCGTGTCCGTTACAACGAGTGCGACATGCAGAACGTCGTGTTCAACGCCAACTACTGGATGTATGCAGACGATGCGGTTGCCCAGTTCATGCGCCATGCCCTGGCAGCCGAACTGGGCGTCGCGATGAACGACGTCAACATGGTCGAGATCGGTTTCGACTTCATGCTGAAGACCGCGAGCGGCACGTGGCACAGAGGTGCGGGGTACGGAGACATCATCGATGCCGAGTGCTCGGTGACCCGGTGGGGAAACACCTCGTTCGACGTCGTCGTGTCGATGTCGGTGCGCAACGAGGCAGTGTTCGACTGCACCATCACCTATGTCAGCACAACACCCGGCGCGCCGAAACCGGTTGCGGTGCCCGATCTGGTCAGGCGCGCCCTCGGGCGGGAGTTCTAGCCGAACCAGTTCATGTTGCCGCCGTGGTACCCGACCTCGGCGAGAACGTGATGACTCGGCCCCGAGTTGTCTCCTGACCACATGTCGACCTGCACGTCGGCAACCGCGCCGGCTGGTTCCATTCGCACCCACAGCAGGGGAGTCTCGGGAGTCGCACCGGCACCTGCCTGTTCGAGCGCCGCACGGACACCTGACTGCACGCGCTCACCCAGGTACTGCCACACGATCGAGTGGAACACCACGACCGCGCGCTCGAACGGTCGCGCCAGCTGTGCCTCGAGCCATGTGTCTGCCGAACCCTGGTCGACCACGGGCGGGTTCTGCAGCGCGATGTCGATGGCGGCCCTGGCTCTCTCGAGACGTTTCTTCTGGTCGGGCCAGAAGAACGACAGCAGGCGGATGCGGTCGCTCTCGTTCGTCACGTCGAGAGGGGAGATGTCGACGCCACGCTTGCGGTGGACCCGTGCGGCGGTCCGCGGCAGGTGGGGTGTGTGCGTGAACGAATCCCCCATGAACCTGACCGTCGACGACGGGTCACCCATGCGCAGTTGCTGCGAACACGCGTAGTACCTGTCGAAGTTCATGTTGAGTCCCGCGCTCGCGCCGATCTCGAGCAGGTCGAAACCGGTGATCGAGAGCGACGTCAACCAGTGGGAGACGGCAAGATGCACGATGCTGCGCCCGACCTCGTTGGTCTGCACCTGTTGGGTCAGCGCAAGATCGATTTCCTCGGTGTGGTCACGCATGTACGCGATGACGTCTGCGGTGAAATCAGCACCCGGTGTGCCGCCCACGCTGGGGTAGTGGCGCGCAAGACGCGGGTCCTTCCCCGACAGAACGATGCGGTGGAGGGCTCCGGCGAGACGCAGGGGAATCGCATCGTGGACAGGCCGTGCGCTGCGCCCGGCGAGAAGCGCGTAGGTGCGGCCGTTGTCGGCGTAGTCATCGGCGAGGTCGAGAAACAGTCTCTCGTACATCGTCGAACCGATCGACGAGCATGCCTGCGCCTGCGCCAACAGGGCATTGTGCATGGGGTCGTTGCTGTCGAAAAGTCCCTGCGCTCCGGGCAATCTGTTCGACGGCACGGGTCAACAATAGGTCGCGTGGCGGGGTTGTCGGTGTGGAAACATGGACATCGTGACGACGAAGGGCCTCATCGCAGAACTCTCCGCCCGCGGTTTGATCCACGACACCACAGGTGCCGAGGCACTCGAGTCGCGTCTCGATTCCTCCCCGGTCGGTGTGTACGTCGGGTTCGACCCGACTGCCGATTCTCTGCATGTGGGGCACCTGCTCGGTCAGTTGACGTTGCGTCGTTTCCAGCTCGCAGGTCACCGTCCGTTCCCGTTGGCCGGAGGTGCCACGGGCATGGTGGGTGACCCGTCGGGCAAGAGCGAGGAACGCAATCTGCTCGATGAAGAGACGTTGCGCCACAACGTCGAGTGCATCAAGTCGCAGCTGCAGAAACTTCTCGACTTCACGCCGGGCGCCGCGTCGGCGACGCTCGTCAACAATGCAGACTGGACATCGCGAATCAGTGCGCTCGAGTTTCTTCGCGACGTCGGCAAGCATGTCACCGTCAACCAGATGATGGCCAAGGAGTCAGTCAAGAACCGTCTCAACTCGGAGAACGGTCTGTCGTACACAGAGTTCAGTTACATGCTTCTTCAGGCGAACGATTTCCGTCATCTCTGCGCCGAGCACGATGTCGAACTCCAGATGGGCGGATCCGACCAGTGGGGCAACATCACGACGGGTATCGACCTCATCCGCAAGACCTTGTCGCGCGCTGCATACGGGGCGACGTGGCCTCTCGTGACGCGCAGTGACGGACAGAAATTCGGCAAGACCGCCGGTGGTGCCGTGTGGCTCGACGCGTCGAGAACCTCGCCGTACCAGTTCCGGCAGTTCTGGATGCAGATGGCCGACGAAGACGTCGTGAAGTACCTTCCGCAGTTCTCGTTGAGCCCGCTCGACGAAACCAACGACGTCATCTCGCGGCATGCAGAAGATCCGGGGAAGCGAACCGCGCAACGAACTCTCGCTGCAGAGATGACATCACTCGTGCACGGTGCGACCGCCGCACGCGATGCAGAGGCTGCCGCCGACATCTTGTTCGGTGCCGATCCCACCTCGGCGTCCGTCGATGCACTGCTTGCCGTGTCGCGCGAGGTTGCGTGCACCTCTGTCTCGGCTGCCGATCTCGACGACGTGTTCGGGGTTCTGCAGCGCTGTGGCCTGGTGTCATCCACAAGCGAGGCCCGCAGAGCCGTGCAGCAAAAGGGCGTGAAAGTGAACGGGGCGACCCTCGAAGACGGGGAAACCCTTGCAAAACAAGGCCTGCTCCACGGTCGGTGGGTGCTCCTGCGCAAGGGCAAGACCAGTTACCACCTGCTCGACCTCTCGGGCGGGGCCTGACTTTTCCACAGGCTCAGACCCCGAAAATCTTCGGAAACCCGTGTTGTGAATGGCTCCGGGGCGCCGTTAGCATTGCAACTCGCCCCTCAGAAGCGTTTCGCGACTGCGGGTGCCGGTATCACTGCCTTTGGCACATGCCGGTGAGCTATTGGCTCCTTGAAAACAGAAGAGAAGACTGAACGCCAGTGCGGGCAGCATGGCGGCTTTGCCGTTTCATGTTGTCTGTCAATTCAGGGACGGATTCCCATCCGTCCCAAACAAAAACAAAACAAAGTCAGAAACTGGGGTCTCGGGGTTATTCCCCCCGGATCCCACAGACTTTCCCGAACGAAGTCGCGCAAGCGACGAGTTCTTGATGGAGAGTTTGATCCTGGCTCAGGACGAACGCTGGCGGCGTGCTT